>DAOSDL010000031.1:55513-59630 GCA_035362335.1 Bacteroidota bacterium
CGCGGCATAGTAATGCGTCAGCGAATCCAGCGTGACATAGTACCATTCGAAACCATAATCCCCTCCCAACAGATCCATGCTGAGCGAATCCGTCGCGAACACGTGCCAGGTGACGCCGCAATCCGTGCTGCGCAACAGCTCTTTCACAACGACACCGTCATCATGTATTCTGTTGTAAAGATGATACAGCATTCCACCTCCGCCCACACGCGTCAGGGGACCGGTGTCAAGGATAAAGCGCCGTTGCATATTCCTCTTGATCGTATTGCACACCCAGGTCGCGCCACCGTCGGTGGTGCAGTAGACTAGACTATCGATCAAGCGGTTCCTCGAGATAACGGCGGCACCGAATTCCCTGTCCGCGAATTCCACCGCGCCGCAAGCGAACCTTCCCCGTTGCAGCACCGAATCCTGCGTAACAGGCAAGGTGTCGGGCTGCCAAGTCTCGCCCCCGTCCACAGTGCGCCAATAGTTGCCATTCTCAAAGGCGAAAATGAAGCCACGAAGCGAGTCGGCCCAGGCCATGTGTTTCGGTGTGTACCCACCCGCTGAAGGCAGAGCCACCTCCCGCCATTGCGCCTCGCCTGGACGCGCCACGAGGCAAAGCAACACCGAGACCAGCAGTCCGCAAACCCTGAAGTTCCATTTCGTGCGCATTCCAATACTCCTGTCAACCATGGAGAGATCGTTACGCTTCTCGTGCGATAAACCGGTCAGCACGAAATCGCGGCACGCCGTCCCGCACTATCATCGCGAATTCGGGAGCGGCGGGAGGAGATGATCCGCGTCGCGCCGCGTTCTCGGGAAGATGCACGTGATTGCTCGCAGGCGTTGCTCCGCCACGGCGGATCTTCGAGCAGCATATTGCATGGTTCATCCGACGCACTCATCGTTATCGTCACCTCGCCGCGGCGAGTCTTCGAGCTGAGCGACGAGCCCGCGCGACCATCCTCGCAACCGCACTGACTACGCTCGGGCTCGGAGACGAAGCGTCACTCACGTTCCAAACCGGCGTAAGCGCTGGTGAACAGACTCAGTGTGACGATACCCGGAGGCTCCAGCGAAGTAAGCAAGCGCAGACACTGGCCGTAACATAAGGTATTAGCACAAGAAATCGTGTTTGCGGAATTTTTCACAATGGAATGTGGAAAAATTCTTCGAAACACGCATCACCCGCGCATGGCGAAGGTTATCGGTGCACAATCACCCGCGTGCTCGTTGAACTGTGTGCGCCGGCGAGCCGAAGCAGGTATGTTCCGGTGGGCGATCCGGCCATGGGATAACGCACCGTGTGAAAACCCGCGGCGTTCCACCCATCCAACAGAACCGCCGTGCGACGACCCAGCACATCGTAAAGTTCGAGACGGAGCGCTTCGCTGCGCGGCAATTCCAGGCGGACATGCAGCACGCCGCGCGCATCCACGGGTTGCGGCCACAGTGCCTGAATGCGCGCGACATCCGTGGGTCGGGCGATGTCGTTGCGGGACGTGCTGCCGCCAAAACGCAGCCGGTAGATTTCGGTACCGGTAAGGAAGTATCCTCCGTTGTTATCCGCTGGCATGAATACCGTGGAATATGTTTGGAATCCCGGATTGATGCAGCCCGCGGCGATGTCGCGTGGCACGAAATCCGCCGGCGTGCGGACCTGCCAGACATAGCGGTGCACGTGATCATCGATCCTATCGAGCAGCACAGTCACGGCCTTGGTGGCGTCGAGCGCTGTGTAGGACACCAGTTCCTCCGACGACTTCAGGTCCAGATTCACCACTTCCTGCGCCTGCCATTCACTTTGATTGCGAGAGCCGCGAAAATGGTATACGAGGTTGTTTTTCGCATCCACCACCACAGCCTGCAGTACATCGTTGTCCAGATAGGTCAACGAACGAATGCCGACATCCTGGCGCTGATACGCCAGCGGCAAGGTAAAGACAGTGTCGATTGCTCCATTCGGCACACTCACCCGCACGATATGCCACGCGTTGAGGGCTTTCGGCACGAACCAGATGGCGGAGGCGCGGGCCGATGCCACGATTGGCCCGGGCGCATTCGGCGCAGTCCAGCTGCTGCTGAACACGCTGGGCCAGGTCTGCCCACCGTCGGTGGACACGCGCAATCCCTGACCCGTGGCCAGCGGCAGAAGCGTTGTCGCATCCGTGCTAATGGTGGCGGGAATGGCGCGACATCCCTCACAGTCGGCCGCGCGCAATGCCGTGTTCCATTGCCTGCCACCGTCCGTGCTGATGCGCACGATGGTCTCGCCCGCGCCACTCGAGGTTGCGGGTGTGTACCAAAACTCCTCGGTCACGGGAATGGGCCGTCCTCCATCCAACTCCGCCACCGTAGTTAAAGCCTCGAGCGTACGGAAGCCGTCGCTTGTGCGGAATAATCGCGTGCGCGGATCGGCCGTATCGAGCCCACGCACGTAGCCGACGGAGTCGTTGAGCATTCGGCCCTCATGAAACAGCATCCGCTCCTTGAGCGGCGTGGACCAGGTGTTTCCCTCATCGCTCGATCGGTGAATGCCGCCGGTATTGTCCACCAGAAGCAGCGTTCCTCTCGCGCTGCGCGCGAGACGCATCGCCCACGTACCCATGAATTGATACGGCGTGTACACGGTATCCCATTGCGCACCTCCCGTGGTACTGCGATACAGTACGCCACCCCAGCCACAGCAGTACACCGTGGCGTCGAGCGCACCCAACCAGTCGGTGGGATAATCCGGCAGCGTCCAGCCTGCGGCGGTCCACTGCGCGCCGTTGTCGCGACTCACCTGCGCGGAGCGATTGTAATCCAGGAGTATCATGTTCTCGTCCTCCCAATACATCGGAAACAGCGGCGCGGTCAGATCGAAGGATTGATTCATGTCGATGTGCCAGCTTGCTCCATAATCCATGGACCGCAGGATGCGCCATTTGGAGAACACCTGAATGTTGAACAGGGTGATCGCAACGCGACCGCTAGTGGAAGTGTACAGAGCCGCCCCGCGGAGGTGGTACAGCGTTGCGGGCAGCTCCACACGCTGCCAGGTAGCACAATCGTCGCGACTCAGGAGCAGCGTGGCCTGTTTGCTGGGATGGACGAACAGCAGATATACGGCGTCCTCCGTGAAGCTGGCCTGCATTTCCCACATGGTGCCGATGTCGGCGGTGCTGATGAACTGCGGCGCCGGATTGGGGACATAGTCGACGCTCCCCGTCGAAGGCGTGTAGCGAAGGAGTTCGGGCAGCGTGCCATAGCGCGAAGTCGGTGTGGCAACGGATTCGTCGTGCGCATACCCCAGGGCGTAGATCGCGTTCGCGGTGCGTCCGAGTTGGAAATAACTCAGCGGTAGCGCCCCGGCGTCGACAGCGGACCAGTTCGTACCATCGTCGGTGGACAGCAGCAAGCTGCCGTTGAGTCCCGCGGCGACGAGTGTGTCTCCGGACCAGGCCAGCACGTCCATGAGGGGATTGTGCTTCCGGGCCGGATACACGCGCTCCAGATTCTGTGCCGAAGTGAGAGAGGTCGCGAGCAACGTCGCAATAACGGCGAATATCGAAAATCCACGCATGCCATACTCCTGTGGGTTGAACAGAGTGCTTCCTTTTGCGTTGTGCGTGCGCGACCCGCACGCGTGCCGGTCGTGGAAAATGGACCCCGCTAGCGGATCTGGCGGGAGAGACCAGGAACCACGGTCGAGCTGTCTGCCTCGTCGGCTGCTTGCGCCATCGCCTTTGCATGCAGCATGAGGAGCGAAAGACGGAGAAGGAGAGACCGCATACTTTCTCGATGCGAAAAGAGAATAACCCCGCTATGTCGGCAAAGTTACACCTTTTTCCACTGCTCTGAAAATAATCTCGCTGCCTGCATCATGCTCATCTGCGCGGTAATGAGTTGAGTAAAGAGTGAAGAGTAAAGAGTAAAGTTTGACGGTAATCGCCTTGAGCCAACCCGTACCCCCGCTGCCCTCGCAGTCAATCGACGCGTGTTTCGCGTCACTTTCGACTGCGGTCGTTGGATTTCTACCGCGGCGTCAAATTGCTCGGATCCTCGCCGACTTCCACGATTCATCTGTGATAATCTGGTGCGTCAGGCCAAGCCGGACGTTTCTCGTAAACTGAAAGGAGTTTACCATGGT
>DAOSDL010000032.1:0-57476 GCA_035362335.1 Bacteroidota bacterium
GGCGGCATCTCCCCCACGGTGAGCAGTGTCGGCATGGCGATCGCGCAACCCAGCAGCTCGCAACCCGGCACGCGCGTGCGGATGAGGTAGCCGTCGGTTTCCCTGCCCGCCACAGACTGAAAAGCGCGAAGTGGGGTGATGATATTCAATCCTCCTAGCCCAACGACGCCTGCCAACACCAGATTGCCGCCTTTGTCCACCGCGCAAACACCATTATATAACTGCGCGAGACCACTGGAGAGACGACCAAGCACCGGAATCGGAGGATCATGTTCATATATACCCGAATAACTGCTGTCGGTGTGGAAATACCCGCAATATTCCACCGCCGCAGATGCGGGATCCATTGCCGCGATGAAATGCGTCCACGTGCTGGGAACCGGTCCGGTGAAGGGATTGTCCAGTAATGAATCATCGGGAGCACTGGTGGTTCCAAAGAAAAGTATCCTGCCGCAGGAATCGGATAGTAAGGATGTGGTGCCTATCGGGATTTCGTCTCTATTCCAGGGCAGATGGAAGGAAAACTCTGGTACACCTCCGTCCGGGCGAAATTTATACAATATGTTCTGCCCGACAACTTTACCATATG
This sequence comes from Bacteroidota bacterium, assembly GCA_035362335.1. GTDB lineage: Bacteria > Bacteroidota > Ignavibacteria > SZUA-365 > SZUA-365 > JAOSJT01. The sequence goes on from DAOSDL010000032.1 coordinate 590, forward strand.
GCCCGATGATCGGAATCGTGTCTTCTGCAAGTGTTTCGAGCGTGGAGAGCAACCAGATATTGTTCCACCTGTCCGTGGTGAGAGCTTCACCGTAGTCCGTCGACGAGAACATGGGTACCCGTTGTGGCAGATGCGAACAGAAGCGCAACTGTGAGAGAGTGGGGTCGAATTTGGCGATATACCTGTCCCATCGGTTTCCGACAGTAATCCAAGCGTTGACCACAGGGAGGTATGCACCACCCCAGTTTCCGGTAAGCACCACGTTCCCTTCACTATCCACGATCATTCCAAGATAATCGAAATTTGGAACCTCCAGCGTATCCATGATACCATCGGGAGCGAAAAAATAGGTCGCGTTGCGCACCGAATCCAATGCGGGTGACAGTCGCGCCAATACCAGCAATGGCGTAATGCCGTCGTCGCAGCCCGCGCCATTGCGAATGGTGTCCTGCAGTCCCCCGGGGCGCACGAACCATTGCCGCCCGCTGGCCGTGCCGATCACATACACGCTACCGTCGGGGCCGAGGTCCAGCAAATACGCTCCGAACCAGCGCGGGCCACCCAGCCAGGTCGATGTTCGCAGCATGCCATTGGCGGTGATAGCAACAAGAGCCGCCGCACCATTGCGTCGCGACTGATCAGGCGAAGTGTAACGCAAGGGTTGCAGAGCGTTGGCCGTGATGGGAAAGTCCAGCGACTCCGGATTATTCAGTAGAACGACATCATTGGAAGTGGTTGAGCGCATGAATCTGCCATTAATGCGAGGTTGTGCTCCGCTACGCCGCCTCGGTGATGGTTCGTCATCGCCGGTGCCACCGAGGTAGGTGGCAAAGCGCAATTCGCGCATATCCGCTTCGAGACAGGCCACGTATACGTCTATGTTGAACGGCCCCCCGCGATGCGTCCCTTGCAGTGCCGACCGCAACGGCAGATCCATTGATGTGGTGCGCATATATAGCAGCATCGCGTCGTCACGCGCGAGATCCATACTCGTTATCCCATCAAAACCACTACCTCCGAAATACGTGTTGACCTCGGTCTCTATGACTTGCCGTAATTCGAAGTTGTTGCGCTGCGGTTTCACGCGCAGAGTGTCTCCTCGCCGGTACAGACTCCCCTCGGCCTCGATGCCGCTCAATGCGTTGCCGCCGAGATTGCCCGCCACGATGGCCACGCGCTCCGCGTCGGCGCCGGCCGAAAGCACAATGCGCTGCAACAACCGACCTTCCCGCTCCACATACTCCACATCCACACCGGGCCAGACCTCGCGGTAGCGCACGCCACGATACGTGGGCACATTCCCACGCCAGCGCGCGGAATCCGCGCCGCTGTAAAAATGCGTGCGTGTCGCCGCCTCGTCGAAGCCCTCCACACGCATGTTCGCACTCGCACGCACGAAGCGCAGACCCGACACCTGCAACTCACGCTCGCCCGCGTCCCACGTCGGTACATCGCTCAGGCGTGGCGTGCCCCGGTGTTCCATGGGCCGGAAGAGAAACACTCCTTCGCGTGCGAAGGCCACTTTGTCCATACCACGAATCGCCCCGAACAACACACCGTCCTCCCATTGCCCCGCGTTGACCGCGAAACGCAACGGCAGCCGCGCCCCCGGCACCCTTCCCGGATCACCCGCCCGCGCGACTCCTGCGGTATGCAGCACCGCGAGCAGGAGTATGAAACCCAACAAACGAAGCACACGGCAAACGAAGAAGCACGGAACGGTGTCAAGAGCGATCATCGGTATACTCCGGGAAATACTGGATTCGGTTGCGGGGATCAGATTTTAATACATTCGATGAGAGCGCGGAGAGCGCCGAGGGCGCGGAGGAAGGGTTGAGGGTGCAACCCGCTCGAAGGGTGCTGGCCGCGTAAGATCGGGTGTCCATTATGACCCATTCCTCCACGCTCTCGTCGCTTCAGGACTCTCTCATTTTAGTGCGTTAGTCGATGATGCTCATCGCACGACGGTGAAACGCCGCGTGCTGTGCTTGCCACCGCCGGTCAGGCGCAGCATGTAGCTGCCGGGCTCGAGGCCGAGTGTGGCGGGAGTGATCGAGAGCACGCGACCCTGTGCATCGAGATCGCCACGATACAGCACAGCGCGTTCGCGACCGAGCAAATCGTACAGCGTCACGGTGACAGGTGTTGCGTTCTCGCTACGTACGAGCACGGAAGCGCCGCTGCCATTGGCGGGCTGTGGCCAGATGGCGTCGAGATGCAGGCCGGTGGCGGGAGCGAGTACCTCCTGGCGTTCTCGTTTCGCCCACTGTATCGAACCCGACAGCTCGGGCAGTCTGGTGCCCATCACGCCGTATTGTCCGCCTTGGTTATCGTACCAGTACACCGATGCCGCCCCGGGAAGCGAGGGCTGTACCTGCGGCCCGGTCTGGAAATAATTCCCACCACCGGGAGCGATCATCTCGGGCGTGCTCCACTGCGGACCGGGATTCATAGCGTTCGCATCGTAAAGCACATACTGCCCCATGATGTCCCGAGGACGCGCAGGCGTGCAGGGACTACTCTCGCCTCCACCTTCCCATACCACCATGCCAAAGGGTCCGTTACCCGGCATGGTGTTGATCACGCGGGCGATATCCGGGTAACTCGGTGTGGCCAGGCCAGCGTCCAGTGTGAGATGGGCGGGAAATTCGGGCGCTCCGAACAGTGTGGGTGGATTAATGAACGGGACGTTTATTCTATTGCTCTCCACACTGTGCGAACTGCCGCCTCCGGCACGATAGTACTCCGTATCCCAGGCCAGCAGAACACCTTCATGCGTCCCGGTGGGCGCGAGACTGTCCGAGGTGATGGTGGGATATTTGGAATCCGGTTTTTGTGGTGGTGGTGTGGGAGCCAAAAAATTCGCGGTGATAGCGCTAGTCGCAAGCGCTCCGAGGTGGTTGAAATACCCGAGATGAATCTCGTAGGGGTCGCCAGCGGCGGCTTGCTGAGACCAGGTGAAATAGACGGGCCGTACCGGTGCAAGGTTATCGGGTCGCGTTTTTGTAAGGTCGTACCCACCGAAACCCACAAAGGCAATCGCCTCACTCGTGCTATTGACACTGAGGCGGAAATCATGGTGGTGTAATGCAATTCTATTTTGAATCGCACTATAGGTCATTGAGAAGATTCCGGTGTTACCATCCCATGCGATTTGTAGTTTCGAGTGATCGATGATACCGGGGTTCAGATTTGGTGGTGTCGCAAAGACTACAGCCCCAAATGGAGGCCAATAGGCGACTTTCCTGAAAGTTATATTCGCTGGAGACAAAGACAGGACTGCCATCATAGAATGACAGAATGCATTATTCACCGCCACAATACGAGGTTCTCGATAATGCACGAATTGACCTGCACGATTCGCGGCCCAAAGATCAGTGCACAATACAGGAACCCCATCAGCCGGAATGTGCGAGGCCCAGCACTCCTCGTAGCCCGAGGCGGAGTTCGTCTGTTGCCACACCGCGCGGGCACCGCCCTGAGCATCGATGCACACATCGGGAATGGTGGCATTCGAGGAGTACGTGGCGGGCACCGTCGGGTCGTTGTAGTTGCTCAGCGCCACACCGTTGTTGCTCCAACGAGGCACACCGTCCTTGTCCAGCTTCTGGATGAAGGCGATACGGTATTGATCGCTGCCCAGAGGATCGCTGTCGCGTACCTCGTCCCACACCACGTAGGTCGAACCCTCCTCGGGGTCGGCGACGAAACGGAAATTCGCCGCGTCCTTGCCGAACGTCCACTTCGCGAACACGTCCCGCCAGCGCATTTCCGGGTCGCCCACGCAGTCACCGGGAGTTTGACAGTAAATGTTCTCATCGTCTTGCGGGTCATTCAGTATCGGATCGCGCCGACCATCCTGCCAGACGAACACCTCGCGATTCACCTGCGGCCGCTGCTGATTCGCTTTCGCCTCGCTCACCGGCCAACCGTTCAGCGGGCGATTGTAGACCCACCCGGGTAGCGTCACATCCTGATACCAGATATCGCTCTGACCACTGGTCTCGTGCGTCCAGGCGAACACCGTCCGCTCGCTGTTCGGCGAGGTCACCAGCACATTGTCCATCGACAGATCGTACTGATCCCCCGGCAGCCCGCAGATCAAATCGCCGTTGCTCGTGCCGGGATTGCGCAGTATACCCGGGCCGCTCGCGTCGAGCAGCGCGGCATAGATGTCGATGCCGCTCATCGAGTAATTCCGGTAGTCCAACCAACCGATAGTCACATATGGCGTATACCCGCCACCCTGGATGTTGCCAACTTCCCACAGGGTTATATCGGGACGGGTTTGAGAGGCGGGCGCTTGAGAGACCTCCAGACCGAAGGGACCGGGGAACTGCTGCACACCGTTGGCGTCAAGACGTTGCGCATGGATGTTCGTCCAGGTTTGCGACGGATCCTCGACCATGTCCTGCCAGACGATGATGGCCGAAGGATCGGGCACCGTGAAGCGCTTGCTCGTCGTGACAACACGGGGGTACTCCTGGTTTTCGTAGGATGCCGTCACCGGCACATCCGCCGTCCAGGGCAACGGACCCGTGTTGTAGCTTTGCTGGCCGTTTGCGTCGATGCGGTTGGCGAACACCGTCCACACCGCCTGTCCTCCGAATGCGCCATTGTACCGATCATCCTGATACGTCACAACCACGCCCTCGCGAGAGTTGCCGAGGTAGTCGACGATGCGGATACAATCCACATCGAGCTCGGGGTTGATTTGATCGGGATCCATGTTCTGATGCACGGGAATGCCGTTCGGCTGCCAAAGCGTCGGAGGCGCGGGCCAGGTCGCTGTCGCGCTTTCGATGAATTGGACGTAAACGTCGCGATTCCGCGGCGGTCCACCGGGATCGTTGCGATAGTCGATCCAGGTGATGAACGCGCCGCTGGCGGTGCCCACAATACGCGGTCGCTCGCAATGCTGACCGGTTTGACACACGGCGATGCCATCCAGCGGCCAGTTGGGATCGGGCTCGCCGGTGGAGAGAAGAATTCGTTGAGCCCAGATCTCGGCCGTCATGCCCGAGGGATCGTTCCGGTAATCCTCCCAGGTCACGATCACGCCTCCCGCACTGTCGTAGGCGGCGCGGGGATTGCGCTGCGCGCCTTGGGCGCGGCACACGGGCATGCCGTCGAAACGCTCGGTCACCAGATCGAGGGGATTGTCCCAGCGTACCCAGACGTTGAGCCCCGTGCTGTTGTCCACGCGCTGGATGTAAATGTCCGCTCCTTGCGCGGACGCATGCCGTTCATCCTCCCACACCGTTACGGTAAAAGCGGACTCGGTCGGTCGCGCAATGGAGGGATTGATTTGATCGAGGGCCGCGATACTTACATAGCGCGCGGTCCATTCCTTCTGTCCCACCGCCTCATGCGCGAGAAGACAGCAAAGGATCATGGTGAAAATCGCGAGCCCTGCCGGCACACGCACACCCTTGTGTGTGTGTGGCAAGATTCGTGCCATGTTGTGACACGTCACGGTGTCGGTCCGGGCTGGCGTCTACGGCGTTGAACTCTGAAGAGTCCATAAGAAACTCCTTGATTGTAAAAAATCGTACATATCGCTTTGAGAGTCAAGGATGAGTCGCTCCTTTCCCGTCGCGTCGGTCCGGTGAGCGGTCCGGCGGCGGAGGTGGAGGTTCACGCGAATAGTACAACCCGGGTCGTGATACCGTATGGATGCTGTGGGCCCCGTGCGCACGGGAATGCATGCGTCGGGTGCAGGGGCGCTGAGCCGCTCCGTGAAGCGGCGGAATGTGCTGTTGAGTGTGCGCGCGTCCCGCATCGGCGATAGCGGCAAGCACGGGGAACGATTCCGGCCTCCTGGCCGGGATGGATACAGTGGCTCTGCTTCCCCATTGCCCTGTACACGCTGTCGCGCAGCAACAAAGCCGCACCCGGGACTGTGATTTCCTCCTACTTACATCCTAATATCATCCACCATGTTCAGAAACGCACCCGCGTCACGCACATCGGCAGCGATAAAGGACAGATATGTACTGAATACACTGCCACCAAGTTATAAGGAGCATTTTTCAAAAGCAAGTGAAATCGGGTGATTGTGTATTAATTTTTTGTAATGTAATGGCTGATAAGCGGACTACCAGGAGTATTGAGGCTCTTTTCGCCTTTGTACGTCTGGACCTGCTGAGTACGTGATACATATGAAGAGATGAAAGAGAGCGAAGAGCGGAGAGGAATGGTTGAGGGTGCTTCCCGCTCGATCCGTGCGCCCCGCCGCAATCGAGCCAACGCAAGGGCGCGGAGACGCAAAGCCGCGATTCCTCTGAGCCCTCCGTGTTCGCGAAGCGCTCCGGGTTCTCTGTGCCAGCGAAGCGCCCTGTGTTCGCGAAGCGCTCTGAGTACTCTGTGTTCCCGCGAAGCGCTCAGGGTACTCTGTGTTCCCGCGAAGCGCTCCGTGTTCCACAATTCCTCCTTACTCTCACCACCTCACTACTCTCATTCTTCACTGGATTACAGGCTGGCGCTTTTCCCATCACATAGAAACGCTGTTCATCGAGCGGAGGCGGTGGCTACACCCACATACCCCATGGCCAGTGAGGAGGTGAGGCGAAAGCGAAATGCGGGTAGCACGCGGCGCCGCACGATGGATTGAAAGAAGGCGGCATCGAATACGGGACGCAATCCACGCAGTTCCTCAACACGTAATCCGGCGGCGGTGCAATGCGCGGCGAGTTCGGAGGGTGTGATGAAATAGCGATGCACGTGCAGATTTCTCGGATATTTCGGCACAAACAGCTCCATGGCTTTGATCACCACGATCCACGAAGGCAACGTCCGGTTGAAGGTGTGGAAAAACACGCGTCCTCCGGGACGCAACACACGCGCGGCTTCGGCGATGAGTTGTGCGGGATGCGACACATGTTCGAGTATGTCCATGAGCAACACAGCATCAATCGAGGCATCGGGTAGCGGCAAGTGGAATCCGTCCGCGGTGATCAACGCTACACTCCCCTTCGCGTCGTGTGCGCGCAGTACGCGAAGCGAAGACGTACTGCGGTCCACGGCCACAATACGCGCGCAATGCTCCGACAAGGGAATGGCGAGAAAGCCCGCGCCGGCGCCAACATCGCACAGCACATCTTCACGACGCAGACGCTCGCGCACAAAGTCCACACGAACGGCACTCTCGGCGCGCAGCACGGCGATGGCATGCGCGTCGTCGCCGTACCAGGCGTCGCCCAGCATATCGTAGAAGGAATTGTCAACCTCGCGCACGCGGCTCCCACACATTCCAGTACACCACTTGATGCAGCAGCATCCCGCCGGAGGCGAGCAGTGCCACGAACGGCAATGCACTGCCACCATCCTGCCACACGGTGTACATGAACCACAGCAGCACGGGATGCAGCACGAAGAGCAAGGCATGCAGCCATTGCTCTGCTGCGGGACAATGCTCGTGGTGCTGCCATTCGTCTTTGGTAATGAAGATGCTGCTGAACACCGCAAGCGCAATGTACACAGCGTTGGCTGTTGCTCCCGGCGCGGCGAACACGGCCACGGCCAGCGGCGCCACCACCGTGAGTGTGTCAAGTGGATGTCCGATGCGCTCCCATCGCTGCATGGTGCGGTGACGGTGAAAGCGGAATTCATCCACGAACATCAGTGCGCCATGCACGGCGAAAAGTGTCCAGGCGATTACGTCAAACATGGTGTTCCACACGCAGCAAATTCAACACCACGGTCAAGCCCGGGCCGAATGCCATGCTGAGCAACAGCGTGCCCGCCTCTCTCCGCTCATCGTCGAGCACACGCTTCCAGATATGCGGCACGGTGGCGCTGGACATGTTACCGTGGGCGGCCAGCACGGCGCGCGAATCGCTCACCGCTACTTCGGTTAATCCGAGCGCTTCCATCGTGGCCTCGATAATGCGCGGCCCTCCCGGATGGATGGCCCATACATCGATGTCGCTTCGCGCAAGATCCTGCTCGGCAAGAAAGTCGTCCACCGCCCCTGCAATGCTGGCACGGATATGCACCGGCACGGCTCGGCTCAGGGACATGAGAAAGCCCTGCTCGCCGATGTTCCACGTCATGTCGGTCGCGGTGTCCGGCAACAGGCGTTCGGCGGCACCGAGCACACGCAGCGCGCGACCCTGCGGTTGCGCGGTTACATGGAGACGTGCCGCTCCATCGGCGAACAGTGTCTGCACCACAAGCTGCTCGGGACGCGTATCGTCAGGTCGGAAGTGCACTGTGCACAATTCCACGTGACAGATGTCGATGCTGCGACTGCTCCCGGCGAGCACATGCGCCTCGGCGAGGCGCAAGGCGGGAAAGGCCGCGTAGCAGCCCATGTGGCCGAGTTGATAATGCAGTGTGCGATCCCATCCCCGCTGCGCGAGCATGCGCTGTGTCGGACTGGGCGAGGAATATCCGGTGCAAGTCACGGCGATGATGGCTTCTGGCGCGTCCGCGCTGGCGAAAAGCTGCCCGAGCAATTCCGCAGCGGCATCGTCGTGCGTGCGCATGCGCTGCGCCACACCGGGACTGACGACGGACACGCCGCTGTCTGCGAAGAGCGTGAGATTGCCGAAATTCGCCGCGCGGAAATCCCGCAGCACTGAATGTCTGTACTCGATGGCGTTGTTGTCTTTGAGCTTTTCGAGGAAATTCGCGGCGCGCTCGCGCTCGGACGCGGGAGCCGTGGAATGCCGCACCGCCCATTGAAGCCAGGAAATGCTTTCCTCCTGTTCCAATGCGTGGCCGGGGTGTGCCGTGCGAATGTGCTGAATGTACGCGGCCGCGCCGTGTGTGTGCATCGTCTGTCCGTGCCTGTGCATGAGATCGTTGTCATGCAACACCCGTCGACAGGCGCGGCGTTCCCCGCCGGTGCTTCGAGATCAGGACGGTCACATCGAACCTCAGGCCGGTACTTCGAGACCAGGACGGTCACATCGAAGGTCGACACGGAGGTCGCGGAGAGCACGAAGGGTACGGAGGAAGGGGACGGGTCGCGCTTTGCAGGATTCGTGCGCGGCGGCAGTGTTCGTGCCGGGGTGATAATGATCAGCGAAGAAAGGGAAAAACGGAGATGTAACCCTCGTTTCTCTCGTCGTTTTCACCTTCTTCCCTGCCCTCGTGTCCCGGCGTCTTGACGTTCCGCGGGAGCGAAAGAAAAAAAGGAAATGTGAACCTTTATTCTCTCGTCCCTTTTCTCCATTCACCTGCCATCGCGCAACGGCGGCTTTGCGCTCAGTGCTTACGACAGAAGTGACTCGCGAAAAAGCTCGGAACGCGTTTCACCAGCCCCGCGTGAGTTTCACCATGTCCTCGACGGCTTTTTGCAGGCCCACGAACACCGCGCGGGCCACGAGCGCGTGCCCGATGCTCACTTCCTCGATTTCGCGGATGGGGGTGATGTAGCGAATATTTCCGTAATGCAATCCATGACCGGCGTTGACGCCCAGGCCGAGGGATTTGGCGAATACAGCGGCGCTGCGGATGCGATCGAGCTGTTCGTGCAATTCCTCCTCGCTGCGCGCGTTGGCAAATTCACCCGTATGAATTTCCACCACATCGGCGCCCATGTCGGCGGCGGCCTCGATGTGTTCGTCGATGGGATCGAGGAACAAGCTGACCTCGATGTCGTTCTCGTGCAGCGTGCGAATGGCCTGCTCGATTTTGGCGGCCTCGTTGAGAATGTCGAGACCCGACTCGGTGGTGAGTTCCTTGCGCTTCTCGGGCACCAGCGTGGCCAGATCGGGCAACAGATCGATGGCGATCTGCATGATCTCGTCGGTGACGGCCATCTCAAAATCCAGTTTGGTCTTCACCGTATCGCGCAGCATGCGCACATCGCGGTCGTTCACATGCCGCCTGTCCTCGCGCAGATGGCAGACGATGCCTTCGGCGCCGTACAGTTCGCAGAGATGCGCGGCGGTGACGGGGTCGGGTTCCATTCCTCCGCGGGCTTCACGGAGTGTGGCGAAATGATCGATGTTGACACAGAGACGCATGGTGTGTTCCGAAACGGTGATACGGTACCGAAGGAAATATACTCAGCCGAGCAGCGCCGAGAAAACCGCGCGCAACGCATCGAGTCCAATGCCGTCGGCTCCGGCACGGAAACGCAGCGTGCTGATGCCGTCGATGGTGAACATCACCGACCAGTGAATGAGCACGGCGTACCAGAACGAGCGCGTCCGCAGCGACAGCGCTCCCAGCGCTATGGCCGCGACAATGGATCCCGCGGTTTCGGGCCAGGGCTTGCCGAAGTGGAAAATCACGAAGGGTATCATTTGGACCAGTACCGCCACGGAATCACCGGTATGCGGCGCGAGACCGAACAGCACATAGCCCCGCCAGATGAATTCCCAGCCGATGAAATACAGCAGAAACGCCGCCTCGTAGATCAGAAACAGGTTCCAGTCGCCGCGGACGATAGAAGCATGCGGATACACCTGCTGAAAGGCCGGTGTGGCGCTGACCAGCCACAGTATCGGGAGCATCACCGCGAAGAAGATTCCGCTCACCTTGAGTCCGAAACGCCAGTCCCCCGCGCCCAACCCGAAGCGGCGGTACGCGCGCCCGTGCAACAGCGTGATCAGCAGCAGCGGCGCCAGAAAGTAGATGACGAATTCCGAGGAGAACCAGTACACGAATTGGTACAGCTCGAACAGCGGATCTGCGCCCAGTTCCTGATACCAGTGATCGATGAAAAAGCGCTTGCTCCCCAGTTGATATGAAACGATGCCCAGCACCGCCATGGCGAGAAACACCACGCTCACGTCTCGCGGTGTGCGCCGCGCGGCATCGAAAAAATCGCGGAGCGCCGCAAGCACTCCGCGATCATTGTTGTTCGAAGCGGGGTCGCGCGCTTCCATCGCTTAGAAGGTGGTGCCCAAAGAAAAGCGATGCATGGATCCGATTTCGCCGAAAGAGGTGTAGGCGTAGTCCACCACGTACGATGCCACGTTCAAACCGAAGCCCCCAGAAAAACCGGCGAGCTTGGCGGTGTTGCCGATTTTGAGTTCCGAGCGCATTTCATTGAAGTAGCCCACGCGCGCACGCAACGATTCGCTCAACTCGAATTCCCCGCCGATGGAGTACTTGGTGAAGCGATCGAAGAACGTGTCCTCGTCCTCGTTCAGCTTGTGGAAATTCAACATGATGGTCAGTGGCAAATGCTCGAGTTTCTTGCCAATGCCCACGCGAATATCGAGGGGCAAATCCTCCGTGGTACCGGCGTAGCTGCTGATCTGTGTGCCGGCGTTCAGCACGCTGGCGGCAAGCACCACCTGCTGCTCGGGAAAAAGATAGGACACACCCGCGTCCACGGCGAGCCCGGCGCTGCTGTAACTCTCGATGCTGGAGTAAATCACTTTGACCGCGCCACCCCAACTGAGATTGCCGCTGCTGTTGCCATACCCCAAGCTCACGGCGAGATCGCCCGCGCTGAATGTGGAGCCCAGATCGTTGCCGAATTTGTCCGTGCGATCGAAGGACCCGTAGTTCATGTACACCACACCCGCGGCGAAATAGCCGAGTTCGCCGTACTGCTGTCCGTACACGGCGTAGCCGGCATTGACATCGAGCAGATGTTTGATGAAGCCCACAGATGCCGCCGGCGCTTCAAGCGAAGCAAGGGCTCCGGGATTGGAGAACAGCAAGGTGGGATCGTTGCGCACGGTGAGGAAGGTATTGCCCAACGCGGCCGCGCGGGCGTTCATCGGCAGACGAAGGAACTCGTACACGGGATGCCCGCCGGCAACCGCCGCGGATGCGCCAAGGCAAAGGGTGAACAACGCGATGGCGAGTGTGGAATGCTTCGGACGTTTCATGCGATACGCTGATCGTGGAAAAACAGTAACATCGTACATGCGGCGCGATCGAACAAGGGAAAAATCAGGTTGCGCACAGTACCTCTTTCGCGCGCGCGTATTCATCGAGCAAACGCGCGAGCACCTCGGCCGCGGGTGCCACATCGCGCACCAACGCGGAACTCTGCCCCGCTTCGAATTCGCCTTCTTCAATATCGCCCTCGAACATGCCGCGCATTTCGCGCTTATGCCCGAGCAGGGCGAGTTGCTCGTCCTTGTCCGCGCCCGCCGCCTCGGCCTCCATTGCCCGGAGCGCGAACGGCGTACGCAGCAAACGCACGGGCGCGGCCTTTTTCATGGTGAGCACGGTGCCTCCATCCCCCGCGTCGACGATCAATTGCTTGAACGTGTCGTGCGCGGAGGATTCGCTGGTGGCGGCGAACAGCGTGCCGATTTGCACACCCTCGGCGCCGAGCGCCATGGCGGCCAGCATTTGCGCGCCCGTGGCGATGCCACCGGCCGCAATGACGGGAATGCGTACGGCCTGTGCCACCTGCGGAACAAGACAGAGCGTGGTGGTCTCCTCATAACCGTTGTGCCCACCGGCCTCAAAGCCCTCGGCCACAACAGCATCGCAGCCCACGGCCTCGACTTTCAGCGCGTGTTTGAGCGAGGGCACCACATGCGCCACGATGCAACCCGCATCCTTGAGCATGGGCAAATGCAGACCGGGATGCCCGGCCGAAGTGAACACAATGCGCACGCCTTCCTCCACTGTGGCGCGCAACAGGTCGGCGGCGTCGCCGCGCAGCAGCGGCACATTCACTCCCAGCGGGGCATCGGTGAGCGCTCGTGCCTTGCGAATATGCTCGCGCAAGAGTTCGGGCTTCATCGACCCGGCGCCGATCAGCCCGAGACCCCCCGCCATGGACACGGCGGCGGCAAGCCGATACCCGGAGACCCAGACCATGCCGGCCTGGATCACCGGGTATCGAATACCGAAAAGACGGGTGACGCGATTGTCGAAGGTCACGGTTTGTACTCGAACTGCACGAGGTTGATGCCGGAGTTGTTGCTGCCGCTGGCTCCACTCGAACGGTAGTTGAACGAACCGAGGAAGGCGCCATTGAGTTCGAAATGCGTCTGATGGTTCGTGGCACTCACATCAAGATAGAAATCGTAGCTGTTGATGCCGTACGTGTTGAGTGCGGGCGTGGAAATCGGACCCGTACCGTCCTGCTTGTTCTGATCGTAATCGAGCAGACAGAGCAGGAAGGTGTTCATGCCCGTGGCGCTGGAGCCGGGAGCCGGTGCGTTGCCCGGCGTGAGCAAACTGGTGGTATTGATGAGTTCGTAACCCGGCGTATAGCGCTTGCACACGAGCTGGTCGCGATTCTGATACAGCGCCTGATTCTGCGAAAAGACGATGGCGATGCCATGCGTACCGGTGCGCAACGCCGCTCCGAATTGACCGAGGCGACTGGATCCACCCGAGCGCGGCAACACGCGCAGACGCTCGCTGATGGAATTTGCCCGCCAGGGCTGACGATAAATGTGCATGTCGTAATGCGAACCCGTGGCGCTTCGCACCAGGAATTCGAGGAAGGTGTCGGGCGCGAGCAAATCGTCGTACTGGAAGAAGCCCTTGCTGTCGGTTGTCAGCGGCGACTGTCCCACCTGGCGCTGGATTTCGCCACTCGCGAGGCGGCGGACTTTCACCGGAATCACCGAGGCGTTGACCAGAGGCGTGTTGTCGATGAAGTCGATGACGCGTCCCTTGATCGTATAGGTCAAACCCGGACGCGGCGGGGTGAGATTGGCCTCGGCCATGGTGGTGCCGGTAAAAAAGTTGTACACCTTCGCCACTGCTTCCGAGCTGCTCACGAGCTGGAAATTGTCGAGCCCGTTGAGTTGCTCGTTTTTGGCGCCGGTAAGCACACCGTGCTGCGTATTGCCGAGCTGCAACGCGTCCTGGCCGTTGCTGCGCAGCGTCATGTACTCGCACGGCGGCGGCGTGGGATCGCCGTTCACGGTCAGCGTCATGTCGTACACCGCGCCGGCATACACCACATGCGCCACCTTGGCGGTGCCGCTCATGCGCGCGAGAAAATGCTGCACGGCTTTCGCGCCAGCGCCATGCGCCACGATATCCACACGTTGTTCCGAGGTCGCGGCCAGGGCTTCGTTGACCTTGGCCTGAAGCTGTGTGGCCATGGCGGTGACGTCCACACCGTCATTGGTGAGGTAGGATTCGAAGTCGAAGACGAACAGGTTCTGCTCGGCGTAGCCGTTTTTCATGAGCAGTTGCGACATGAAGGAGTACATGTCGGCAGCTTCCATTTCACCATGCACGAAAACGATGGGCCGCATGCGCTCGTCCATGGTGTTGGTGCTGGTGTCCTGATTGTTGGTGGTGTCGTTGGGATTGGGCTTCGGGTCGGTGCCCGAGTCATCGGAACAGCTGGTCACGGCCACGGCTCCGGCGATGAGCGCGATGATGCCGAGATTCAGCATGAGTCGGAAAAAACGCTCCATGAGTCTCTCCTCGTTCTATACCGCTCTACGCGTCCTGAATCACCACCATGGCGGTGACATGGGACGTGCTGTGCGAAAGTGATAGGTGGATATTCATCGCTCCGAAACGTTCCCGGAGGCTGTTGTGCAGCACAAACGAGGGCTTTCCCGCCTCGTCGTTGCACACTTCCACATCCTTCCAGGAAAAATGTCCGCTCCAACCGGTGCCGATGGCCTTGGCGAAGGCCTCCTTTGCGGCGAAACGTGCGGCGAAATGCTGCGCGGGCAAGGTTTTGCCGCGGCAATAGGCGATTTCCGCCTCCGTGAACAACTTCTGCTCGAAGCGCCCATGCCACTGGTCGAGCAGTTCCGCGAAGCGCGGTATTTCTTCAAGATCAATGCCGATGCCGGTCACGCGGCTCATCGCTCTTCCCCGTTGATGGCCGTGATGATGCCGATGAGTTGGCTGATGTCGTGCAATTCGTAGTCGGCGCTGGTGGTGCCGGTGTTGAACGTGTCACCATAGCGCGCAAAAGCGGTGCGCATGCCGATGTTGCGGGCACCGGCGATATCGCGTTCCTCCCAGTCCCCCACCATGATGGCCTGCGCGGGTGCGACCTGCAACATGCCCAGCACGCGGCGGAAGGGTTCGGGATTTGGTTTGCGGAGTCCGGTGTCCTCAAAGGTCACCACCGCGTCGAAAATGTGGTGCAGGTTGAGCGAGCAGAGGCGCAGCCAGGCCTCGAGTTTGGGCGCGTCGGACACCACGCCGAGCTTCATTCCCATGCGCGCCAGTGTGAACAGCGTCATATGCACGTGCGCATAAGGCACGAGCGTCGCCTCGCGTGCGCGGCGGTATCCAAGTATGCCCGCCGCGAGAATCTTGTGGTCCACCTCGCCGGTGAGTTTGTCGAGCACGCTGTTGAACACGCGTTGATACTCGATGCCTTCGTCCTTGTACACCTGCGTCACAATGGCGTCGATGTCCTCGAAGCCGCGATCCAGGCCGGCGTCGATCATGGCGCGAATGCCCGCTTCCACGGCATTGCGCTTCATCAGCATGAAGTCGACCAGGGTGTTGTCGAGATCGAAAATGACGGCGTCGATCATGAACGCTCCGTGGATGAGTTGATCAGAAGCGTATCATACGAAAATTCCATGGATTCGGGAAGCAAGGCGCTGTCGCGTTCGTGGAGAATGTTGTGCGCGATATGCGTGAAATATGTACGCCGCGCGCCAATGCGCTCTCCCGCTTCCACGGCCTGCCGCAAGGAAAAATGCGTGGGATGCTCGCGATGGCGCAGCGCATCGAGGATAAGCACATCCAGATTGCGCAGTAACGGGATACTTTCCTCCGGAATCTCGCTGGTGTCGGTGAGATACGCCACATCGCCCACGCGATACCCGAGAATGGGCAGCACGCCATGCATGACGGGAATCGGCAGCACATCGATGCCGTCGATGGTGAACGGCGTGGCGGGCTCAACCTCCCACGTGATCACGCGCGGCAAGCCGCCTCCCTCCTGCGTGGCGGCACCGAAAGCGTAGCGGAAGGTGGTCCGCAAGGCCGCGATCGTGTCGCTCGCGCCAAACACGCGCATGGGCGCGTTCTGGAGAAAATTGTACTGACGCAAATCATCGAAGCCGCCGATGTGGTCGAAATGCGCATGTGTGTACAGCACCGCGTCGATGCGCCGGATGTTGTGCCGCAGCATCTGCGCGCGAAAATCGGAGGACGTGTCGATGAGCAGACGAATGCCTTCGGCTTCGATCAACACCGATGGACGCAGGCGCGTATCGCGCGCATCGGACGAGGTGCAGGTGTCGCAGTCGCAGCCGATGGCAGGCACGCCCTGCGAGGTGCCCGAACCCAGCACCAGCAAGGATACATTCATGCAGCGTCGGCTTTGTCGCGTTCGGTGTCGATCAGTTCGCGCACCGCGGGTTTGACGAAAATGGCGTCGACGCCAAGCTCGCCTAGCGCGCGCGCGATGACGGAGATTTTTCTCTCGATGGTGTACTTGCGATTCACCACCAGCAGACGCTCCTCGCGGAGAATGCACGAACCCCCGCTGAAGTCTCCGCGCTCGTAGCGAATCTTGTAGCCGAGGGCCTCCACGGTCTCCCGCAATTCTTCCAGCAGTGCTTCCTTGTCCATACCGCTCATGCGCGCCTCACTCCCCTTCCGCCTGTGCGTCCTTGCGTATCGGCTGCCAGGCGATGACGGCCAACGCGGTGAAATAGCTGAGCACCGCCATCACCGGCAGGCCGTGCAATGCGCCGATGCGGTGCGAGAGCGTTTCGCGCAA
The DNA here is from genome assembly GCA_035362335.1 of Bacteroidota bacterium. GTDB lineage: Bacteria > Bacteroidota > Ignavibacteria > SZUA-365 > SZUA-365 > JAOSJT01. Next base: position 17,193 of record DAOSDL010000032.1, read on the forward strand.
ACCGATACGGTACTCGTAGTAAGCGCCTGGACCGTTGGCGATGTAGGCGGCCTTGGCTTCCATCCAATCGAAAATAAAATGCAGGTCGAGCCAGGCGGTGAATATTTCCGCGGGCACGAACGTGTAGAACAGAATCGCCGCCATGAGCAGCCAGCCGTGCTCCTTCACCTTCAGGGGAATGGTGCGCAGCACGATGATGGAGCTGACGAGGGCCACCGCCCAGGCGCCGACGATCACTGCCGAACTAGCGGACACGAGCTGGAACAACAGCCGTTCCTGGCTGATGTTGATTTTGGGATCGAATTCGAGCGTCCCGGGGATGAAAAATTCGTTGGCGATCAAGGCGCGCATCACCGTTCCGCCCAGCCAGAGCACGGCGGAGATGAACAGCAGCACGAGAAATACGCGGGTGATTGTGGGATAACGCATGATGGTGGATGCTGGGTTGATACTCATGGCCTCAGAGAATGTACTTGCTCAGATCGCGGTTGGTGACGATTCCCGCCAGGGCATCGCGCACCTTGTCGGCGTCGATCAACACCTCGCGACTGTCGATCACATCGGGTACGTCGAAGAGGATGCCCTCGAGCAGCGTGGTCAGTATGGTATGCAAGCGGCGCGCGCCGATGTTTTCCACATTCTGATTCACCTCGGCGGCGATGCGCGCGATTTCGCGAATTGCCTCGTCGCTGAAGCGCAATTCCACGCCCTCGGTGCGCAGCAACGCGGCGTATTGCGTCAGCAACGCATTGCGCGGACGCGTGAGAATGGCCACGAAATCGTCCTCGCTCAGGCTGTCGAGTTCGACGCGAATGGGAAAGCGCCCCTGCAACTCCGGAATCAGATCGCTGGGTTTCGACACGTGAAAGGCGCCGGACGCGATGAAGAGGATGTGGTCGGTGCGCACCACGCCGTATTTCGTGTTCACCGAACTGCCTTCCACGATGGGCAGAAGATCGCGCTGCACACCTTCGCGCGACACGTCGGGACCCTGCGTGCTGCGTGGTCCGGCGATTTTATCGATTTCATCGAGAAACACGATGCCCGCGTTCTGCACGCGATCCAGAGCCAGACGGGCCACGGCGTCGGGATCGATAAGGCGCTGTGCTTCTTCCTGTTGCAGGACAGTGCGCGCGTCGGCGATGCTGAGTTTGCTGCGCTTGCGCTTCTTCGGCATCATGGAATTGAGCAGGTTCTGCAAATCCACACCCATGTCCTCAAGGCCCATGGGACCGAACACCTGCATGTTGGCATTGCCCGAGGCATTGACCTCGACTTCGATTTCCCGCTTGTCGAGCGCGCCGGCGCGGAGTTGCGCGCGCAGCTTCTCGCGGGTTTCGGATTGCATGTCGTCTTCCTGCCCAGGCGAGCGCGGAAAAATGATGTCGAGAATGCGTTCCTCTGCCAGATCGAGGGCCTTTTCCTGCACTTCGGCGCTTTTTTCCTGCCGCACCTGATTGATGGCGATTTCGACAAGATCGCGGATCATCGACTCCACGTCGCGGCCCACATAGCCGACTTCGGTGAACTTGGAAGCTTCGACTTTGATGAAGGGCGCGCCGGCGAGTTTCGACAGACGGCGGGCGATTTCGGTTTTTCCCACACCGGTGGGACCGATGAGGATGATGTTGTTGGGCATGATCTCATCGCGCAGCGGACCCTCGACCTGCTGGCGGCGCCAGCGGTTGCGCAGGGCGATGGCAACGGAGTGCTTGGCCCTGTCCTGCCCGATGATGTATTTATCCAATTCCGCCACGATGCGTCGCGGCGTGAGTGTGTCCTGGAGAAAGTGAAACGAGTCCTCGGGCATGGTCAGGCCAGTTCTTCGATGATGATGTTGCTGTTGGTGTAAATGCAGATGTCGGCGGCGATGCCGAGCGCGTGCTCGACAATGGCGCGCGCGGGGAGATCGGAGTGACGCGCCAGGGCGCGTGCGGCGGCGAGGGCGTAACTGCCTCCCGAGCCGATGGCCACGATACCGTCGTCGGGTTCGATCACATCGCCATTGCCCGAAATGATCAGCGCCTTGTCCTTGTTCAGCACGGCGAGCAGCGCTTCGAGCTGCCGGAGATATTTATCGCTGCGCCATTCGCGGGCAAGTTCCACCGCGGCGCGCTCGAAATTGCCGCGGAATTCCTGCAATTTGGCTTCGAATTTTTCCGAGAGAGTGAATGCGTCGCCCGCGCTGCCGGCGAAGCCCGCGAGCACGGTATCGTTGTACATGCGGCGGATTTTGCGGGAATGGTGCTTCATCACCGTGTTGCCCACGGTCACCTGACCGTCGGCGCCCAACACGGCCACTCCGTCCAGCACCACGCCCAGCACGGTGGTGGATCGGATGCGCCCGGCATCGTCCGATGAATGCTTCATGGGAATCTACTCCAATCGTTTCCGCAGCCGCGCCACCGGGAGATCCATGGACTCGCGGTATTTCGCGACTGTTCTTCGCGCGATGGTGAAACCGCGCTGTTGCAGGATGTTGGTCAGCTCCTGATCGCTCAGGGGCTTGCGCGGATTTTCCGCGTCGATAATGTCCTTGAGAATCGACATCACCTCTTTGTTCGCAACTTCTTCACCCGTCTCGGTTACGATGCCTTCGCTGAAGAAGTAGCGCAGCTCGAACACGCCCCACTCCGTCTGCACGTATTTGCCATTGACCACGCGCGAAATGGTGGAAATGTCCATCTGAATGGTGTCGGCAATGTCCTTGTACACCATCGGACGGAGAAAGCCCTTGCCTTTCTCGAACCATTCGCGCTGTCGCTCGATAATGGTGCTCATGACCGCGAGCATGGTCTGCCGACGCTGGTGAATGGACTGGATGAACCACTTGGCCGCATCCATTTTTTGTTTGAGAAACGTCCGCGTTTCCTGCGAAAGCGATTTGCGTCCCTGGGCCAGTAATTGCCTGTACCCTCGGTTGAGTCGCAACGGAGGCACACCGCGATCATTGAGATGGATGACGAAATCGTCGTCCTCGCGCACAACGATGAAATCCGGAATAATATAGTTGATGGATTCCACGTTGTCGCCATCGCCCGGCTTGGGATTGAGTCCGCGAATCACGTCGAAGGCCTTCTTGAGCATATCCTCTGAGATGTGCAGCTCCTGCATGATGCGTGCGAAGTGCTTTTTACTGAAGGCGTCGTAGCATTCGCGCAGAATGCGCAGGGCGATAATACGCGCGGTGCTTCTGTTGGGGAGCATCTCGAGCTGGGCTATGAGGCATTCCCGCAAATCGCGCGATGCTATCCCCGGCGGATCCAGCCGCTGAATGCGTCGCAGCACATCCTCGGCCTTGTCCAGGCTGAAATCCAGTTCATGTTCGACATTCAAGTCATGCACCAATTCCTTGAATTCGGTGCGCAAATACCCGTCGTCATCAAGATTCCAGGCGATTGCCTCGGCGAGCACGCGTTCGCGTTCGTTGAAATGCACGAGTTGAATCTGTTCGAGCAGTCGCTCGCGCATGGTCACCGTGGCGGGGGTGGGAATTTCCCGGTCGTCGTCGGAGTCGTAATAGGACTGCGAGGCGTGTCCCTCGTTGTTTTCGAGAAACTCCTCCCAGGTGTACTCTTCTTCGCTGTGCTCGCGGATTTCCTTGTCGAGATACTCTTCCTCTCCGGAGGACGCGGTCGGGGTTTCGACCACCACCTCCTCGCCCGTTTCAGCTTCCACTTCCTCTTGATCGAGCACCTGATCGATGCTCTCTTCCAACTCCTCGTCGAGTTCCAATCCTTCCTCGAGCATGGGATTCTGCTCGAGTTCGTTCTTAATAGTCTGCTCGAGCTGAAGTACCGGAAGTTGAAGAATTTTAAGGTATTGAACCTGTGCCGGCGAAAGCTTTTGTTGAAGGGTCTGGCGTTGGGTGAGGTGCAGCATGTCAACCTCCCCGTTCCGCGTGATGGCGGTCGCTTTCCCTTTTCAGGGCAAGCCAGGCATCCCTGCCAAGCGCTCTGGTAAGGGGTTCCTCCAGAAAATCCACCATGGGAAGGCGCAATTCCTCTCCGCGTTCGAGTGCGGGGTCGCATTCGCCGAAGCGTTCGTAGCGCAGTTGATCGCGGGTTTTCCCTTTGATGCGGATGGGGAAAAGGTGGCAGGACACGGGTTTCGGCCAGGGAAATTCTTCAGCGTCGTAGGCGCGCTGTATGGCGCAGCGGGCGATGCCATCCTCGTACACGACGAAGACGCAGGCGCGCTCGTCGTAGCAGCGAATGGTCCACTCCCCTTCGTCCAGTTCGAACAGGCCTTCCCTGCGCACAAGATCCTGATGCGGCATGGGGAGACGTTCGTGCAGCAGCCGGTAAGCGCGCTCGAGTACTGGCTTTTCTTCATCACGAATCGGGGGTCCGCTCCCTCCCGGGAAAGTGCAACAGGCGCCCTTGCATGCGACGAGATCGCAGGCGAAACGGGTGGTGAATATTTTCCTGTCAACACGCATGATGAAGCTGGCACGATTTTTATTCCGCGATCAAAGTAGACAAAAGCGGGCATTCACGCAACACGCGCTACCGGCTTTCTGCCTTGTCCGATCGCGGCGTGGCCACTAGCTTTCGGGATTGGGATTGACACGGGGACACATGCTATCCGATCCATTCGATTATCTGAGAGTTTCGCTGCTGCCGGGCATCGGCTCGGCGCGCGGACGTGCGTTGCTGAACGCATTTGGCGGATTTTCGCAGTTGCTGCGTGCGGGCAAGCGCGAGTTGATGCGCGTTGAGGGCATTCACCTGCAGACAAGCGAGCAATTGCTGCGCGCTTTCGCGGACGAGCGCGACAGCGGAGCAATAGCGCGTGTGGTGGAGCGCAACGAGGCGATGTGCGAACGGCACGGTATACGCTATGTGAGTTGGGACAGCGCCGACTTTCCCACACGCCTGCGGCACATTTACGATCCTCCGCTCTTCCTGTTCATGGCCGGGAACTTGCTCGCCGAGGATCATCGCGCAGCCGCCTTGATAGGCACGCGGCATCCCGACGAATACGGACGTCAGGTGACGGAGCACTTCGCCGCCGCGCTGGTGCGCGAGGGTGTGACCGTGGTAAGTGGTCTCGCGCTCGGGATCGACACCGTGGCGCATCGCAGCGCGTTGCAGCATGGCGGACGCACCATAGCGGTGCTGGGCAGCGGAGTACGTCGCGTGTATCCTGCGGTGAATCGCGCCCTGGCCGCCACCATCGAGGGCGCCGGTTGCGTATTGTCGGAATTTCCGGTGGATGCCGCCCCGGATGCGATGAATTTTCCGCGTCGCAACCGCATCATCAGCGGCCTGGCGCATTGTGTGGTGGTGACGCAGAGCGGTGCGCGCGGCGGCGCGATGATCACCGCGCAAATCGCGCTGGACCAGGGACGCGATGTGTACGCCGTGCCCGGCTCGGTGTTCAACAGCCGCTCACTGGGTCCGCACGATTTGTTGCGGCGGAATATCGCCCGACCGGTGGCTTCGGCCGAGGACATTTTTTCCGAAACACCCGCGCTGCGCAACGGCGCCGCAAACGCGCCCAGTGCGCCGGCAGTGCAGCTCTCGCTGCTGGAAGAGGAGTTACTCGCGCATCTCGGTGGCAATCCGGTGCACATCGACGACCTCGCGCGCCTGTCGGGCCGCTCCTTGCCCACACTGCTGGCGGATTTGCTGCAACTGGAATTCAAGGGCGCCGTCAGGCAATTGCCCGGAAAACATTTCGTACGTGGTTCCGGATTGTCGTAAGTTGTACACTTATCCATTCGCCGTACAAAATACCAACGCCATGAACGTCAAAGCTTCTCTCCATCGGTATCGCAAGCAGTTGTTCGCCGCGCTGCTCGTGTTGTTGCTCGCGTGGATTTTCTGGCCATCGGCCGACAATGCCATTCCCACCTATCTCGTCAAACGCGGTGATTTCGAAATCTATGTGATCGAAAGCGGGACGGTTCGCGCCACGAATTCCGTCACGCTCACGGCTCCGCGCATTCTTTCGGGTGGCAATCTGCAAATCGTGACACTTGCCCCTGAAGGCAGCACGGCACAGGTGGATCAGGAGCTTGTGCGTTTCGATCCCAGTTCGGCTCTCAAGCGCCTGGGCGACAAGGACACGGAATTGCGCACGGCGATGGCGGATCTGGCCAAGCTCAAGGCACAGCAATCGGCCGATGAAAGCCAGGCGCAAACCGAATATCAGACCGCGCAATTGAATTTCCAGCTCGCCACCATTCAGCGCGATAAAATGCAGTTCGAACCGGAAGCGCGGAAGCGCGAAGCCGAGATCGAATTCGAGCGCGCGCGCCTGGCCTTCGACCAGGCCAAGCTGAACCTCGAAAACAAGCGCATCGTGAGGAAAAGCGAGTTGGGCAATCTCGAATTGCGCATTGGACAGATTCGCTCCGACATCGCCGAATCGCAGAAGGAAATGGAGCAGCTCACCATCAAAGCGCCCATAAGCGGCTTGATCGTGTACGAAAGCAACTGGTCCACCGGACGCAAGATCGCCAAGGGCGATCAGCCCTGGCCCGGCATGCCCATCATTTCCCTGCCCGACCTCTCGGCGATGCAAACCGAAGTAAGCGTGAACGAAATGGACATCGCCAAGGTGAAGAAAGGCCAGCGTGTGGTGGTGATTCCCGACGCCTTTCCGGATAAAACCTTTCATGGTACCATCAGTTCGGTTTCGCAAATCGGACGCGAGAAAGGCCAGGGATCGAATGTGAAGGTGTTCGATATCGTGGTGGATCTCGACAAGGCCGACGAGGTGCTCAAGCCCGGCATCACCACGACGAATAAAATCATCGTCGGCAAAGTGAAGAAAGTGCTGTCGGTACCCATCATCGCGGTGTTCGAGGAAAAGGGCACAACGCATGTGTTTGTGGAAAACGGCTCCTCGTACGAACGCCGCGAAGTGAAGCTCGGACAGAAGAACGACAATTTCGTGGTGGTCGAGAAGGGACTGTCGGAAGGTGAACGTGTGGCATTGCGCAATCCCGAGGAGGAGGAGGCGGAAGCTGCTCCGGGCGAGCAGCCCGGCACCGGTACCACGCCGGCAGCGCCGGGAGCGGCGCGATGAAAGACATGTTCGCGCGGCACCGCGAGTCGCTGCGCATCGCGTTGGAGAGCCTGACGCTGCACAAGACGCGTTCGATGCTGACCATGCTGGGCATAGTGTTCGGGGTGGGCGCCGTCATCGCCATGCTGTCCATCGGCGAGGGAGCGCGACAGGAATCGCTGGAGCAAATCGAAATCCTCGGCGTGCGCAACATCATCATTCGTTCGCTGGAGGTGCCCGATACCGAGTTGGAAGAAAATCCACAGAGCCGTCCGCTTGGCATATCGCTCAAGGATGCCGAGGCGTTGCGCAGTGTTTTCGATTTCACGGAGCGCGTGACGGTGAACTGGGAGAGTCAGGTCGAGGCGCGCACGTACGATGGCAACATGCGCGTGACCATGGTGGGCACCACGCCCGAGCACGCGGGCATTTTCACTGTGCGGCTGGCGCTGGGGGGATTCATCAACGCGCATCACATGCGCGCCACCGCGAATGTATGCGTGATCGGAGCGGAAGTAAAGCAGGCGCTGTTCGGCTTCGAGGATCCGCTGTTCAAGATGGTGAAGTTGCAGGACCAGTGGTTCACCGTTGTGGGGGTGGCGCGCGAGAAAAATGCCGCGGCGGCCACAGGCGTGGCGCTACCGGCGACAAACGCGTCGGTGTACATTCCCCTCACCACGGCCATGGCCAAGTTTCCGCGAAGCAGCGAGGATGTGCCTCGGCGTTTCGGACGGCGCTGGCGTTTCCGCTCGGGTGAGAGTGAATTCGTCGACCGCAACACCATTGACCAGATCGCGGTGCAGATTCGCGAAGAGACCCCCATCACCGAAGCCGCCGCTGTCATCCGCCGCCTGCTCATGCAGCGGCACAATGGCAAGGAGGATTTCGTCGTGACCATACCCGAGCAGCTTATCGAGCAGCAGCAGAAAACGCAAGGCATTTTCAACATCGTCATGGGAGCCATCGCCGGCATCTCGCTGCTGGTGGGCGGCATCGGCATCATGAACATCATGCTTGCCTCGGTGCTGGAGCGCACACGCGAAATAGGTGTGCGCCGCGCCATCGGTGCAACGCGCGCGATGATCATTTCGCAATTCCTGGCAGAGGCCACCATGCTGTCGGTGTTCGGCGGCGTGGCGGGCATAGTGCTGGGCTGGGGATTGACCGAGGCCATCACCGCCTACGCCGAATGGCGTACCATCGTCAGTGTGTGGAGCATCGTGCTCGCGTTTTCCGTCGCGGCGGTGACGGGCATCGTGTTCGGCTACTACCCTGCGCGACGGGCGGCGGACAAGGACGTGATCGAGGCATTGCGCTATGAGTAAACCGATGATTGCACGGCTGTTTTTCCCGACCTTGCTCGGCCTTCTCACCGTACTTGCCGTGGAGGCGCGGGCGCAACATGTGCTCACACTCGACGACGCGCTGCGCATCGCGCTGGACCGCAGCATCGGCGCGCGGCGGGCGCGGGAGCAATTACGCGCTTCCGAGGCCTCGGCCGAGGCGGCGCGGCGTTCGCTGTACTCCACCGTAGACATCACGCTTGATGCGCCAGCGTACAGCAGAACCCTGTTGCCGCAGTTCAACACCGAAACCGGACGAACGGAGTTTTTTCCGCTCGAGCGCTTGCAGTGGTCCAGCCGACTCGACATCAATCAGCCGCTGATCTGGACCAACAGCACGCTCACGTTGTCGGGCATGCTGTATCGGCAGGATCAGAAAGACGACCGTCCGGGCGGCGCGTTTTACCGCGACTACTACACGGATCTGGCGGTGCAATTGCGGCAGCCGCTGTTCGTGCCCAATGCGCAGCGCATGGCTTTGCGGCGCGCGCGTATGGATTACGAAGAGGCCTTGTCCGAATATCAGCGCGCGACGCTGGATTTGCGCTTCGATGTGACGCAGCGCTTCTACCAACTCTACGCCGCACAGGAACGGAGCATCATTCAGGAGGACCGTGTGCGGCAGGAAGAGGAAAGCTTCACCGTCGGCAAGCGCAAGTACCGCGCTGGACTCATCGCCGAGGTGGAGGCCCTGCAATTCGAAGTGGATCTGGCCGCCGCGCGGAACGATTTATTCAGCGCGCAGAACGCCTTGCGTGCACAGGCCAACAGCTTCAAACAGCGCATCGGGCTGCCTCTCGCCGATTCGTTGCGTCTGCTGCTGAGCGATACCACAGTCACCGCGGTGATGATCGATGCGGTGGAGGCACTCGCGCTTGCGCGGCGGACGCGCACCGATGTGCAGCGGGCGCTCAACGACATCGAGCGCGGCGAGATGGCGCTGGACGAGACGCGCGGCAGCCGTCGCATACGCGGCGATTTGCTGTTGAGCTACGGCCTGAACAACAACGACGAGCAGTTCGCCTCGCTGTACAATGAATTGCGCGACACCCGGCGTGCCACGCTGACAGTGTCCATTCCGGTATTCGACTGGGGGCGGCACGCGCAGGAAGTGGAAGCTGCGGAGGCGCGCTTGCGCAGCGCTCAGCTCACGGCCGAGGATTTGGACATGACTGTGGAACGGGAAATCGGCGAGCTCATCGACCGTATCGCGTCGGCGTCGCGTCGCGCGGATATTCTGCTGCAATCCCGCGTCATCGCCGAGATCGCCAACGACATTTCCACCAAACGTTATGAAGTGGGCACCATCGGGTCGACGGAATTGGCACAGGCCCGCGCGCGCCTCCTGCAGGCCCGTCTCGGCGCGTTGGAAGCGGTGATCGATTATCACATCGCTCTGGCCGATCTCACCCGCTGGACGGGTATGAATTTCAAAACACGCGAGCGCGTCACCGATACTCGCTGAGACGGGCGACGGCACGTGGGCCACATGTGCGCAAACTGCAACGGAGGCACGGCATGTGCGCCTCGGCAATGCGGTGAATCCAGACCCTGCACAGAGCCGCTTCGCCTTGCATTTCGCGGGGTGCGTCCCTAACTTTCGCAGTACTGCGACGACGATATTTCACCTCACTGAACAAGGTCCATGAAGGAATTCGGAGAACGCCTGAAACGTGCCCGTGAAACCGCGGGACTGTCTCTCGAGGACATTCACGTCAAGACACGCATCAGCAGGAAAAACCTCAACCTGCTCGAAGCGGGCGATTTTCCTTCCATTCCACAAACCTACGTGCGCGCCTTCGTGCGCGAATACGCGCGCACCGTGGGTCTGGACGAAGACGAGACTCTCGCACTGTACAACGAACTCGCCGAGCGTGAACGCGGCATCCCCCGCCCACCCACCGCCATCGACAGTTCCAATCTGCTCCCGCGCATCGACGACACGGTGGAGTTCATCCCCATCACCGACCGCTCCTCGCCGCATGTGGAAGTCGAAGGCACGGCCGAAGTATTGGAAAACGACTTCGTCCCGCCTGTGCGAAAATCGCGCTATGTGCAGGACGACGATGCCGCGCCGATCGACATCCGCACCTCGCAACCCAAGACGGCAGCCGCCAAGGACGACGCGGAAAGCGCAACCGCTCCCACCCCGCCGGCACCGAAGGAAAGCGGGAGCGGCCACACGCCGCCGCCTGTGCAGCGCGTCGTGGTTCAGACCCCGGACTCGCCTGCCGCCTCCACGCCACCTGCATCTGAAACCGCGGTGAAAGCCGCTCCGGCACAGACCGCACAGGTCGCCGCGGATAAAGCACAGCCCACGTCGAAGCCGGCGAGCGATGCCGCCAGGCCCGCCGACACGAAGGAAAGCGCTTCAGCGGCCCGCGCACCGAAAAGCGCGGAAGCAGGCAGCGCGGATGGCCCGCGCAAAGCAGGCGCCCCGGACAAGGAAGCCGCCCGAGCAGAGGACAACGCGCGCAAGGATGACGGCTCGCGCAGGCCCAGCGTGTACGACACCAAACCGCCAATCGAGCAGCAACGAGGATCCAGCGATACCAGCGCACAGGACAAGCGGCAGATCATCATCGGGCTGATCATTCTTGCCATGATTGTTGTGGGTGTGTACGGACTGTACTTTTTCAGTTCCGGCGGGGACGAGAGCGCGTCCGAGGTGGATTCCACCGCGATACGTGCAAGCATCGAGGCGGGTCGCTTCATCGATTCGTCGCAAACCATGATGACCGAATTGGATCTGCTGCCCGAGGACACCGCCACCGCCATGCGCCAGCCGCCCGAGCCAGTGGAGAGCAAACCGCGCGTGTACACGCGAGACGATAGTCTCGTACTCGAGGCCTTCTCCAATTCACCTGTGTGGTTTTCGGTAAAAATGGACACGCTGCGCACGGAGCGCGGGTCGCTTTCCTCGAACGAGCATCGCGTGTGGAAGGCAAGGGATTACTTCGTGGTCACACTCGGCGACGCGGGGGCCGTCACCTTTTTCCTCAATGGAAAGGAAATCGGAACGCTGGGCGAGGAAGGTTCGGTGATCAAGAATGTGGTGCTCTCACGCTCGCAGACGCGCAACGACTGAGGCTTCCATGTCGACACCCGAACAGGCGCGCGCAAGACACGAGCAATTGTGCAGGGAGATTTTCGAGCACGACCATCGTTACTACGTCCTCGCAGACCCACTGATCAGCGACGCCGACTACGATGCCCTGTTGCATGAAGTGCAGGAGCTGGAAGAGCGCCATCCGGAATTGCGGACGCCGCACTCCCCCACCCAGCGCGTGGGCGGCACCATCACGCGCGGTTTCGAAAGTGTCGAGCACGACGCGCCGATGTTGAGTCTGGCGAACACCTATTCGGAGGCTGAAGTCCGCGATTTCCACCGCCGCGTGTGCGAGACCCTGGGTGAGACGGACGTGGATTATCACGCCGAGGTGAAGCTTGACGGTGTCGCGTTGAGCGTGCGCTACGTGGACGGGGCCTTCGCCGTGGCAGCCACGCGCGGCGATGGAGTCCGTGGCGACGATATCAGTGCGAATGCCCGCACCATTCGCTCGCTGCCGTTGTTGCTGCGCGGCGACGGTCTGCCGGCACGCTTCGAAGCGCGTGGCGAAGTGGTGATGTACAAGGCGGATTTTCTCCGCATGAACGAGGAGCGCGAAGCCGCGGGCGAAAAGCCCTTCGCCAATCCCCGCAATTCCGCAGCCGGAACATTGAAGTTGCAGGACTCGAGCATCGTGGCGCAGCGTCGCTTGCACGCGCTGTTCTATGGCATTGCGGCGCCTGTGGACGGCATTGCCACGCAGGAGGACGTCTTCACCCTGCTTTCGCGTTTCGGTTTTGTGGTCAATCCACATCACCGGCGCTGTGCCGACATCGACGCGGTGCTGCGCTTTTGCGACGACATGGAGCGCCAGCGCGACACGCTGCCGTACGACATCGATGGCGTGGTGATCAAAGTGAACGACCTCCGCCGACAGCAATTGCTCGGCAGTATTGCGAAGAGCCCGCGCTGGGCCATTGCGTTCAAATTCGCCGCACGCAGCGCCGCCACCGTGCTGCGCGACATCACCTTTCAGGTGGGTCGGCTCGGCACCATCACCCCTGTGGCCGAGCTGGACCCCGTGCTGCTGGCGGGATCCACCATCAGCCGCGCGACGCTGCACAACGAGGATTTTATCCGCGAGCTCGATTTGCGCATTGGCGACACCGTGTTGATTGAGAAAGGTGGAGACGTCATCCCGAAAGTCACCGGTATCGACCCCGCGCTGCGTCCACCCGAGGCATCGGCCTTCGGATTCACGCGGGAATGCCCTGCCTGCGGCAGCACACTGCTGCGCCCCGAGGGACAGGCGGCGTGGTTTTGCGAGAATCCGGAATGTCCCGCGCAGGTGCGGGGGCGCATCGAGCATTTCGCCGCGCGTGCTGCCATGGACATCGAAGGTCTGGGCGAAGCGGTGGTGGATGTGTTTGTCGAGCAGGGCCTGGTACGCACCATAGCGGACCTGTACACGCTGCACGCGCAGCGCGAGCGACTCGAGGAACTCGACCGTTTCGCGGTCAAGCGCGTGGCGAAGTTGCTCGACAGCATCGACCAGAGCAGAAGCAGGCCATTCGAGCGCGTGCTCTTCGCATTGGGCATTCGTTTCGTGGGCCAGGAAGTGGCACGCGTACTGGCCGAGGCCTTCCCTTCCTTCGATGCCTTGGGCGCGGCGAGTGTGGAGGAGTTGCAAGGCGTTGAAGGCATCGGGCCACGCACTGCCGAAAGTGTGTACCGGTATTTTCAGCATGAGGAATCGCTGGCCATCGTGCGGCGTTTGCGCGAGGCGGGCGTGACCAGCGCCGCCCCGCCGCGGCAGCGCGAGGACGTTGCGTTTTTCAGCGGCAAGACCTTCGTGCTGACGGGAACACTCGCCACGATGTCGCGCGAGTATGCCAAGGAGCGCATACTGCGCGCGGGTGGCAAGGTGGCCGGCAGTGTGAGTAAAAACACGGATTATGTGGTGGCGGGCGCAGCGGCCGGATCGAAGCTCGAGAAGGCGGAAAAACTGGGCGTGCCTGTCATCGACGAAGATACCTTGCTCGCGGAATTGCCATCGACAACATCACCATAAGGATACACCATGAAATTCACCGTTGAGAAAGAAGACCGGCTCTCCATTTTCCATTTGCATGAGACCCGCCTCGATTCCACCAACGCCGCCGAGGCCAAAGGCGAGTTCCTCATCCTCTGCCAGAGCAACATCGACGTGCTCATTATCAACCTGTCGGAAATCACCTTCTGCGATTCGAGTGGATTGAGCGCCATACTTCTCGCCGAGCGGCAACTGCGCGAGCGTGAAGGCGGCATCATCGTGGTGGATGTGCATGGCAAGGTGCGTTCGTTGTTCGAAATCGCGAAGCTCACCGACATCATTCCGCTCGTATCCTCGGTCGAGGAAGCGCGTGCGTTGATAATCGAGGACTGACGCGCGGGCGGAAATCGCCGCGCCGCGATACGACATGGGATTCACAGCTATTGATGCGATCATCGTGCTCGTGTACCTCGCGGGCACGGCGTTGTTCGGCGTGCTCATGGGAGGCAGGCAAACCTCCGCGCGCGACTATTTTCTCAGCGAACGCCCCATCCCCTGGTGGGCGATCTGTCTGACCATTGTCGCCACGGAAACGAGCGCGTTGACCTTTCTGAGTCTGCCCGGCATGGCCTGGGCGGGTTCGATGGTATTCCTGCAACTCGCGCTCGGGTACATTCTCGGCCGCATACTCGTGGCCATCTTCTTCATTCCCCGCTATTTCGAGGGTTCGCTGGAAACGGCGTACGCGTTGCTCGGACAGCGCTTCGGCAACGCCGTGCGGCGTTCGTCCTCGGCGGTATTCATGCTCACGCGGCTGTTCGCCGATGGCGTGCGTCTGTACACCACGGCCATTCCGCTCGCGCTGCTGTTGCGCGGTTTCGACGTGTTGCCCGCGGGACACGAGAGTACGGTGTATTTGCTGTCCATGGCGGTGTTGACCGTATTGACGCTGGTATACGTGTTCGCGGGCGGCATTCGCGCGGTGATCTGGACCGACGTGTTGCAGTGGGTGGTGTATGTACTCGGCGCGGTGGTCTCGTTGTACGTGCTCGCGGACATGCTGCCCATGCCTCTGGGGCAGGCCTTGGCGCAAGCCGCCGATGCGGGCAAGTTCGATGTGCTCCGCTGGCCCGGTGCCGACTGGATCAGTCAGCCCTACACCGTGCTGAGCGGTGTGCTGGGTGGTGCGCTGTTGTCCATGGCGTCGCACGGCACGGATCATTTGATCGTGCAGCGCGTACTGGCGGCGAAGCACCCCACCCCGGCACGCAAGGCCATGGTGTTGAGCGGCGTGGTGGTGTTGCTGCAGTTCGCCATCTTTCTCGTCGTGGGGGTGTTGCTGTGGGCGTACGATCCCGTGGCGACGGGCAATCCGAACGAGGTGTTCGCCGCATTCATACTCGAGCATCTCCCTGTCGGCGTGCGCGGATTGATCGTTGCGGGAATACTCGCGGCGGCGATGTCCACTCTGTCGAGTTCGATCAGTGCGTTGGGGTCCACCACCATGATGGATTTCATCCTTCCCTTGCGACGCTCGCCATTGACGGCGGAACGGGCGCTCACCTGGTCGCGTCGGATTTCGGTGCTCTGGGCCTTTATTTTGCTCGGCGCCGCGACGGTATTCATTGGCACGCCGAAGGCGGTGGTGGAATTGGCGCTGAGCATCGCATCGTACACCTACGGAGGATTGCTGGGCCTGTTCGTGCTCGGAGTGTTGCCAGTCCGCTTGCGTAGCCGTGCGGTTCTTATCGGTTTTGTCGCCGGCATTGCCGGCGCGGGCGCGGCCATTGCCTTCACTGCGCTCGCATGGACCTGGTACACACTCGTGGGAGCAGCGATCACCGTGGCGGTGGCCCTGCTCGCCCATCACATCTTTCCATCCACCGGCCAAGGAGTGGAAGCATGAGCGCTTGGGACTGGACGATCATGGCCGCCTATTTGCTGGGCATGCTGCTCACAGCGGCGCTGTTCGCCCGGCGTGCCGGGAAAAACACCGAGGAGTATTTTCTTGGCGGACGCAAGCTACCCTGGTGGCTTGCGGGACTGTCCATGGTCGCCACCACATTCGCGGCCGACACTCCCCTTGCCGTGACCGAACTGGTGGCCACCAAGGGCATCGCGGGCAATTGGTTGTGGTGGAATATGGCCATCGGTGGAATGTTGACGGTGTTTTTCTTCGCGCGTCAATGGCGACGGGCTGGCATACTCACCGATCTGGAGTTGATCGAGCTGCGTTACAGCGGGAGGCCTGCGGCCTTTCTGCGCGGCTTCCGTTCACTGTATCTCGGTCTGTTCATGAACATCGTCATCATGGGTTGGGTGAATGTGGCTATGGCCAGCATTCTCATCGGCATGTTCGGCATTCCCGCCGGCGAGGTGTTCTGGTACATTCTCGGCGCGATGGCAATTACCGCGGTGTACAGTTCGCTGTCTGGACTGTGGGGTGTGGCGGTCACCGATGCCGTGCAATTTCTGATTGCCATGGCGGGTTGCGTGGTGCTGGCGATACTGGTGGTGCAGTCGCCGGAAATCGGTGGCGTGGGAGGTCTCGCCGCGAAACTACCCGCGGAAAGTCTGGCGCTGTTTCCCCGCGTGGGAGACGCCGTCTCCGGAGCCACGGGCATTCTTTCACTTTCGGCCGGCGCCTTTGTCGCCTACATCGGTGTGCAATGGTGGGCGAGTTGGTATCCCGGCGCGGAACCCGGCGGCGGCGGCTATGTCGCACAGCGCATGATGAGCACCAAGGACGAGAGACACGCGGTGTTTTCGGTGCTGTTCTTCCAGATCGCGCATTACTGCCTGCGTCCCTGGCCGTGGATACTCGTAGGACTGGCCAGCATTGTGCTCTATCCGGAGTTGTCTGTTGCGGACAAGAAACTCGGGTATATTCAGGCGATGCGGGACTTCCTCCCCTCGGGCTTGCGCGGCTTGCTCGTGTCGGCCTTTTTCGCCGCGTACATGTCCACCATCGCCACGCATCTGAACTGGGGCACGTCGTACATCGTGCATGATTTCTGGCGGCGCTTCGTGGCCAGGGACAAAGGCGAGCGGCATTACGTGCTCGTCTCGCGCGTCACCACGCTGGTGATCATGGTGCTGGCAGCGCTGCTCACGCTGGTGATCGATTCCATTTCCTCGGCATGGCAATTCATCATCGAATGCGGCGCCGGCCTCGGTCTCGTGCTCATACTGCGTTGGTACTGGTGGCGAGTGAACGCGTGGAGTGAAATCGTCGCCACCATCACGCCGATTGTCGTGTACGGAGCCATCGTCGTGCACAACGCGATGGTGCCCGAGGGTAGCGACATACTCTTCCCCACGTCGCTGTTCATCATCGTCGGGGTCACCACAGCATCCTGGCTGCTGGCTACGCTGTCCAGCGCGCCCACCGATGCCGTGGTGCTGCGAGCGTTCGTCGAGAGGGTGCGGCCGTGCGGTTGGTGGGGCGCTGCGAGCGGCGTGGACCAGCCCGCGGGCACGCGCTGCGCCATGGCGATGAAGTTGCTGGGTTGGCTGCTTGGCATCGCGCTGATCTATTCCGTACTTTTTCTCACCGGCGCGCTGTTTTTTGGAAAAGGGACGGAGGCTCTGCTTTGGGGCGCCGTCATACTCGTGAGCGCTCCGGCCCTGTGGTTCATTCTCTCCCGCATGGAGGCATCGTCGACTCGTGATCCGTTACTTTGAAACCCGTTCCTCACGGCTGCGTCGCCTTCCGCAGTTGCGCTGCGTCGCCTGCGACCTCGACGGCACCGTGCTGCGTGGCGATGGCACCGTGGGCGAGGAAACGCGGCGGGCGGCGCGTCAACTCATGGATGCGGGCGTGCATGTCGTGCTCGCGTCCGGACGTACCGATGGCTTCACGCGCGAATTCGCCCGCGAGCTGGGGACACCCGCACCGGTGATTTCATTGAACGGTGCGCTGGTGATCGATGGAGACGGTGTTCCGATGCACGAGGACGTGCTGCCGGCGAAACTCGGCAAGGAAATCCTGGACTTGCAGCAACGTGGTCTCGATGCCTACATCTCCGTGTTCACCGCGTCGGGAATTTATGTCGACACCGCGGCACCGTTGATACCGCGCTACCTTCGCTCGCATCCCGAGGACATCCATCATCTGGATTCCATCAGTGCGATGTACGATCAGGCGGTGATGCTTGTCGTGGCGGGAGCGTATTCGATTCTGCAACAGTACTCGGTGACCGTATCCAAGCGCTTTGGCCGCAAGGTGCAGCGCACCTTGTATCAAAGCGGAGGCGGTGGAGACCGATTCTATCTGGAACTGCGCAACGCCCGTGCTTCCAAAGCGAGCGGTCTCGAGGTGGTACTTCGCGCGCTCGCCGTGCCCCGCCACGCGTCGGCTTCCATCGGGGACTACACCAATGACATCGAAATGTGTAAATTCACCGGTGTATCCGCCGCAATGTGCAACGGCACCGCGGAACTGAAAGGCCTCGCGGACATTGTCACCACACGCACGAACGACGAGGACGGCGTGGCCGAGTTTTTTGATATGATTCTCACCCAACGCGCCGTCTGACCGGCCGGCGCCTCAGGTCACCAGCAGTATGAACGACAGCGTATTCACCACCATTCTCCACGAGCTGAAGACCGGCACGACCTCGCGCGTGCTGCTCGGATTGGCGTTGGTGGTAGCGATATCGCTGCTCTTTCCCAGCGGCCTCGAATACCAATACGAGTACCGCGAGGGAGACATCTGGATCGACGAGGATTTGATCGCGCCTTTCGCCTTTTCCATCTACCGCGATGCGGAATTGGTGGAAAAGGAACGGCAGGAAGCGGCCGGTTCCACGCCCATGAGTTTCGACCGCGTGCATGGGCTTTCGGATCGCATCGCAGACACACTTGAGTTGCTGCTCACCCGCATCGAACGCATCAGCCGCGGCGAGTTGTCGGCGCTCGGCCGGCGGCAGCGGTCGGCGGCTTTTCCTCGCATCGCCGACAGTCTCTCCCGCATCACCACCAAGGCCACAGTTCCTGTGCTCTCGGGCGCGCAGTGGAAGCTCTGGCTGACCTTGCTCGACGGCCGCGTCTCGGCACAACAGATGCAGGAAGCGCGGGGCGTGCTCGCCGCCGTAACGCGAAGGATTTACACCAAAGGCGTGCTCGACCGCGAGAAGCGGCAGTTCCGTCAACCAGTGCTCGCACTGCGCATCGACAGCACCACCGAAATCCGCACGCCCGTGAGAGAGTTCTTCGACCGCGCCGATGTCTCCGCAGCCTTTCGCGCCCAACTTGCGGAGAGTTTTCCCCGCGACACGGTCTTCGTACAGGCGCTGGTCGGTTTCGCCACGAAAATGACACCGCCGAACATCGTCTACAACAACGAGCAAACGCAATTCGCCATACAAGCTGCCGTCAACAACGTGTTGCGCACCGACGGCATTGTGAAGGAAAACGAGCGCATCGTTTCGCGGCATGAACGGGTCACCCCCGAGATCAAGCGCAAACTCGACTCGTACATGCGCGCAAAAAGCGAACGCTCGGGCGATGTGAACGAAGTGCTGCAATTCCTCGGAAAAGCCGGGCACACCATCGCGATTCTCTTCCTCCCGGTGATTTACATTTCGCTGTTCCGCAAACGCATCATGAGCAACAACTCGCGTTTGCTGCTCATCGGAGTGATCATTCTTTTAATCAGCGTGCTGTCGCATCTCACCTATACGCTGCCGCTCAAAGGTCCGGTGCAATATCTCATCGTGGTACCCACGGCGGCCATGCTGCTGACGGTGATTTTCGATTCGCGGGTGGCATTTTATACAACCACCTCCATCAGTTTTCTCGTGGGCGCCTTGCGCGGCAACGAGTACAGCATCATTATCGCTTCCATTCTCGCGGGATCACTGGCGATTTACACCGTGCGCGACATCAAGAACCGCACGCAGATTTTCCGATCCCTCACCTACATCTTTCTCGGGTACGCCTTTGCCATTCTCGTCAATGGCGCGCAACGCGGGCTGTCCTTCGGCGACATCGGCGTTGAAATGGCCTTCGCCTTCGCCAATGCCGTACTCTCTCCGGTATTCACCTTCGGTCTGCTCATTTTCTTCGAGCGCGTGTTCCGCATCACCACCGATCTCACGCTGCTAGAATTGACGGATTTCAATCACCCGCTGCTGCGCGATCTGAGCGCGCGGGCGCCGGGCACCTTTCATCACAGCATTGTGATGGGCACGCTGGCAGAGGCCGCCGCGACATCCATCGGTGCCAATGCCACGCTGGCCCGCGTTGGCGCGTATTACCACGACATCGGGAAGATGCTGGAACCGGAGTATTTTGTCGAAAATCAAATCGGAGCGCAAAATCTCCACGACCGCCTGGAGCCGCGCGACAGCGCCCGCCGCATCATCAATCATGTATTGCGCGGCATGGAACTGGCCCGCGAGCATCGCCTGCCCGATCGCGTGATCGACTTCATACCGGCGCATCATGGCACAACACTGGTGTCGTATTTCTACGAAAAGGAAAAATCCCGCGGCGAAGGCGAAGTCCGCCGCGAGGATTTCCAGTACCGCGGTCCGCGTCCCTCCAACAAGGAAACCGCCATCGTGATGCTGGCCGACACCATCGAGGCGGCCACACGCACTATCGAGGAACCCACCGTCGAGAAGATCCGCGACCTCATCGACCGCATCGTCGCCAAGCGCCTCAGCGAAGGCGAACTCGACGACTGCGACCTCACCTTCCGCGAATTGACCGTCGTGAAAAAGAGCTTTCTGAACATTCTCACCGGCATACACCACAGCCGCATCAAGTATCCCAGCGAAGAGGATGCAAAGGCGGCACAGAAAATCGCCGAACGCACCTCCAAGCTGCTCAACCTCCCGCCCACCGCCGCCGCATTGCAGCAACGGCTGAAAAAACTCGACTCCTTCTGACATGGCCTCGATGCGACAGGCCGTGGCCGCGTTCACAACCTATCTGGCCCTGGAGCGGGGCTTTTCGCCCAACACACTCGATGGCTACCGCCGGGATATCGTGCGCTATAATGCCTGGTTGGCGGATCACGACGTACGCGACAGCACGCATATTCAGACGACGCATATCGTCGACTTTCTCTCGTTACTGTCCGAGTTGGGATTATCCGCGCCTTCCATTTCCCGCTGCGTGAGTGCGCTGCGGCATTTCCACCGCTTTCTGCTTGACGAACGGCTGAGCGAGGAAAATCCCGCCGCGCATATCGACGCCCCGCGACGCACGCGCAGTTTACCGGAAGTGCTCACACCAGACGAAATGTTGTGCGTGCTCGAGCAACCCGATACCAGCAGCGAGCTCGGACTGCGCGACCGCGCCCTGCTCGAGGTGCTCTACGCCACGGGCATGCGTGTGTCGGAAATCACCGCGGTGCGGGTCGAGCAGTTTCTTTTCGAAGACCAACTGGTCCGCATTGTGGGCAAGGGCAACAAGGAACGCATCGTTCCTGTAGGCGCCGAAGCCCTGCGCTGGTTGCAGCGCTATCTCGAACAGGCGCGTCCCCGTCTCGCGCGACGCGAGCGTCCCGGCAGCGTGGTGTTTCTCAATCACCGCGGCGGTCCCCTTTCACGCATGAGCGTGCTGACCTTCGTGAAGCGCTACAGCGCCATGGCCGGCATTCATCACGATGTGCATCCGCACACATTCCGGCATTCTTTTGCGACGCATTTGCTCGAGGGCGGCGCGGATCTGCGTTCGGTGCAGGAAATGCTCGGTCACGCCGACATCGGCACCACGCAAATCTACACGCATCTCGACCGCGAGTACCTCAAGGAGGTGCACAGCAGTTTTCACCCACGCGCGCATTTCGACAAGGAGCGACCCCGTGTTTCTGAGCGTTGAAGGCATCGATTATTCCGGTAAAACCACGCAGATCGCCCGTCTCGCCGAGCGCCTGCGCACGCTCGGCCGCGAGGTGTTGCTGGTGCGCGAACCCGGAGGCACCGTGATTTCCGAGCGCATTCGCGACCTGCTGCTCGACACGCGCCATGCGAATATGGACGGCGTAACCGAACTGCTGCTCTTCTCGGCCGCGCGCTCGCAGCTCGTGCGCGAAGCCATTATTCCCGCGCTCGAACGTGGCGCCTGGGTGATCGCCGACCGCTTTTTCGATTCGAGCACGGCGTATCAAGGGTATGGTCGCGGCATCGATATCGAGCGCGTGCTGTCGCTGCATCTGCTCGCCGCGCATGCCCTTTCGCCGGACCGCACGATCGTGCTGGACATTTCCGTGGACGAAAGTCTCGCACGCCGCGCGCTGCGCGCAGGACGGGCCGATCGCATGGAATCCGCCGACGCGGCGTTTTTCCAGCGCGTGCGCGAAGGATATCACGCGCTCGCGCAGCGCTTCCCCGAGCGCATCGTTCTCGTGGATGGCATGGGGGATGTGGAGGAAATCGAACGCCGCATGTTCGACGTTGTACAAGCAATTCCCGCGCGGAGGACCCCATGACACGTTCAGTCAAAGCTTCGATGCGCAGGCTGTTTCCCGCTGCGGCATTCATACTCGCCGCGCTGCTGTTCACCGGCGCTATCGATGTGGATATGCAACGCCTGCTGCGCGGCCAGGAAGTGCTTGTGGCCATGTACAAGGCCATACTCACCGAGTACGTGGATCCCGTCCCCCCGGATGAATTGCTGCGCGCTGCGAGCCGCGGCATGTTTTCTTCCATCGATCCCTACGCCGAACTCATCGAGGACAACAGTTCGGCCGAGATGGACATTCTCAATCGTGGCGCCTACGGTGGGCTGGGCATCAAGGTGCTGACGTGGAATGGACAGCATTACGTCAGCTTCATTTACGATGCCGTGCGCGATTCCATTCCGCTGAAAGCGGGCGATGTGATTCTCCGTGTGGACAGCACGGTGGTGAGTGGCGACCAACAGGGCGGCCTGCGCAATCTGCTGCGTGGACAGCCCGGCACACAGGTGCGCGTGCTGGTGCGACGCGCGGGTGTGGGCGACACAGCAGAATACACGCTCACCCGCCGCACCATCGACGTGGCTCCCGTGCCGTATGCCGAAGAGGCGGCACCGGGCATCGCCTATGTGAAACTTTCGCGTTTTTCACGCTTCGCCGCCGATAGCGTGCGCGCGCAATTGCTCGCGCTTGGTGGTAGGGAACGCATCCGCGGCGTGGTGCTCGACCTGCGCGACAACCCCGGTGGCCTGCTCGAAAGCGCTGTGTCTGTCATGAGCACCTTCGTGGACATGGGCACTCCGGTAGTGTCGATGCGCGGGCGCAACGAACATCTCACGAGGGATTACGTCACCACCACTGCTCCCCTGCTCACCGACATACCCATGGTGCTGCTGGTGAACAGGAAAAGCGCCAGCGCAAGCGAAATCGTGGCGGGCGCCGTGCAGGATCTCGATAGAGGCGTGCTGCTGGGGACGCGGACCTTCGGCAAAGGCCTGGTGCAAACGGTGTTGCCTCTGGGGCATCGCGCATCGCTCAAACTCACCACCGCGCGCTACTACATACCCTCGGGACGCTGCATTCAGCGCATGCGCTATGTGAACGGCAAGGCCGTGCAGGTGGAAAGCACCGACAGCACCGCAGCCGTGTTCAGTACACGCAGGCTCGGCCGCCTCGTCCGCGAGTCCACCGGCATTACACCCGACGTTCGTGTGACCGAGGACACGCTGCCGCCCTTCCTGCTCTGTCTCGCGAATGCGCACGCCGTGTTTCGCTTTGCCGCCTCGCGTGTCGACGGTGCGCGGAGCGTCCCTCCCGTGGACCGGCGCATGATGCAGGACTTTACGCGATGGTGTGTCGAGCAGGATCTTTGCGGCGATTCGGAGTTGCAGCGGCACTTCGACGCGCTGATGAACAGCGCACGCCACTATGCCCTCGATGCGAAAACACTTGCCACGCTGCGCTCGCTGCAAGGTAAAATGCGCGCCGACGTTGCGGCCGAAGTACAGCGGCACTGGACAAGCATCTCCCGCGACCTTGAATTGGAGTTCGCCCTGCAACGCCATGGCGAACGGGAATATCTCCGCCGCGGCAACCGCGACGACGCGCAACTGGCAGAGGCGCTGCGCATGCTGGGCAATGCGGCATTGTACCAGGCCACGTTGGAGCAGGGCCCGGATTACTGACCAACCACACGATGCTGTTCAAATACAACGGGCGCCGTGTGGCGCCCGTTGTGCTAGAGCCGTTATTTTCCGGTGAATTTCCGATAGCGCGCGTCGATGCGCTCCCAATGCAAATTTTTGAGGAAACGCTCGATGTAGGCAGCACGCCCGGGTCCATCCTTGTGGTAGTAGGCATGCTCGAACACATCGCAGGCGATGAGGGGAATGCCGCCCCAGATCGCGCCGTAATGATGCTCGTCCACCAGCACGTTCAGCAGTCGTCCGCTGTAGAGCTGATCCCACACGAGCACGCCCCAGCCGCTGAGTTTAGCCGACAGCACCGCTGCGGCGAAATCCTTCGCCCACTGCTCCACGGAGCCGAACTCCGCTTCTATCGCCGCTATGATGGCGGGCGCTTTGGCGATATCACCATCACCGCCGAGATTTTCCCAGTACACGTCATGCAGCAATGCTCCGGCATGATTCCAGGTGAGGCGGCGCTTCAATTCGCCCACCTCGCTGAAATTCCCGTTCGCGGCCGCACGGTCCGCGGTCTCAAGACCTTTCTCGATAGTGTTCAGGGCGAGAACATAGCCCTTGTGATGCTTGTTGTAATGCCAGTCGGTGGTATCGGGGGAAACAACGTCGGCAAGCAGCGTGCGTGCCTCGTCATCGGAATAGGGACGGGTATTGAACGACCATTCATACGCCATGGTGCTGTATCTCCTCGGAAATTGTTGTTGATGGAACATGCGTCCGCATTTGAGAACAACATCGGCGAGGGGAAAAAGGTTTATTATCGCACATATTCGCCATTACTTTCCGTTATCACGCATCCACGCCCGGCGTTCGTCCGGTCTCTTAAAACGACGAACGCGTCCGTTTAACACGTGACGCGTTCGCGCTCTCTGGATTGCACGCTTGGAATCAGGTGCCGAAAGACGAGCCACAGCCGCAGGTGCGCACGGCATTGGGGTTGTTGAACACGAAGCCGCGGCCGCTGAGGCCGTCGGAGTAATCGAGTTCCGTGCCGTCGAGGTAGAACAGGCTCTTGGCGTCGACCACGAGATCCACGCCGTTGACGCTCATCAATTCGTCGCCGTCGCGGAGTTCGCCGTCGAAGCCCAGCGAGTAGCTCAGGCCCGAGCAGCCGCCGCCCTTGACGCCGATGCGCAGGCGGTATTCCGCGGGAATGCTGTTTTCGTTGCGAATAGTCGCCACTTCACGGGCGGCCTTGTCCGTCACCGTGATGCTGCCGATGCTCTCGGCGATATGTTCCGACATGTCGTCTCCTTCCGGGATGTCGTGGTGGAGTAAGCTGAAAATTGAAGGACGCGCCTAGGCGTCGGCGGCCGCTTCCTTGCCGGCGGCCTTGGGTACGAGATAGCGCTCATGATGCAGCACCCAGGTATTGCGGGAATGCGGCGCGAGAATGCCGCGCTTCTCCATGTCCGCTATCACCTGAGCGGCAAGCTCGTCGGCTTTGCGCGTACCGATGTCTTTACCTTCCGATGCGCGATAATAATCGCGCACGGCGTACTGCACATCGCGGAAAAACATGTTGCTCAGATGGAACACCGGAAAACCGCTGCGTTTCATGAAGTCCAGCAGTTCCGTTTCGTTTCCGATGAGATTGGGCATGAGAGTACTCCAGGTTATCATTTCATACAACATGGAACATAACACTTTTCCCGGAACTCCGGGTTCCACCGCGCCCGCATTGTTCATGAGATGCCTTTTCCGTACCTTGAGATTCTGGAATTTCTGTGAAAAACCCCATGCTACACCTCGCTGTTTTCGCTTCCGGCACCGGCTCCAATCTCCGCGCCATACACGCGGCGATCGAACATGGATCGCTGTCGGCGCGCCTGGCGGTGGTGCTTTCCAACCGACGCGAGGCGGGCGCCCTGGATTTCGCCCGCGAGCACGGCATACCCGCCGTGTCGCTCGCCGGACTGGCGGGCCCGGACGAGGAGGCACCGCGCATACTCGAAGTGTTGCGCCAACACGGCGCCGATTTCGTGGCGTTGGCCGGCTATATGCGCCTCGTACCCTCCGAGGTGGTGGCGGCCTATGGCGGCCGCATGCTCAACATTCATCCCGCCCTGCTGCCCTCCTTCGGCGGCAAAGGCATGTATGGCCATCATGTGCACGAGGCCGTGCTCGCCGCTGGTGTGAAAGTCACCGGTGTCACAGTGCATCTGGTGGACGAGCTCTACGACCGCGGACCCATCGTCATGCAGGCCTGCGTGCCTGTGCACGACGATGACAGCGCGGAAACACTGGCCGCCCGGGTGTTGCTCACGGAGCATCAGGTGTACGCACGCGCCTTGCAGCTCTTCGCCGAAGGCCGCGTGAAGATCATGAATCATCGCAGCGTTATCACATGACACAATCAGCAGCACCACGCGCGCTCTTGAGCGTGTACGACAAAACCGGCATTGTCGCCTTCGCCCGGCGCCTCGCCGAACTCGGATTCGAAATTCTCTCCACCGGCGGCACCGCGCAATTACTGATCGACGCCGGCGTGCCGGTTCTGCATGTACAGGACGTGACCGGTTTCCCGGAAATGCTCGACGGTCGCGTGAAAACCCTGCATCCCGCGGTGCACGGCGGCTTGCTCGCCCGGCGCGACCGCCCCGACCATCTCGAGCGCATCGCCGAGCATGGCATACGCCCCATCGATCTGGTGGCGATCAATCTCTATCCCTTCGAACGCACCGTGGCCTCCGGCGCACGTTTCGAGGATTGCGTCGAACAAATCGACATCGGTGGTCCCGCCATGCTGCGCTCGGCCGCCAAAAATCACGCCTCGGTTGTGGCCATCGCCGATCCGGCCGACTACGACGTCGTGCTGCGCGAAATCGAAGAACACGGGCAATGCGGCGAACACACCCGGCGCCGTCTCGCCGCGAAAGTGTATGCCGTCACGGCGCGCTACGACGCCGCCATCGCCGCCTGGCTCGGTGGCACCGTGGACGATGCCGACGAGACGCCTGCGCATCTGCTGATCTCGGCCGAGCGCGTCATGCCCATGCGCTATGGCGAAAATCCGCATCAGCGCGCCGCGCTCTACGGTGGCTTTCTCGATGAGTTCGAGAAATTGCACGGCAAGGAGCTTTCCTACAACAACATTGTGGACATCGATGCAGCGGCGGCATTGATCGACGAATTCGCCGCTCCCGCCGCGGCCATCATCAAACACACCAATCCCTGCGGTTGCGCCACAGCCGACACATTGTACGAAGCCTACGAACGCGCACTGTCCACCGACCCGACATCCGCCTACGGCGGCATCATCGCCGTGAATCGCGAGGTGGACGTGCGGCTCGCGGAAAAGCTCAATGAGATGTTCTGCGAAGTCATCATCGCGCCGGCCTTTGCGCACGATGCCATGGACGTGCTGCAGCGCAAACGCGACCGCCGCCTCGTGCATCGACGCGGCACGGGTGTACGCACGGCCGTACTGCAGGTAAAATCCGTGCGGAATGGTTATCTTTGTCAGTTCGGCGATGCGTTGCCGGTGGACGAATCGGCATGGAAGGTGGTGACCACCCGCCAGCCCGGCGACGCGGAACTGCGCGCTTTGCGTTTCGCCTGGCGCGTGGCACGGCATGTGAAGTCGAACGCCATCGTGTACACCAACGAATGGCAGACGCTGGGCGTGGGTGCGGGACAGATGTCGCGCGTCGATTCCAGCGCCATCGCGGTGATCAAGGCGGGCAATGCCGGCCTCGGTCTGGCGGGCTCGGTGGTCGCCTCCGACGCCTACTTCCCCTTCGCCGACGGACTGATCGAAGCGGCACGGGCGGGTGCGACGGCGGTGATTCAACCAGGCGGCTCGGTGCGCGACGAGGAAGTGATTCGCGCCGCCGACGAGCATGGGCTCGCCATGATCTTTACCGGAACCCGTCATTTCAAGCATTGAATCTCAAAGAGCGATTATGGGTCTTTTCAGTCTTTTCGCCAACGACATCGCCATCGATCTCGGCACTGCCAATACCCTGATCTGGGTCAAGGGCAAGGGCGTGGTGCTCAGCGAGCCCTCGATTGTGGCTTTCGACAAGAACACAAAGAAAATCATCGCCATCGGCAACGACGCCCGCGAAATGCAGGGCAAAACCCATCGCGAATTGCAGGTGGTGCGTCCGATGCGCGACGGCGTGATCGCCGATTTCGAAATCGCCGAAGGCATGCTGCGCGCCTTCATCAAGAAAATCATGAACAGCTGGGTTCCTTCCCGGCGCATCGTGATTTCCGTACCCAGCGGCATCACCGAGGTGGAAAAGCGCGCGGTGCGCGACGCCGCCGAACACGCGGGCGCCAAGGAAGTGTATCTCGTGGCCGAACCCATGGCCGCGGCCATCGGCATCGGACTCAATGTGGACGCACCCGTCGGCGACATGATTATCGACATCGGAGGCGGCACCACCGAAATCGCCGTAATCGCGCTGTCCGGTATTGTTCAGGAAGAATCCATTCGCATCGCCGGCGATGAACTCAACAGCGCCATCATCCAGCATTTCAAGAAAAACCACAACCTCCTGATCGGCGAGCGCACCGCCGAAATCATAAAATGCGAGGTCGGTTCGGCCATGCCGCTCAAGCAGGAACTCGTGGTGCGCGTCAAAGGCCGCGACATGATCGGCGGTCTCCCCACCACGGTGGAGGCGTCCTCGGTGGAAATCCGGGAAGCGCTGGAGGAAGCGATCGCCGCCATTGTCGAAGCCGCGAAAGTCACGCTCGAGCGTACCCCTCCCGAACTCGCCGCCGATATCCTCGACCGCGGCATCATGCTCACCGGCGGCGGCGCCCTGCTCAAGGGTTTGGACGCGCGCCTGCGCAAGGAAACCAATCTCCCCGTGCATGTGGCGGAGGACCCTCTCACGGCCGTGGTGCGGGGCACCGGCGCGATCATGGATAACCTGCATCACTACGGCAAGGTCATCCTCAAGGGCAAAAAGTACTAATCCTCCACGACGGCAGGGTGCGCGGTGCGTTTACTGCTCGCTGTTCTCAATACCTTCCGCGAATACATCGTCCTCACGCTGCTCTCGGCCGTGAGCATTGTGCTCATTCTCAACAGCGACAGCGCGCCTGTGCGCGTGCTGCGCTCGTTCAGCGTGTTCACCTTCGCTTCGCTGCAATCGACCTCGAGCTGGATCGCCGATCTGGCCTCGCCCCGTGTGGACGAAGAGAAACTGCGCGAGGTCAATGTGGAACTGCTCGAGGAAGTGCTCCGCCTGCGCGCGTTGCGCCAGGAAAACATCGAGTTGCGCCGCAAGATCGGCTTTCGCGAACGCAGCAGCTATCCGGTGATCCCCGCCGAAATCGTTGGCAAAAGCCTCACCCTCGGCCAGAACATGGTCACGCTCAACGTGGGAGAGAACGACAGCGTGCGCGTGAACATGCCCATTATCAACGAAGAGGGATTGGTCGGAAAAATCGTGGCCACCACGGGCGGTTACAGCATCGGCATGCTGGCGCTGCACCGCGATTTCCGCGTACCCTCCAAAGTCAAGCGTTCGCGTATCGATGGCATCATCGCCTACACGCATGGCGACGATTTGCAGTTGCGCAATGTGTGGAAAACCGCGGACGTACTGCCGGGCGATACCATCGTCACCACAGAGTACAGCAGCGTGTTTCCCTCCGAAGTGCTGATCGGAACGGTGCAAAGTATCGGTCCAGGCGAGGGCGGCTTGTTCTCGCAGATCGTCGTGCGTCCCTTCGTGAGCTTCTCCTCGCTCGAACGCGTGTTCGTGGTGCGCTATCCCATGAATCGCGAGCGCAAACGTCTGGAAGAGCGGCATTTCCCCAAAGAGGAGGCCGCGCAATGAAGCCCGAATATCGTCTGCATGCGAAACTCGCAGGTATGATGCTGCTGCTGGTGGTGCTGCACATACTTACCGCCGACCTCGTGACCATCGCATCGGTGCAGCCTTCGTTTCTGTTGATCGGCATCGCCTTCATCGCTGTGCGCCATGGACAACTTCCCGCCATGCTCCACGCCTTTCCCGCGGGCTTGCTTCTCGATCTGTATCTTGGCGATGTGGTGGGCATCAGCTCGCTGTCGCTGGTGATCGCGGGATTCGTTGCGGGATATTTCCACCACGAGGAACGCGCCGCCATCGTCATGCGGAGTCCGCGCATGGTGTGGGCGCTGCTCGCCGCGGCCTTCGCCTTTCATGCGATCTTCGTTTTTACCTATGTTCAAACGTTGGAAATTGATATACTCGGTACTGTGCTGAAACATGTGTTCGGCGCGACACTGTACACCACCGTGGTCGGAACGATACCGCTCCTGCTCATCGCGCGCACGGGCGGCGGATTGAAAGTGTAAGGATTGCCCATGGATGAATCGGGATTCGCGAGCAGACAACGCAGCCTGTTTCTCGGTGTCGTGGTGCTGGGACTGTTTGGTGTGCTGCTGTTCCGGCTCACCGACCTGCAATTCCTGCAGTACGACGCCTTCCGCTCCAAGGCGGAAAGAAATTCCATTCGCCAGATCGCCAAGGATCCCCTCCGCGGACTGATTTTCGACAGAAATGGCGAACTGGTCGTGGACAATAATCCGAGCTACACCCTCACGATTACGCCTTTCGAATTTCAGTGGTCCTCCCTGCCCACGCTGGTGCGCTTTTTCGGTGTGGACTCCAATCTTGTGCGCTACCGTCTGACCCGCGCGGGCATCAACGGCTTCGAGCCGGTGAAAATCGCCCGCGAACTCACCTTTCATCAGCTCAGTCTGCTCGAGGAATACCGCACCGCGCTCCCCGGCGTGAACTATGTGATCGAGAGTCGGCGCAATTACAAAATGAAGCCGCATATCTCGCATTTGCTCGGATACACGAAAGAAATTTCCCCGAAACTGCTCAAGCAATTGGGCGAGTACTACCGGCCGGGCGACATCGTGGGCTTCAACGGCATCGAAGCCTATTACGAACCCGTGCTTCGCGGCTCGAAGGGCTATGGCTACTACACGGTGGATGCCACAGGCCGCGTGGTGGAGAGTTTCGATCACGGCCGTTCGGACATCAGCGCCCGCGAGGGCAGCGATATTTTCCTGTCCATCGACATGGACTTGCAGCACTACGCCGAGCGACTGATGCGGGGCCGCCGCGGCGCCATCGTGGCAATGGATCCGCGCAACGGTGAAGTGCTCGCCTTCGTGAGCGCTCCGGACTACAACCTTGCCGATCTCAGCGGGCGCATCACGCCGGAGGTGTGGAGTTCGCTCGTGGACAACCCCGACATGCCGATGTACAATCGCGCATCCATGGCGGCCTATCCCCCGGGCTCGACGTTTAAAATGCTGGTGGCCATCGCCGCGTTGCAGGAAGGAATCATCTCCACCGAAACGCGCATTCATTGCCCGGGCTCATACACGCTGGCCGGCAAAGACTTCGGCTGTCACGGCGCGCATGGCGATATCGGCGTGGTATCGGCGATCGAGCATTCGTGCAACGTGTTTTTCTACAAGCTGATTTTCAAGCTCGGCTTCGAGAATCTCAAGAAATACGGCTTGATGTTTCATTTCGGCCGCCGCACGGGCATTGACATCAGCAACGAGAGCCCCGGCATTTTACCCACCGAAGAGTATTACAACGAGCGCTACGGCAAACGCTGGAACATCGGTTATCTCGTCAATCTCGGTATCGGACAGGGCGAGGTGAACACCACGCCACTGCAGATGGCGGCCTACACCGCGGCGTTGGCCAATGGCGGGACCTATGTGGTGCCGCATGCCGTGGTGAAAGTACGCGACAGGTACAGCCAGGAGACGCGGCAGATTCCGGTGAAGCGCGAGCAATTGCCGCTGTCGCACGATGCGATTTCCATCATTCAGCGCGGCATGTTGCGTGTGGTGCAGGGCAACGGCACCGGCTACGCGGCTCGTGTGCCCGGTGTGCGTGTGGCGGGAAAAACCGGCACGGCGCAGAATCCGCCGAAGCGCGATCACGCCTGGTTCGTGGGATACGCCCCATTCGAAAGTCCGACCATCGCCGTTGCAGTGATCATCGAAAACGGTGGTTTCGGTGGCGCCGCCGCCGCTCCCGTGGCCGGCGCCGTGATGCGGCGATACCTCCAGGGTCCGCCCAGCGGTGTGCCGCCCAGCGATGAAGGTACCGAACCCGTGGAAGAAGCACTGCCCGTTGTCCGTCCCTCACTGCCGATTTCCGACTGATGAAAGCGCTGTTCTCCTCCACTTCCGCGCGACGGCTCGATCCCGTAGTTCTGGGTGCGACCGTGCTGCTCATCGCGGCGGGATTGCTCTCGATATTCAGCGCCACACACAATGCGGCGCTCATCGTCAAATTCCAGAAGCAGGTGTTCTGGACCATTCTCGGCCTGCTGTCGGTGGGGTTGATACTGCTGGCGCCGGCGCGCTTTTTCCATTACAGCGCGTGGATGCTGTACGGGGTATCGTTGTTTTTGCTGTTGCTAGTCCTGTTCTTCGGCAAAACGGTTTCGGGAAATGCGGGCTGGTTCGGCATCGGGGGATTTGGCATACAGCCATCCGAATTCGCAAAGATCACCACGATACTCGCGCTGGCGCGTTTTCTCTCGGACAGCACCACCAGCTTGCGCTCACTGCTCGATCTGGCGAAATCGTTGGGCATCGTGCTCGCGCCCTGGGTACTGATTTTCCTTCAGCCCGATTTTGGCACGGGGTTGGTGTTTTGGGCTATTTATATCGCCATGCTGTTCTGGGCCGGTGCCGAGTTGGTGCTGTTGCTGACGCTGCTCTCCCCCATTCTCATCATGGTGCTGTCGGTGCTGGATCTGTGGTACTTTCTCGGGGCGGCCATACTCGTCTCCGGTCTGTTCTTCGTGCTCAAGCGCAATCTCGGCGTGGCTCTGATGTTTCTGGCCATCAATCTCGCACTGGGTTTCGGCGTGCAATATCTCTACGATCATCTGCCGGACTATCAGAAAGCGCGCGTGGCAGTGTTTTTCGATCCCTCCCAGGCGCCGTTGTCGGCCGGGTACAATGTGATTCAGTCCAAGGTCGCCATCGGTTCGGGCGGACTCACCGGCAAGGGCTATTTGCACGGATCGCAGACGCAGTTGCGTTTCGTGCCGGAGCAGTGGACGGATTTCATTTTCTGCGTACCCGCCGAGGAATTCGGATTCATCGGAGGAGCACTGATACTGCTGCTGTTCGGGGCGCTGGCATTGCGCGGATTACAGATGGCGCGGAACATCGATTTCCGCTTCTCCAGTCTGGTGATACTGGGCGTGATGGCCATGCTCGTCTTCCATGTGTTCATCAATGTGGGCATGACCGTGGGTTTGCTGCCGGTAATCGGTATTCCGTTGCCCTTCATGAGCTACGGAGGTTCGTTTTTCCTCACAAGCTGTTTCGCCATCGGCATTGTGCTGCACGCATGGATGCACCGCGATATCGGAGGCGAAAGGCCGTTTTCTTCCTGAGAAAACGTGTTGCTTCTCCTCTTCCCCGGCGGTAACTTTGTTGTATGACCGTGATGGGAACGACATCGCGATTTTCACGAACCATCCCCGCTCCCGTGCGTGTGGACATGCGCCAATGCCCTTCGCCCGCTTCCGTTTCCCCATCGCCACCCAATCTCATCAAGCAATACAATCCGGCCGGTATGTAATGGAGTGCCCCAATGCCTGAACAACCTTACTCACTGAAGGAACTGGAAAATGAAATGGCCATCACGCCGCATCAAGAGGAGGCGCGAATCGATTTCGTGGGTCTCGTCGGCGGCGGCGTCATGGGCCGCGGTCTAGCGCAGACACTGTCGGCGCAAGGCCTCAACGTGCTCATCGTCGAGAAGGACGAGGAGCGCGCGCAGCTCTGTCTCGAAGGACTGTCCGAAAACATGGATCGCGAGATTCAACGCTGGAGCATGACCTCGGGCGAAAAGCGCGCCCTGCTCAGCCGCATCCGCGTGGGAACGGACATCAACGAGGTAGCGCACACCGATTTTGTCATGGAAGTGGTCGACGAGCAATTCGAACTCAAGCAGCAGTTGCTCATCAAGCTCGACGCGATCTGTCCCTCCACCACCATCATCGCCTCGAACACCTCCACACTCAGTTTGACCCGCATCGCCAAGCCCGTCAAGCATCCCGAGCGCATCATCGGCCTGCATTTCGCCAATCCCGTGCCCAAAACGCCGCTGTGCGAAATCGTGCGCGCCTTCCAGACCTCGGACGAAACCTTCCGTCGCACGCGTGAATTCATCCAGGGCATCGGCAAAACGCCGGTGGAAGTGTACGAATACCCTGGATTCATCACCACGCGCGTCATTATCCCGATGCTCAACGAGGCGATGTATGTGCTCATGGAAGGCGTGGCCTCGGCCGAGGACATCGACACCGCCATGCGCCTTGCCTACAATCTCCCGATGGGTCCGCTGGAACTCGCGGATTCCATGGGCCTCGAGGAACTGCTCGCCTGGATGGAATCCATGTTCCAGGAATTGGGCGACTCCAAGTACCGCCCGTGTCCGCTGCTCCGCCGCAAGGTCCGCGAGCAAAAATACGGACTCAAAAGCGGCGAGGGTTTCTTCACATACGACGAATCGGGCAAACGTATCCATGACATGCAGGCCTAGGAGCACACATCATGAATATTCTCGTTGTCAACTGCGGCAGCTCTTCCATCAAATATCAGTTCATCGAAACCGAAACGCAGAACCGTCTCGCCAAGGGTCTTGTGGACCGCATCGGCATGAGCGGCGCGGTGCTCACCAACACGCGTTTCGACAATGACACCATCAAACTCACCGGCGAAATCCTCGATCACGGCATGGCCATCGAGTACGTGCTTGCCGTGCTGCTGAGCAAGAATCACGGTGTGATCAAGGACAAATCCGAAATTCATGCCGTGGGCCATCGCGTGGTGCATGGTGCCGAGGATTTCGCAGGTTCCGTGCTCATCACCGAGGATGTGCTCAAATCGCTGCGGGACAATATCGAACTCGCGCCGCTGCACAATCCGCACAATATCCGCGGCATCATGGCCTGCAAGCAGCATCTGCCGGATGTGCCGCAGGTGGGCGTGTTCGACACGGCCTTCCATCAGTCCATGGAGCCGCACGCATTTCTCTACGGTATTCCCTACGTGTTCTATAAAAAGTACAAGATCCGCCGCTACGGTTTCCACGGCACGTCGCATTTCTTCGTGTCGAACCGCATGGCCACCATCATGGGCAAGCCCATCACCGATCTGCGCATCGTGACCTGCCATCTCGGCAACGGATGCAGCATGGCGGCTGTGAACAAGGGCGTGTCGGTGGACACCACCATGGGCTTCACGCCTCTCGAAGGCCTGATCATGGGCACACGCAGCGGCGATCTCGATCCGCAGCTCATTCTCTACATCATGGGCAAGGAAGGTCTGTCGCTCAACGAAGCCACCACCCTGCTCAACAAGCACAGCGGCCTGATGGGCATCTCGGGTGTGAGCAGCGACATGCGCGAAATCGAGAGCGAAACCGAAAAGCAACACGGGCGCGCAACCATCGCTTTCGACATGTTCGTGTACCGCGTCACCAAGTACATCGGCGCCTACGCGGCGGCTATGGGCGGCATCGATGGTATCGTGTTCACCGGCGGCATCGGCGAAAACAGCACCATGGTGCGCGAACGCGTCTGCGAGAAGCTGGGCTTCCTCGGCGTGGATTTCGATCCGCAGCTCAACAACGACGGCCCGAAAGAGCGCTTCATCACGCGCGAGGGATCGCGTGTGGTGGTGGGCGTGGTTCCGACGAACGAGGAACTCGTGATCGCACTCGACACCATGGCCATCGTCAAAGGCGAACTCCCGCCGTCGATGAGCAACATGGTGCGCAACAAGGCCCTCGACAAGATCAGCTAAATCCGACGATTGCATGGGACGTCCATCGACTTCCGAGGCGGCGACGCCGCTTGTCCGACCCGATGGGCGTCCCATACAATCCATGCTCGTCATCAAGCCCCGCGCCATCGGCGATGTGCTGCTGTCCACCGCCGTCACTCCCAACCTCCGCGCCGCCTTTCCGGATGCCCGTATCGATTTTCTCACCGAAGCCGCCGCGGGCGATATCATTCGCCACAATCCGTATCTCGACAACGCCATCGTTTTTTCGCCCCGCCGCGACAACTTCCTCACTCTGCTGTGGCGCTTGAACAGGTCGCATTACGATCTGGTCATCGATCTTTTCTGCAATCCACGCAGTGCGCAAATGACCTTCGCCACGCGCGCGCCGCTGCGGGCGGGGTATCCATTCCGCGGTCGCGCCTACGCTTACAACCACCACATCCAGACCCGCGCCGACCAGGTGCACAATGTGGAATTCAATCTCGATGCGTTGCGCTCGCTCGGCATTCCCGTGGTGGATACACGGCCGGTGTTGGCCGTATCGGACGAAGCGCGGCGCTGGGCGGCGGAGTACGTGGCGGCACACTTCCCCCCGAACACGCCGGTCATCGCACTCAATCCCAGCGGAACCTGGGAGAGCAAGCGCTGGGGACTGGAGCACTTCGCGGAACTCGGCGACGCGCTGATCGAGCAGCGCGCGTGCTCCATCCTGCTTGTGTGGGGACCGGGAGAACTCGACGATGTGCGCCATATCGCTTCGCTGATGCGGCATGCACCGATCATTCCACCGGCGAGTACGCTCCAGCAACTCGCGGCGCTGTTCACCCATTGTACCGCCATGGTCAGCAACGACAGCGGCCCGATGCATATCGCTGCCATCATGGGTACGCCGACACTGGGTATTTTCGGACCCACGAATCCCTTGTTTCAAGGCCCGTACAGCCCGCGCGGGCGGTGGATACGCCTGGAGGGATTGGACTGCCTCGCCTGCAATCGCACCATCTGTCCCATCGGGACGATTTGCATGCGCGATCTCACGGTCGCGCCGGTGCTCGACGCCACACGTGCTTTACTGGAGGAACACCATGACGCATAAACTCATCCCGCTGCTGACAATCTGTGTCTGCGCTGCCGCCCTTCTCGTTGCCGCCTGCGACGATGGCGCATCGCCCGAGACCCCGCTGTCCATCCGCATCACGCAACCTGCGGACAGCAGCGTCCTGCCCAACGCACCCATCCGTATTCTCACCGAAACGAGCAACAGTTGCGGATGCGATGCGCATGTCGAGTTCTGGATCGACGGAGTATTCACCGCATCGGATTATCTCGCCTTCTATTCCTACGACTGGGATCCCGCGGGAGCCACCGGAGCGCACAGCATCGCCACGCGTCTGGTGCTGCGAGACGGCACCACGGTGCAGGACAGCATTCTCGTCTTCATCAGCGAGTGAGTGCTGCGCATTGATCAGCAGTGTCGGGTGCAAATGTGAAGCGGCGGAGTGATGCTCCGCCGCGTTCGTTTCAGGGATGGTATTCTTCGTTTAGAGATCGATCACACGCAATGCGGGGAATTGCGCTCTCAGCGCGTTGCGCAGACGTTCGCCATGTCCGGCAATGACGATGCGTTGGCGATCCGTCGCGAACAGTTCCGCTGCCAGCGCGCGAACATCGGCCGGCGTCACTGCTTCCACGCGTTCGGCAAAACCCAGCGCCTGCTCGACGCTCTCGCCGTACACCGCCGCTTCCTTCAACACGCTCTGCACCGTGCGATTGGCGGCGAACATCACCGCGCGATCCTTCAGCAAGGCCTTCTTGCGCGCTTCCAGATCTTCCGCCGATGGACCGTCGGTGGCCAACGCGCGTAAATCCTCGCGCAGCAGCAGCAGCACACTGTCGGCCTGCAACGGCGATGCCGATCCGGTGATGAGAAGGTAGGCGCAGTCGCTCGAAACGGCAACATTGGAACTGAACGTGGACGACACGGTGCGTCGTTGCCAGAACAGTGAGCGAAGGCGCGAATCCTGTCCTTCGCCCAGAAGGTTGTTGAGCAACACCAGCGTGGCGAAGCGCGGATCGTTCTGACGCAACGCGGGGACACCGATGCGATAGAAAGCCAGACCCTTGGTGTTGCTCGTGTCGTTGAGCACGACTATCGCGTCGTCGGAGGGCACGGTGAGGGGACGCCGGGGAACATCCGTCCCGCGCCGCCAGCTTCCGAAATGCTCCTGAAGCACGGTGCGCACGAAAGCCGCGTCCAGATTTCCGGTGACAATCACCGTGCAGTGCTGTGGCTGATAATGGCGTTGATGGAACGCGTTGATGGTCGCGCGCGACAGGGCCTCGATTTCGCTGCCGGAGGGTTGCAGGCGGCGCGCTAGCACCACGCCATCGCCACAGAGGCGCTGCAGCACAGCCGCCGTGGCGAGTTCGCCAGCGCTGTAATGGGCTTCCGCGAGCCGTGAGGCCTGCTGTTTCAGCACAAGCACGGCATTCTCTTCGAACTTCGGAGCGATCACGGCGTCGGCCAGCACTTCGGTCACGGCCTGAAAATTTTTCGACAGCGCCTTGGCGTACAGTTGCGCGTAGTCGTAGTGCGCGTATGGAACGACCACCGATCCCTGCTCTTCGAGAAAGCTCTCCACCATTTCTCCCGAACGCTTTTCGCTGCCGCGCAACAGCAGATGCGTCACGGCGTAGGACGCGCCGTGCTCATGTTCCCCTTCCCTGTTCATGCCCGCATCCACCACCACATTCACCTCGCACAGCGGAAGCTCGTTGACGCGCGTGAAAAAGTAGCGCAGGCCGTTCGGCAGCGTATCGCTCACAACCGTGGGTTTCCACATGCGCAAGTCGCCAGACGGTGGGGGTACCGACGAGGTCTGCGCATCGGTGAGGCCAGCCGGGAGCAGGAGCAGAACAGTCGAAATGAGGAGTGGGAGACGAAGCCGCGAAAAGGACAATGACATGCTATTCATCGGTGAAAAGTTCAAGAAACAGTTGCTTCCCGCTGACGGGTTCGACCACGGACACACGGTTGTTCTCCACCTGAATGGCGAAGGCATTCTCGATGTTGCCGGGCTTGAGCACCGACACCCGGAAGGTGCCGCTCACGTCGAAAAGATCCACCATCCCCTCGGCCATGCCCACGCCGGGCAGGGTGAGGCCTTTGGTTTTGAGCCCTTTGAGCGTGAAACGCATCGCATCCTTTTTTACAACTTCCTCGATGGCGATGCGATATTGAAAATGGTGAAATTCCTCGGTCGTGCGAAAGTGAAATCGCAGGCACTCCCGACGCTGCTCCTCGTTATAAGCCGGACCCATCCACAGCAGGTATTCTATCGGCCCTTTGTCGATGCGTGGAAACATGTTCAGCTCCCTGCCTTGTCCTGAAGTCGTGACAGCAGCGCGTCGACGAGGCCGTCGAAGGGCAACTGCTCCTGGGCGCCGTCGGCCATGGATTTGAGCACCGCGCTGGAAGCCGCCAGTTCGCTCTCTCCCACGATCAGCGCGAAACGCGCACGGGACTTGTTGGCTTCGCGCATCTGTGCCTTGAAACTGCGAGCGGCATAATCGATATCGGTACCCACACCCGCGACGCGAAGCGCCGCGGCCGTGGCGAAGGCCCAGCGCCGACTCGCCTCGTCCAACGCGATGATGTACACATCGGCAGCGTCCTCGGGAAAGGCGTAGCCGTTTTTCTCCATCACCATGAGAATGCGTTCGATACCCGACGCAAAGCCCACCGCAGGCGTGTCCTTGCCGCCCAGTTGTTCGACCAGCGCGTCGTAGCGCCCGCCGCCGCCAAGCGCGTCCTGCGAACCCAGATCCGCGCTCACGAATTCGAAGGCGGTTTTCGTGTAATAATCCAGCCCGCGCACCAGGCGGGTGTCGATGGTGTAGGCAATACCCAGCGCATCGAGACGCGCGCGCACCGCCGCGAAATGCTCGGCGCATTCAGCGGAAAGATAATCGAGAATCACCGGCGCAGCGGCGGTGGCCGCTCGATCACCTTCGTCCTTCGAATCCAGCACACGCATCGGATTGGTCTCCATGCGCCGCTGGCTTTCCGCACTCAGTTCGCCCGCCACGCCGTGGAGAAAGTCCTGCAACGCTTCGCGATACGCAGGGCGACAACTCGCATCGCCGACGGAATTGAGTTTGAGCGTGTAACCGATGCCGAGGCGACGGTAAATCTCCGCGGCCATGGCGATGATCTCGGCGTCGCATTCCGGAGAGGAGAGTCCGATGGATTCGAAACCGAACTGGTGGAACTGCCGGAAGCGTCCGGCCTGCGGGCGCTCCTGCCGGAACATCGGACCGATGTAGTACAGCCGGTTCCATCCCGCAAGGTTACCCAAACCGTGCTGATTGTAGGCGCGGATCACCGGGGCCGTCATCTCGGGCCGCAACGTCAGGCTGCTGCCGCCCTTGTCCACGAAGGTGTACATCTCCTTGCCGACGATGTCGGTTTCCTCGCCAATGCCGCGCGTGAACACGGCGGTATCCTCGAACATCGGCGTACGGATTTCCTCGAAACGGTAGAGCCGCATCACCGACCGCACCACCTCCTCGACATGCTGCCATGCGGCGGTGTCGGCCGGGAGCAGATCCCGGGTTCCTTTCACTGATCGATACATGCTGTCCTGCTGTGCTGTTGCGAAAAAGGCACGCCACAGGCATGCCTTTCCGGATGGTTGCGACGCCTGAAATATCAGACGTCGAGGTAGTTCATTTCCTCTTCCTTGAGGATGTTCAGAATCTGTTCGGCCGAAGTGGACTGCAGGAGCTTGCCGCGCAGTTCCTCCTTGTTCATGAGGCGGGAAATCCGGCTCAGAAGTTTGATATGCGCGCCGACCAGGCTGTCCTTGCCTATAAGGAGGAAGAGCAGACGCACCGGTTCGTGATCCAGACTCTGATAGTCGATGGGATT
>DAOSDL010000033.1:0-55477 GCA_035362335.1 Bacteroidota bacterium
AAGAAGCGAGTATCGCCCGCCGATATTCCCGACTTCGTCATGCTTCAAATTGAGTCATTTTTTGTGACTTACGAGGATTCCGCTTGTGATTTGGGTGCTGCAATGGCGAAGTCGGGCGCATGCAGGTATTTCGTCATGTGGCTGAGGCGCTTCCGCCTCGTGATGTATTTGTGGATTTTTTAAAAAATATTTTCAAAAACACCGGAAATTTTTCAGCAAACGGACACTCTTGTGCTAATCCCATGTATTGAGCCGGAGTTGCCGGAATGTTGCACCGCGATCGGAGGAATGCCATGAGGTATGGGGTTGTGCTCTTCGTTTTGCTTCTCGTGTTTGACAGTGCCTTCGCACGAGACCTGCGCACGGAAGAAGTGACCGTGACACTCGCATTCGAGAAAGGCGGTATCGCGGTCGACCTCGATCAACTGATCATGGTAACGCCGGGCAACCTGCGGCTGACCGGGACTCCCGGCAGCACCATGCTCGTCATCATCACCGTCAATCCGCTCATGCAGGGATATCAACTGTTGCGGAAGGAGGACGAGGTGCTGGCGCGTAGTGGCGGAGCGGTAACGGTGCATTATCCCGCCGGGCAGCGCTCGCTGGTGGATACCGTGCGACTGCCGGATCGCGACGGCCTCCGCATCGTGTATCATCTGGGCGAGCGATTCTACTTTCTCAAGGTGACGGAAATGCAACTGAACCCGCGCACCGGGGAGGTGGATCCGTCCTTGCGGCTTCCCGCCGGCGTGCGTGCCGTTGTTTACGATAGTCTCGGAGCGTCACTGCCCGACGAGGCCGCGCTGCTCGGAGCCCGCATCCATCGTCTGCGGTATGGGCAGCGTATTCGCTGTGTCGCCGAAGAGAGTTCGAAGCACCCGGAGTTCCGCTGGCTTCGCTGGGTGGACTTCCCCGGCTTCGAGCGTGGCTTCGAATTTCGCGCGAGCGAGGAGAGCATGCCCGATGATACCATGCAGCTTGTCGCGATCTATAAAGACGAATTCCGCGTGCTGGCCTTCGAGTATTGCGCCGATGGTGCGAGTGATCGCTGGGTGTCGGTGATTCCGGATTCGGGAACGTATCCGTTTTTCCACGAAGAAGTGGATTTGACCGTCCCCACATTCTGCTCCCTGGGTTTCACGGCCACGTTCCGCATCGTTTTCAATCAGCGCGTGGACGAAGCGAGCATACGTCATTTCGATTCAACGCGCATGGACAAGACGTGGTACAATGTTATCGTCAAGGAAACGTCCGGGCGCTACGATTACCGCGACTGGGATGTGACAAATCCCGAGGCGGCGCGAACCTGGTATGTACCACTCGACCCGGCGAAGCATGGGTGGACGAATTACCGCCTCGCAGGTTCCGGCAATGTGTTGTGGATGGACATGGTGATGCCGAAACCCGGCTTCCCCAATGATTGCGTCAGCATGATCACCGATCAGCATTTCGACATCACGCTGCTCGGTGGTGAGGATGGTGTGAAGTCCATCTCCGGTGCGCAACTCGAGTCCAAGATGACGGTGTCGGGGCGCACGATACAGCTTGGGATGAAATACTACACGCCCGTGCCAACAAGCGCGCATCTCGCTCTATATCCCAATCCCACGGTGAATACGCTGCGAGTGGTGCACGATGCGGGCATCGTGGAAGTGAATGTGTTCAATGCCGTCGGCAGCAAGGTGCTGCGGCGCTATTCCGATCCCGTTCCAAATATCGAGATCGACGCATCGCAGCTCGCACCGGGCTGTTATCACGTCGTGGCGCGCACCCTCTCGGCGGGAATAGTGAGGGCGGGCTTCGTCAAGTTGTAGAGGAAGATTGACCGTGGTGGAGTCCGTGCGTGGACGTGCCGCTGTTTCCTCGCCGCGAGGGTTTTGCGTAGCTTTGGAGATGGACGACGCGACAGCAAACATCGGAGCCCGGCATGTGCGCATCACGGTGGCGGGAATTGTGCAGGGAGTGGGGTTCCGTCCCTTCGTGTACCGTCTCGCACGGGAGTGCGGCATAACGGGCACGGTGCGCAATACCGGTCACGGCGTGGTGATCGAGGCGCATGGCGCAGGCGTGGCGGACTTTGTCCGGCGCCTCCCGGAGGAGTTGCCGCCGCTCGCCTTGCTGACGGATTTTCTGCTGGAACACATTCCTGCGGATGACGCGCGCGAATTCACCATCACCGCCAGTGCCGCAGGACCGGTGACCACCGCGCTTATTCCCGCAGACGTGGCACTGTGCGAAGACTGTCGCCGCGAATTACTGGATCCCGCGGATCGCCGCCATCATTACCCGTTCATCAACTGCACCAATTGCGGACCGCGCTACACCATCACTGCGGGCATTCCCTACGATCGTCCCACCACATCGATGCGGGATTTCCCGCTTTGTGCGGCCTGCGCCGCCGAATATCACGATCCCGACGACCGCCGCTTTCACGCACAGCCCAACGCCTGCCCCGACTGCGGACCCGCGTTGCATTTCGTGCGCGAAGGGTGGGGTGACAGCAGAGGAGCGGTGGCGCTTGCGGACACCGTCACGCTGCTGCGCGAAGGCGGCATCGTAGCGATACGCGGCCTTGGAGGGTATCATCTTGCGGTGGATGCTCGCAACGAGGAGGCGGTGCGCCGTTTGCGCTTGCGCAAGCGCCGTTTCGAAAAGCCGCTGGCCGTGATGCTGCGCGACTGCGCCATGGCGCGAGCGCTGTGCGAACTTACCGCTGCCGAGGAAACGCTGTTGTCGTCGCCGCAGCGGCCAATCGTCATCGTGCGCAGTCGTGCCACGGGAGAATTGGCCGACAGCATGACCCTGGGCAATCCCACGCTGGGCATCATGCTGCCGTACACGCCGCTGCACGTGCTGCTGTGCGAAGAGATGGACGCCCTGGTGATGACCAGCGCCAACCTCAGTGAGGAGCCCATTTGCATCGGCATAGAGGAAGCATCGCAACGCCTCGCCGGTATCGCCGATGCCTTTCTCCATCACAATCGCGACATACTCCAGCGCTGCGACGACTCGGTGTATCGCGTGATCGACGAGCAACCCCAACCGGTGCGACGCAGCCGCGGTTACGTTCCCCGTCCCATACTGCTCGATGACAACGGTCCCGTGGTCCTGGCGGTGGGCGCCGAACTGAAGAACACGATCTGTCTCGCCAGCGGTCGCTCGGCGGTGCTGAGTCAGCACATCGGCGATCTCGAGCATCTGGAGACCTTGCGCTTTCTGGAGGAATGCGTGCGCCATCTCACCGCGGTATTTCAGGCCGAGCCCGAAGTGCTGGCGCATGACATGCATCCCGGCTACCTTGGCACGCAATGGGCAACGGGCTTGATGGATGGCGCCTTGCGGGAGCGCTTCGCGCAGGTGCCACGGTTGCCCGTGCAGCATCATCACGCCCATCTGGCTGCCTGCCTGGCCGAGCACCGCCATGCGGGTCCGGCGTTGGGCATTATTCTCGATGGCACCGGCTACGGATCTGACGGCGAAAGTTGGGGCGGGGAATTCCTCGTCGGCGATGCCCACTCCGTGCAACGTGTGGGGCGCTTTCGACCGCTGCGCATGCCCGGCGCGGACAAGGCCATTCGCGAACCGTGGCGCATGGCCTGGTCGGCATTGCTCGACAGCGGCCTGGATCCCGAGCGGGATGCGCCCGCATTTGCCGAGCGCATCGACGAACAACAGCGCGACGCCGTGCGCTTCGCGTTGGCCGCCGATGTCAACGCTCCCTGGAGCAGCGGCTGCGGCCGGCTCTTCGATGCGGTGGCAGCGCTGGTCGGAGTGCGCGATGTCGTGTCCTTCGAGGCGCAGGCCGCCATCGAACTCGAACACTGCGCAGGCGACACGCCCGGGAGCCCGCTCGAGTACGACATTGACGAAGGCCGGGGCACGGCGTTTGAACTTTCTTTTCTCCCGACGGTTGTGGACATTACAAAATTGCGGGGCAACGGCCATTCGCCCCGGGAAATGTCCGCGCGTTTTCACGCGACAGTGATCGCCGGTTGTGTGGATATGACGCGACGTTTGCTGCGCCACACCGGCGTACAGACTGTGGTGCTCTCCGGTGGTGTGTTCCAGAACGCACTGTTGCTGAGCGGCATGCGTCGGGCGCTGTCGGCGCTTCCCGTTACTGTACTCACGCACACCCGTGTGCCCGCCAATGATGGCGGCATCGCTCTTGGTCAGGTGTGCATCGCACGAGCAATGTTGAAACAAGGATAAATCGTATGTGTCTCGCCGTTCCAGCACGTATCATCGAACTCCGTCCCGACAGCATGGCGCTGGTGGACATACAGGGTACGCAGCGTGAAGTCAGTCTCATGGTGCTCGACGGCGACGCCGCCGTGGGCGAATACGTGCTGATTCACGTGGGCTACGCCATTGAGAAAATCGACGAAGAGGAGGCCGCGCGCACGCTGGCGCTGTTCGACGAACTCGCGTTGCACGACGAGTCCTTCGGTGCGCCCACGCCGGGAGACGAAGCATGAGCGTGCTGGCGGCTTTCCGCGACAGTGAGCGTGCCGCGCCGATACTCGAGCGCATTCGCGCGCGCAACACCGGTCCCGTATCGCTGATGGAATTTTGCGGAGGCCACACGGTGGCCATTTTCCGCA
Source organism: Bacteroidota bacterium (assembly GCA_035362335.1). Classification (GTDB taxonomy): domain Bacteria; phylum Bacteroidota; class Ignavibacteria; order SZUA-365; family SZUA-365; genus JAOSJT01. The sequence continues at coordinate 4,605 of DAOSDL010000033.1, forward strand.
GTGGCATCCGTTCGGTGATGCCCGGGAACGTGCGCATGCTTTCGGGACCCGGTTGTCCTGTGTGCGTTACCTCCAACGCCGACCTCGACCGCGCGGCAGCATTGGCGAAAATGCCCAACGTGTTGCTCGCAACGTATGGCGACATGCTCAAGGTGCCGGGCAGCAAGGAATCGCTGGCCGAGGTCAAGGCGCAGGGTTATCCGGTACACATCGTGTATTCCACACTCGACGCGTTGCGTCTGGCACAGGAGCATCCGGATAAGCAGGTCGTGTTTTTCGCCATCGGCTTCGAGACCACGGCGCCGGCGGCGGCGGCGGCGGTGTTGCAGGCGCGCGCACAGGGTCTGAGCAATTTCAGCATCTGTTCGGTGATGAAGCTCACCATTCCCGGAGCCCGCGCCTTGCTGGACATGGGCGAAGTGCGCGTACACGGCGTGATCGGTCCGGGGCATGTGTCCTCGATCATCGGCGCCGACGCCTGGCGTTTCCTGCCCGAGCAGTACGGCTTGCCCGTGGCCATCAGTGGTTTCGAGCCGCTGGATTTACTCGCCGCAGTGGATGCGCTGCTCGAGATGATCGAGGGCGGCAAGCCGGGGCTGTCCAACGGCTACACGCGCATCGTGAAAGCCGAGGGCAATCGCAAGGCCTGGGGCGCGGTGAATGCGGTGTTCGAGCGCGGAACAGCCACGTGGAGAGGCTTTGGAGAAATTCCGGAGAGCGGGTTGCTTCTTCGCGAGGAGTACGCCGCTTTTGATGCCGACAGGCGTTTCCAACCCGAGGTGGCCGCCAGCAGCGAGCACCCCGCCTGTCGCTGTGGCGAAGTGTTGCGGGGCGTGGTTGAGCCACCCGACTGCGAGGTGTACGGCACAGTGTGCACACCCGATCATCCGCTCGGACCCTGCATGGTGTCCAGCGAAGGCAGTTGCGCGGCGTATTTTCACTTTCACCAGGGCGCGGCGCGCCCGCACTGAGCTTGCGACGACATGAAGCATTCGCACATACTCCTGGCCCATGGCAGCGGCGGTTCGATGATGCACGAATTGATCCGCGAGGTGTTTTTGCCAGCCTTCGACAATCCCTATCTCCGTCGCGGCAATGATCAGGCGGTGTTCGATCCGCCCGCTGGACGAATCGCTTTTACCACGGACAGCTACGTCGTACAGCCGTTGTTTTTCCCCGGTGCCTGCATTGGCGATCTGGCGGTGCACGGCACCATCAACGATCTGGCCGTGGGCGGCGCCATGCCGCTGGGCTTGAGCGTGGGCATGATCATCGAGGAAGGATTGGAAGTGGACACGCTGCGCCGCGTGGTGAACGCCATGCGCGACGCCGCCCTGACCGCCGGAGTGCCCTTGGTGACAGGCGACACGAAGGTTGTGGAGCGCGGATCCTGCGACAAGCTGTTCATCAACACCTCGGGTGTGGGTGTGATACGCGATGGCGTGAACATCGATGGAGCGTCCGCGCGGCCGGGTGATGTGGTGCTGCTCTCGGGCGCCATCGGTGCGCATGGCGTGGCCGTGCTGTCCGAGCGCAAGGGCATGCATTTCGCCACACCGGTGCGCAGCGACAGCCGACCGTTGCACCGCTTGGTGGCTGCCATGTTGGATGTGAGCACGCAGGTGCATGTGATGCGCGATCCCACGCGCGGCGGTGTGGGCACCACGCTCAATGAAATCGCCGCGCAGAGCGCAGTCGGCATCGAGATTGACGAAGCCGCGCTGCCGATCAGTGCCGAGGTGCAGGGCGCCTGCGATTTGCTTGGGTTGGATCCGCTGTTCCTTGCCAACGAGGGTGCGTTGCTGGCTATTGTGCCGGAGCAACACGCTGCGGCCATGCTCGCCGCGATGCGAGGCCGCGAGGAAGGCCGCGAGGCCTGCATGATCGGGCGGGTGACCGACAGTTACCCCGGCATTGTGCGCATGCGGACGGGTATCGGAGGCACGCGCGTGATTCCCATGTTGACCGGTGAAGTATTGCCGCGAATTTGCTGAGAATGAGATTGACAGTTCCGTTTGTTTTTTGTACATTCCGCGAGTTGGAATATTCCTGTTTCCCATGTATCCCTCCGGTTCTGCCTGGAATGCGGGGCGATACACCATCATGAGGAGAGTGGTACCGATGAACGCTTTCAGATTCGCTGTAATCCTCCTGTTGTTCGCTTCCACGGCCATGGCGCAATCGCAGGAGAGCCCGACGGGCAGCGCTTTGCAGCCACATTCGCCGTTTGGCCATCTCGTGCAATCGATGGCGAAGACCGCCATACCGCGGCCCTTCGTGTGTACGCAGATTCTGTATTATCAGAACGGTCCCGGTGCGTCCTATGCGTACCACACGGAAAATTTACCGACCAGTTCCGAATGGGTGATGAAAGTGACAGCGCCGACGCAGGCCACGGTGTGCACGGTGTGGACGATTTCGCTGGATTTTGAATTGCTCAATGCCACGCTGTTCGATCGCGACACCATTCGTTTCTATGTGCGGAATGCTTCACCACCGTACTCGCTGATTTTCAGCACGTTTTACATCGCCCGGGCAGGGAGCAATACTGGCACGTACGAAGTCGATCCTACCCCTCCTGGCGCACCACCTGCTCCGCGCGCGTACATCACCCCGAATCGGGATGTGCTCGTCGGAGTGAAAATTATAGGCGACTCGTCGCATCAGGTGCGATGGCGCTTCACCACGCCGTCGCTGTTCACGACACCTCCGCGAACCTTCAAATTATCGGGGTCGCAGCTCACACCCGCATCCACGGTGGTGGGCCAGAGTGTGGACTTCATCATGGAGGCGATGTTCTGTTGCGACTTCCCCATTCCGGTCGAGTTGTCATCTTTCAGCGCATTGGTGGAGCAGGATGTTGTGGCCCTGCGTTGGCGAACGGAAAGCGAGACGAACAACTTCTCCTTCGAGTTGCAACGCGGCCCCACGGCCCTTGGGCCATGGGAGACACGCGCCATCCTCCCCGGCCACGGCACAACGACACAACCATACGAGTATGAGCACCGCGATCCCATCGGCATGCAGGATCTGGCGGGAGCCGCGCCGGTGTACTGGTATCGTCTGTTGCAGCATGACTACGACGGCAAGACCAATGTGATACCCGCTATTCAGGTGCATCTCGCCGATCTGGCGACGTTGGGCTTCGAGCTTTCGCCGGTGTATCCGAATCCTCTGGTGTCGACGAGCGATGTGGCCCGCATTCGCTACCGCGTGCCCGCCGAGCAGCCGGTGCGCGTGACCGTGCACGACATGCTGGGGCGCACCGTGGCGGTACTGGCCGATTACGCGCATGCCGCCGGCGTGTACGAAACGAGTTGGACGCCGTATTCGGCCGAGGGTCCGCTGGGCAGCGGAACGTACATCATACGCTTGCAAGCGGGCAATGCGGTGATGACGCGGAGCGTGGCGCTCGCACGTTAGGATTCGAGAAACGTATTCCACAGATTGAAGGGCACGGGTGCGCGCAGCAGCCGTGCCCTTTTGTTTCGACCACGTCAACGCGTTTCCATCGTTACGATATTTCATGCAGGACAGCAACACCATCTCCATTCGTATCACCCGGCTGAGGCCAGGCTACGAAGACATCCCTTTGCCCGAATACGCCACCGAGCAGAGCGCCGGCGCTGATCTCCGCGCCGCCATCGACGAAGCGTGGACGCTGCAACCGGGCGATATTGTCGCCATGCCCACGAATCTGGCCATCGAATTGCCCCCGCAGTACGAAGCGCAGGTGCGTCCCCGCTCGGGACTCGCGCTGAAGCATGGCATCATACTGCCCAACAGTCCGGGAACCATCGACGCGGATTACCGCGGCGAAATCAAGGTGATCATGGGCAATATCGGCAAGGAAGTGGTGGTGATACACCGAGGCGAGCGTATTGCGCAACTGGTGGTGGCACCCGTGCTGCATGTGCGTTGGGAATTAACCAGCACGCTCGGCGACACCGCGCGCGGGGCTGGGGGCTTCGGTCACAGCGGACGGCATTGAAGGAGCCGAGGCATGGGCGACAACATTCTTCTGCTCGCAGGCACGGCGGCCACCATCGGGGTGGTACACACGCTGATCGGACCCGACCATTACCTTCCTTTCATCATGATGGCCAAAGCCCGCGCATGGAAACTGCCGCGGACCTTGTTGATCACCTTCCTCTGCGGACTTGGACATGTGTTGGGATCGGTGCTGCTGGGCTTGGTGGGTGTGGCCTTTGGCGTGGCCCTGCACGAGCTGGAATTGATTGAGAGCGTACGCGGCGAGTACGCCGCCTGGGCGTTGATCGCCTTCGGTGTGCTGTATGCACTGTGGGGATTGCGACAGGCATTGAAGCCCGAGGCGCACGCGCACGAACACGCGCACGACGATGGCGTGGTACACGCGCATGCCCATGTGCATCTCGCCGGACGTGCCGTGCATGCGCGGCGTCATCACCGGGAGATGACGTTCTGGGCACTGTTCACGATTTTTGTACTCGGTCCCTGCGAACCGCTGATTCCCGTGCTCATGTATCCCGCCGCCGCGGCCAGCACGGCGGGATTGCTCTTGGTGACGGGCACTTTCGCCATCACCACCATCGCGACAATGCTCGGCATGGTGGCGCTGGTGAGTGCCGGGCTCGAGCGCCTGCCTCTGCGGGCATTGGAGCGCTACACGCATGTGATTGCCGGAAGCACCATTGCGCTGTCCGGTCTTGCGATACAGCTACTCGGTTTGTAAATGCCAGAACCGTTCGTACTTCGTGGGGTACTGCTCTCGCCGCGATCGGAGGAGCAGTGCGACTATCATGCGGACGCCGCGTTGGTGGTGGACGAAGGGGGACGAATCGATTTTCGTGGCCCGTTCTCCGCTCTTCCCATGGGATACAGCGCATTGCCGGTGCGGGTCGCTGGGGGAGTGATACTGCCGGGCTTTGTGGATACACATGTGCATGTGCCGCAATTCGATAGCCGCGGTATGCATGGCGCGGATTTACTCGCCTGGTTGCGCGACTTCATTTTTCCCGAGGAGCAGCGTTTCGCTGTCGCCGAGGTGGCACGCGACGTAGCCCGGCGTTTTTTTGCCGCAATGCACGCGGCGGGTACGCGCACCGCAATGGTGTATGCCTCCTCGCATGAGCACAGCACACACATCGCCTTCGAGGAAGCCGAGCGCAGCGGTTTGCGCGTACTGATGGGGGCGGTGATGATGGACCGCAACGCTCCATCCGCGTTGTGTGTGCCGGTTGGCGAGGCCGAGCGCGCGGCGCGCCGCCTGATCGAGCGCTGGCATCGGGCCACGCCACGCCTGCACTATGTCATCACTCCCAGATTCGGGCCGACGTGCAGTGAGGAATTGCTTCGCACGGCGGGTGGGCTGGCGCGGGAATTCGATCTGCACGTGCAGACGCATATCAACGAAAGCTGCGAGGAAATAAGGTGGGTGCGCGAGCTGTTCCCCGAGAGCGCGAGCTACGCGGATGTGTACGACCGCGCCGCGTTGCTTGGAGAACGCACGGTCCTCGGTCACGATGTGCATGTGGACGACACGCAGTTGGCCATGATCGCCGAGCGCGGTTGCGCTGTGGCGCATTGTCCCGACTCCAATGCCTTTCTCGGCAGCGGACGGTTTCCCCTGCAGAGGCATCGCGAGCACGGCATACGCATCGGACTCGGCAGCGATGTGGGAGCGGGCAGTACGCTCGATATGCGGCACATCGCCAACGCCATGGCCACCGTTCAACTGCGAAGCATGCATCCTTTTGAAAAGCTGTACATGGCCACCTTGGCCGGCGCCGAGGCGTTGGGGCTTGCCGACCGCACCGGTTCGCTGGACGTGGGGAAGGACGCGGACTATTGCATAGTGGACATCGGCGCGCATTTCCCGGAAGGGAAGTTGCTCGAAGACCTGAACGCGGTGGAGGTGGCTTCCGCGGTGTTGCGGCCACAGCCGCAGGGAATTCGGCACGAGGTGTAATTCCGTTTTAAAAAAGCTTCTGTGGCGTTAATGTTGAGTGCGAGCATGCTGGTGAGGGAGGGCGCCGTATCATTGCAACTTCGTGCATGGCGGTCACCAATGCGCGAGCTTTCACAATGACACACGCGTCTCGGATAATTTGCTTGACGACTCCTCGGTATTAGTGGAAAAATTCGCGTCGATGTGCCCCATTCGCTCTGAAATCATAGCTTTTCCCAAACAACTGTCGAACTTCCGTCGCTTCATCGACACACGCGTCGCGGATAGCTTGCTCGACGACGCCTCCGCTTCCTGACTTCGCCATGCTAGCTTGGAATGCAAATTCGAGTCTTTGTTTTCAATGACTTACGGGGATTCCGTTTGTGATTTGGGTGCTGCAATGGCGAAAGCAGATCGGAGGTGTCCATTTCACGAAGCGATTGGACTCATGAGAATAGCCATTCATTGCGTCACTGCACCTTGGCGTCTTTGCGTTGAATTTCCTTCCGACTTCAGAAGAATGGAACGCAAGGACGCAGAGGAGCAGAGACGCAACGTACGAGAGGGTATTTTCTCGTTTCGCGATTCAACGAACCTTCCGCAGCGGTGAGGAAACTGTGCTTCCTTCCCGTGTCTCGGGTGCTGCAATGGCGAAATCAGGTCCAGCCAGACATATTCAGTGAATAGCCAAGTCCGAATCCGGGATCAGGCTCGAGCATCCCCATCCGACATATTCACTGAATAACCAAGCCCGGGATCTCGACTCTCACCGGCTGCATCAGCTGGGATATTCACTGAATAGCCAAGTCCCCGCCGCCCGCTCCGCCTTCCGCTTGGGGCGTGGGTTGTTCACTGAATAACCAAGCCCGGGATCTCGACTCTCACCGGCTGCATCAGCTGGGATATTCACTGAATAGCCAAGTCCCCGCCGCCCGCTCCGCCTTCCGCTTGGGGCGTGGGTTGTTCACTGAATAACCAAGCCCGGGATCTCGACTCTCACCGGCTGCATCAGCTGGGATATTCACTGAATAGCCAAGTCCCCGCCGCCCGCTCCGCCTTCCGCGCCGAGCGTGATATTCAGTGAATAGCCATGCCCAAATCCGAGACAAGAAGCGAGTATCTCGCGCCGATATTCACGACTTCGTCATGTTTCATATTGAGTCATTTTTTTATGATTTACTCGGATTCTGCTTGTGATTTGGGTGCTGCAATGGGGAATTCGGGTGCCGCGATATTGTCGAGTGCGAGCATGCTGGTGAGGGAGGGCGCCGTTTCATTGCCACTTCGTGGATAGCTTTCACAAATGCGCGCGCTTTCACAACGACACAGGCGTCTCGGATAGCTTGCTCGACGACGCCTCCGTTTGTAGTGGAAAAATCCGCGTCGATGCGCCTTATTCGCCCTTAAATCGCGGCCTTTTCCAAACAACTGTCGAACTCCCTTCGATTCATCCAAGCACCGTACGGAGTTTGCTTCCATGGGTTTTGGGTCATCGGAGAGTGCCTGAAGTCATGGTATTCGATTCCAGGGTAACTCTCCGATGACTTTTCCGGGTTTGAATCGTTGCCCAACCGCGCGCGACGACGTTCCATTTTCACATGAAAAAAGGCCGAAAACACCTCACGGAGCGGCTTGAGGGGACGAACCCATGGGATGGGACGTCCGCAGGATGTCCGCTCCGTTGGGAACGGGCGCTCAGGAGGGGGGAATGGGCTATCATGCACACCGTCCAATCCCGCAGCGGCGATTCGGGCGGAATGCATTACCCTGAGCGCCGCGATGCGGGTATATTCATCACGAAAGGATTTCGCATGTTCACCCATCGTGTCTCGATCACCGCGCTCATCGGTGTGTTTCTCTCCTGTTTCACCATGTCGGCTCAGCATGGTAGCGTGCAAGGCCGCATAACGGATGCTGCCAGCGGAGCACCCCTCCCCGGCGCGAATGTGCTGTTGCTGTCCACAACGCTCGGCGCCGCCGCGGATGCGGATGGCGGCTATCGTATCGACAAGGTTCCCGCCGGCACCTATGCGCTGCGCGTGACCTTTTTGGGCTATACGGGCAGCATTCGCAGTGATGTGGTGGTGCGACCGGGCCGCATCACCTTTGTGGATGTGGCGCTCGATGCCGCCTCGCTGGAAACCGGGGAGGTGGAGATCACCGCGGGATTTTTCCAACGCCGCGAAAGCGAGGCGGTAAGCCAACTTGCCTTCAGCGGTGAGGAAATCCGGCGCTCGCCGGGATCGGCCGGCGACGTCAGTCGCATTATGATGGTGCTGCCGTCCGTGGCCAAGGTCAATGATCAGAGCAACAGTTTGATTGTGCGCGGCGGCAGTCCGCTCGAAAACGTGTTCTACATCAACGGTATCGAAGTACCCAACATCAATCACTTCCCCGCGCAGGGCAGCTCTGGTGGACCGCTTGGCATGTTGCCCGTGGATATGACCAGCGATGTGCGCTTTCTCGCGGGCGGATTTCCCGCGCGCAGCGGCGATCGACTCTCGTCGGTCATGGACATCACCCTGCGGCCGGGCAACACCGAGCGCGTGGAGGGTCAGCTCGATGTGAATTTCGCGGGTTTCGGCGGGCTTGCCGAGGGACCGCTGCCGGGCGAGAATTCCTCGTGGCTTCTCTCGGCGCGTCGAAGCTATCTCGATCTGCTGGTCAATGCGGTGGATGTGGGCAGCACCATGGCGCCAAGCTATGGGGATGCGCAACTGCATGTGCAGCAGCAACTCTCGCAGCAGCATCGGCTCTCGCTCTTCGCCCAGTTCAGCGACGATCACAACGACCCCGATGCGGAGACGGCCGTGGAGAATGACATGCAGTACTACGGTCCTCAGGATATTTACACCGGCACGGCGGGGCTGGGCTGGCGCGCGCTGTGGAGTGGAAACGCCATGAGCAATACCACGTTGGCTTTCAATGGCAATGTGTTCAGAGAACGTTTTCACAATACAGGAAGCCGTGATCCCATCTACAGCAACGACTCGCGGGAGCAATGGCTGGCGCTGCGCCATGCCACGCAGTGGCGGCCCGCTCAAGACCTCGATATTGAGGCGGGCGTGGACGTCAAGATATTGCGCGCGGAGTACAGGAACGATTTCGCTGCATTCCCCGATGCGCACGGAACGATGCAGCCCGCCCTCCGCATGCACAGCGATGTGGAAGACGAGCATGTCGCGGGATTTGCCTCGATCACGGCGGCGGTGCTTCCCGGTCTCCATGCGACACTCGGCCTTCGCGCGTTGCACGTCACCGGCAATGACGAGACGGTGGCGACGCCTCGCGCCACGCTCACCTGGATGCCCGACGACATCAGCACAATCAGCGCGTCGGTGGGCGACTATGCGCAGCCCTTGCCGCTATTATTGCTGGCGCAAGCGGAGAGCAACCGAGCGTTGTCTCTGCCTCGCTCCACGCATTACGTGCTGTCGTTCAGTCGTATGCTGGGAGAAAGCAGCATGGCCACGGTGGAACTGTACCGGAAGGATGGTCGGCGCTTTCCGATGGATCCCGCGCAGCCGGGATTGTTCCTCATGGACGAGTTGTCGTACCGCTACGGCTTTTTCACCGCGCATGGTCCACTGCGCGCGGAGGGGCGTACGCGCAGCGAGGGTATCGAGTTGACGCTGCAAAAGAAGCTGGCCCGCGATGTGTACGGCTTGGCCAGCGCATCGTGGTCCCGTTCGCGGTATACCGATGCGTTGGGGCGCGAATTCGACCGCGTGTATGACAATCGCGTGCAATTCAACATCGAGGGTGGCTACAAACCGAACGAGCGATGGGAGTTCAGCGTGCGTTGGTTATATGCGGGCGGTGTGCCCTACACGCCCTTCGATATCGAGGCCTCGCGCCGTGCCAATACCGAGGTGCTCGACGCTTCGCGCATCAATGCCGAGCGGCATGCGGCCTACCACTCGATGAATGTGCGCGTGGACAGACGCTTTCATTTCGATGCGTCGAGCATCGTCGTGTACATCAGCGTGTGGAATGTGTACAATCGAAAAAACGTGGCCGGATATATCTGGCACACCGTGCGACAACAGCCGAAGACACTGTATCAGTGGGGGATGTTGCCGATTTTCGGTGTGGAATGGGAATTCTGATGCCTCCACGCAGCGGCGGCCTGCGAAGGCCTGCGCGCGAGAGTTCCGTGTCTACAGCGCTTCGAGGTGTAAAACGACGCCACCCCGCCGGTGAGGGCGGGGTGGTGCGTGACAGCCGGCAGCCGGTATGTGACAGTTATTTCACGAGCACCATGCGGCGCGTCGAAGAGAAATTGCCGGCTGTCATACGGTACAGATATGTTCCAGATTCCACCAACGCACCGTTGTCGTCGCGGCCGTTCCAACGAGCCGAATAATTGCCCGGCTGCAACTGCTCGTCCACAATGGTGCGCACGAGTTCGCCGGTCAAGCTGTACACGCGGATATTGGCACGTGACGGAGTGGCGACGGTGAATGTGATGGTGGTGGAAGGATTGAATGGATTCGGATAATTGGCATGCAAGGCGAAATCCGCCACCGCCGCATGCAAGAGCTGCACATCTGTAGTGTTGGGGAAATCCGTGGGATCACCGGGGTTGGTGACGCGCGTACGGTCGCCGGGCATGGGCTGGCCGATAGCCCACTGTCCCTGCGGATCCTGTAACTCCTGTCCATTGGTAAAGCCATCGCCATCGCTGTCGAGCGCTGCGAGAGTGGCGCTCCACTGCACATTTCCCGTGGATCCCGGTGTACTGAGATGATTTCTTCCCACTTCCCTACCAAAGGCATTACGATCGCCACCCGGGGTAACATGGCAGGTGAGACATTGCTTCACATCGCCATTGGGCACCTGGTCGACGCGGAACATGCGGGCGAAAGCATAGCTGCCCGCGCCGACGACGATTAGAATGAGAAAAAGAAGTACGGTATGTTTCATGCAAACTCCAGTGCTGTAATGTTAGAATGTGAGCAATCGCGTGATATTGAAGCCGATATGCCATTCTCCGTCATTGAAATTGTTGCCCGCACCTGCCAGGAATTGCGAGGGATTGAGCAGATCGCTGTTGCTGAGAATGACTTTGAAGAAATGTCCGCCCGTCTCCAATTCGATGCCGAAGGACACAGGGTTGTGCGCAGTACGCCAACCCGAGACGGTGGGATTGAGTTCGAGCAGCACATTGAACACGTCGGTGATGTAATACTGCGCATGCACGCCGAGGGTGAAGCTGTACTGCACGTCCGGGCAGGGGAGATGGCTGTTATGCAGGTACGAGGGCACGATGCCGATGGCGAAGCGCTCGCCATACATGGTGTTCACCATCAACTGCATGTACCATTGCGCATTGTCACCTTCCCAGGCATCGCGGCCGGGTACTTCGGTGTTCCATGCCAGACCGGCGCGGGCGGCAACGAGCAGGGGCATCACCTCGTGGCGGATACCGAACAGTTTGTGCTTCACGTTCAGATCCAGATTGTCCTGCACGTTGCTGCGCCCGAGCGTCACAACACCGTCGTCGCTCCAGGCGTAGCCGAGCGCGAGTCGGATGTTGACCGGTCCGTCGAAGCCCCAAAGGCTTTCGCTTCCATCTTTGATGGTGGGGATGAAGCGGTGGGAAATCTCGAATTCGAAATTCCCGTGTTGCATAGTTGTGGCGGTGGGGAGGTTCACTGCCTGCGTGGAATGAAACAGCTCCAATGGAGGCAATTCTTCGCTTTCGGCCCGCTGCCAGCTGCTGTTTTCATCCTGGCCAAACAGCGGCGCGGCGGCGATGGTGAGCGTCACAAATACGAGTACCGACAGGGAGCCAAGCCGCATCATCCTTTCACCTTTTTCAATTGAAATTCCACTTCCAGTTGCATGACCTCGTTGATTTTAAGGAACATGAACTTGGGCACCTCGATCTTGTGATCCGTGAGCTTCACCGGGAAAGCGGTTTTGATTTTCACGCCGTTGCCGGTGCTGGTCAGTGTGCCAGTGACGTCGAGGGTTTTTTTCACTCCGTGAATGTCCATGCTCCCTTTCACGGTCACATTTTTCTTGCCACCGGCATCGCTCACGTTCGTGATGCGGCCCGTGTACCGAGCGTAGGGATATTTGTCCGTATGCAGATAGTCCTCGCGCATGTGGCGGTTGCGCAGACCGATGCCTGTGTCGAGTGTGCGCAAATCCACTTCGAAATACAGCGTGCTGTTCGCGGTCACATCGCTTCCGTCGTACATCAGATAGCCGTCGATGTTGTCGGTTACGCCTTCAAAGTCCTCCACGGGCGCGTCGGAGATGAATTTCACCACGTTCTTCGCGCTCTTGTCCACATGGTACTCGGTACGTTGCGCGGCAAGCGGGATCGCCAGCATCAGCAGCAACGCGCACAGGCCGAGTATGCCGGAGCCGCGGCGGACAGCGATTGCGTCCACACGTCGTCGCAAATGGTTGTCGGGTATGATTGCCTGGGTGGTATGCATGTCAGTTCCTTTCCGCGCCGCGGTCGATCCATGCGGCAATGGAGTCCACCACCGCCGACGACAGCGGGCCAGAGGGCGGCATGCTGGGCTGCGCGCTGCCGCGCAACACCTGGAGCAGCACACTTTGCGCACTCGCGCCCGGGGCTACGCGCTTGCTGGTGGGGTAGTTGAGACTGTTGACGTTGACGAGTTGATCATAGGCGCGCCCGGGTGTGAGATCGAGTCCGGCCTGGGGATTGCTTCCGCCGTGGCAGCCCGCCGTGGCGCAGGACACGGCGAACACGCGCTGTTCGATATCGCTGAAGCGTGCCGACACGGGCAGCGGGCCGCTTTCCACATCGCAGTCCGACACGATGGAATCAGCACAGGCCGGAAACAAGAGTACGGCGGCGAGGGCCGAGAGAACACGGGTTCGCACAAGAGACAAGGGTATCATCACAATGATCGACTCCTGAGGTGGTTGAAACAGCCGCACGACGCTCCGGGGCGGCGTCCGTACCATTTCAATAAAACACGACACGGATTAAATGTTACAACGCTATTTTAATTTGGAAACATTCCTGCTCCAAGGAAAAAATTCCTGCCCCGTCTGTCAGTAACTTTGTCACAGAAGCACTCCGCGTTTTCATGCCTCCTTCGTGGATGCGGGATTGCGCGGGTTGTGCGCGGCTCCGGGCTGCACCGTTGTGGATTTGCTCCCTCCGATGTCGTAGATTATTTCCTTACACAATCAGCAAGGCGGATATGGCGAAACAAACGAACGTGCGTCCGGCGATCAGCGACAAGGCAGTGCGCGAAAGCACCGGCCGCGGCTGGAGCGAGTGGTTCGCGGATATCGATGCGGCGGGTGGTATGGAGATGAGCCACAATCAGATTGTCGCGTGGCTGCGCGACGAGAGCGCGCTGACGCGCTGGTGGCAGCAAATGGTGGCTGTGTCGTATGAACAGGTTCGCGGTAAACGCGAGAAACATCAGAAGCCCGACGGCTTTCAGATCTCCGTTGCCAAAACCATGAACGCCACCAAGGCATGGCTGTTTTCCGCATGGAAGGACCCGCGATTGCGGCAACGTTGGTTCACAGACGACATCGCCATGCGTGCCACACGCGACATGGACAGCCTGCGCATGACCATGAGCGATGGTACGTGGGCGAATGTCCGTCTTCTGTCCAGCTCCCGCGAAGGCCGCGTTTCCGTTACCGTAACGCATGGCGGCATGCGCGATGCGCAGCAAGCCGAAGAAATGAAGGGCTATTGGCGAGCGGCCTTGCAGCGACTGGCGGAGTTGGATTGAAGTGAAAAGAAAAATGCAGAGCCAACTGTCGTGGATGGGCGCGGCATTGATCACGTCCGCATTGCTGCTTACCTGCGCCGCGTCATTGCGGGCGCAGGACGACGATGTCATGCGTCGCGTGTTGGATTTAACGCGGCCCGGGCCTGAGCACGCCATTATCGAACGCCTGGCGGGAAGTTGGGACGTGGAAATGCGCACCTGGAGCGAGGCGGGCGGGGCACCGTTGCTCACCACCGGCACTGCCGAACATGCCATGGTGCTCGAAGGGCGATTCCTCGACATGCGACTCGCCTGCGGCGAGGGCGAGTTGTTCAGCGCGAGCAACATGATGCTGGGTTTCGACCGCAGAACGGAACAGTACCATCTGCTCGTGTTCGATACCTGGGGCACGCACTATCTCGTGGTGAAAGGACATTTTTCCACCGATCAGAGCAGCTTCATTTTCACGGGATCGGATTTCGATCCGAAGCAGGATTTGATCGTGAAATACGTTGTGCGGCTGCGCCTGATCGGCGAGAACAACGCGGTGTTGCAAATGGCGGTGGAGGACTTTCCCCATGTGCGGGAAAAGGAATTCACCATCATTGAACAGCGCTACACGCGTCGGCGCGGAACCCCGCGCTGATACCGGGACGTACAATCCGATTTTGAACCAAACAGCTTTCCATAGAGGAGACGTCATGAAGCATGCATTTCCACGCACCATCGCGCTGTTGACCCTGACAGCAGTGCTGGTATCGTGCAGCACCGTGCCCATCACCGGGCGTAAGCAACTCAATCTGATTCCCGGCTCCACCATGCTCTCGATGAGCGCGCAGCAGTACGGGGAATTTCTCCAGACGAACAAACTCAGCACGAATGCGCAGCAGGTGGATATGGTGCGGCGCGTCGGCAACAATATCAAGGGCGCGGTCGAGCGCTACTTCGCACAGAAGGGCATGAGCAATCAGCTCAAAGGGTATGCGTGGGAATTCAATCTTGTGGAGAGCAAGGACGTGAACGCCTGGTGCATGCCCGGCGGCAAGGTTGTGGTGTATACCGGCCTGCTTCCCGTGACGCAAACCGAGGCCGGTCTGGCCGTGGTCATGGGGCATGAAGTGGCGCATGCCATAGCCGAACATGGCAACGAGCGCATGAGCCAGGGTTTGCTGACGCAAATGGGCGGCATCGCCTTGTCCGAAGCATTGGCCACCAAACCCGCCGAAACGCGCGCGCTGTATATGACTGCGTTTGGTCTCGGGGCGCAGGTGGGCGTACTGCTGCCGTTCAGCCGCACACACGAATCCGAAGCCGACCGCCTCGGCTTGATTTTCATGGCGATGGCTGGCTACGATCCCAACGAGGCCGTGACCTTCTGGCAGCGCATGGCGGCAAGCAAAGGAGGACAGGCGCCTCCGGAATTTCTCAGCACGCACCCCTCGGATGCCACGCGCATTGGCGACATTCGGAAGCATCTGCCCGAAGCGCTCGGTTACTACCAGCGATGAGTAAGCGGGGCAAGGGCGCTGATCGCGGCGCGGTCGTCGATGCGTATCGATGGCCGCGCCTCTTGACCTTTCTCGCATTGCTGCTGCCTCTGCTCATGCCGCGCGCCGAAGCACAGTCGCTGGACAGCCTCGACTGGATGGCGGGGCATTGGCGCTGCGAACGCGAAGGCAGCGTAACGGAAGAATACTGGATGCCTGCCGCAGCAGGCATGATGCCGGGAGTAAACCGTACGCAAGGTCGCGATGGTAGGGGAATGTTCGAATTTCTTCGTATTGTGCAGCTCGACCGGAGTCTGCTCTACATCGCCATGCCGGGCGGCCGGGCCGAAACGCGCTTCACCTTCACCGCCCAGCGGCCGGGTTTTGTGCGCTTCGAGAACGTGGATCACGATTTTCCGCAGCGCATCGAATACGAGCGCGAGGGTCCGGGAATCATCATTGCACGCATTTCCGACGCATCCGGTGCTAACGAGATGAGCTGGCGCTTCGTACGCGTCGTCGGCATCGAAACCAAGTAGTACACCATTCGCAACAGGCACATCATGCGCAATGTCACGTATGTCACCCTTGTATTCGTACTGAACTTCCTCGCTCTCTGCCGGCCCATGGTGGCGCAACAGGATGCGCCGCGCCTGGACAATGGAACGATGTGGACGTTCGATTATCCACCGGTGAAGTACTTCACCGAGCGCTACGGTTTCACTCCCAGCCGGGAATGGCTGGATGAAACGCGCCTGTCGGCCCTGCGCTTCGGCGGTGGGTGCTCGGCGTCTTTCATCAGCGACAATGGCCTCGTTATGACCAACTACCACTGTGGTATCGATGCGGTGACACAGGTGACACTCGAGGGCGAGGATTTGTTGCGCGATGGTTTCGTTGCCCTGCAGCAGCAGGACGAGCGTCCCGTGCCGGGACTGTACGTGGATCAGCTCGTGGCGATACATGATGTGACAGGACGCATTCAGCGCGCGATGGAGGGTCTGGGCGGTGAGGAAGCGTTGCGCGCCCGCGCGGCAGCTATCGCGGAAGTGCAGCAGGAATACACCAAGGACGACTTGATTTGCGAAGTGGTGACGCTGTACCACGGAGGCCGTTATTCGGCGTACCAGTACAAGCGCTACACGGACGTGCGCCTGGTGTTTTCGAGCGAGCGTGGCTTCGCGTTTTTCGGTGGCGTGTACGATTTCTGGGCGTACCCGCGTTACTCCTTTGACTGCGATCTGTTTCGCGTGTATGACACGAACGGTCAACCCCTGAAAACCCCTCATTACTTCCGCTGGAGTGCCGAAGGAGTGCATGCGGGCGAGCCCGTGTTCGTTGTGGGAAATCCCGGCCGCACTGGAAGATTGGTCACTGCGGAAATGCTGGAATTCGACCGCGATGTGCGCGTGCCCTTTACCTTCCGCCTTCTCACGGACAGAAAGCGGATTCTCGAGCATTGGTTGGAGAATAACCGCGAGCAGCATGACGCGGCGTATTTCGACGAAATTTTCGGAATCAACAATGCGCAGGAGATTTACGGCGGGCGACTGGCCGGACTCCGCGACGACGAGCTGATGGGGCGGCGACGCGCATTCGACGAGGCATTTCAGAAACGGGTGCAGGCGGATCCGGCGCTGCAGCAGCGCTACGGGGGATTGTGGTCGACTATTGCGGATTTGGTACATGCCAATCGTGCCGTGGCACCACTGGTGTATGGATTGCGCGGCAGCGGACTCGGTGTGAGTCAGACGTTCTCGCGCGCCTGGGGTATTGCGCAGTATGCGGCGCAGATGGAGCGGGAAGAGACGCAGCGGGCCGCGCAGTATCGCGGCGAGGCGGGGGAGAAGTTACGGACGCAATTGACCACTCCACTGAAACTGGATGCGGCGATGGAGCGCATGACGCTGGAGCGCCAGTTCGCTCTGATGCGCGACATGCTCGGCGCCGACGACGACGCGGTGGAATTCGCCCTGGGCGAGCGTACCCCCGAACAGGCGGCAGTGGACTTCCTCGCGCGCAACGATTTCCACGACGAAGCCGTCTTGACCCGCTATGTTGATGGCGGGAACACGGCGCTGAACAAATCGGACAACCCATTCCTGAGTCTTGCTCGCCGTATGCTGCCGCGCTACGAAGCAGCGGCGGCGCGGCAACGCGACATCACCGTGCGGTTGGAGGCGCAGCGCGAAATCATGGGGCGCGCGCTGTTCGAAGTGTATGGCACGGAGTTTCCACCCGATGCCACGTTCACGTTGCGCATCTCCGACGGCGTCGTGCAGGGGTATCGCTACAACGGCACGGTTGCGCCGGTGATCACCACGTTTTACGGCATGTACGACCGCTACCATTCGTTCAAGGACAGCGAAGGCGCGTGGGACGCAATGATGAGCGGCAACGCATGGGACTTGCCTCCGCGCTGGCTGCATCCTCCAAAAGAATTCAACCTCGCCACGCCCATCAATTTCATTTCCACCGCCGATATTATCGGTGGCAACAGCGGCAGCGCGGTAATCAACGCGAAGCGTGAGGTCGTGGGATTGGCCTTCGATGGCAATATCGAGAGCTTGCCGGGTGAATTCATTTTCGCGGAAGACAAGGGTAACCGCACCATCTCGGTACATTCCTCGGGCATACTCGAAGCCCTGCGCCATGTGTACAAAGCCACGCGTATCGTGGAGGAAATTGAACGCGCCCGCCGTTGAAGCTCGCGAGGCGCATTGATCATCGAAAGGAGAATGCCATGCATAGATTGACGACCATGCTTGTCGCCCTGCTGATCTGCGGCGGAATACCTTCGCTGCTTCACGCCCAGGAAGCCGCCACACTCGATCCGCAGCTCGAGGTGTTTCGCCCCTATCTCGGAAAAACATGGCGCGGCGTGCTGGGCGAGCCCGGCGCGAAAGAACCCATGATCGACATTTCGAAATGGGAACGCGCCCTCAATGGCAAGGCGGTGCGCGTTCTGCATTCGTTGAACAAGGGTGTCTACGGCGGCGAGTCCCTGCTGCTCTGGGACAAGGAAAAGGAATCGCTGGTGTTTTATTACTTCACCACGGCGGGATTCATCACCACCGGGACGATGACGCATGAGAACGGTGTGTTCACAAGCCACGAGTTTGTGAAGGGCAATGAAAACGGCATCACCGAGGTGCGTGCCACTTCGCGCATCATGCCTGACGGGACGATGCACACCGCGTCGCAATATTTGAAGAATGGTGAATGGATTCCGGGACACACAGCGGTGTACAAGGAAGCGCCCGGCGAAGAAGTCGTGTTCAAGTGAATTGCAGCGCACAAGCGCGCCGCGCCCTCGTCACCGCTGTTCGCGCGCCGCGTGTCAGGCGCGGGCGTTCTCCCGTGCCTCAAGCACGGCAATGAATTCTCCGACATCGCGCAGCGGCGCATCGCAGGTATAATCGCGGCAGACATACACCGCATCTTCTCCATCCATCGGGAGCTTCGCGGTGAAGGGGGCGATGCGGGCGAGCGCTTCGGCGTGGCGTCGTGGGCGATGCAGCAGCTGCACACGATCCAGCAGACGTCCGCGAATGGCCTCCCGCCAGGGAGCCTCGTCTTCCGCAGCGATCACAATTTCAGTCCCGCCTTCGCGCGCAATATGCAACGCTCGCAGCAGCATGGCCGACCCGGTGGGATATGCTTGCATGGATGAGGATGCGGCCCGCAGAATATTCCATGCGCGACCTTCCCATTCCATATCGCCGGTGAGGCGGGCAAGATTCATCAGCACGACCGCAGCCATACCATTGCCCGACGGCAGCGCGCCGTCGTGGAAATCAATATTCTCGGCGATGAGGCGCTCGTTTTCGTCCGAGGAAAAACGCATCGCGCCGCTCGCGGCATCCGTGAATGCTTCGACCATGAAGCGCGCCAAGGCGATCGCATGTTCCAACATTTCGAGTGCGAACGTACTCTGATACAGCTCCAGCAACCCGTGGATCAAGTAGGCGTAATCGTCCAGGAAAGCGGCGATGCCCCGCGTTTCGCCACGCAGGCGGTGGAGCAGGCGCGCATCTTCGAGCAGAGCGCTTTGCAGCAGCGCGGTGGCGGCACGCTCCGCCATGGCGATCATGGTGGCATCGTTAAGAATGCGTCCGGCCCGCGCCAGACCGGCGATCATCAGTCCATTCCATGATACCAGCACCTTGTCGTCGAGTGAGGGATGTACGCGCTGTGCACGGTATGCATGCAGACGCGCTCGTGTATCGGCGAGCAGAGCCGCGGCATGTTCGGAGGTCAAGCCGTTGCGCGTCATCCATTCGCTTCTGTCGACTGCGATATGAAGGATGTTGCGTCCGTGCTCGAAATTTCCTGACGCGCTCACGCCGTAATACTCCTCGAGCGCCGGAAGCCGCGCCGGGTCAACGATACCACGAAATTCTTCGCGCGTGAACACGTAGAACAAGCCTTCCTCTCCCTCGCTGTCCGCGTTCTCGGCAGAATGGAAATAGCCCTCAGGAGCCATCATGTACTCGTGCAGATAACGCGCGATGTCCCGGCACACTTGCGCGAATTCCTCATCGCGCGTCAGCGCGTACGCATCGGCGTAGGCTTCGAGCATCAGTGCGTTGTCGTAGAGCATTTTTTCGAAATGGGGCACCAGCCAGCGTCGGTCGGTGGAATAGCGACAAAAGCCCCCGCCCACGTGATCCCAGAGGCCGCCGTGCCACATGCGCCGCAGGGTGTGCATTACCATCCCGAGCAGTTCCTCGCTCCCGGTGACGTGTGCGCGGCGAAGGAGGAAGCTCAATGTATGTGGCATGGGGAATTTCGGAGCGTCGCCGAATCCTCCGAACACGGGATCGAAGGATCGACGGAACGCCTGCTCGGCACGTGCGAGCATATCATCGGGGAGCTCGGACTGCTCCCGGCGCGCCGCACGTTGCAAACTGTCGCGCAAGTCCGCCCCGATCCCCAGCACGCGCGCACGCTCGTTGTGCCACGCGTCATGCAGTGCCATGAGGATGCGCGGAAAGCCGGGGCGTCCGTGCCGGTCCTCGGGCGGGAAATATGTGCCGGCATAAAAGGGCAGTTTGTCCGGAGTGAGAAACACGCTGAGCGGCCATCCACCCGAACCCGTCATGGCCTGACACACCGTCATATAGATCTGATCGATGTCCGGGCGCTCTTCGCGATCCACCTTGATGGCGATGAAGCGCTCGTTTAGCAGCGATGCAATGTCTGCGTTTTCGAAACTTTCGTGCTCCATCACGTGGCACCAATGACAGGTGGAATAGCCGATGGAGAGGAAGACGGGCTTGTTCTCACGCTCCGCCCGTTCGAAGGCCTCATCGCACCAGGGATACCAGTCGACGGGATTGCGCGCATGCTGCAACAGATACGGGCTGGCGCTGAAGACCAGTCGGTTGAACTCGGGCCCACCGTCGGGAGGCAGGGTGGAAATATCGGGAAAGGAGAATTCGCCGTCGCGTCGAACGTTGTGCTGCATGATTGTATCCGCGAAGAGATGAAACAATGAACATACAACCGTACAGGCGTCGTGATCGTTCACAGGCACGGGTATTCCGGTGCGCCTTGCCCGCTGATTGCCGCATCGGTATATTTCGGCCTCGGACGTCCCGATCATACCATACCTTTTCCCGCACATATCCCGGCGTTGTATGCATTCTTCAACCAGCTCCCGCCTTTGCCTGCTTCTGCTGCTCGCATGCCTGTTTCCCATCATCGCTTCGGCGCAATACACCGTCGAGCAGCGCGCGATACTGCGCGATCAAGCCGAAGCGGCCGCACGACTCTGGGAGCGCGATCGCTCCGAGGCCGAACTGCGCGCGGCGTTGCAGAATCTTCCTGTGCGGATATTACGCGGAGATGGACGTTTGATGGAGCTTCAACGCTTTGTGGATGGATTGCCGGTGTATTTTATCACCGACAATGCCGTGTCGGCGGCCACCATTTCCTCCTCGCGGGTCCATCCCGGCGGGGGACTGGGATATGCGCTGACCGGTAAGGGAGTCACGCTGTCTGTATGGGATGGGGGCAAGGTACGCACCACGCATCAGGAGTTCGGCAACCGCGTCACGCAAATGGACAACACCGCGAATCAGGCCGATCACGCTACGCATGTCTCAGGTACCATGATCGCCGCAGGCGTACGGCCCGAAGCCAAGGGCATGTCCTTCGAAGCGCAATTGCTTGCCCATGACTGGAACAATGATCTCGCGGAAATGACCTTGCGGGCGGCCGACGGCATTCAGGTGTCCAACCACTCGTACGGGACGGTCACGGGATGGATCAGCAATTATCGCGGCGACGGGCGCTGGACCTGGATGGGAAATCCCGCGGACAATTCCTCCGAGGATCGCAACTTCGGTCTGTACGACAGCCGCGCCCGCGAATGGGATCAGCTTGTGTATACTGCGCCGTACTTCCTGCCGGTAAAATCCGCCGGCAACGACCGCGGCGAGGGCCCATCCTCGCAGCCCGTGCAGCATTGGGAATACGTGTCCGGCGCCTGGAAGCTTGTGAGCACCGTGCGTGAGAAGGATGGAGGTGCCGACGGCTACGATTGCGTCACCAGCTATGGCAATGCCAAGAATATTCTCACCGTCGGCGCTGTGGAGGATGTGCCAGGCGGGTACAGCGCACCCAGTGACGTGCGTATGTCCTCCTTCAGCGGCTGGGGTCCGGCAGATGATGGACGCATCAAGCCGGACATCGTGGCCAACGGCGTCGGTTTGTACTCGGCGCTGAAATCCTCCAATTCGGCGTACGCCTCCTACAATGGCACGTCGATGTCGTCGCCAAGCGTCAGCGGATCGATCGGTCTCATTCTCGAGCATCAAAAAAACCTTCACGGAGCGGCGCGTCTGCGTGCCTCCTCGATCAAGGGCCTCATTTTGCACACGGCCGACGAGGCCGGCACGGCGCCGGGCCCGGATTATGCTTTCGGGTGGGGATTGATGAACACCGCCCGCGCCGTGAAAGTCATGACCTCGGCCGCGCAATCCGCCCCATCTTCGTTACTGCGCGAGGAGGAATTGCGCGACGGGAGCAGCATCGAGAAGCAAATCTATAGTCCCGGTCGCGGACCGCTCAAAGTCACCATCTGCTGGACCGATCCCGCTGGTACCGCACAATCGGGTGGTGTCGATCCGAGTACGCGCGTTCTCGTGAACGATCTCGATCTTCGCGTGATTGATGCGGCCAGCGGAGAGACTCTGCCTTGGGTGCTCAGCCGTGTCAATCCTTCGGCAGCAGCGACGCGAGGTGACAACATCGTCGATAACATCGAGCAGGTGTACATTCCCGCACCAGAAGAAGGGATGTACACCATACGCATCACGCACAAAGGCGCGTTGAGCGGTGGCAGGCAATATGTATCGATCATTGCCAGCGTGGGAAACGAAGTGGCCTTGCTTTCACCACCGAATGGTTTGACCTCATCCAGCGTTACGCCTGCACTGATGTGGAACACGGCGAAGGGAGCCTTGTCGTATGAATTGCAGGTATCGGAGACCGCCGATTTCAAAACACCGGTGGTCAATGCCACCGGTCTCGCACAAGCGTGGTATGATACGCCCGCGTTGAAAAAATTTGCCACCTATTACTGGCGTGTACGCGTCCGCGATCAACAGGGATTGAGCGACTGGTCCGATGTCTGGAGTTTCGTCACCGGCGGTACGCCCGCGCAGGCCGGGCATGCGCTGGAGTTCGACGGCGAGGATGATCGCGTTGTGTTGCAGCATACTCCCGAGCTTGCAACGGTGGAGCAACTCGATGCCATCACCATCGAGGCTTGGGTGAAAGTGCAGGGATGGGTGAATGGCGGCTTCGCACTCGTGGACAAGCACGATGCGCAGAACGACAACGGTTGGTCGCTGCGTCTGCGCAGCGGCGGAGCGGTGGAGTTCAACCCCAGCAGTGCCATCACCTGCGCCGCGGGTCTTCCAATAGGCACATGGGCGCATGTGGCGGTGAGTTGGTCGAAGCAAAGCGGCAAGGTGCGTACGTATGTCAACGGAGTGCGCCGTTGTGAGAGCGATTACACGGGTGAGTTGCGCGCCACGGGTTCGGTGCCATTGTATGTGGGCTTTTCCCCGAGCGGCATCGATATGGCAAGCGATGGTCAAATAGATGAGTTGCGTATCTGGAATGCCGTGCGAAGCGAGGTCGACATCAACGCTGGCATGTTCACCAGTTACAGCGGTGGTGAAGCCGGACTCGTTGCGCAATTCCGTTTCGACGATGCTCGCGCGCTGAACGCGTCCGTGCAGCCCGGTGCCTCACAGGCCACATTGGAGCGCGGGCCCGCCTGGGTGGTGTCCAGCGTGCCCATGATGCGACCACCCGCGCCCGTGCCCGTGTATCCGCTCCAAGGAAGCAGCAACATCCCCATTTCGCTCACCGCCGTCTGGCAACCCGCCACATCCGCGTTGCGCTATCGAGTACAGTTGGCGCGCGACCCCGGTTTCGCCTCCCCGTTGCTCGACGCGCGCGATCTGACGGTATTGACCCAGGCCTTTCCGCTCCTTCTACCTGAAACGGATTACTATTGGCGAGTGAATGCGAGCAATGCCATCGGCACAAGCGATTGGAGCGCCACGCAGCATTTTGTCACCGCTGTCGCACCACCGGAAGCCCCCAAGCTCGTTGTGCCTCGCGATGCCGCGGTGAATCAGCCACTCGTACTCAGTGTGCTGTGGGAAGCGCCTGCGCGTGCTCAGCGCTACCATGTGCAGGTTTCGACCGACTCTCTGTTCGAAGGGGCGTTTTTTATTGATCGCGAGGATGTGATTTCCCCGAGCATCGATGTGCCGGATCTTGGAAACAATCAGAAATGCTACTGGCGCGTGCGAGCGATCAATCTGGGTGGCAGTAGTCCATGGTCGACGATGTGGCGCTTCACCACCATTCCCGCCGAACCCGATGCGCCGTTGCTCATCGCTCCCGCGGCCGATGCACGCGGGGTGAGTGTAAACCCCGCGTTCACCTGGCAGCCGGCGGAAGCGGCCACGAGCTACGCCATGCAGCTTTCCACCGATCCACAATTCGCGAACACCATCATCAATGCGAGCGGCATTCCCTTCACCCAGTACGCCGCTACGGGACTGGAACGAGGAGTGTGGCATTACTGGCGCGTTCGAGGAATGAATGCGGCTGGAGCGGGTGAGTGGTCTGAAACACGCGGCTTCATCACCGAGCGTGACGCACCTGCCGCGGTCGTGTTGTCGGCTCCGGCAGACGGATCCACGAGCATACCATTAGGGCAAGAATTGCGTTGGCTTACCGCCGAGCACGCCGACGACTACGAAGTGCACGTGTCGGAGGTCCCCGATTTCAGTACCATGGTGCTATCGAAGAGTGGCATCACGACGACCTCATACACGCCGAGCGATGAATTCTCAGCGGAGCGGCGACTGTACTGGAGGGTGCGCGCACGGAATGAGCGAGGCGAAGGCCCATGGAGCGCGGTGTGGTCCTTCACCACAGCGGCGGCGCCCTTGCGAGCCCCCGTGCTGCGTTCTCCCGCGGACGGAAGTACTGCGTATCCGATACAACTGCCCTTTGTATGGGAGTCGGTAAGCGGTGCCGACCGTTACGATGTTGAAATCTCCGTCGATACACTCGCGGCCGCTTCGGAGAGCACAACACAGAGCAGCGTGCTTCGTGACCTCGAAGAAGAGCGCATGTACCATTGGAGAGTGCGCGCCTGGCGCGGTGGTGAAGAAGGCCCCTGGTCGGCGCGATGGACTTTCGCTACCACGCTACGTTTGCCCGATGCCGTTACCTTGCTCGCGCCCACAGCGGGAGCTGTGCTTGCCAGTGATACGGTGCAATTCTCATGGACGGCATCGCAACCACAGGTAACGCGATATTGGCTGGAGCACAGCTTTGATGCCGCATTTTCCGGGCAGCGGACCATCGACTCCGCTATCGTCGGGACCGCCGTGTCGATGCGCGTGTATTCGCAAGGCGAAACCTGCTACTGGCGTGTAAGGGCGGGGAATTCCGCCGGCTGGGGACCGTTCAGTGCGGCTTCCTCCTTCCAGCCGATTGTGCTCTCGACCGAGGCGGGCGCGGCGCGGATGCGGGGATCGTTTGAGCTGACCCTGCACCCCAACCCGACACGATACGGTGTGGAAGTGCGCTGCGAAGCAACTCCACTCGCCGTTCTGCGTGTGGAGCTACGCGACGTACTCGGACGGACGCTCGCCGTGTTGCACGATGGCCGGCATGAAGGAGGCGCGCTGCGTCTCGTTTATACCGCCGAGCTACTGAGAGCCGGAAGATATTACGTCGTTATGCATGGAGACGGACGGAGCGTTGTGCGGCCGTTGACTGTTGTGCGCTGATCCCGGAGCGATCACACGAGCACGGACTTCACTGAGATCGTTGCCTGTGGGTAGGCGTACCTTGTTCACAAGGGCCGCGATGAAGGTCGGATCCGTGAAAAGTGGATTCACCAATTTGGATGCGCATCGATGCGGGCCTTGAGGTTTCCGAGCTGCGCTGCATGGCCACGGATTGGGCCGACGCGCGGCGCGTTGTGATCGTACGCCAAAGCACTGTCGTCTGATCGAGTACAACGGGAAAGCCGTTGCGGTTTGTACGCGAGGCTGAGGTCCATTCGCTCTCACGGTATTCGTACCGGTGAAGAAGCAGGGTTTACCGGAATACACGAGTAACATCCCCTTGTTGAAGTGCCTCGAACGAATCACTGCTCTACGGTGGTATATGAGTCCGCATACATTTGCTTCGTTGGTATCGGTGGCAGTTCTGCTTCTACAGAGCAGTCCATGCAGCGCTCAGGCCGGCTGGTTCTGGCAGCATCCTCTGCCACAGGGGAACGTGCTGCATGATGTTACCTTTGCGGCCCCCGGGATCGGCACCGCTGTCGGGCGTTCCGGTACGATCATTCGAACTGTGGATGGTGGTGCACATTGGACGATTCAGAATAGTGGAACCCGGAGCGATTTGACCGACGCGTGCTTCACCGATATCAACACAGGCACGGTGGTGGGAGATTCCGGAGTCATACTGCGAACAACCGATGGAGGGATGCATTGGACGAGGCAGACAAGCGGAAGCAAGAGATATCTCATGGGGGTGTCATTCACCGATGCCATGAATGGAACTGTGGTCGGATCCTTTGGCACGATCCTCCGGACAACTGATGGCGGTACGAGTTGGACGATGCAGACGAGCGGATCGATGGAGTATCTCACCGGGGTTGCCTTCACTGACGCAGAGCTTGGTACGGTGATCGGACACAATGGTACAATTCTCCGTACCACCGATGGCGGAGCAAGTTGGTCGAGCCAGGCAGGTGGCACAACTGATCATCTCAACGGAGTGACGTTTATTGACGCGGACAATGGAACTATCGTTGGATTGTATGGCACAATCCTCCATACGACCGATGGCGGGGTGAATTGGCTTCATCAGTCAAGCGGGACAAGGAGTTGGCTTCACGAGATATCGTATTCCGACGCACGCAATGGAACCGCCGTGGGCGAGGATGGAACAATCATCCGCACCACCGATGGCGGGGCGAATTGGACGAGGCAGGAGAGCGCGACAGCGGATTATCTGTATGGAGTGTCATTCACGGATTCCAGCAACGGGACTGTCGTTGGAGTGAAGGGCGCCATCCTTCTTACGACCGATGGCGGAGCGAACTGGTCGGATCGGTCCGGCGGGCCCAGGAACCGGCTACTGAAGGTTTCCTTCTCCGACGCAAACAATGGAACCGTCGTGGGCTGGGATGGGACGATCCTCCGTACCACCGATGGCGGTACGGGGTGGATCAGACAGACAATAGAATCGATGAACGTTCTTACCGGAGTATCCTTCACCGATGCCAACACCGGAGTTGTGATCGCAGGTGTTGGTACCATATTTCGCACGACCGATGGCGGCGCGACATGGGCGAGTCAGACCAGTGGTACGACGAATTTACTGCGTGGAGTGTCCTTCATTGACAACGACAGAGGAATGGTGGTGGGGAACGATGGAACGATACTGCGCACCACCAATGGTGGCGAGCAGTGGACGTTGCAGCCGAGTGGCACATCGAACGCACTCTGCGAGGTGCTGTTCATCGATCTCAGTACGGCTGTGGCAGTGGGGGGGTACGGAATCATCCTCCGTACAACCGATGCCGGAGAGACCTGGACCCCACAGGAAAGCGGGACAACGAACTGGCTCCTCGGGATCTCCTTCACCGATGTCGGCACCGGAACTGTCGTCGGAGAAAAGGGCACAATTCTCCGCACGACCGACGGTGGAGCAAGCTGGTCGAGCCAGACCAGCGGCACAACCGACCGTCTCAACGGAGTGTCGTTTACCGATGCCGCCAACGGAACCGTGGTTGGATTGGACGGGACCATCCTACGCACTACCGATGGTGGAGCAAGCTGGTCGCTGGAGAGAAGCGGTACGAACCACGAATTGAACGGAGTAAGCTTCACCGACGCGAACACCGGCACCGCTGTTGGCGATTACGGCACAATTCTCCGCACCACCACTGGCGGAGCGACGTGGATTGAAGAGCCAAAGACCACTCGATCCTTATTCCATCTCGCCCAGAATTTCCCCAATCCGTTCACCGCGAGCACAACGATCCCATTCACGTTGTCGACGACACAGCACGTCCGCTTGAGCATACACGATGTACTTGGGCGTGAGGTCGCGGTGCCAGTGAACGGACTCCGACAGTCTGGATACCATTCTGTTCCCTTCGATGCGACGGGTCTTGGAACAGGATTGTATTATACGGTTCTCAGGTCCGGCCTTTGGATTCAGACACGTTTGATGCTGGTCGGTTCCGCTCGTTGATTCGGTAGATGAGGTGGAGTCAACGCAGGGGGAACACCACAGTCTTTCATTTTGCTTCGTCACATCCGGGAGAATGAACATGGTGCAGGTGCCTTGATTACTGTCGGAGCGGATCAGCAGAGTTTCAAAACCACAGATATCACAGTCCGTTATGATCCTTCGTCACACCCGGGAGAATGAAAATGGTGCAGGTGCCTTGATTACTGTTGGAGCGGATCAGCAGAGTTTCAAAACCACAGATTGCACAGATTTCACACAGATTAGCACAGAGGGATCGTGGAAGTTAGTGAGGTGCAGAGAGAATCGTCGCAGATGAAGCCATCCAACGCCCGCTGACAGTAGTGATGCGAATCGGTGTCCCTTGCCTGCGGTGGCGGAGAGAGTACGGGTTGGCTCCTACGACTACCGTCAAACTTTACTCTTTACTCTTCACTCTTTACACATCACCGCGCAGATGAGCATGATGCAGGCAGCGAGACAATTTTCAGAGCAGATATCACAGATTTCACACAGATTAACACAGATGGTTCCTGAAAGTCCGCATGGATCCAGGCAGCAGCCGCAGGGGGGAATCCAACGATCGCCGTCAGCAGCGACACGAATCAGCGTCCATTGCAAGTGTTGGCTGAATGTCGTACAGGGATTCAAGGACGATCTCAAGGGGCAGCTACTTGCGCACCGTATGTCTCCACAGATTCGGGTGACGACACATAGGCAACCGAGACGCCTGTCCGATTCCGCCAACCGGAAATTGGCCCCACCTTCTGATAGTGATCCCACTTGCAGATCGAGCTTCGTCGGGGGAATAATCCCGTCTGCTCCTGATTTCGCCATTGCGGTACCCGAGACACGGGAAGGAATCAGAATTTCCTCCTCCCAGCGGAAAGCTCATTACATCGCGAAACGAGACAACGCCCTCTCGTCAGGTTGCGTCTCTGCTTCGTTGCGACGTTGCGTTCCATTCTCCTGAAGTCGGAAGGGAATTCAACGCAACGACGCCAAGGTGCATTGACGCAATACCGGCTATTCTCACGAGCCCTGTTGATTTCGCTACTGCAAAATCGACCCCAGTCAGCCCACAATGCTTCCGGAAATTGGCCCCACCTTCTGATAGTGACGCCACTTGCAGGTCAAACTTCGTCGGGTGAATAATCCCGTCTGCTCCTGATTTCGCCATTGCGGTACCCGAGACACGGGAAGGAATCAGAATTTCCTCCTCCCAGCGGAAAGCTCATTACATCGCGAAACGAGACAACGCCCTCTCGTCAGGTTGCGTCTCTGCTTCGTTGCGACGTTGCGTTCCATTCTCCTGAAGTCGGAAGGGAATTCAACGCAACGACGCCAAGGTGCATTGACGCAATACCGGCTATTCTCACGAGCCCTGTTGATTTCGCTACTGCAAAATCGACCCCAGTCAGCCCACAATGCTTCCGGAAATTGGCCCCACCTTCTGATAGTGACACCACTTGCAGGTCAAACTTCGTCGGGTGAGATATTCGGTGAATAACCACCCGATCGCCCCGCCTTCCGCCTCGGGGCATGGGTTATTCAGTGAATAGCCAAATCCGCGCCCTCTTCGCCCTGAGCTTGGGGTATTCAGTGAATAGCCAAATCCGGGCCTACCGCCCCGCCTTCCGCCTCGGGGCATGGGATATTCAGTGAATAGCCAAATCCAGGCCGACCGCGCCGCCTACCGCCTCAGGGCGTGGGTTATTCAGTGAATAGCCAAATCCTGGCCAGCTGCCCCGCCTCCCGCCCCGGCATGGGGTATTCAGTGAATAGCCAATTCCGCGCCCTCCTTGCCCCGATCCTGGCGTATTCACTGAATAGCCAAATCCCCGCCTCGAACCCGCAATCTCAGCCCGGGTCCGCCTCACCCCCGAGCCGATTTCCCCAGAAATTCATAATACCGCAAACTCCGAAATAGCGAAACGCCCGCGACAACCTCCGTAAAACCACTCCCTCGTCCCAAATCCTCCACCTCCGCGCATTCCTCTCCCGCGAATCGCCGCAGGGCGCTCCGGACCTCACTCGGAAAACAATCGATTACAGCAAGCGGATGCGACGGGCTATCGCAGACAACCCCGTCCCATATCTCGACGCACTACCCCGGCGCAAGCGACAGCACCATCGCCTCCGCATCCACGGTGTGCAACATCGCCAGCGAGGCGTCGAGCATTTCCGTTACCGTGGGGCTACGCTTCCGCTTCGCCTTGCGTGTAGTGGGGGAGGTTGAAACCGCTGTCAGTGGACGCAGCACGGTGTCGCGCAGGAACACCGCGCGGCCGAGCATGAGCAATCCGGAGGTTGGCTGCGCATCGCTCCGCGGTGCCCGGGCGTGATCCTCGCCGAACAGCGCAAAGGCCTCGTTCAGCACCGTGCGTAGATTTCGCACCGAAGGATTCGCCTTGTCACGCGTGAGCTGCGAGCGCTGCATCGCGGCATTGAACGCGCAGCGGATGTTCTGGATTTCTCCAGCATCCACGACGATGCAATCGTGGTAACGCCGTGTCCACACGGCGCGTCCCGTTGTGCCTCGCGCGGTGTTGATGGCGCGGGCACTGTTCATTTTCAAAAAGCCCACGAACATGGGGATAGTCATCAACCGACGCGCGCGGCGGCGATTTTCCCACAACTCTGGATGCGCCGCCTTGTGATTGCGGTACTCGGTGATGGTGACGAGGATTTCGAGCGCGTTGGGCGTGAAGCGCGCGGCATCCAGGCGCAAACAAGGGTAACGCTGCACGGCGAGGGCGAGCTTCTCGAAGGCGATTTCCGCGAAAGCATTGAGCCGCAGCCCGCCGTCGCCGTCCTCGCCGAACAACGCCTCCTCGCCCGCGGTTTCGAGTCGCAGGCAGTAGGTGCCGGGTTCGGAGTAATTGTGGCCGCGCGCGCGCGTGCCGGTAAGGTATCTCAAGCTGCATCATTAGCTCCCAACTAATGGATGAAGGTGAAATGGAACCTGCAACATAGCATGATGCTCTGAAAGCCGCAATGCATCTTCGGATGGGTCCATGTTCCTTTCTCCCGATGTGATGGAGCGGTGGATGCACTCCACCGCGCCTGTCCGTGATGCATACGAACGCTCGGAGGAAGGCCGCCCTGGTAACATGATCATGAGGCAACGACTGTACCGCCGTGCAGTTCGGCCCGGGGTGCTTGTTGCGGCCAGCCGAATCCGGCGGTGGTGTTGTGCATGCCGGGACGAATCTCTACATTGAACGATTATCATCATTGGAGCAGGACGCATGACCAAAATCGCCGTGATCGAGGATGAAACCATCGTGCGCGAAAATATCATCGAGCGACTCAATGAGGCCGGGTATCAGGTAGTGTCGGCCGATAATGGATTGCGGGGAATTGAACTCGTGCGCGAGCAATTACCGGATCTGGTACTCTGCGATGTGATGATGCCGAATCTTGGTGGTTTTGGTGTGCTGGAATACGTGCGCAAGGATCCCGCGACGGAACTTATCCCCTTCGTTTTTCTCTCGGCGCTCTCCGATAAAAGCGATTTGCGCAAAGGTATGCTTTCCGGTGCCGATGACTATTTGACCAAACCGTTCACCAGAGAGGAATTGCTCAATGCCGTCGAAGTACGTTTGAAAAAGAAACGCAGCTTCGATGATCGTTTTCACGGTGCCCTGGATCAGTTGCGCGATTCGCTCAG
This sequence comes from Bacteroidota bacterium, assembly GCA_035362335.1. GTDB lineage: Bacteria > Bacteroidota > Ignavibacteria > SZUA-365 > SZUA-365 > JAOSJT01. The sequence goes on from DAOSDL010000033.1 coordinate 36,234, forward strand.
CCGCTCCCTCCCGCATGAATTTCTTACGCCGCTCAATTCTATTCTCGGCCTATCCTCCCTCATGCATGATCACATGAAGGATTTCAATTCCGAAGAAATTCTGGAAATGCTCAGGCATATCAACCAAGCAGGGCAGCGCTTGCACCGCCTGGTGCAGAATTACCTGCGCTTCACCGAACTCGAGAGCGCGCGACAGGATACCGAACGCGCCGAGTTGCTGCGTGCGGAAACACTGGAGCATCCGGATGATATCATTCGCGATATCGCCGGTGGCGTGGCCGAACGCGCCCGACGTCCTAAAGATGTGTCCGTCAACGCTGAAAAAGCTGCGGTGGCGGTGTCGGCTCGCAATCTCGAAAAGTTGGTCGAGGAACTCGTGGACAATGCGTGCAAATTCAGTCTCGATGGTGTTCCGATTATGGTCAGCGCACGTCTGACCGATGGGTGGTATGAGTTGGTGGTGTCTGACAAGGGGAGAGGTATGACGGACGAACAACGACGCTCGATCGGTGCCTACATGCAATTCGACCGTCTAGAACATGAGCAGCGCGGGGTGGGACTGGGTCTGGCCCTCGTGCATTCCATCGTGGAACTCCATCGGGGTCGCATGAGCATAGAGAGTGAACTTGGCAAATTCACCCGCGTGACGGTGCTGTTACCCGAGGCGCATTTCGGTTGATGTCCCCCGACGTACCTGCACGTCACCCTTTCGGTTTCATTCGTCGCACCATGTCGTACAGCGTGGTGCGGCCCATGTCGAGAGCGCGTGCCGCATCGGTGATGTTGCCGTCGAAATGTTCGAGCGCCTCCCGGATAATCATCTCCTTTAATTGCTCGAACGGTATCACATCGCCGCGCGTAGCGAAAAAGCGGAATCCCGGCGGCATCATCTCCGTGGCCTGCGTGTGTCGAAGGCCGATCGGAAGATCGTCCGGCAGAATTTCTTCTCCCTCCGCCATTAACACGCTGCGCTCGAGTACGCTCTGCAATTCACGCACATTGCCGGGCCACGGATAGCTGGTCAGAACGTGCATGGCTTCGGACGAAATGCCGCGGATTCCCTTGTTCTCTCGCTCGGCGAATTGTGTGAGGAAATGTTCGGCAAGGAGTGTGATTTCTCCCGCGCGTTCCCGCAGTGGAGGCAGGAGTATCGGGAAGGTGGAAAGGCGATAGTACAAATCCTCGCGGAATAATTTCTCCGCAACCATGTCGCGCAAGGTGCGGTTCGTGGCCGAGACAATGCGCGTATCGCACACGATTGTTTCAACTCCCCCCACACGTTCGAACTGCTTTGTTTGCAGTACCCGCAGTAACTTTGCCTGCAGCGATAAATCCATCTCGCCGATTTCATCGAGGAAAATGGTGCCGCCCGACGCCGCCTCGAATTTCCCGATCTTGCGGTCATACGCGCCGGTGAAAGCTCCGCGCTCGTGACCAAACAGCTCGCTCTCGAGCAAATCCCGCGGTATGGCCGCGCAGTTGATGACGACGAATGGATTGCGCTTGCGCGTACCGTTGAAGTGAATGGCTCGCGCTATCAACTCTTTGCCCGTGCCGCTTTCGCCTTCGATCAACACCGTGATGTCGCTGCGGCAGGCCTTCTCCACCATCTTCAACACCGCCTGCATGGCGCCGGAATTCGAAATGATGTTGTCGAAACGCACCGTGCTTTCGAGCGTGTCCTGCAAGGCCTGCACCTTGTCGGTCAACGCCCGAAGCTTCACCGCGTTGTTCAACGCGAAACGCAGACGCTTGAGGTCGACTGGCTTGGTGAAATAATCACTCGCCCCCGCTCGCATGATGCCAATGGCCACGTCGATCTTCGACTGCGCCGAGAGTATGATCACGGGCAAATCTGGTGCATGCTTGCGCAGCTGCTCCAGTGTCTCAAGGCCACTCATGCCGGGAAGCATGTGGTCCAGCAAGACCACGTCGGGCTTGGCGTCGAGATTCTTCAGCAGAGTCTCACCCGAGGACCAGGTCTGGGTGTTGTATCCCCACGACTGCAAGGTGACTTCGAGCAGTCGTCGGAGCGAATAATCGTCGTCAACGATAAAAACGAGATGCTTGTCCATACAGCATGAGGATTATGGGCTACCAGTTCCAAAGATAGGAAAATTCCACGTAGTGGACGCTGTCACGAAGAACATTCCGTTCCGCTGCTCTCTGCGCGCGCATCAGCAATGATGCACTCGCCATCCCGAGGGTGGATTCTTCGAACTCCGGCTTCCATCGCGATCATGCCTCGATTCTCGACCGGCGTTTCGTCGAGATGTATATTGAGCGTGGAACTTGTCCCCAATCCAGTGGAGATCACTTCGTGAAGCGCAGTCTTTTTCTGATCGTCGGTATCGCCTCGGTGGTATTTCTTGGCATTGTGATTCTGTTCAGACCTGGAGGGGGTAGCCCCGACACGGTCGTGCCACCCGAACCGGAGGAGCAATTGGAGCTGTATCTGTCGGATAACATGGACTATTCGCTGAATTTTTCCCGCGTCCTCACCGAACGTCGCATCGCCAATGCCCGCCGCATCGCCGAAAGGAATCCGGAATTGCGCACCCGCGCTCTCGTGGTCATCGATTCCTTGCAGGCGCGCCTCGATCGCACTGCCGAATGAGCAGATTGTAATTTCCGCTGCGCCTTCGTCGTTCCCTCCCGCCTGTGCCCTGCTTTTCAAAAAAAAACAGCATGGCCCGGATTGGACCATGCCGTTTGCGCATACGCGTGCTGTTACTGAAGCTTCTCAAGCAGATACGTCCGCACCGCATCCAGAGAAATGCGTTGCTGCTGCATGCTGTCGCGCTCCCGGATGGTGACGCTGCGGTCCTCCAGCGTCTGTGAATCCACGGTGATGGCAAATGGGGTGCCCACCTCGTCCTGACGACGGTACCTGCGGCCCACGGAGCCGCTGTCGTCGTAAAACACCTTGAAGTCCTTTTGCAAATCCCGGTACAACGCGAGCGCGATGTCGTCCATGCCGTCGCGATTCACCAGCGGCAGTATGGCCGCTTTGAAGGGCGCGAGGCGCGGATGGAAGCGCAGCACCACACGCGTCTCACCTTCAAGCTCCTCCTCGTCGTATGCGTCAACGAGGTAGGCCATCAGCGAACGGCTTGCACCCGCCGAAGTCTCGATCACATAGGGAATGTACTTTTCCTGCGCTTCGGCATCGAAATACTCGAGGCTCTTGCCCGAGTACTCGGTGTGCCGGCGCAAATCGAAGTCGGTGCGATTGTGTATGCCTTCGATTTCGCCCCAGCCGAAGGGGAATTCGTACTCGATGTCCACCGCCGCCTTGGCGTAATGCGCCAGTTTCTCGGGCGCGTGCGGATGGTAGCGCAGCTTCTCCTTGCGCATGCCATTGTCGATGAACCACTGCATGCGCCATGCGCGCCATTGCTCGTACCATTCCTCATCGCTGCCGGGTTTGACAAAGAACTGCATTTCCATTTGCTCGAATTCGCGCGTGCGGAAAAGGAAATTCTTGGTGTTGATCTCGTTGCGGAAGGCCTTCCCGATCTGCGCGATACCGAAGGGCACTTTCTGCCGCGTGGCCTGCGCCACATTGCCGAAATTCACGAAAATGCCCTGCGCCGTTTCGGGACGGAGATACACCACGGCGCTGCTGTCTTCCACCGGTCCGATGAAGGTTTTGAACATGAGATTGAATGTGCGCGGAAGGGTGAACGTCCCCGTGCCGCCACAGTTCGGGCAAACGAGAAGCTGCTGTTCGTTGAGCGATTCGAAAAACACCGCATCGTCCACCAGCGCATTGCCGGCGGCCTCGGTACGCTCCTCGGCGCTGCGCTCGTTCATGGCCGCGCGCGCCGCCTCGTCCAGTGTATCCAACCAGGCCTTGACCACTTTGCCGCGGCGTTTTTCATTGTAGGACTCGAACAGCACATCCAATCGATAGCGGCTCTTGCATTGCTTGCAGTCCACCATCGGATCGGTGAAATTCTCCACATGACCCGAGGCCTCCCATACGCGCGGATGCATGAGAATGGATGCGTCGAGTCCCTCCACGTCGTCGCGATACGTCATCGCACGCCACCAACTGTCTTTCACGTTGCGCAGCAACTCCACTCCCAGTGGACCATAATCCCAGCAGCCGTTCAGTCCGCTGTAGATTTCGGAGGATTGAAAGATGAATCCACGCCGCTTGGCGAGGGAAACGATTTTCTCGAGTGTGCCTTGCTGCTGTTTTGCCATGTCGATGTTGCCGCGCTTGTCCAACAATTCATAAAAAGGATGCAAACTTCAATATTGCGAAATCGACACCAGTGTTCAAGTGCTCGAAGTTGATGGGCATTTGACAGGGAATAGAGAAGTGTTACGCCATGTACTCCGACGCGATATTCCCACCCCGTGGGTGTGCAGGGCGGAGTCGCGAACGGCTTACGCACCCATGCGCAACGCGGATCGACCGCTGCGCACACGGTACGTCGAGGAAAGGAGGTGTGTGGAGCGATCTACTCCGCTTCGAAGCGCAGCAGTCCGGAGTTGCCGTCGAGGCCGTAGCCGTGAATGCCCTGAATGACCGGAAGCAGCCATTCGCTGTTGTCGGCGGCACGGCCGCCGCTGTACGTGTCGCGTCCGCCAATATCGAAGAACAATCCCGTGCTCGGCGCATACAGTGCCCACTCGCCACCACGCCGCGCGGTGGCGTAGCCGAAGGCATTGCCCACGGGTGCGTAACTGTCGTTGCCGCGAATATTGGCGAACAGTGCGAAGGAGTTGTTCAGCGAACTGCCCAAACTGCACGCGCGCTCGTCGCCCTTGCTCATCGTGTAACGGTCGTTGCCGTCGAGGTCGAGGTAGAACGCCGCCGAGCAATCATGCGCCGTGCCGAATCCCAGCGTCATCACCAGGTCGGAAGTATCGTCGCCACCTTCCTCCAGCAGCACGCCAATGGCGTAATGCGCCGACGCGCCAAGGTTGAAGAAAACGCCGCGATATTTGTCGTCGCCCTTCGCATCGTGCAGCACGCCCATGCCATACCAGTAGCCGCTGGCCTGCGCGAATACGCCCGCTGAATATTCGTCGTCGCCTTCGAGATCGGTGAGTATGCCGAGGCCGCCGGACATGTTGTGCCCATCGGTGTGATCGGCGCGACGGCCGGCGCCATAGCCCTGCGCATCGCTTTCATTATGCAGTGGGGTTTCGTCGCCAATGTGGATGAGTTCTTCGTCGTCGGCGATATAGCGGTCGTCGCCGCTCAGGTCGGCCAACAGGCCAAGCCCCTTCGAAAAGCCATAGCCCTGCGCGTAATACACCGTGCGATACGTGTCCTTGCCCGCACGATCCACAAGCAACCCGAGGCCATACAAGCCCGCTCCCTGCGCGAAGCCGAGCGAGTTGTACGTGTCGCGCCCCTCGGCATCGTACAGCATGCCCACGCCAAAGCGTCCGCAGCCTTGCGAAAACGTGCGCGACGCGTACAGATCGTCGCCCGCGAGATCGAGCAACAAACCGATGCCCAGCACGCCCGCACCCTGCGATGGCAATTGCGCGTGCTCGTTCACATAGCGGTCGTCGCCACGTACGTCGATCACTACCGCCACAGGCAGCAGAGGCGAACTCGCCGCTGTCGCGCCGTAATACGTGTCGTCTCCTCCAACATCCACCAGCAGCGCGCAATCCTGCGCGTAATGCGTATCGCTGCCGCCTCCGCGCAGCACGATGCGCCCACGTGGCGTGGGAATGTCCAGCGTCACATTCGCTCCCGCGAAACGCCGGATCACGGGCAACTCCTTCTCCACGGCCTGCGCCAGCAGCGTGGCGCCCCAGGACACGGAACTCACGTCGAAGGCCTGCGCGGCGTCGTACACCGTTTGATCAAAGGTGTGCGCATCGCATTGCGATTCCTCCAGCGTGGTGGAGGTAAAGATGTGCTGAAATTGATCCCGGGGAATTCGTGCCAGCGAACGATCGCGCCAGCGGGCCGCTTCTCCGATGGCGGTGACGATATTCGCCAGCGAACGTTGCAGTTCCACGGGAAGCTTCCCGATCATCGCGGCGAAGGCTTTGCGGCTGTTGGTCCAATCCTGCGTGGGTAATTGGTACACGATGTTGTCGCCCAGATCGCGCCCTTGCTCGCGGTACAATTGCTCGATGGCGTTGAGCAATGGCTCCTTCTCACTGATGGCGGGTGTGTAATCCAATCCGTATTTGCCGATGCCGTGCCCGAGATTGCGAGCGGAATTCATGATCGTTGCCGCCAATGGACGCACCTGGGCGAGCGTGGGACGAGGGAAGTTGCTGCTGTCGCCCGTCAGCCAGAGGTGGTAGCGCCACAGCATATCGCGCGTGAAGTTGGGGATTTTCATCGGTCGCGCGAGCAGGCCGTCGAACCACGGCAGACGGAATGGATCGGGCGCGCCGGTGGGATTCCATGTGGAATGCGGCCGGTACCCCACCGTGCTCGAATCGACACCAAAGCGCTTCAGCGCATTGCCCAGCACATCATCCTGCGCGTGCAGGGAGTGACTCAATAGAAGGAACAGGCCGATGGTGATGACATGCTTCATGGCGTCGGGCACGTTGTGGATGGAGGACTCATCGCCACAAGATCGGAGGATGCGGGCGGAAATAAAAACAGCGGCGTTCCACGGGGATGTGAAACGCCGCTGCGTTCGCGCTTTGAGGAGGGAGGTTTAGAAGTGGAAAAGCATTTGCAGACCGAAGGTCATCTGTGCATCACTCGGCTCGATGGTGGTATCCGTGAGCGAAGCGCCGTCCTCGAATACCTTCTGGTCGCTCATATCGTAACGCAGATCCGCGCGGAGCGCAAAATTCTGCGCGAGGCGGAATTCCGGCGTGAAGGTGATCTCCGTCAGCTTCTGCTTCACGCCCGTGCGTACACCGTCGGCATCGTCGAACATTTCGCCGCGCAACGCCAGCGCCACGCGCTCGCACACCTGATAGCGCAGATAGCCGGCGAAGCCCGTCCACTTGGCGTCTTCGCCTTCGGCGCCGCCACCGGCCAGCGAACCGAAGTCCGCATTCACACCGATGGACAGCCGATCAACCGGCGACCACACGGCAACGAAATCGAACACCGTGGTGGCGTCGCTGTTGTTCTTCTCCATCTCGGCACCGTGAATGCCATTGATGTACAGAGACAATCCGTCCGTGGGTACAAGGCCGAGCTGGAAACCAGCGGTTTTGTTGCTGTTGTTTTCCACCGCGTTGTCCCAGCCGTTCGCCACCATCACCATCGCCGACACTGCGTCGGAGAAGGCGTAGCGGGCGCGCAGACCGGTATGCGCAAACGGTATCGCGTAACCGAAGAGGAAGGAGCGGCTGATGTTGTCGTTGTAGCCATCGCTGCCTTCGATGAGTTCGTAACCCATGTGGGTGAGGAATTTTCCCATCTCCAGCTTGAGGCCACTGCCCACCGGCGCCATGTAGCTGGCGTAGGCCTGGAGCAGGTCGATGTTGGTGTTGCCGAACAATCCCGCAGATGCGGTGTAACGAGGCAGCATGCCCGTCACCAGATCGGCGCGGAAGCCGGCCTCGCCCGCCTTCTCCGCGTCGCGCTTGATGGCGAGTTGGAATACATCGGGCGAAAAGCTGTTGTGCTTTTTATCGAAAATGCGGAAGCCGTTTTCACCGGATGCCGGGGTGTTGAAATTCCAGGTGAACGACGAGGCCACGAAGCCATTCACTGCGATACCATCGTACCACTTCGCCTCGTCCTGCGCGCGCAACGTGCCGTTGAATGCCAGGAGAAAAATGAACGCGATAAGAGTTGTGGAAAGTGTTCGCATCTCAGATTCCTTCGATGTAAGCGGTTTCACCATGCAGTGCCTCGTCGAGGCTGGATTCCTCGGTGTCGCTGGTGCGCACCGGCGTGATGGCGTTGATGATGACAAGCATGACATAGGTAAAGGCAAAGGCGTACACCGACGCGCCCACCACGGCCACGACTTGCTTGAAGAAGAAGTCCGCGCCGCCGAAGAGCAAGCCATTCGCGCCGGCGGCGTTGATGGCGGTGGAACCGAACAGTCCGAGGCATATCGTGCCGAGTATGCCGCCCACACCATGCACGCCCCACACGTCGAGAGCGTCGTCCCATTTCAGTTTGTTCTTCATCGCCACGGCGAAATAGCACACCACGCCGCTGCCGATGCCGATGATCACCGCGCTGCTGGTGGACACGAAGCCCGCAGCGGGTGTGATGGTGGCGAGGCCCGCCACGGCGCCGGTGAGCAAACCGACGAACTTGGGTTTTTTCTCTATCGCCCAGGCCAGGATCAACCAGGTCACGCCCGCGAAAGATGCGGCCACATCGGTGTTGAGAAAGGCCAGCGCGGTGATTTCATCCACGCGCAATTCGCTGCCGGCATTGAAACCGTACCAGCCGAACCAGAGCAAACCGGTGCCCAGCGCCACCAGAGGAATACTGTGCGGACCCTTTTCCTCCACGCGACGTTTGCCCACGTAGAACACCGAAGCCAATGCGGCCATGCCGGCGATGGCATGCACAACGATACCGCCCGCGAAATCCAACACGCCCCACTGCGCCAACATTCCACCGCCCCACACCATGTGCACGAAGGGGAAGTACACGAACAGCAGCCACGCCACAAGGAAAATGAGATAGGCCTTGAAAGTGACGCGATTGGTGAATGCGCCGGTGATGAGCGCGGGCGTGATGATGGCGAACATCATCTGATAGGCGATGAACACGAACATCGGTATGCGATTGGTTTCGCTGCCGAACACTTCGTTCACCGGAATGCCCTGCATGAATGCATGGTCGAGATTTCCGATGATGCCGCCCACATCGCCGCTGAAACACAGCGAATAGCCCACGGCGAACCACAGCACCGTGGTCACGCCCATGGACACGAAACTCTGAATCATGATACTCAACACGTTCTTGCGGCCGACGAGACCGCCATAGAAAAACGCGAGTCCCGGTGTCATGAGCATGACGAGACTCGTTGCCACCAGCATGAAGCCGGTATTCCCGGTGTCGAACATAGGTTCTCCGATATGAATGTGAATGCCGCCCGCGTACCCGCCGTATGTTGCTCAGCGGAGACGGTAATCCGAAATTAGAATATCGGAGAGAACTGTCCCATACGAATTCCCCTGAATTTCCTGTCGGGATCAAAGCGCCGCAGCCGTAGGGAATTGCCTACAAATTCCGGTGTTTACTGTTCATTGAACTCAGGGGAAAACCACAGTCTTCCATGTCCCTTCGTCATACCCTGGAGAATGATCATGGTGCGGTGCCTTGATTACTGTCGGAGCGGATCGGCAGAGTTTTAAAACCACAGATTGCACAGATTTCACACAGATTAGCACAGATGGATCGTGGAAGTCGGCGAGGTGCCGAGCGAATCGTCGCAGATGAAGCCATCCAACGCCCGCTGTCAGCAGTGATGCGAATCGGTGTCCCTTGCCTGCGGTGGCGGAGAGAGTACGGGTTGGCTCCTACGACTACCGTCAGACTTTACTCTTTACTCCTTACCGCACAGATGAGCAAGATGCGGGCGGCGAGAATACTGACGAGCCCCGCGCGCGGCCGGCGGCGCTATTCCAACAACTTGTGCCGTATCGCGTAATGCGACAGCTCCACGTTGTTCCGCAGCTTCATCTTTTCGAGAATGCGCGCGCGATACGTGGTGATGGTCTTCTCGCTGAGAATAAGATCCTCGGCTATTTCCTTCAACGTCTTGCCCGCCGCCAGCATTTTCATCACCTGAAACTCGCGGTTCGACAGCGTCTGATGCGGCGGACCGCTGAAGTCGTCCTCGATCGCATCCGCCAGGCGCTCGGCCACCGACGCACTGATGTATTTGCCACCGGAAGCCACCTTCTTGATCGCATGAATCAATTCGGAGGCGGCACTCTCCTTGGTGAGATAGCCCGAGGCCCCGGCTTTCAGCACGCGCACGGCGTATTGCTCCTCCGGATGCATCGACAACATGAGCACAGGCAGGTCGGGACGCTCCTTGCGGATTTCCCCGAGTATGTCCAGCCCGCTGCGGCCCGGCATGGAAATGTCCAGCAACACCAGGTCGTAGTGCCGTGCAAGCATTTTCTGCATGGCCTCGTTGCCGCTGCCTGCCTCATCCACCACGCGGATCTCCTTGTGCCGCGCGAGGATTTGCTTCAGCCCTTCGCGAAACAGGACGTGATCATCCGCAATAAGCAATGATATCATGCGTCGAACTCCTGAGCTTTGGGAAGCATCGCCGACACCACGGTGCCCACATTCGGTGTGCCGCTGATATCCACCGTACCGCCAAAAGCATGCGCGCGCTCGCGTATGCCCAGCAAGCCGAAAGAACGCGGATCGTCGATTTCTTCCCGTGTGATACCCCGCCCGTTGTCGGTGGTGATCAACTCCACCTCGTCGCCATTGTCGGTGAGATACACGGTGACATGCGTGGCCGACGCGTGGCGGGCGACATTGGTCAATGTCTCTTGAAAAATACGAAACACTGCGGTGGATCGGTCCTGATCCAATGCGATGTCATGAGGACTGATGGACACTTCGCAGCGAATACCCGTGCGGCGCTGGAAATCCTCGGCCTGCCACTCGATGGCGGCGGTGAGGCCGAGATCGTCCAACAGCCCCGGCCTCAACTCCGATATCAGACGCTTGACGGCCTGTATCGTGGCGTCGATATTGGCGATTGCCGATTCCATTCCATCGAGTATATCGGCCTGCTCGTCGCGTGCATCGTCGCGCAGCAATGACAGATGCAGCTTCATCGTGGTGAGACGCTGGCCGAGTTCATCGTGTATTTCCCGCGCGAGCCGCTTGCGCTCCTCCTCGCGCACGCTTTGCAAATGCGTGGACAGATTGCGCAACTGCTCTTCCGAGCGCATGAGCTGCTCCTCGGCCTTGATGCGCACCTCGATCTCGCTCTGCAAGCGCGTGGTGTGCTCCTGCACCTGTTCCGCCATGGTGTTGAATGTGGAGCCAAGCAAGCCAATCTCGTCGCGGGCCTCCACGGCCGCGCGTTCATCCAGCTTTCCACCACCGAAGGATTCCGCCACTTCCGCCAGCGAGAGGATGGGACGTGTGATCGTTCGCGCAATGGTGACGCCGAGACTGAACGCGAACAGCAGAATAACAAGTCCGATGAGAATGAGCCGCTCGCGCAACGCGTACACCGCCCGGAAGGCCTCCGTCTCGTCGATCTCGGACAACATCACCCAGTGCAGATCCGGAATGCGCAGCGGGGTGAACGACGAAAGCACGCGCACCCCGCGATAGTCCTCCACCTCGCGCGTGTCGGTTTCTCCGCGCAGCGCGGCCAGCGAGGCGGACGTGCGCACTTCCTGCAAGAGTACGCTGGTGCGATTGCGCTCGATGGCACCCACGATGGCGCTGTCGGTGCCGATGTCCCGCAGGGTTTTCAGATAGCGCGCGGGTTGCTCGATGAAAAAGCGCGAGTCGTTGCGCATACGCAAATCCGTTCCCACGATATACGTTTCGCCGCTCGAACCCATGCCGTCGCTGCGCCTGTTGCCGCCGGTCATCAGGCCGTTGATGTCGTCTATCGAGAGTTGGAACACCAGCACCGCGATCATCGCGCCCCCGTCGTAGACGGGTGTCGCAACGAACGACGCCGGGCGCATGCCCGAGGGCTCGTAGGGAAGGAAATCGACGAAACGCACCGTGTCGCTGTCGTCGTGCAGCAACGACACCACAGCCGCGAGGTTGGAGTTGCTGTATGGGCCATTGCGGAGATTGGTGGCGAAATCCGTCTCGCGCCGCGCCGTGTACACCACGTCGCCATTGTTCGCGGTGACAAGAAAAATGTCGTAGTATCCGTGCAATGCGCGGAAGGTCTCGATCTGCGTATCATGGCGCCGCAGCGCGCGCAGGTATTCGCGTAACGCGTTCGCCTGCGGTTGCGCAGCGCCCTGTACCATATCCAGCAGCCGGGCCGCGTCGCCGGCCTCCCGGCGCGCGTCGGGAAAGACCGACATCAGCTCGCGCGCCGCTTCTATCACACTGCGGTCGCGCGCGTAACTGCGTATATCCGTTTGTACACGCGTGAAGTAATACTCGATTTGCTCACGACGCGATTCGCGCATGGCGGTGAGCCACTGAAAGGTGACATCCTCCAGCGCCGTCTTCGCGCTCTCATACGCCTGCCATCCGGTGATGAGAATGGAGACAAAGCCGATGAGAAGAAACGAAAGCTGGAGCTTGGTGCGGAGTTTGATCGCGGGAAATATCATGCCTGCGCCGCCTGTCATCGCGAGTGGGTACTGATTCCAGCGAGTAACATAGGCGATGGACGCACAACATCCCACTGCGGGAATCCCCGACAGGGCTCGGTGCATCCTACGTTCGATTGCTTGACGAAACAAAAAACAAGGAAGTATCGCATGGAAATGAAAATCGTTTTTCCCGGCAACAAAAAAGTCGACGCCATCTACAACGGCTTCCGCGTCTCCACCGATCAGCCCGCCTACGGCGGCGGCGATGGCACTGCGCCCGCTCCCTTCGATCTTTTCCTCGCTTCGCTGGGCACCTGCGCCGGCATCTATGTGCTCGGTTTCTGCCAGCAACGCGGACTCAGCACCGAGGGCATCGAATTGACGCAGCGCATGGAATTCGATCCCGTCCGCCGCATGATCAGCAAAGTGCAGCTCGACATCCACGTGCCCGCCGATTTTCCGGAGAAATACCATGAGGCGCTGGTGAAATCCGCTTCGCTGTGCGCCGTGAAAAAGCACATCGAGGAGCCCCCCGCATTCGACATCCGCACCGTGGTGCGCGAAGAGCAGAATGCCTGATCGCAGTAACAGTAAAGATCGAATCTAGGAATTCATTAAATAAAGGAACGATGTAATGGAAGCACTTCAAGAAAAAACCTATACCATGCCCCGCATCGGCGACGCCGCACCCGCGTTCACCGCGGTCACCACGCAGGGACCGATCAACTTCCCCGCCGACTACGCGGGTAGCTGGGTCATTCTCTTCAGCCACCCGGCGGACTTCACCCCGGTGTGTACCTCCGAGTTCATGACCTTCGCCTCGATGGAGGAAACGTTCGCCAAGGCCAACACCAAACTGGTGGGCCTGTCGGTGGATGGTCTCTACAGCCACATCGCCTGGTTGCGCACCATCAAGGAGAAAATCGAATTCAAGGGCATGAAAAATGTCGAGGTGAATTTCCCGCTCATCGAGGATATCACCATGGAAGTGGCCGGGAAATACGGTATGATTCAGCCGGGTGAAAGCAACACCAAGGCCGTGCGCGCGGTGTTCGTCATTGATCCCAAGGGCGTCATCCGTACGATCATCTACTATCCGCTCAGTCTTGGCCGGAATTTCGACGAACTGTATCGCGTGGTGGTCGCCCTGCAAACCGCCGACGCCTTCAGTGTCGCCACGCCTGCCGATTGGCGTCCGGGCGACGATGTGATCGTGCCGACCGCGGGTTCCTGCGGCGTGGCCAAGGATCGCATGGACGGCAAGGAGGATGCCGAGTGCCAGGATTGGTTCTTCTGCACGCGGAAAATCAGCGAGGAGCAAGTCCTCTCCACCGTGCTCAAGGGCTGATTCCCGTTTCACACAGCATTCACACCGCCTCCGCGAGTTCCGACAGCGGGGGCGGTGGCATTTTTGCCAAAGCCGCGTCATTGCGCATGCGCTGGCGCAACGGCAAGGCGAAATGGGTTGACGTCAGCCTCGTGATGCGCTAATTTGCCACGATGTTTGCCCGGGCGCGCAATTGCAACTGTGCGGATCTTCGTCCGTATGCTGCCGAATGTCAACGCGAACACGCGTTGCGCGGTCCCGATCACCATTTGCTGGAGAAATCACATGGGCATTCTCGGTTGGATCATCCTCGGCGGCATAGCCGGATGGATAGCGAAAATCGCCACGGGCGTGGGCTCGGAGCGCGGCTGTCTGTTCAACATCGCCGTCGGCATCGTGGGTAGCGTCGTGGGTGGACTGCTGTTCAGTTGGCTCGGCGAGCGCTCCATCACGGGATTCAACATCTGGAGTCTGTTCGTGGCAACCGTGGGCGCGGTGGTGTTTCTGTGGCTGGCGCGCATGCTCGGCGGTGGTAAAGGAAAATGATGCGCGTGTAGCCGGCGCCGCGCAGCCGGGTGACGCAAGAATGTTCGCTGGTGGAAGGGCAAGGCCGTTCCGCTGTTTCACATACATGCTTTCGGAGAAATCATGACCGAACGTACCTATACAATCAATGGCATGACCTGCAATCACTGCGTGATGTCGCTGCGAAAGGAACTCGCGCAGGTGGAGGGTCTCGAGGTGCTGAACGTAGGCATCGGCAGTGCCACGGTGGCGATGGACGAAGTGCGCGTGAGCGACGAGCAGTTGCGCGCCGCGGTGGAGCGGGCGGGCTTTTCCGTCGCGGCATCGTGAACGCGGTCGAGAGCGCTCCCACCGCCGATAGCACACAACCTCCCGCGCAGCTCGATACGCTGAGCGTGCCCGTGCAGGGCATGACCTGCGCCAGTTGCGTCAAGCGCGTCGAAGACACGTTGTTGCGTGTGCCTGGTGTGGAAGCCGCATCGGTGAATCTCGCCTCGAACAAGGCCGTGATTCGTCTCGACCCGTCCCGGGCATCCATGCGCGAACTCGCCGCTGCTGTCCATGCGGCGGGCTACGAACTCGCTCTGCCCGCGGCATCCGGCGCGGCGGGTACGGCCACTGCGGCCATGGGTGTGCCCGAGGATGCGTCCGCGGGCGAGCATCGGGAGCTGCGGCGTGATTTACTTGTGGCGTTGGCCTTCACCTTGCCCGTGTTTGTGCTCGGCATGCTGCCCATGCTGCCGGGTGTGCAGGCCTGGTGGCCGCTGTCGATGGAAATGGGGAACAAGCTGCAATTGATTTTCACCACGCCTGTACTCTTTCTGCCAGGGCGACGCTTCTTCCGGGGCTTTCTCGCGGCCCTGCGGCATCGCACGGCCGATATGAACACGCTGGTGGCCATGGGCACGGGTACGGCCTATGCCTACAGCGCCGCCGCGGTGCTCTTTCCCGATCTTCTCGGCGTGCATGCCGAACATGCGCACGTGTATTTTGATACATCCGCATCCATCATCACACTGATACTGCTCGGCCGCCTGCTCGAAGCCCGGGCGCGGCATCGTGCCGCCGGCGCCATCCGCGCGCTCATGGGCTTGCAGCCCGACACCGCCCGCGTGCGTCGCGAAGATGGCGACGTCGATGTTCCCATCGCTTCATTGCGAGTGGGCGACGTGGTGGTGGTGCGGCCGGGCGAGCGCCTGCCGGTGGATGGCCGCGTGTTGTCCGGCAGCTCGTCGGTGGATGAATCGATGATCACGGGCGAACCCGTTCCCGTGCCTCGTCTGAGTGGCGACGCTGTCACCGGCGGCACGGTGAATCTCGATGGCGCCCTGCTGGTCGAGGCCACGGCCGTGGGCGGCGCCTCGGTGCTCGCGCATATCGTCCGCATGGTGGACGAGGCACAGGGATCGAAAGCGCCGGTGCAACAACTGGTGGACCGCGTGGCGGCGGTGTTCGTGCCGGTGGTGCTGCTCGCTTCGCTGCTTACCCTGGTCGCATGGTATTTCGGCGCCTCGGCTCCGTTCACCGAGGCGATGCTCCACGCCATCGCGGTGATGATCATCGCCTGTCCCTGTGCGCTCGGCTTGGCTACGCCGGCCGCCGTGATGGTGGGAATCGGTATCGGCGCCAAACAGGGCATGCTGATCCGCAATGCCGAGGCGCTGGAGCATGCCCGCAACGTGAGCACGGTGGTAATGGATAAAACAGGCACGCTCACGCTGGGCACGCCGCGAGTACAGTCTTTCGATGTGCAGGAGGGATGGGATGCCGATGCGGCGCTCGCGCTTGCGGCCGCCGCCGAGCGGCAATCCGAACATCCGCTGGCGCGAGCCATTGTGGACTACGCGGCCGAGCGGGCCGTGTCCGTGGGCGAGGCGGAATCGTTTCAGAACGTCCCCGGCGCGGGCGTGTTGGCCTTTGTCGGAGGCGATGCCGTATTGCTGGGCAATCGCGCGCTGCTGGCCTCGTACGCGATACGCCCGCCCGAGCGGGAGAATCCCGCTGGACAGAGTGTGATGTATCTCGCCATCAATGGCGACTTCGCTGGCCATTTCGCATTGGCCGACACGCCGCGTCCCACATCGCGCGAGGCGGTGGAGGCGCTGCATAGCCAGGGTATTGACGTCGTCATGCTGACGGGCGACACCGAGGAGGCGGCGCGAAGCATTGCCGCGGCGGTGGGTGTACGGCGGGTGATCGCCGGCGTGCGTCCCGAGCAAAAGGGCGAGCGGATTCACGAGTTGCGGCAACAGGGCCAGGTAGTCGCCATGGTGGGCGATGGCATCAACGATGCGCCGGCGCTCGCGCTTGCCGATGTAAGCATCGCCATGGGTGGCGGCTCGGGCATAGCCATGGAGGCGGCGGACATCACCTTGCTGCGCAACGACCCGCTGGCCGTGGTGGCTGCGCTGGCGCTGTCCCGTCGCACCGTGCGCAAGATCCGGCAGAATCTGTTCTGGGCATTCATTTACAATGTGATTGGCATCCCCCTCGCCGCCTTCGGCGTGCTGACGCCCATGTTCGCCGCGGCCGCCATGGCCTTCAGCTCGGTGAGTGTGGTGACGAACGCGCTGCTCGGCAGCGGCACCCCGACCTCCCGCAACGCAACGACGTCGGAGGGATGACGGCACGGCATTCACGTATTCTCCGCAGCCACAGTGAATGCCGGAAACATGCTTGTACCCGCGATTGAAGGCCTGCCCCACCTGAGAATTATTGCTTAGGCGTTTCCGCATGATTGACACGTTGTTGATCGTGGGGAAATGCTAAAAAGCGCTTTCCTGATCAGACTCTTGACAATGTGCTCCGGAAATCCTTAGCTTGCGGGCGTTCCACCGAATGCGACACGAGCAGTGGCCCGATTGGCGGGTGTTATGGCATGATAACGTCGTGGAAATGTCCGTGATGGTGTCGCATCATTGACGGTTATTGGGAAAGCACATCGGATACATGCCGCTTTGCTTGAATTCGCATTGATGTGGAAAGTGAGAAAGGAGGCATCTTGACCCGATCTGAACACTGCGCCGTTACCGCCGTCCCCACCAACACCGTGCTGCTTCGCGGTGGAGCGTACCGTGCATTGCGGCTACCCGCATTCACGCCAGGTGTGTATTTCCTGCGTGTTACGTCGCCTGAGAGTGGCCGTACGGGGCAATTCACGGTGAAGTAAAATACGATAGGCGAGCCCATCGCAGTCAGACACGGTGGGCTCGCCGTATGTATCAATTCTCGTGCTTTCCCAAGCTCTCACGTGCATTCTGCTATGTTGGTCGGTGAATGCACAGTGTACTCCGCAGTACAGCGATAATAATCATTTACACAACGTGAATTTTACATGATAGTATTTTGCATGAGGCACCCGATGAAATGCATCTATACTCTACTGCTTTGTTTGCTGTCATTGCAGGGCAACCAATCGTTTGCGCAAATCGCGGATAAGGAATTGCTCAGTCTTATCGGTGGTTCAATCGGCAAGAATGTGGAAACGGGGGTCATACGGATCCTATGCGATTCGGTTCGTTCGCACATTTATGTGTTGGTTAATACATCAGATAAAAGCTTGCCAGTGACGGAAGATGCGTACCTGGATGGGGACTCAATTGGTGGATACTATAATTCCTATCTGGCAATATACGATATGGAGATGAGAGAGCTGTTGTATGGCAGTTATCTCGGGGGTAGCAGAGGCGCGACAGCGAGCGAGATGATATGGAGCGATTATCCCAATGAAATTCTTATCGCAGGGAGTACAGAGTCCAGTGATTTCCCGACTACGGAGAATGCGCGACAGAAAAGGTTGTCGGGCTATTCTGATGTGTGGTATGCTCGATATTCGCTGTCTGATCGACGGTTCACATACGTATCCTTTCTGGGAGGGAGGGATCATGATTATTGCGATGCGGCATATATCGATTCGTCCGGCCGCCTGCTTCTCGCCGGTTCGACAAACAGTATAGATTTTACGTTGTTACGAACACCGGTGACCAAACCGTGGACTGATGGTTACGGTGATGCCGCGCTATTTGTCCTCAAGGGAGACAGTCTCGAGTATGCTGTGGCTTTAGGCGGCGATAGTTACGATTGGATCGAATATGTCTTCGAAGTTGAAGACTCGTACATACTGATTGGCCATACGCGATCAGCGAATTATCCAACCACTCCCGGGTCACTTCAGCGAAATTATGGCGATGGCGGCGATGTCACTGTGACAGAGATCAGCAAGGATTTCACATCGCTGCGATACAGCACAATGCTGGGTGGAGAGGGTACGGAGTGGGTAATGAACGCACGGCAGTTTGGTTCGAAAATCCATGTTGTAGGGGAAACCACTGGTGGGGTTGGATACTTCCCAATGAACTACCCCGCGATTGGCTTTGATACATTGGCGTTGTACAATGGCTTTCATGTCATATATGACGCGGAGCAAGACTCGATCGTCTACTCGAGTCTCATCATTGGGAACGGAGGCGAGCTAGTGTTTGATGTGTGTATTGCGGACGAACGAAGCTACATATTGCTGGTGCATGCGGAATCCGATTCGCTGATAAATATCGCGAATCCCTACCCTGAGCAGTACAATAAATCCATGGATGTGCTTGTTCTTGTGGATCTATTCGAGTATAATCTGCTGCGGGTTCAGTTGCTTTCGGCTGGCACAAGAAGAGATGGCATATCAAAAATATGGCCTACTCCGTTTGGGTTGTACTTCTCTGGGTATACAGCTATCCCCGTGCCAGTACGGCAAGGCGGTCACCGCACCACCTATCTTGGCGGCACTGAAGCATTCATCGGCAAGCTGCATTTGAACATCAATGCCCAGGAGGCGCTGCGGCCGCCGGTGGCGTCGCTGTTGAGCTTGAGTCCCTTTCCCAATCCGGCGCGGGCGGCGGCCACGGCCCTGCTCACCGCCGCGCCTGGCGCGTACACGCTGCGCATACACGGCAGCGACGGGCGGGAATTGCGCAGCCAGCGCGTGTACTGCGACGGCGGTGGCGGCAGTGTGTCTGTGCCCCTCGACGGCCTCGCCGCCGGGCATTATCAACTCAGCGCCGTCGACGCGCAAGGCCGCATCGTCGCCCGCTCGGCCCTGGTGGTGGAGGGGAGATGAAACCTCGTCGCATCGGCACAGAACGTTCCATATATGAAGCAAGGAGTCGGTGATGAAAATCATCCGGGTGCTTTATCTCGGTCTGGC
>DAOSDL010000034.1:0-53117 GCA_035362335.1 Bacteroidota bacterium
GGCCGCAACCGCTGCGGGGGGCGGGGCGGGTGGAGATAGTTGTGAACACGGAGAAAACAGAGGGCTTCGCCAACACCGCGAACACCGAGGGCACGGAGGGTTTTGTGCATCTGGAAAAAGGGCGGGTAACGCTGCGCGTGTACGACATGCTGGGTCGCGAGCGTGCGCTACTCTTTGATGGCCCCCTCAACGCACGGAGCGTGCTGCTCACCATCACCCCCGCCACACTCGGCCTCGAGCCCGGCAGCTACATGCTGCGCCTGACGGGCGGCGAGGTGTTTGCGGTGCGCCGCTTTAGTGTTGTGAGATGAGCGTGATCGAGCAATCCAGTGAAGAATGAGAGTAGTGAGGTGGTGAGAGTAAGGAGGAAGAGGGACTTTGGCAACACGGGGCGCTTCGCGGGAACACAGAGTACCCAGAGGGCTTCGCCAACACCGAGCTTCGCTAGCCCAGAGAACTCAGAGCGCTTCGCAAACACCATGGGCCCGGAGGGTTCGCGGCTTTGCGTCTCTGCGCCCTTGCGTTGACTCGATTGCGGCGGGGCGCATGCCTCAAGCGGAGTGCACCCTCAACCCTTCCTCCGCGCCCTCGGCGCTCTCCGCGCTCTCTTCGAATGTATCCCGTACTCAGCCAGCCCGCAGGATTCGAGCGGGAAGCGACCTCAAACCATTCCTCCGCGCACTCCGAGGGCAATTTTTCCTGACCGCGCGAGACGCTATCAATTCACGTCCCGCATCAGTATTTTACAACGATACTGAATTTCAGGCACACCGCATGCTCGCTCCCGGTACCATGGCTCCAGATTTCACGCTTCCCGACGCGGACGGCAATTCGCGGTCGCTGCGCGAGTATCGTGGAAGGACGGTGGTGCTGGTGTTCTACCCCAAGGATCACACTGCTGTGTGCTCAAAGCAATTGGGTGAATACGCGGAGCATTACGCGGCCATGGCAGGGCTGGGTGCCGAACTGCTGGCGGTGAGCGCGGATTCGGTTGCATCCCATGACAGTTTCCGCATCTCCTGCCATTTTCCCTTCCCGCTGCTTGCAGATGTGGACAAGGCGGTGTGCAAGGCCTACGGAGTGCTGAATGTGCTGGGCATGCCGCAGCGCGCGGTATTCGTGATCGATGACGAGGGAGGGATACGTTTCGCGGAAAAGACCTTCCCTCTCTGGTATCTGCCCGCGCGTCGCATTCTCAAGGAACTGGCAGCATGATACGCGCGATTATCAGTGATCTGGGTAATGTGTTGCTGCATTTCGACCACCGCATCATCGCGCGGCGCTTCTCCGAACAGTACCCCGAAGCCCGAAGCACGGAGGCAGGGATGGAGCGCTTCTGGACGCTGGTGCAGCGTTTCGAAACCGGCGCGATCGCCGAAGGCGAATTCATCCCTCTCGCTTCGCAGGCTCTCGGTTTGGAGGCCACTCCGAGCGAACAGGAATTCGCCACGGTGTGGAACGACATTTTCTGGCCGAATGATGCACTGCTGCAAGTATTCGAGCAACTGCGCGAGCGGGCGACCTTGATCATGCTGTCGAACACCAATCCGCTGCACATCGCCTACGCGCGTGAGCGTTTTCCGGAGGTATTTTCGCTGTTTCACCACACCGTGTTTTCCTATGAATGCGGTTTGGTGAAACCCGATACACGGATGTTCGCATTCGCCATCGATCGCGCGGGTGTCGCAGCCGACGAGGCGCTGTACTTCGATGATATCGCCGCGTATGTCGACGCGGCAACAGAAACGGGGTTGCATGCGTATCAATACGTTTCCGTGCCGGCGCTGGTGGACATGTTGCGCGTGCACGAATTGCCCGTTACCTTCTCCGCTTCCGTCACATCCATTTCCGACCAATAGAGGTAGATCATGAAACACTTGTTCGCCCTGCTGCTCCTGCTTGTCACGGGCTCGCTCGCCGCCCAGGATTTGACGTCGGTGAATTTCCATCTTCGCGATGTCGAAGGGAAGGACCGCTCCTTCCAGAAGTACATGGAGGAGGTGCGTGCCAAAGGCGAGAAGGGCGCCGTGCTGGTGAGCTTCTGGGCCATGTGGTGCGAACCCTGCAAACAGGAAATGAAAGCATTGCGGGAAACCTTCGAAAAATACAGCGGCAAAAACTTTCACTACATCGCCATCAACCTCGACAATCCCCGCAGTCTTGCCAAGGTCAAGGCCTATGTGAGCGCTCAAAAACTGCCGTACGAAGTGTGGCTCGATCCGAACAGCGAAGCATTCAAGAAACTCAACGGCCAGGGCATGCCGTACTCGCTGCTCGTCAATGCGAAGGGCGAACTGGTGGCCAAGCGCACCGGTTTCATCGCCGGAGAGGAAAAGGAAATCGAGGAAGATATCCGCAAAATTCTGGAGTAGACGCATGACGCATCGCTACACTTCCGTCCTGATGTTTCTCCTCCTGCTCGCGGCGTCCAGCGCCACGGCGCAGGTGCAGTATTCCATCAACAACTACATGCGCTACGGCAACGGCGAACAGGTCGTGGGCGGCGTGGCGCAGCCCAAGGAGTACATCGAGAATCAGGCCAACGTGCGCCTGTTCTGGAATGACTTCACCCTGGGCTTCGAGCACCTCTATGACGATCCACCAGAGTTCGGGCCCAATTTCGTAGGCATTCGCAAGCGCTACATCGAATTTTCCCGCTCCGGTCTCGAACTGCGCGCCGGCGATTTCTACACGCTGTACGGCAAGGGCCTGGCGATGAACCTCTTCGAGAACCGCGGCATCAACTACGATACCCGTCTCGATGGTATCCGCGGCACCTACCGCAACGAGTGGGGCAACGCGGTGTTTGCCATGGGTAAAATGCGCTACTACGATTTGTTGAATTCGGATCGCATCGAAACGTATTCCGTCAAGAGCGGCCACCTCGAATTGCGTCCGCACGACATCATCAGCATCGGCGCGAGCATTGTGAGTGCCAATGGCGAGTTGCCCAGCGCCTTCGGTATCGACCAGGTGCATGCCGACATTCCCGAGGTCATGATCACCGCGCGCTACGGCGGCTTCGATCTGCACGTGCAGAAGGCCTTCAAACGGTCGACCTTCCTGCGTCCCCAGCCCAACGGCAGCTTCGTTTCCGGCGCGGCCTATGGCGACGGAACTTATGGAAGCCTGTCATTTACCTCCGATGTCGGCCTTGGTGTGACGCTGGAGTATAAGGACTACAAGTTCGATGTGGTGGGAGAGGAAGAGCGCGACCCGAATCGGCCAAGCCGCATGCTGCCGATGCAGAATCCGCCCATCGTGCACAAGGAACACGTGTTCACCCTGCTCTCGCGCAATCCGCATGTGGCGGATTTCAACGATGAAGTGGGCTTTCAGGCGGATGTATACTACGCAGTCACGCCAGAGATCACCATCAACGTGAACGGCTCGATGGCCAGCCGACATTTTGGCTACTCGCAGAGCAACGGCTTTCTCACCACCTGGGATCGCGAGAATCGCCTCCTGCCCACACTCGATGCGAAATTCTCCCCGTTCTGGGAGCTGTATGCAGAAGTGGAATGGTATTTCGAAGGCGAGAGCTTTATCCGGGCGGCCTTCAATCGCCGTTACGACGCGCCGTACGAGGGCAACCTCGCCCACGTACAGGCCAGCACCACACTGCCGGTGCGCATCGAATACATGCTCAACGAGCACTACAGCGTGGGCGTGAATCTCGAGCAGCAGTTCTATCAGGACTCGTTCAACCGGGACACGCCGACATTTTACAATCAATTCGTTTCGTTCACTCTGGCGCGCGCCTCGGCCTGGTCGGCCACGGTGCGCATGGAGTACACCACCGACAAGGGCGACGCTTCGGGCAAGGACTTCTGGCGTGCCGCCGAGTTCGCCTATCGCATTGGCAACGATCACACCGCGACCATTTCCTACGGCACCGAGCGTGGCGGGTTGATTTGCTCCAGCGGCGTCTGCCGCGAGCTGCTGCCTTTCGATGGCGTGAAGCTGTCGCTGATGTCGCAACTGTAACAGGATAAGGTGCTCCGTTTTATCGCGGGGCGCCTTTCAATTGCGTCGTCCCCTCGGGGGCGATGCGGGAATCCGAAAGGACACATGCAGAAGGAAATCATTATCAACGCCTCCGACATGGTGCAGCGCGTCGCCATTGTGGAGGATGGAAAACTCGCCGAACTCTTCGTGGAAAGCGAGGAGAAGGAACGCATGGTCGGCGACGTGTACATCGGTACCGTGGCCAAGGTCATGCCTGGCATTCAGGCCGCGTTCATCAATATCGGCCTCGAACAGGATGCATTCCTCCACTATTCCGATATCGGCGACGCGTTCCGCGAAACGCGCGCGGAGGGCACGGCGGAGGAGCGCGGCGAGGCCGGTGAAGACGAAGCGCAGGACAAACGTCCCGACGCCAAGCCGCAAAAGAGACGCCGGCGTCCGCCATCGGTGGTGACGCTCGCGCGCGGCCAGGAAATCGTGGTGCAGATTTTCAAGGAGCCTGTGGGCTCGAAGGGCGTGCGGGTGACGACCGAAGTGGCCTTGCCTGGCCGTTTCCTCGTGCTGATGCCCTACGACGATCTCGTGGGCGTATCGCGCAAGATTCAGAGTTTCAAGGAAAAACGCCGCTTGCGCCGCATCGTGCGCTCCATACTGCCGGGCCGCTTCGGTGTGATTGTGCGCACCGTGGCCGAAGGCAAGACCGAAGAAGTGCTGCGCGCCGATCTCGAGGCGCTGCTTGCGAGCTGGCGCGAAATCGAACGCACCATGAAGAAATCCTCGCCGCCGGCCTTGCTGTACAAGGACATGAACTCGACGTCCAGCACCATTCGCGACCTGTTTTCCGAGGATGTGCGCCGCGTGGCCGTGGACTCGCGTCCGCTGTACCGCGACATCCGCGCGTACATCAATCTGGTCGCGCCGCACAAGGTGGATGTGCTGGAGTTCCACAACGATCGCCGCCCGATTTTCGACAAATACGAGATCGAGAAGCAGATTCAGCAATCCATGAGCCGCAAGGTCTGGCTCAAGAGCGGCGGCTACATCATCATCGAGCACACCGAGGCCATGAAGGTGATCGATGTAAACAGCGGACGCTACGCCGCGCGCCGCGAACAGGAGTTGAATTCTCTGCGCACCAACATGGAGGCGGCCCGCGAAATCGCGCGACAGATACGCCTGCGCGATCTCGGCGGAATCATCGTCATCGATTTCATCGATATGGATCATGAGGAAAATCGCCGCAAGCTGTACGAGGAAATGCGCAGGGAAATGCGACGCGACCGTGCGAAATTCACCATCCTCCCCGTGTCCGATTTCGGTCTGATGCAAATCACCCGGCAACGCGAACGCGAAAGCGTGCAGATGTCGGTGAGCGAGACCTGCCCGACCTGTCAGGGTACGGGCCGCGTGCATTCCAAAACCGCCCTGCTCACGCAGATCGACCGCTGGCTGCGACGCTTCCGCGCCAGCAGCAAGGATTTGCGCCTGATCTTGACCGTTCACCCCGTGATGGAGAAATACCTCGGACGCGGCCTGGGATCGCACAGTAGCCGGCTGATGCTCAAATACTTCATTCGCCTTGCCGTGGAATCCGATATGGCGCTGGGTGTGGACGAGTTCCGCATTCAGTCGCGCCGCCGCAACCGCGACATCACGGCCGAATTCTCGGGCTGACGCGCTCGAGGCCGGTGGCCGTAAGTTGTTGCGTGGCAAGGTTTTTACCCGCTTCGTGCAAGGGAATCCGGTGGAATCTCACCGGATTCTTTCGTATCTTACAGGGATTCACACCAGGCAGCGAATGCCGTTCGATGCGCGGTCACACGCTGCCGGCGACACCCCGCGCCGTCGCCATTTTTTCAAGGACTACTGGAGGACGTCATGAAATTTTCCGCGGTCAGCAATGATGTGCACAAGGCACTTTCGAAGGTCATCGGCGTGGTGCCGTCGAAATCCACCCTGCCCATACTCGAGAACGTGCTGTTCGAGCTGACGGGAAATGAATTGCGTCTGACAGCGAGCGATCTGGAGATTTCCATGACCGTGGCGCTGCACGTGCAGGGCGAGCAGGATGGCCGCTTCGCCGTGCCCGCGAAAAAGCTGAACGAAACGTTGCGCGCGCTTTCATCGTCGGATATCGTGTTCACGGCCGACGAGTCGAACAATCGCATTTCCATCAAAACCAATCAGGGCGAGTACAAAATGGCGGGCGAGCGCGCGACGAATTTTCCCGAGGCCGAGCGCCTCGAGGAGGAGTTCTCGCTGCATCTCGACACCGATCTGCTGCGCGGCATCATCGCACGCACGGTGTACGCGGTGAGTACCGATGATTTGCGTCCCTCCATGATGGGTGTGCTGTTCCAGTGGAAGGAAGGCGCCTTCCACGCCGTGTCCACCGACGGCCACCGCCTTGTGCGCATCCGGCATCGCGGCGCGCTGGCCGAGGCCTACAGCGGCGACGACCGCGATGTGATCATTCCCGCCAAGGCGCTGAACATCGTCTCGAAGTCGCTGGGCGAGGGCGAGGTGACGGTGGTGTTCGGCCGCTCGAATGTGCGTATCAGTTTCGGCGACATGACACTGCTCTCCCGCATTATCGACGAGCGGTATCCGAATTACGAAAGTGTGATTCCGAAGGACAACGAGAAGCGTTTGACACTCAACCGCGCGGCCTTGCTGGGTGCTGTGCAGCGCTGTTCGATTTTCTCCAATGTCACCACCAATCAGGTGCGCTTCTCCATCGCCCGCGAGGAAGTGCGCGTGTCGGCCGAAGATATGGATTTCGGCGGCGAGGCCCGCGAGAGCATTCCCGCCGTGTTCAGCGACGAGGAGGAAATGGAAATCGGCTTCAACGCACGCTACGTCACCGAGGCCCTGCAGCATATCGACGCGGAAGAAGTCAGTTTCCTCTTCAGTGCGCCGACGCGCGCCGGTTTGATGATGCCCGAAGGCGAGCAGGGCGAACTCGACATCCTGATGCTGGTCATGCCGCTACGACTGAATGCCTGAGCATGCTGCTTCGACGTCTCGTTCTCGAACATCTGCGCAACCACGCCCGCACGGATATCGCGTGTCCGGAAGGCGTGCTGTTGCTCGTTGGTGAGAACGGCGCCGGCAAGACCAGCATTCTCGAAGGCATTTCGCTGCTCTGCATGTCGCGGAGCTTTGTCACACGGCAGGACCGGGGCTTGATCACGACGGGAGAGGAAGCGTTCCAGGTCGAAGGCGACTTCGAAGCGGCGTCGCGTTCACGCCGGCACGTGCGCCTGCGTTACGGAGGGATGCAGAAAAAACTGGTGGAAGTGGACTACGCCCCGTTGGAAACCATGGCCGAGCTCATCGGGCAATTTCCCATGGTGGCGTTGTCGCCGCAGCATCGGCCGATCACCTCGGGCGGGCCGGGCGAGCGCCGGGCCTTTCTCGACTTCCTGCTGTCGCAGGTACAGCACAGCTATCTCATGGACTTGCTCGATTATCGTCGCGCGCTGCGCCAGCGCAACGCCCTGCTCGCCATGGCCGAGGGTCGCATCGGCGCGGTGCGCGGCTCGCTCGAGGCCTGGGATCAGGCCTTGGCCGAGAGCGGTGTGCGCATACTTGCCGCACGGCTTCGCTTCATCGAACAATTCCTGCCCTACGTGCGCGAGGCGATGATGGAACTGGTGCCCGAGCGCGAAGCTGTGGACATCGCCTATGCCTACGGTGACGGTGATGGCGCGCAGCGCGATGGCGTCGAGATGTATCTGCGTGCATTGCAGGAACGCCTCGACAGCGATGTGCGGCGGGGCAGCACCTCGTACGGCCCGCATCGCGATGACGTGCGCATACAGCTCAACGATATGGACGTGCGCGCGCAGGCATCGCAAGGACAGCACAAGTCCGTGCTCATCGCCCTGAAATTCGCCGAATTCCACTACCTCGACGAGCGTCTGGACGAGCGTCCCGTGTTGCTGCTCGACGACGTGTTCAGCGAACTCGACGACGAACGACTCGGGCGCGTCCTCGCAGCATTGCGCGGTATGGGACAAACCTTCATCACCACCGCCAGCAGGCATGTTGCGCAGGTGTTCGATGCAGAGGACGCGCGCAACGCGGTGTTGCGCGTGGAAGCGGGCAGGGTGTATCACTACGCGGAAGTGGCATGAAACGCGCTCGGACCTTCGGACAGCTGGTGACCTTGTCGAACGCCCTCGGCACGGCCCTGGAGCGTCGGGGCTGGGATGTGCGCATGCGCGAACAGCTCGTCTTGCAGCGTTGGGCCGACATCGTGGGTGAGGTGATCGCGCAGCATGCGCAGGCGACGCGCATTGTCGAAGGTACATTGTGGGTGCAGGTGCGCGATGCCGCCTGGCGGCAGGAATTGCTGCTGATGCGCGGCGAATTGATCACGTGTATCAACACCGCCATCGGCGCCTCCGTGGTACAGGATATTCGCTTCCGATGAATGCAACGCAACAGCATACCGCACTGCGCGAGGATACCATCGCCGCTCTCGCCACGCCGCCCGGTGTGGCTGGTCTGGCCGTGCTGCGCATGTCGGGGCCGGATGCTGTCCGTATCGCCGCCGAGGTGTTTCGCGGCGCCGATCCGCGCGCGGCGGACTCGCATCGACTGCTGTATGGCCGCGTGGTGGATGCGGATGGCGAGATGCTGGACGAAGTGTTGCTGGCGGTATTTCGGGCACCGCATTCCTACACAGGCGAGGACAGTGTGGAAATCAGCACGCACGGCGGCACAGCGGTTTCGGGTGCCGTGCTGCGGCGCTTGCTCGCGTGCGGTGCGCGGCAGGCCGAGCCCGGGGAATTCACCCGTCGCGCTTTTCTTCATGGAAAAATGGACCTCGTGCAGGCCGAAGCCGTGGCTGATGTGATTCATGCGCAGCACGACGCGGCGCGCCGCGCTTCGACGCGGCAGCTGGAAGGCGCGCTCTCGCGCTCGGTGGCCGAGATGCGCGACGCGCTGTTGCACTGCGCCGGTCTGCTGGAACTCGGCCTGGATTTTGTTGAAGAGGATGTCGAATTCCTCAATGCCGAACAGCTTCACGCCGAGATCGACGCGACGCGCAGGCGCGTGTCGGCGGTGCTGGCCACGCACGCGAACGGACGCCTGCTTCGCGATGGTGTGCGCGTGGCGTTGCTGGGCGCGCCCAATGTGGGCAAATCCAGTCTGCTCAACGCGTTGCTCGGCATGCGACGGGCCATCGTCACCGATGTGCCCGGTACCACGCGGGACTATCTCGAGGAACAGGCGCTACTGCAAGGACGCCTCTTCCGCTTCGTGGACACCGCTGGTGTGCGCGAGACGGATGACCCCGTTGAACGCGAAGGCATCGCCCTGACGCGCGAGCTGGCCTCACGGGCCGACGTGCTCTGCGGAATAGTCGAAGCGGGTGGAGTGGAGGTCGAACTGCACGTGCTTCGCGGCATTGCCGCGGAGGCTGGCGCGGTGTTTCTTCCGCTGCTCAATAAAATCGATCTGCTCGCCACGCCTTCCAGCACTGTGCCCGAGGGCGTGCTGGCGGTGTCGGCTTTGCGCGGCGACGGCCTCCCCGCGTTGGAGCAACGCCTCATCGAAATCGCCGACACACTTGCGCGGCCTTCGGAGGCGGGGGAAGTACTCGTGACCAACGAACGGCACGCCGACTGCCTGCGTCGCTCCCTCGCAGCGCTCGACCGCGCCGACGGCGCGTTGCGCGAAGGAAAGACGGAGGAATTCCTCGCTCTCGAATTGCGCGAAGCCATCGACGCGCTGGGCGAAATCATCGGTGTGGTACGCACCGACGACATACTCGACGGCATTTTCTCACGATTCTGCATTGGCAAGTAACATCACCTTTTTTACAAGCGACCACTATTATGACACAGGAACAGCAAGACCGTGCACGCAGCTACTCGGAAACCAGCATCAAAGTGCTGGAAGGCCTCGAGGCCGTGCGCAAACGTCCGGCCATGTATATCGGCGATATCGGCGTGCGCGGATTGCACCATCTCGTCAACGAGGTGGTGGACAACTCCATCGACGAAGCCCTCGCGGGGTACTGCGACCGCATTGATATCACCATACACAAGGACGGCAGCGTCACCATCGAGGACAATGGCCGTGGTATTCCCACGGGACCGCATCCGGTAAAGGGCATCAGCACACTGGAAGTGGTGATGTGCACGCTGCACGCCGGTGGCAAATTCGACAAGCAGACATATCAAGTTTCGGGTGGTTTGCACGGCGTGGGTGTGTCTGTGGTGAATGCGTTGTCGGAATGGCTTCAGGCCGACATTTACCGCGAAGGCAAGATTTACCGTCAGCGCTACACCCGCGGCGATCCCGACGGTCCGGTACAAACGCTGGGTGCTACAAAGCGATCCGGTACGAGTATCACCTTTCTTCCGGACAACCAGATTTTCAAATCCATCGAGTTCCGTTTCAATTACCTCGAAGAGCGCCTGCGCGAATTGGCGTATCTGAACAAGAACATCCGCATCATTCTCAAGGACGAGCGCGATGGCGAGGAAGCCGAGTACCACGCCAAAGGCGGCCTGATGGATTTCGTGCAATACATCGATACCGACCGCACCTCGATGATGAAGAAGCCGATTTTCATCGAAGGCATGCGCGACAACACGCCGGTCGAGCTGGCGATGCAGTACAACGATTCGTACACCGAGAACATTTTCACCTACGTCAACAACATCAACACGCATGAAGGCGGCACGCATCTGGTGGGCTTCAAAACCGCGCTCACGCGTGCGTTGAACAATTACGCCTACAAGAACGGCATCGTGAAAGAAGGCAAGCTCTCGATGTCGGGCGACGATTTCCGCGAGGGACTCACGGCGGTGTTGAGTGTGAAGGTGCCGGAGCCGCAGTTCGAAGGGCAGACGAAAACGAAGCTGGGGAACAGCGAAACCAAGAGCGTGGTCGAGACCATCATCTTCGAGCAGCTCTCGCTGTACCTCGAGCAGAATCCCCCCGTCGCGAAGCGCATCATCGAGAAAGCCGTGCGCGCCGCCGAAGCCCGCGAGGCCGCCCGCAAGGCCCGCGATCTGACGCGCCGCAAGAACGCGCTGGATTCGATGAGCCTGCCCGGCAAGCTCGCCGATTGCTCCATCACCGATCCCGAGCATTGCGAAGTGTACCTGGTCGAGGGCGACTCGGCAGGCGGATCGGCCAAACAGGGACGCGACCGTCGCTTCCAGGCCATTCTTCCACTCCGTGGAAAAATCCTGAATGTGGAAAAAGCCAATCTGCACAAAGTGCTGGAGAATCAGGAAATCAACGCCATGGTCTCGGCTTTCGGTGCAGGTATCGGCGGGGAAGAGGATATGGATCTCTCCTCGTTGCGCTATGGAAAAATCATCATCATGACCGATGCCGATGTGGACGGCAGCCATATCCGCACCTTGCTGCTCACCTTTTTCTTCCGCTACATGAAATCACTGGTCGAAACCGGTAAAGTGTATATCGCCCAGCCCCCGTTGTACAAGGTGAAAAAAGGCAAGGTCGAGCGTTACGCCTTTGACGACGAGGAGCGCGACGAGATTATCAAAGTGCTGCGCGGACAGAAAATCACGGAGGACGTGGTCGAGGAGGCGCCTGCGGAAGAGGAAGTGGTGACGCGCAAGGACGGCATCACCATCTCCCGTTTCAAGGGACTCGGTGAAATGAATCCCGAGCAGCTCTGGGAAACCACCATGAATCCCGAAACCCGGACGTTGCTACTGGTGACCATGGAAAACGCCGCCGAGGCCGACCGCCTGTTCCAGATTCTCATGGGCGATTCCGTTGAGCCGCGCCGGCAATTCATCGAACGCAATGCGAAGTACGTCAGGAATCTCGATGTCTAGAATGTGGCGCATGCTGCCAATGCTCCTGCTGGCGGTGTCGGTGGGAGCGCAGCCGCGCGGGGGAGGGCCTCCGGGCGGAGTGGATCATCACCGCGATCCGCGGCTGCAGTACGGCGGGCTGCTGTACGTTGAGGCCGTGTGTACGCACTCGGATTCGGCGGGATTGGCGCGAGTGGATATGCTGTTCCGCGTGTCCTATGATTTCATGGTGTTCGAACGCGTGGCGGGCAGTGTGCCGGATTCGCTGTTCCGCGCGGGAGTGGACATCAGCATCGATTTGCAGCGCAATGGAACCTTCATCGGATCGAGCACGATCGGTGGTCGCGCGGCCGCGGCGCAGTACAGTGAAACAGACAGCAGGGGACGCTTTCTTCTCCTGCAGCGCACGCTGTACCTCGACGCCGGCGAGTACACCGCGGTGATCGTGGCCACCGACAGGGGGTCGCGCAACGAACGCCGGATGAATGTATCCTTTGTGGCGCGCGACCTCACACGCGAACTGGGCGCGCCCATCGTGCTGGATCCGGCGTCGCCGCGCGATGCTCTCGTGCCGCGCGTGCATGGATACGGTGGCAGCATGCCATTCGCGGCGCCGGTGCGCATCGCCGTTCCCGTACCCGATGCGGGCGAAGGCGAATGGACCGTGCGTCTGCGCCGCGATCGCGATGGCATCACGGTGATGGAGAGTGGACCGCAACCCAGTGCCGTGCTTCGTGGTTACGGATTGCCAAAGACCGCCGGGATGGTGGAGGACTTCGCACTCGTACAGCGTTCCGGCGACGAGCGTGCCATGCTCCTGTTCGATTTGCCTTTCGACAGCGTGGATGTCGCACCCTACACGCTCACTGTGCAGCGGGACCACCAAGGCCGCAGGGATACGGTGTCGCTGAATACGGCGGTGTTCTGGCGCGACATGCCCTACGCCTTGCGCAACATTCCGCAGGCGGTGAAGGACATGCGCTACATACTCACCCGTGGACAATTGGAGGAAATGACAGACGGCGACGAGGAAACACAGCGCCGTCAACTCCGCCGCTTCTGGGAGGAGCGCGATCCCACGCCCGGCACCGCATACAACGAACACATGACCGAGTATTTCCGTCGCGTGGATCAGGCGCGCATCAAATTTCAGACGCTGTACGAACCCGACGGGGTGGACACCGACCGCGGGAAAGTGTACATTCTCTTTGGCCCCCCCGAGAACACGCAGCGTGTACTCGAAAGTGGCGAGCCGGGCATGGAAATCTGGTACTATCCCTCGCTCGGCAAAACCTTCCGTTTTGTGGACAAACAGCGTGACGGCAATCTGCGACTGCTGGAGGAGTAACGCATGCCCCAACCCATCGCCATATCGATAGGAGACGTCAACGGCATCGGTCCGGAGGTGATACTCAAGGCCTTCGATCGCTCGGAGCTGTTCGATGTCGTACTTCCTATCGTTCACGGACCGCTGAGCGCCATGCGCTGGTACGCCGAGCGGCTTGGACTGCGCTCTGTGGAATTGCGTGCAGTGCGCGATATCTCCGAAGCCGGCACAGGTGTGCTCAATGTGCTCGACAGCGGCGAGGATTTCGACGCGGCCGCCATTGGTACGCCCTCCGCCACCTCGGGCCGCATAGCCATTGCCGCGGTCGAGGCCGCATTTGCCACGGTGATGCGCAACGAAGCCGTGGCTCTGGTCACCGCTCCACTGTCGAAGGAAGCTATCGGCATGGCTGGCAGTCCCTTTCACGGACACACCGACATGCTCGCGGCGTTGAGCGGACAACCGGACGACGTGATCATGCTGCTCACCGGCAGCAATCTCCGTGTCGGCCTGGTCACCGTGCATGTGCCCTTGGCAGCGGTGGCGGCAGGCGTGACGCAAGCCGCGGTGGAAAAGGCGATACGGCTCGGACATCGCGCGTTGCGGCAGGATTTCGGACTCGCCGATCCACGCATCGCCGTGCTCGCGCTCAATCCGCATGCCGGAGACGGCGGATACATCGGCGACGAGGAACGGCGCCACATCATTCCCGCCGTGCGCGCCGCGCAGTCCGAGGGCTTGCGCGTGGATGGGCCGTTCGCGGCGGATGGATTTTTCTCGGCGCACAACAAGCAGCTCTACGATCTCGTGCTGGCCATGTACCACGATCAGGGACTCATTCCCTTTAAAATACAGGCCATGGCGCGCGGAGTAAATGTCAGTTCCGGGTTGCCGTTGGTGCGCACCTCACCGGACCACGGCACCGCCTATGCCATCGCTTCGCATGGCCTTGCCAGCGCCGAGAGCATGAAGGAAGCCGTGCTGCTCGCACGGTCCATAGCGCGCAACCGTACCGCGCACACAGCGTAGGGATGCGGGCCGATGATTGAATTCCACAACGTGCGCTTGATCTTCGGCAATCAGAACATTTTCGATCACGCGAATCTGGCGATCGGAGAAGGGGAGTTCGTGTATGTGATCGGCGAGACCGGCATAGGGAAAAGCACCTTCCTGCGCCTGTTGTACATGGACATTCTCCCCAATTTCGGTCGCGTGCGTATCGGCGGCTATGATTCGTCCACCATCACGCGGCATCAGATTCCGTATCTGCGACGGACCATCGGCATCGTGTTTCAGGAGTTCCGCCTGCTCGACGACAGGAATGTGTTCGACAACGTCGCCTTCACGCTGCATGTGACAGGCGCGCGACGTCAGCTTATCGCCTCGAAAGTACACAGCGTGCTGGCGGAAGTGGGACTGACCTCGAAGGAATTCGCCATGCCGGAGGATTTGTCCGGCGGCGAGCGGCAGCGCGTGGCGATTGCCCGCGCGCTGGTGAACGATCCCTTCATCTTGCTTGCCGACGAGCCCACGGGTAACCTCGATCCCTCGGCTTCGCGCGACATTCTCGCCATTTTCGACCGCGTCAACAGGCGCGGTACGGCCATCATCATGGCCACGCACGACTACAGCCTGCTTGCGCAGCGTCCCGGACGCGTGATAAAAATCCAGAACAAGAATTTCTACGACGTCGTGTGACGCGGCGGAGAAGGGAAGCGCACAGTGGCGGCGGATCGACTCCTGCAACAGCTCGAAATCGCGGATACCGATTTCGTGGTCTGTGACGTCGAAACCACCGGACTCAGTCCCGACAAGAACCGCATCACCGAAATCGCCCTGCTGCGCGTGCGCGGAGGCGAGATCGTCGACCGCTACAGTTCGCTGATCAATCCGCATCAATTCATCCCCGCCGAAATCACGCAGCTCACCGGCATCACCAATGCCATGGTGTACGCCGCGCCCGATGCGGAAGAGGTCATGCCTGTCGTGCGTCAATTCGTGGGCGATGCCGTGTTCGTGGCGCACAATGCACGCTTCGACAGGCAATTTGTGGATGCCACGCTGCGACGCATCGGCGGCGAGGCACTGCAATCTCCCATGCTGTGTACCGCGCGTCTGGCGCGCCGACTCACGCCGAAAAAATCCGGGGCCTCGCTCGGGACGCTCGCGGCCCAATACGGCATCCGCATTCGCAGCCGCCACCGCGCCGGAGGCGATGCCGAGGCCACGGCGCGGCTTCTGCTGGTGTTTTTCTCCGTGTTGGAAGAGGAGTTCGATCTCACCGATGTGGGCGAACTGCTGAGTTTTCAGAATAGGCAAATCTACCGCGTCACAGGCGAGCCAAAGTATTACACGCGACTCAGCGAGCAACTGCAAGCCCTGCCTCATGGCCCGGGCGTGTACTTCATGCACGACAAGCGCGGAGGAATACTGTACATCGGCAAGGCGCGGGATTTGAAAGAGAGGGTATCGTCCTATTTTTACCACAACATCGGCCACACCGAGAAAATCCGCCGCCTTGTGCGCGGTGTGCATGGCATCAGCTATCGCGAAACCGACACCGAGCTGACCGCATTGCTCACCGAATCCCGCCTGATCAAGCAACACCAGCCCGCTTTCAACACGCAGTTGAAGAACTACCGGCGCTACCCGTTCATCCGCATTGACATGGCGAGCGCGTGGCCAACGGTGGATTGGAGCTACGACTTGCTGGACGACGGAGCGGAGTACTACGGTCCCTTCCGCAGCCGCTTCGCGGTGGAGGATGCCATCGACAGCATCAACAAGCTGTTCCGCTTGCGCGAATGCGAGGGTACGATCACGCCGAAAGCCGAGCATTCGCCCTGCCTGTACTTCGACATCAAACGCTGCGCCGCGCCCTGTGCCGCCTTGGTGAGCGAGGAGGAGTACCGCCGCGAGGCCGAGGCCGTCGCCATGTTCCTGCAGGGCGAGCACGATCACATGCTGGAACTGTTCCGCGGGCGCATGCACGCCCGGGCCGAAGCCCTGGATTTCGAGGGAGCGGCCGCACTGCGCGATCGCATCGCGGCAGTGGAGCGCATCATCCGCCAACAGCGCCTCATGGTGCACTCCGTTCGTCGTCAGAACATCGTCATCCTCACACCCGCGCGTGGTACACGCATCGAGGCGCATCTGATACACCACGGACGCCTCGCCGCCACCATGCTGCTGGATCAGAAGGCGATAGCGCGCAAGGAGGTTGAGAGGCAATTGCGCGAGGTGTACGCCGCTCCGCAGCAGGAATTGTTCGGGAACGACAAGGCCGATATCGACGAAATGCGCATCATCGCTTCGTGGTGCCTCACGCGTCGTGACGAGTCCCGCGTCGTGGACATCGATGCGTGGCCCGAACCGTCGCAGGCCGTGGACGCGGTGCTGGATGCGGCTCGGGGGAATCCGTAGCGGCGGAGCAGAACGGCAACACCCCGGGGACAGAAACGGAAGAGGCGACATTGCGTCGCCTCTTTCGTGAACATTGTTGGTATGCCTGACTTCGCCATTGCAGCACCCGTGACACGGGAAGGAAGCACAATTTCCTCCTCGCTGCGGAAGGCACATTGTATCGCGAAACGTGACAACACCCTCCCGTCTTGTTGCGACTCTGCTTCTCTGCGACCTTGCGTTCCATTCTCCTGAAGTCGGAAGGGAATTCAACGCAAAGACGCCACGGTGCAAAGGCGCAAAGGGAATAGGCGACATTGCGTCGCCTCTTCCGTGAACATTGTTGGTATGGGGCTTGACTCAGAACGGCCGTGTGAAGCGCAACACGAAGTTCGGGGATTCTCCGCGATCGAGGCGCCAGGCGGCGCCGATACGGAAGGAGCCGTCGGTGCTGCCGAGAGCGATACCCAGGTCGGATTTCCATGAATCGAACACCCAATCCTCGGTGAAATCCGCTTCCATCGCACCATTGCGCAAGTCGCGCGTGACCAGCGGGGCGACGCTGTTGGTGACGCCGGCATTGGCGAAGAAGATGAGGTTGGTGCTGTTGAGCAGATTGCGTACCCAGCCGCGCGCGTTGCCGGCAAGTGTGCTGCGCAAAATCCACTCCGCGCTCAGCAATGCTGCGTGCGTCCCGGCGAATTCCTTGAAGCGGTATCCCGGCAGCGTACCCGGTCCGCCAAGTTCGAATTGACGCTGCGCGGGCAGCATACCGTCGCTGGCGCCGAGCCGTGCACGCAGATTGATTGCCATGTGCTCGCACAGGGGCTGGTAGCGCGTGGCATCGAGTACAAGCTGCGAAAATTCAAAGTCGCCTTTGGCCGTGCCGCCCGCCTGTTCAAAGGAAAATTGCACGTTCCATCCCTCGCTGCGATCGGTCAGCGACGGAAGGGTGTGCATGGCCGCAGTGAACATGAAGCTGTTGATGTTGCCCTCGTTGATCAACGGATTCGGCCGGAAGGACTTGTCGCCGCCGAAAAAGGACCAGTTTGTCGCGCGATTCATGTTGCCGTAGGTGTCGTGCACATAGCCAACGGAGGCGCGCAGGTTCAGCTCGCTGTCTGAACGGTAGTACCACGCGGCGGTGGCAGTGAAACCTCGGCGCTCGAAATAGTCGAGGAAGTCCTCACGGGCGAACAGCGCGGTGAAGGTGTTCTCGTCGCGGTCGAAACTCCACTGATCCTTGGAATCCGTGAAGCTGTGTCCCTCGCCGCCGAACTCCACGATGTGCTTGTCGAAGTACAGCGGGAAGTAGAGACCGAGACTGTAGCGCCAGGTGTGATTGGCGAAACCGTAGCCCAGGGATCCCGTGCTCACGATCCACGGCTTGCTGTGCCAGTACAGACGCTTGGACTGCGCAAGGCCGATGTACACGCCCTCCACGCGATTGTAACGGAGGAAGGTCTCGTGCAGACGCGTGGTCAGCGGAAACATCCACGGGAAGGTGCTCGGATATTTGGCGAAGAAATTTCCTTCGAAGGACTCTTCATCATCGTTCTCGCCGCTCATGGATTTCCACCAGCTCCATTCGCTGTCCTGATCCATGTCCGGAGCATCCTCTCCCCAATCCTCGCCCCAGTCCTCCCAGGTGTCGTTCTCGGCCTCGTGCATGCTGAGGTCGGCGTTGATCTCGTCGAGGCGCAATTCCAATTCCTCGAGACGGAGTTCCAACTCCTCAATTCGGCTGTCGCGCTCCTCGCTCTCGGGCAGGGCGCGCGCTTCTTCCAATGCCGCCCGGGCCTGCTCGAGTTGCGTAGACACCTGCTTGTGGGCCTCGCGCAATTGCTGTACGGCCGTGCTGTCCTTGCCGCCGGCGGGATCTTGCGCCACAGCGACGGTGGTGAACAGGGCGAGGAACAGCAGGGAACAGAGGAGGCGGGCGATCGTCGGTGCAAGGGATTTCATGCGAGGCCTCAATGGTGAAAAAAACATATCCGCGTTATACGGGGCTTGGAAAAAAAGGTTCACTTCATCCTTGGCATACAGCGCTTTCATGGACGTTGCCCGGCAGCGACACATCGTGTCCGCGGAATCGCAAGTGAAAGAAACTGTAACGTTGTGCAAAGTAGCATTTCCGAGCATGCGACGCATCCCATCGAACGGCAAGCGCCGCAGTAAACACCGCGGCGCTCGGAAGTACGAAACAACGTGACGCTGTCGGCGCCTTACTTGTTCTGGAGTTCGAAGGTCACGGTGCTGCTGCCGGTCACCGGCACGCGCATGTTCATGCCCATCACCGTGATCACCTGATCGGTGGTGACTTCCATGTTCATCGCCACAAACAGGCCTTCGGTCGGCGCGTAATACAGCGTGCCCTTGCCTTCGCGCGTGCCCTTGATTTGCAACTCGTTGTCGCCGTTCACGCGTGTGCCTTCGATTTCCGCATCGACAGTCACACCGATCTCGAGACAATCGAAGCCCTTCATTTCCTTCTTGCCCTTCACGGTGTATTTGCGCTCGGTTTCCACAAGCATGAGATTGTCGCCGGAGCCCGAGGTGTCCACATCGTGGCTGTTCCAGGATTGACCCACTTCAAGCGTACCCTTGGTGAGGTTGGGCAGCATTTCTCCGATTTGCACGATAAGCGAACCCGCCTGGCCGGCTTCGTCGGCGTTTGTCGTATCCACATCCACCACGTTGCCTTTCTGATCCACAACGAGATTCAGCGCCTTGCCCGCGAAATCGGAGCCGAGGGTCTGCGTCTGATTGTTGGCTTCGACGATGACCAGCGCGTTGTTGATTTTGACGTTCATCGACATGTCGCCGTTGTCGGCGATGCCCGACAGCTTGATGGTGGCGCTGACCGTGCTCTCGGAATTCTGCGTCATGGACTGACCCTGCACTTCCTGAATGGACATGTTGGTCTCTTCAAGAACGTAGGTGTAATCCTTCCCGACTTCGTAGCGGAAAATGTGCTGCTGCGCAACAGCGGCCGGGACGGTCAGGACGAGAAGCAGCAGGGCGGTGAAAAGGCGTGTCATTCGTGACTCCATGCGAATATGTTATGGTATGAGTTCCAGCGTAACGATGGTGGAGACGGAGGAGGGGAGCACGTTGTTCTGATCGCCGAACAGCGCACGGGTGCTCTCTTTGTCGGTTTTCACATCGAGCGATACGGGAATGCCGGTGGCAATGTCCACATACATGCTGCCCTCGATGCTGCTGCGCTCCTCGGTGAATTCCTCGAGCTTCGCGAACAGAATTTTTTCCTCGAACAGCACGCGACCTTCCCAGCGCAACTTCAGGCAGGCGATGCCATGCCTGGTTTCGCGGGATTCCACCGTCCAGGTGGTCACATTTTCGACAATGCGCAGTCCGCTGCCACGGCCGAGCTGCGGCAATTCCTTGCTCGGATACAGCGTGTCCCTGCTGCTCTCGGTCCAGGTTGCACCCGGGCTGAGTTCGCGATCGGGGACGGGGGGGAGAATGGCGGCGTTGCGGGCGAACATGGCGTCGGCTCCCTGCACACCGAGCAGGGCTTCGGCGCGCAAGGGCTCGAGCGGTGTGGCGCCTTCGACGGTGCCGCGCGGAGAAAGCTTCACGCGTATGGGCTTCTTCGTAATCAGATTGTCGATGTCCACTTTCGGCGGCACCAGCGGGGGATTCTTGTCCACCACGACCGCCGTGTCCTGTACAAACACGTACTCCACGCCCGACGGCGTGCTCGCGGCAAAGTCCAGACGCACATAGCGGGTTACGCTTTTCTCGAATTGCGTGCTGCGCCCGTCGTTGGTTTGCGCAAGGGCCGACATGCTCTCGATATGTTTGAAATTCAATGTGCGCGCGGCGGGAAGATTGTAACGCAGAGTGACCGGCTGTGCGGAAAGCGTGGACGGAAGCAGGAGGGCGAAAATGAGAATGATGCGTTTCATGCAATCCTGATTGCGGAGACAAACCAAAAGATACAAAAGTTGTTCGCGGCATGGTATCCCAAACGCGGGTGCCATGACGGGCATGAACGCGGCGAAGTGCCGCAATGTTTCAGACGTGCAGACGCGGCGCACGACAACAGGCCACAACCTGCTCCGTGTACGGGACGGCCGCCAAGCCCCCGATGCCTCGTCCGCCGACCGGGACTACGCGCGAGACGACGCCTTGGAAACACCCGCCGTGCTATTTACCCGCGGGGTATTCCCACACCTTGCGGCCTTCAAACCAGGTGGACATGACTTTCGCGACCAAAAAATCCTCGCGGGAGATAGTGAGCAAATCATGCGACACCACGACGAAATCCGCCAGCTTTCCTTTTTCCAGACTGCCCACATGCTTGTCCATACCAGCCGCGCGCGCAGCCCAGATGGTGAATGCCCTCACCGCGTCGGTGCGCGACATGCGCTGCGCCGCGAACCAGCCGCCCTTGTAGCGCTCCGCGAGATGCGGCACAGCGCGGTCGATCTGGAAAAATTGCTCGATATCCTCCTGCGTCTCGGGCCGACCGGTGTCGTCCATACGGAAGGCGGCGGCGTAGATGCCGCGCAGCGGATCGGGCCGCTCGACAGGGAAGTCGCTGCCGCCGGGAATCCACGATCCCGCCTCGATCAGTGCGTTCCAGGCGTAGGCGTTGCGTATGCGCGTGGCGCCCAGACGCGCCTCGGCCCAATACATGTCGCTTGTGCAGTGTACGGGCTGCATGGACGGTACCACTCCCAGACGCGCGAAGCGCGGAACGTCCGTGGGATCGATCACCTGCGCGTGCTCCACGCGCAGTGGAGGGGTACTGCTCTTTGCGTTGCCCAGTGCCACTTCGTAGGCGTCGAGCACCATGCGCACAGCCGCGTCGCCAATGGCGTGCACGCACACTTGCAGGCCACGCGCAAGGGCGCGTTTGCTTTGTGTGACGATGCTGTCCATGGTGGTGATGGGGATGCCGCGGTTGCCGGCTTCATCGGAGTAATCCTCCAGCAGCCAGGCGCCGCGGGAACCCAGCGCGCCGTCGGCGTAGAGTTTCAAACCGGCGAGAACAAGCTGCGTGGCTCCGAATTCACGGCGGCCTTCGTTGAGCAATTCCTCCCACGCGTCGCCGGTGCCGTCGATGTAGCCGACCACGCGGAAGGGAAAGACTTCGTCGTCGATGAGACTTTCGATGCTCCGCACATACTCGGGCCGCATGCCCATGTCATGCGCCCCGGTGAGTCCCAGGGCCAGGCAGCGGTCGATGGCGCTGCTAAACGCGGTACGCAATTCCTCCTCGGTCGGCGGGGGAATGTGGGCGCGCACGAGTTCGATGGCGTTGTCGAGCAGGATGCCGGTGGGTTCGCCCTTGGCATCGCGCAGGATTTTTCCACCATCCGGATCGGGTGTTTCGCTGTTGATGCCGGCGGCGCGCAGGGCTCGGGTGTTGACCCAGGCCGCATGCCCATCTATGCGCACGAGCATCACTGGATGGTCGGCCGCAACGGAGTCGAGCTGCCGCGCCGTGGGGAAGGCCGCCGTGGGCCAGTCGTTCTGATCCCAGCCGCGTCCGCGAATCCACGCGCCCGCCTCGACACTATCGGCGCGCTGCCGGACCATGGCCAGCACCTCGGACGCCGATTGCGTGCCGTGCAGCATGAGGATCACGGCTTCCTCGCCCAGGCCGTAGAGATGCGCATGCGCATCGATAAAGCCCGGGAAGAGATGCGCCCCGCCCATGTCGATGCTCTGGTCGGGATTCCAGCCCGCGAGGATCTGTTCGTTTTCGCCAATCGCCACGATGCGGCCATCGCTGATCGCCATGGCATTGGCCAGGGGCAGGTCGGCACTCATCGTATGGATTTGCGCGTTGTAGATGACGATGTCGCAGCCATCGCGCGGATCGCAGGCGGTGACAGTAAGCATGATAAAGGCGGCGAGAAGGATGGTTGTGAAACGCATGGTATTTCGATTCATAGGCATGGTAACCAAATATACACAAACGGTGTCTTACAAGCGCTCCACCGCCATACCCATGGTTTTTTTCCTTGACACATCCCTTTACCCGCGCTATACTGCATTGATTCAGCATGATTTTCCACGCGAAACGAACAATACGCGAACACCCTCAACCCGGCGCATCATGACACGCACATTCCTCCTTTTCGGCATCCTCGTCCTGCTACTGACCGGTATCGCCCCGCGGGCCACCGCGCAGTATTTCGGCAAGAACAAGGTGCAATACACGGACTTCAACTGGTCGTACATACAATCCGAACACTTCGACGTGTACTTCGCCGACGGCGGCTACGAGATCGCGGCGTTCACCGCGCGCGCGGCCGAAGACGCCCTGCAGAGTGTGCAGCGCACGTTGCAGTATCGCATAACGGCGCGCATTCCTTTTATCGTGTACAACTCGCATAACGACTTCCAGCAGACCAATGTCGTGGGTGTGTACCTCGAGGAGGGCATTGGCGGCGTGACCGAAATGTTCAAAAACCGCATCGTGATTCCCTTCGAGGGCTCGTACAGCAAGTTCCGGCACGTGATTCATCATGAGTTGGTGCACGCGGTGATCAACGACATGTTCTACGGCGGTTCGCTGCAGGCGGCGGTCACCAACCGCATCCGCCTGGTGCTGCCGCTGTGGATGAACGAGGGACTCGCCGAGTACGAATCGCTCGGCGGCTGGGACAGCAATTCGGATATGTTTCTCCGCGATGCCTCCACCAGCAACTACCTGCCGCCCATTCCCTACCTCGGCGGGTATTTCGCCTATCGCGGCGGACAGTCGGTGTGGTGGTACATCGCCGAAAAATACGGCGAGCGCAAGGTGGGCGATGTGCTCAACAGCATCCGTTCCACGCGCAGTCTCGAGCAGGGGTTGAAAAAATCCATCGGCCTCACGCTGGAGGAGCTTTCCGAGCGCTGGATGAACGAACAGAAAAAACTGTACTACCCCGACGTGGCCAAGCGCGAATCACCGCGCGACTATGCCAAGCGGCTCACGGACCACAATAAAAGCGGCGCATTCTACAATACCAGTCCCGCCATTTCGCCCGCGGGCGACCGCATCGCCTTCATTTCCAACCGCGACGATTACTTCGGCGTGTTTGTGATGTCGGCCATCGACGGCGGGGAAGTGCGCAAAGTGGTGGAAGGCACCAACACCAATGATTTCGAGGATTTGAATCTGCTCACCCCCGGCTTGTCGTGGTCGCCCGACGGCAAGAAACTCGCCCTGGCTTCGAAATCCGGAGGCAGCGATGTGATTTCCATCATCGATGTGGACTCGCGGGACTACGAGCAGCTTCCCGTCAAGCGCGACGGCATTTACTCCGTGCAGTGGTCGCCCGATGGCGGCAAACTGGCGTATGTGGGAAATTCGAGCACGCAGTCCGATATCTACATCTACGATTTCGAAACGCGGCAGGAGCGCAACCTCACCGACGATGTATTCAGCGATGCGCAACCCTCGTGGTCGGCCGACAGCAAGACGGTGTACTTCGCATCCGACAGACAGGGCTATCTCACGCGTGAGAATGTGCCCGCGGATTTTTCCATTTTCGAGCACGACTACTCGCAGATGGACATTTACAGCATTCGTATCGACAATGGCGCAATGGCGCGCATCACCGCAACCGAAGGCGCGAGCGAGAGCTACCCCGTGGCCGATCCCTCAGGCGCGAAGCTCCTGTATATTTCCGATCTCAACGGCATCAACAACCTGTACGTGCACGAGTTGGGAAGCGATCGGCATCAACCGATCACCAATTCCCTGTCGGGCGTGTATCAAATGTCGCTGACCTCCGACGGCAACAAACTGGCATTCAGTTCCATGTTCGAGGCGGGTTTCGACATTTTCCTTCTGCGCGCGCCCTTCGAGCGCGAGGCGCTGCCGCCGCTGGAACTGACGGAATTCCGTCGCCGCGAGCAACTGCGGCTCGACCGCGACCCGGAGGCCATTCCTGTGGACAGCATCGCTGTGAGCACACGCGACGCCGAATTGCGGCAGCACAGCGAGGATGTGACCTTCGCCCTCGGACCGCAGAGCACGCAGGGTGTGGACAGCGTGGCGCGTTCGGGCGAACGCATTCTGTTCGCCACCGGGCTTGGAGGCAATCAGGACGAGAAGCGCAAGCGCGCGTTCACGCTCGGCAATACGCTGACCGAGGACGGCGAATTCATCATCAACAAGTACAAGCTCAGTTTCTCGGCCGATCTGGTCTACGGCAACGCGGGGTACAGCACGTTTTACGGTGTGCTGGGCACCACGCAGATGGCGTTCAGCGACATGTTGGGCGACCATCAGTTGATTTTCCTCACCAATCTGATCGGTGATCTGAAGAACAGCGACTACGCCCTGGCGTATTACTATCTGCCCGACCGCATCGATTGGGGCGTGCAGGGTTTCCACAGCGCGCGTTTCCTGTTGTCGTGGGACGGCGGGCCGTACGACGAGCTGTACAGGTACCGGCAGTACGGCGCGAGTCTGTTCATGTCCTTCCCGTTCAGTCGCTTCACGCGTTTCGAGGGAACGTTGACGTGGATGAACATTTCCTCCGAGAATCTCGACGATCCGAGCGGCGCGATCAGCGAGCGCTCGTTGATCGTACCCAATCTTGGCTATGTGCATGACAACACGTTGTGGGGCATGTGGTCGCCGGTGCGTGGCAGCCGCTACGAAGCGCGCTTGCTGGGCACGCCGGGGTGGGGGAGTTCGAAGTTCAGTTTTCTCTCGTTGACCGGTGACTACCGGAAGTACTGGAAATTCTGGGATGATTTCAGTTTCGCCCTGCGTGGCAGCGGTGGCGCGAGTTTCGGCTCGAATCCGCAGCGTTTTTTC
Organism: Bacteroidota bacterium; assembly: GCA_035362335.1. Taxonomy (GTDB): domain Bacteria; phylum Bacteroidota; class Ignavibacteria; order SZUA-365; family SZUA-365; genus JAOSJT01. Next base: position 25,310 of record DAOSDL010000034.1, read on the forward strand.
ATAGGCGGCACGGACAACTGGATCAACCGCACCTTCGAGAACGGGCGCATCCCCATTGACAACGAAGAGGATTTCGCTTTCCTGCAGGCGGCCCTGCCGTTGCGCGGCTACAATTACAACGCGCGCATTGCCACGCGCTATGTGCTGGGCAATATGGAATTGCGTTTCCCGTTGGTGAAATATTTCCTCGGCGGCGTGCTGCCGTACATACTTCAGGCCGTGAATGCCGCCATGTTCGTGGATGTGGGTGCCGCCTTCGACGACATCAACGCGTTCCGCGCATTCGGACGCGACGAAGCCGGCGGGATGATCAATCAGGATTTGCTTATCGGCACCGGTTTCGGCACGCGCATGTGGTTCCTGGGCTTCCCGTTGAAATTCGACGTTGCCTGGTCGCACAACGGTGGCGGATTCTCCAGTCCGAAATACTACTTCTCCCTCGGCGCCGATTTCTGAGCCATCGGCGAATGCGGCGGGAAAGGAAGGTGCCCGGAATCGATGGGCGCAGCGGCATTGAGAGATATCGGGATGGGCGTGTGGCTTGATTGATGTGCGCTTGTACAGCTCGCGCTGATTAGGCCATACCCCGCGCACGGCGGCTTCCCCCCTCCGTCGCCGTGTTGGAGAAGGCAGTCCGTTTTCATACCTTGCGGAGAGTCGGTTCGCGTCACTATTACGGTTGTCATGTCAGTTCTCTCCGTTCTCTTCATCGGCGATATCGTCGGTACCCCGGGCTTCAACGCCGTCCGCATGTTCCTCCCCTCGCTGCTCCAAAAGCATGACATTGCCTGCGTGATCGCCAATGGCGAGAACGCCATGGACGGCAAGAGCATCAGCGAGCAGCAGTTCAAGGAATTGCAGGAACTCGGCGTGCGCGTGGTCACCTCGGGCAATCATATCTGGGAGAAGTGGCATATACAGAAAATGCTCGCCACCGAGGCCAATCTCCTGCGTCCGGCCAACTACCCGCGCGAGAATCCCGGCCGCGGCTTCACCATCGTCGATCTCGGACCGGCGGGCAAACTCGGGGTGCTGAACCTGCAAGGACGCACCTACATGAGTCCCATCGACTGTCCCTTCAAAACCGCCGACTGGGCGGTGGACCGGCTGCGCGAGCAGGTGCGCATGATCGTGGTGGATATGCACGCCGAGGCCACCGCCGAGAAAATCGCCCTGGGCTGGCATCTCGACGGCCGGGTGAGTGCTGTGCTGGGCACGCATACGCATGTGCAAACCGCCGACGCGAAAATCCTGCCCAAAGGCACCGCCTACATCACCGACGTGGGCATGACCGGCCCGTACGATTCGGTGCTGGGTATGCGCAAGGACATCGCGCTCAAGCGTTTCATCAAACAAACACCACACAAATTCGAAATGGCCGACAGTGACGTGCATCTCTCCGCCGTGCTGTTGAAGCTCGATTACACCACGGGCATGGCCGTGTCCATAGAGCCAATCACTTTACCGGAGTTTCGACGCAATGCCGACGATGCTGCTTGACGGAAAGGCGCTGTCTGCCACCATCAAGGACGAAGTGCGGGCCGAGACGGCGCTGCTGCGCGAGCGGCAGGGCATCGTGCCCGGACTGGCCTTCCTGTTGGTGGGCGACAACGCGGCCTCCCGTTCGTATGTGAGTTCGAAGGAAAAGGCCTGCGAATATTGCGGCTTTCATTCCACCACGGTGGAACTTCCCGCCGAGGCCACGCAGGACGAGGTGCTTTCGCGCATCGGCGCGTGGAATATCGATCCCGATATTCATGGCATACTGGTGCAATTGCCCCTGCCGCCGCATATCGACGAAGCCCGCGTCATCGAGGCCATCGCACCGCGCAAGGATGTGGACGGCTTTCACCCCGTGAATGTGGGGAAGCTGTCGCTGGGTCAGGACTGTTTCGCGCCCTGCACACCCGCCGGTGTGCAGCAACTGCTGTTGCGCGCGGGAGTGGAAACGGCCGGCAAGCATGTGGTCGTGGTGGGACGCAGCAATATCGTGGGCAAACCCGTGGCGAACATGCTGGTGCAAAAGGCCGCCGGCGCCAATGCCATCGTCACCATCGCCCATTCGGCGGCGCCGGATATCGCGCGCTACACGCGCGAAGCCGATATACTCATCGTCGCCATCGGCAAAGCCCGCTACATCACCGCCGACATGGTGAAGGACGGCGCCGTGGTGATCGATGTGGGTATCAACCGCATCGAGGACGCGGCAGCCCCCAAAGGTTCACGTCTCGTGGGTGATGTGGATTTCGATGCGGTGAAGGACAAATGCGCGGCCATCACCCCGGTGCCGGGAGGCGTGGGCCCCATGACCATCGCCATGCTCATGCGCAACACACTGCTCTCGGCCCGGCGCCCGGGCAACGGCGTGTAGGCGACCAGGCGGACAACACTATTTGCATAGAGGTGACATCATGGTAATCGGAATTCTGAAGGAACGCTTCGAGAATGAACAGCGTGTCGCGCTCTCGCCATTCGGCGTGGAGTCCCTCGTGGCCGCCGGCGCCCAGGTGGTGATCGAGCGCGGAGCAGGACTCGATGCGCGTTTCAGCGATGAGCAATATCAGCGCGCCGGCGCGGGCGTGGTGTACTCGGCCGAGGAAGCGGCGGGCCGCGCCGACATTCTGCTCAAGGTCATGCCACCGAGCAAGGAGGAAGCCCAATTGCTGCGGCCGGGACAGATTCTCATGTCCTTCATGCTGCTGGGTATGGGGCAGCGCGGACTCGTGCAGCATTTGCTCGACAACAACATCACCACCTGCGCCTACGAACTGCTGCGCGCCAACGATGGCAGCTTTCCGGTGTTGCGCCTGATGAGCGAAATCTCGGGGCAGGTGGCCGCGCAAGTGGCCGCGCGCTTCCTGCGCAGCGATATGGGCGGACGCGGAGTACTGCTGGGCGGTCTCGCCGGCGTGGCGCCCGCGGCGGTGGTCATACTCGGTGCCGGCGCGTCGGGACTGTCGGCGGCGCAGGCAATGCTCGGTTTGGGTGCGCAGGTCATTTTGCTCGACAACAATCTTGATCGGCTGCGCGCGGCGGATCAGTATTTCAACAAACGCGTCACCACGGTGATGGCCTCGCCCGAAAATCTGCGCCGCGGTTGCACCATTGCCGACGTGTTCGTGGGCGCAATTTCGATCAACGACGAGCGCAGTCATCAGATTATCAGCGAGGACATGGTGAAGACCATGAAACCCGGCGCGGTGATCATCGACATCTCCATCAATCAGGGTGGATGCGTGGAGACCAGCAGGCCGACCACCATACAGGATCCCGTGTTCATCAAGCACGGAGTGATTCACTACTGCGTGCCCAACATGCCGTCGGTGGTGGCGCGCACCTCCACCTATGCGTTGACGAATGCGCTGCTGCCGTATCTGCAAACCATGATGCACGGCTTTGATCCGGCAACGAAAACCGACCCCTGTGTCCGTTGCGGGGTCATCACCCATCAGGGCAAGGCCACGCACTCCCTGTTGCAGGAAGTGTATGGCATCGACGTCACTCCGTACGAGTGCTGCTAATCATTCGATCATAGAAAAGTCATCCGAGGAACACGCATGGATTGGACGTCCAGTTATCGAAACAAACTCACCACTGCCGAGCAGGCCGTGCAGGCGATCAAGTCCGGGGATCACGTCTACGTGCATCCGGGCTGCGCCGTCCCCGAGGTGCTCATCCGCGCGATGATAGGCCGAGGGCACGAACTGACCGACGTGCACGTGGACCACATTCTCACTATCGGCGAATCGGGTTATGTCACCGAGGAAATGCAGGGGCATTTCCGGCACAATGCGCTGTTCATCGGCGGCAATGTGCGCGCAGCGGTGAACGCCGGCCTGGCCGATGCCACCCACATTTACCTCAGCCAGATCGCCGAGCTGTTCTATCAGAAAATCCTGCCGGTGAACGTGGCGCTGATTCACGTGTCGCCTCCCGACGAGCACGGTTTCTGCAGCTTCGGTGTCGGTGTGGAAATGACCAAACCGGCTTGCGAAATGGCGAAGGTCATCATCGCGCAGGTGAATCCGCAGATGCCGCGCGTGCTGGGCGATTGCTTCATTCACATCAACAAAATCCACCACATTGTGGAAGTGGATACGCCCATCCGTGAAATGCCGCAGGTGGGCGAGGTGACCGATCCGGCCGAGCAGGAAGTGTATGCGAAAATCGGCGGGCATATTGCCGAACTCATTGAAGACGAATCCACCATGCAGATGGGTATCGGCGCCATTCCGGATGCCGTGCTCAACTATCTTGAGAACAAACGCGATCTCGGCATACACACCGAGATGTTCTCCGACGGCGTGATCAAGCTGGTGGAGATGGGCGTGATCAACAACGAGAAGAAAACCCTGCACAAGGGCAAGATGGTGGCCTCGTTCGTGCTCGGCACCAAAACGATTTACGATTTCATCGACAACAATCCCGTGGTGGAATTCCATCCCAGCCACTATGTGAACGATCCCTTCATCGTGGCGCAGAACAGAAAGATGGTGGCCATCAACTCCGCCCTGCAAGTGGACATCACCGGGCAGGTGTGCGCCGACTCCATCGGTCCGCGCCTGTACAGCGGCTTCGGTGGGCAGGTGGACTTCATCCGCGGGGCATCGCGTTCGCCCGGCGGCAAGCCCATCATCGCGCTGCCGGCCACGGCCAGGAACGGTGAGCTGAGCCGCATCGTGCCGCATCTGATTCCCGGTGCCGGTGTGACCACCAATCGCGCCGATGTGCACTATGTGGTGACCGAGTATGGTGTCGCATCACTGTTTGGCAAGACCGTACGCCAGCGTGTGAACGAGCTGATTCACATCGCGCATCCCCAGTTCCGCGAAGAATTGCGGAGTTATGCGCGCAAGGTGAACTTCATCTGACGAAGCCGCGACGCGGCATGGAAACCGTTACGCCGGGATCCACGTGGTCCCGGCGTTTTCTGTTGCTTTTCATGCGAAATTCGGCGATACTTTCACTTTTCACGCAATCACTCTCCGGAATGTACATGCGCACCTTCCAACAACTGGACCTCCGGTGTACCCGTCTGTGTGCAGCCGCGATGCTGCTGCTGCTCCTGCCCTGCATGCTTCATGCGCAATCTCACGATTTCGGCCCCGCTCCTTCCGATGTGCTCAGTCCGGCGCCGCCCGATTGGTGGTTCGGTCCCAACATCGGAGTGAATCTCGTGACACATGAGGGTGCGTTTCTGACGGATTATTGCCAATGCGAATTCCGCGACGGCAGCGGCACGCACCTGACGCTGGGCTTCGAGTTGGGGCGCATGTTCACGCCGGTGATCGGTGTGGCTGTGAAGGCGTTGTACAACGACATGGGTGCGGAGTTTTCCTACAAGCTGCTCATTCCCACGGAAGTGCTGAACGAAGGCATCGTGGATGTGGAGCATGAGAGAAAAAACGTGGTGAAACTCTCGTACTTCATGCTGCATCCCGTGCTGATCCTGCAGCCGCTGCCGTTTTTCTATCTGTTTGGCGGACCCGCCGTGGGCGTGACCGGCACGAACACGCAGGAGTACACCTTGACCAATGTTGATCCGCAGTTCGACCTGGCTGTGGGCGGGGGCGACTCGCGCGTGGTGGCGATGGACAGCGGGGAAATTCCCCGCGCGGAATCGCTGCGCATGGATCTGCGTGCCGGCCTCGGATTGAACCTCCGTCTCGGACGTCGGCTGCGCTTTTCACCCGAAGTCTCGTACGGCATTCCTTTGACCACCATTTCCGATGACGACGATTGGAAGGCGCAGGCCATCCATGCCACGGCCATTCTCAAATTCGAATTTTAACGACATGACTCAACGACGCACGTTCCCGATCCTGCTCGCGATTTTCGCGTTCGCCTCCTTGCTTAGCAGTTGCGGCAGTCTTCCGCCCGGCGAGCTGTTGAGCCATGACAATGTCGTGGCCACGAATCTCGGCGAGAATGTGAATTCCGAGGAGGACGATTTCGGCATGATGCTGTACCGCAATCGTCTGATCTTCACCAGCAAGCGTCCCACGATCGAGGGCTACATTCAGGGCGACGATCTCTGGTTCGCCGATCGCGAAGGCGCCGGCTGGTCGCGCGCGCTGAATTACGGCGGCATCATCAACTCGGTGAATGATGAAGGTTCGCCCTACATCACACCCGACGGCGAGTACGTGTATTTCGTGCAATGTGAAACCGAAGACGGCCTGGGTGACTGCGACATGTACGTGGCGCAAATGGATTACAACGGCAAGTGGCAGAACATCCGCAATCTCGGCGAGAATGTGAACACCAAGTACTGGGATTCGCAGCCCTATCTCTCGATGGATGGCGAATATCTGTATTTTGCTTCCGATCGCCCCGGAGGCCATGGCGGCACAGACATCTGGCGCTGCAAGCGCCTGCGCAATGGCAAATGGGGACCAGCCCGCAATCTGGGTCCGGAAGTGAATACCAGCGGCGACGAAAAAAGCCCGACGCTGGCGCCCAACGGCACCGATCTGTTTTTCTCCAGCAACGGACATGCGCGCATGGGCGGCATGGATCTGTACCGTTCGGTGCTTGTGAAGGACGACAAGTGGACGCCTGCGCAGAACATCGGCCAGCCCTTCAATTCGCCGGCCGACGACATGTTTTTCCGGCTCTCGCCGAAGGAGGACACCGTGTTCATCGCCTCCTCGCGCAACGGCGGGCGGGGCAAGCTCGATGTGTACGCCGTCTGGCCCAATCCGTACAAGGACAGCACCATGTACACGTACTATGTGCGCGGCATGGTGTTCGACACATTGACCACCATGGGCATCGCCGGCGCGGCACTGCACGTGCGTCCGGACAAAGGCGCGCCGTTCACCATCCGGCCGGGACGCAACGGACGCTTCGAATTCCGCACCTCGCTGGGCGCCGGATACGAAGTGACCGCCATCGCCGAGGGCTACGATACAGTGCGGACGAGCATCAACGTGCCGTCAACACTGTACTACAACGAGCACCGCAAGAGCATCGGCATGGGCAAGCCCCAGACCGTACGTACCGAGGACGACTCGCAGCTCCCGAAACAGGACGTGACCATCGCATATTTCGAATTCGACAAGGCCGATGTGCTCGAGCAGTATCGCGAAATGTTGCAGCGTTTCGTACGCGACCGCATTGCGCCGTTGCAGGAGAGCAAGGCCGATTTCAGCATCATTCTCAACGCCCACACCGATGACATGGGCACGGAGGCCTACAATGTGGCGCTGTCGCGCCGCAGGGGAGCGGCGGTGAGTGCCGTGTTGAAGGCGCTCGGCGTACCCATCGACCAGATCAGTGTCAACGCCTATGGCAAAAGCCAGCCGGCACAGAGCAACGAAAGCGATGAAGGCCGCGCGCTGAACAGGCGCGTGGAGGTGTCGATCGATACGCGATAAGCGCCCGCCGATGTTGCGTCCATCGTAACATTTGGCATTCGCGCAGTGTCATACGTTGTATGCTTCGGATTGCGAAAGGAATGGCCATGAATACGATGATGATCGCGCTCCGTACCGCTCGCCGCGTCGGGTGGCTGCTGCCTCCGCTGCTGTTCGTATTGATAGCGTGCCTTGCCACGCCCGCCACCGCGCAATACCGCTTGCTGCTTGGCTCGCCGGTGTTCACGAATTATCCCGACATTGATATCCCCTTCGAGATTCTCGACAATTCCGCCACCATGGACTCCATTCCGCAGGATGCCTTCATGGTGCATGAGAACGGCGTGCGCATGCTGCCGCTGGAGGTTGATTGCGGAGACCTGAAACCGGCGGAGAAGGTGACGCTGGTCTTTCTGATGGACGTCAGCATCAGCATGGCGTTCAAGGAAGGCACGACCACCAAGGACGATGACAGTGTGAAATGGCGCACGGCGAAACGCGTCTTCGTGGAGGCCTTTCACAAGCTGCGCGCGGGAGACGAGGCGCTGTTTGCGAGCTTCGCGGCCGAGACACTGATCGAACAGGGCTTTACCAGCAATGTGCGGTCGCTCGAGGACGCCGTCGCCGGCCTGGAATTGCGCAGCGGCACGAGCATTTACGACGCCGTTGTCACGGCCGCCACGCTGCTCGAACAGAGGCAGGGGAAACGCGTCATCATTTTGCTGACCGATGGTGTGGATAATTCATCCGATTACACGCTGCGGCAGGCGGTGAACTACGCCTGGGGACGCAACATTCCCGTGCATGTGATCGGGCTGGGGCTGTACTTCGATCCGGGACAGCCATGGCGCGTCGATACCGATACCTTGCGCGCACTCGCCGATGGCACAGCAGGCAAGGCCTATTTCACCGACAAATCCGAAGAACTCTCGGCGATTTTCGATACCATCATCAAGAGCATTTACAGCGCGACCTGTGTGATACGCTATCAGGCGCCCGATACCTGCCGCAACGGTTCAACGCGCATGGTGGTGGTAACCGCGACGATCAACGGCGTGGTGTTGCAGGAGTCGTTCACGTACACGTTGCCGGATTTGCGATCACGATTACTGCTCTCACTTGCCTTGCCTCCGGATGTTCAACGCGATACCGACTACAGTCTGCCTGTCCGCGCTTCGGGAGAACTGCGCGCGGGGCAGAGAAGCAATCTGCGACTACGCGTCCGCTGGGATCCCGCGCATTTCTCCTTCGAGGGCCTGGATGTGGCGAACACCGTATTCGCCACGGCGCAAATCGGAGTGAGTACACCGGTGCCGGGGGAGGCGCTGTTCACCATCGTGAATGAAATACCGTTGCGCGCGGTGACTTACGGCGTCGACGACGAGCTGTTTCGCTTTGTGCTGCGCACGGCGCGCCTGACGACGCTCACCGAAAGCGGCGTCGAACTCGAGGTGCTGGAAGCGCGGCAGATTTGCGACATTGTGCATGCGAACACGGGCGTTCCGACGACAATCCATGGCTGCCCCTCCGATGTGCGCCTTCGCATCGCCGAGGATGTGCTCGCGCTGTCGGGCAGTGAATTCACCGTGCCGGTGTATCTCGACGCCGAACTCGATACCCTGCAAGGGTATGTCAGCTCGTTTTCCGTGTTCCATCCGCTCGGCGTGGAGTATCTCGGCTATTCGCTGCAAGGGTCGCTGTTCGCGGGAGGGACAATGAGCGAGCAGTACAGTCCGGGTGTGGTGTCCTTCGAGGCGCAAGGCGCCGCGCCGGTGCGCCCGGGTGGCCTGTTGGTTACGCTGCGCTTCCGCGCGCCCGTGCTCAAGGAGCCTCGCGCATTTCCCATGCACGCGCTGATGCCGCAGCTCACACAGCGTGGCGGATCGGGGAATGCCGCGTTGGATTGTGTGCTCGGCGTGTCCTTGCTGGATGCCACCGCCTGGGTGGACGGTGTGTGTTCGATGTTGCTGCGTCGCGTTTCCGCCACGCGCATCACCGCCGTATATCCGCATCCGGTGGGACCGGGCGGAAAGGACGTGACGATAGACTGGAACGTTTCAGGCAGCGACCCGGTTGTGCTTCGGGTGCTGGATGAAAGCGGTCGCGTTGTGCGCGTACTCTACACAGGACCTTCGGAATCCGCTCCTCCGCGCTTGACCTGGCATGCCGCGGTGCCCAATGGAATGTACATCGTGGAGGCGCGCCAGGGCGACTCCATCGACACGAAAAAGCTGCTTGTCACGAGGTAATACATGAAGCGCGTTGTTATCGCCGCTCTCCTTTTTTCCGCCCTTGCCACCAGTGTCCCCGCACAATCACGCCTCACCGTGGACGTGACCTCCGTGGACATTTCCCAATTTCCCCTCGTGACCTTGCGAATGCAGATACGCAGACAGGGCGTGAATCCCGTCAGCTTGCAGGCCTTGTCGGGCTTCGTGACGGAGAATGGCATACCGCAGAATGTACTGTCGCTTTCCTGTCCGCAGGACAGCGGCATACGGCTGTCGGTGGCGGTGCTGTTGGACAAATCCGGCAGCATGGCGCGCTACCCGGACGATCCGGATCGTCTCGATCCGGATAGTACGAAAATGCGCGCTGCCAAGGTGGCAATTCGCACGTTTCTGAATTTGTTGTCTCCGCGGGATGAAGCGGCGATTTTCGGCTTCACCACTTCCGGCAGCTTCAGTCAGCGGCATATCTTTACGGTGGAGCACGATTTCAGCAACGATATCGAGTCGCTGAAGCGTTCGCTGGTCCCCGTGGTGGCTGTGGGTGGAACGAGCATCTGGCAGGCGATTATCGACGCGGTGGATTTGCTGAAACTGCGGGCCGGCAAGAAAATCCTGATCATTGTCACGGATGGACGCAATCAGATCGGCAATCAATTTCGCAACACCGCGCTGCAGAACGCGGTGAATGAAGGGATACCGGTGTACAGCATCGGCATTGGCGGCGATGTGGACGAAGCCGAACTGGGCGCTCTATCGTCGGCCACGGGCGGTCGCTTTTTCAACAGTCCCGACGCCGCCGGGCTCGGCGCCATTTTTTCATTGATCGCGGAAGAAATTCTCAACGATGAATGTGTGCTGCGCTACGAGGCGTCGAATGTATGTCCCGATGGCAGCCGACGCGATGTGGATGTGCAGCTCACGGGTCCGGCCATTGTTGCCGAGGACGAGACTTCCTACGATGCGCCGTACGGTTTGTCCACGGTGAACCTGGAATTCGATCTTCCCGCGGTATTGCCCTCGCGCGACACCTTGCGGGCGGCGGTGTTCACGCGGGAGATGTTCTCCACTACCATGCCCATCTCGGCGACGATTCGAATTCGTTTCGATGCGGCATTGTTGCGCTGGGTGGGCGTGGAACAGCAGGGGAGCATGACCGAGGGGCGCGTTGTGACGGCACGTGAGGAGAGTCCGGGTCAATTGCTGGTGGAATTGAACAACGTTGTGCCGACGCTGCCGAGCGGTCCGCTGTTTTATCTGGTATTCGATTCCTTCGCCGCCGACAGCACCTTTGACACCGGTTTGGCATTTGTGCAGGGCAACATGACTGCGCTCTGTCCCTATCGTGTGTTGATGCTCAACAAGGATTTCACGATTCTTCCCTGCGCGGAACAGTACACATTTGGTATCGCAGAACCCCTTGTCGTCGGCCTGGATGGCAAGGTGGAATTGCCGCTGCACGCCGCGCCGAAGATTCCCTCGGGGGCGAAAGTGGAGTTGCGCGGTACATTGAGTTTCGATGCGTCGCAGCTTGAATACGAGGGCATTCAACTCGCGCCGGCGATGCAGGGCGGCAGTGCGCTGGTCACGGGCAATGCGGGTGTGATGGATGTGCTGGTGGACGGGACGCCCACCGATTCGCTTCCCTCGCTGGCCACGGTGCGCTTCACCGTGCGTCCGCGAAAGGAAGTGACCAAGCTCACTGTACAATTCCAACCTACCGAGTTGGATACGCGTTGCCGCACGTCCACGGATTTCGTGCCGTATCCGATCATCGTCGATGGAATCTGCCAGCCCCTGCTGCGCCGCGTTGCGTCGCAGGCGATCAGCAGCTTCCCGAATCCCGCGCCGCACGCGGCGACAGTGCAGTTCACGGTGACGCAGGATGGCCCGGTGATTGTTCGCCTGCTCGATGCCTCGGGACGGGAACTGCGGCGTTTGCTCGATGCGTGGATGCCTTCGGGCTCGTACACGCAGAGCGTGGACACTTCGCAGCTGCCTTCGGGGGATTACCTCGCGGTGCTCGAAAGCGGGTCCACGGCCACGGTGGCACGCATCGTGGTGATGCGCTAGACTGCGAGCGCGGGGGGAATTCCTCACGCGAAGTCGCGAATTCAGTGCGTGATACATTTGAAGAGAGCGCGGAGAGCGCAGAGAGCGCCGAGGAATGGTTGAGGGCGCATCCCGCGCGATCCGTGCGCCACACCGCAATCGGGTCAACGCAATGGCGCAGGGACGCATGACCGCTCGATCCGTGCGCCACACCGCAATCGAGTCAACGCAAAGGCGCAACGACGCAAAGCAACGATTCCTCTGAGCCCTCCGGGTTCGCGTAGCGCTCTGTGTACTCTGTGTTCCCGCGTAGCGCTCTGTGTACTCTGTGTTCCCGCGTAGCGCTCTGTGTACTCCGTGTTCCCGCGAAGCGTTGCGTGTTCCCCGTGTTTCCCAATTCCTCCTTACCCTCCTATCCTCCTTACTCTCATTCTTCACTGATTTGCAGTACGCTGCCCGGTCTCTCGCGTATGAACGAAGCCACGCAGCGCATTGACCCGCATGCATTTTTTCCGTATAATTGAAATCTATCCGGCGGGTTAGCTCAGTCGGTAGAGCAGTGGAATCATAATCCACGTGTCGGCGGTTCGAGTCCGTCACCCGCTACAAGCCATCCTCGGGGTGGCTTTTTCTTTTTCACCGGAGCGAGATGCATGCGTAAACACAGCCTCGAAACCATCACCGAGCGGCGCCGCGAGCGGCTGGAAGGCGTGCTGCGCCGCAGGCAGACCGGACTCACCATCGTGCTGGAGAACGTGTGGGATCCGCACAATGTCAGCGCCATTTTGCGCAGCGCTGATGCGACGGGAGTGCACCGCGTGCATTTGCTCTATACCATCGAAACTCCGCCGGACCTGGTCAAGCATGGCAAATTGAGTTCGGCCAGCGCGCGCAAGTGGCTGGAGTTTACCGTACACGATTCCGTCGAATCCTGTTTCGCCGCGCTGCGCGCCGAGGGCTTCCGCATCTACGCATCGCATCTGACGCGCGAGGCGATTTCGCTGCATGCGATCGATTTCCGCGAACCCACCGCCTTGATCGTGGGCAACGAGCATCGTGGCGTGTCCGACGAGGCCTGCGCGCAGTCCGACGGCATTTACTACATCCCGATGATGGGCATGGTGGAAAGTCTCAACGTGTCGGTGGCTTCCGCGGTGTCGCTGTACGAGGGCATGCGCCAGCGCGTCGCGGCCGGTTTGTACGATGCGCCGCAGCTCGATGCGGCTGCCTTCGATGCTGCGCTGCGGGATTGGGCGCAACGATAGCCGCTTTGTTACTGGCAGCAGTGTCGAAGCCATTGGAGGAGAGTCAGGAGAGTAGAGAGGGTAAGGAGATGTGTGTGGGGCGGGTCGAGCGAGGAATTTTCTTGCTTACTGGCACTGGTGTCGAAACCATTGGAGGAGAGTGAGGAGGGTAGAGAGGGTAAGGAGATGTGTGTGGGGCGGGTCGAGCGAGGAATTTTCTTGGTTACTGGCACCGGTGTTGAAGCCATTGGAGGAGAATGAGGAGGGTAGAGAGGGTAAGGAGATGTGTGTGGGGTGGGTCGGGCTTTATTTTACGTTTCACCTTTTTATCGTGTGATCTTCGTTTGACTGCGCGCGACAATTCGAACAGGGGGAGATTGCGGGGATAATCGCGATTCATTTTTTTCACTGCGTGGAATTCGTGCGACGGGTGTTGAGCTGTAACCACGGGGTGCTTCGCGGGTTATTTCCTTTATGTTCCGAATTGATGTTGGACGGAATATACCGTAGGTTGCAAACGATAACGGATGTCTTCCGCCGATAATCATCGGGGGCAAGGCGAAAGGTCTGTGAGGAGCCTGTATGAGTGTATCCGCTGTATCCCTGTATCGTGTGCTGTTGTGCCGCGTGCTGTTGGCGGGCTTGCTGGGATTGCTCGCCTTTCCTGCGATCGCGCAGCCGGCCCTGCATATCAAACGGACGCGTGTCGCGTGGCCGAAGGTGGAAGTGTACTTCTCCGTGGGCTGCAATGGCGCACCGTTTCAGGGAATTCAGCGCGGCAACCTCCGGCTGTGGGATGATGGCAAGGCGGTGGCGGATTTCGAACTGTGGTGTCCCGATCCTTCCTCGCGTTGCCCGATCAGCGCGGCGCTGGTGTTCGACGCCAGCGATACCATGCAGGGTGCGGGCAATGCAGGCGCGCGCGCGGCGGGACACGCGTTCATCAACGCGATGGATGGCGCCGGCGACGAGGCGACGGTGGTGTATTTCAACACCACGGTCACTGTGCCGCAACACATGACCACGGTGCCCGCCCTGCTGCATGCGGCGGTGGACGCCATTCCTTCGGTTGGCGCCACGGCGGTGTGGGATGGCATATTCATCGGGCTGATTCTGATATCGACGGTGGCGCAGAATCAATGCCGCGCGGTGATCGTGCTTAGCGACGGCGACGACAACTCCTCCTCGCACACGATGGAGGATGTGATACAGCTCGCGGTGCAGCACAACATCCGCGTGTTCACCGTGGGGTACGGCGACGCGATCAAACCCGAGAAGCTGCAGCGCATCGCGGACGTCACGGGCGGCGCGTACTATCACACACCCGATCCGTCGCGTTTGCGCGATATTTACACGGAAATCTCCGAAATCATGTTCGAGCACTTTCAGGAGTGCCGCGTGGACTATGAGCCGGGCTGCGCGGATGGCGCGGCGCATGAAGTGACGGTGGATATGCTGAATGTGTGCGATGGCAACGACAGCAAGCGCAAGTCCTACATCGCCCCCTTCGATAGCACGAACTTCCTTCCGCTCCCAATGCAACTGGGCGAGGCCAATGTCCCGGGCGGAGCGACGGCACGCGTGCCGCTGCGTCTGGCGTCGCCCTTGCCCGGCGAGTTGCTCTATCCCTTTTCGGTGGAGATCGAATTCAACACGCTGCTGCTGGAATTGCGCGAGGTGCAAGCCCCGCCGGGTTCGGCGTTGGAGGGCGTGGATTTCAGCATCACTCCCACGGACAAGGGCGCGGTGCTGCGCAGCAGCGCCTCCCGCGTGCTCAATGCCTCGCCGTTGCTCTGCGAACTGCATTTCTCCACAGCATCAACCGAAACCGCGCTGGAGTTGCCGTTACTGGTGCGTGCGAGCACTGTGCTCAAGGGTTGCCGCCGTCCCGTGGTGGAGAACGGCGTGGTGCGTCTGACGCGCAGTGCGCCGCTCATGCGTTGCGCCGTGACAGCTCCGGCGGAGATACGTTGGAACAGCACGGAGCATCATTACGAGCCCGATCCCGTTTCGCTGCGCCTTGTGCTGCGCAACGATGGCGTGTTGCCGGCGCGCGATGCACGTGTGCGGGTGGAATTCGACAGTGGCGCCGTGCAGCTTGTCGCGCCCCACTCGCGAACGATCACGGCCGAGCCGGCGTCCATTTCGGCGGGCGAGGCGCGGGAGTTCACCTGGCTGCTGTCTGCCTTGCCCGCGCGCGAGGACGACACGCTGCGCATTCAGGTGGTGGCGGAGTTTTCCAATCATCCTCCCATTGTCTGCGAGCACCTGTTGTTCGTGGGGAAAGCGGGATTGCGCCTGCGCTGCGCAGTGTTGCCACCATTGCTCAGTTATGCGCCCGGCGAGCGACGCTACTTGCCCGATCCGGCGCTGGTGGCGGTTACCGTGGCCAACGTGGGCAGTATACCCAGCGGCGTGCTCGCCGTGCGACTGACGCGCCCCGCGGGCTTCGTGTTTGCCGACGGCGCGGAAGCGGAGAAGAGCATCGTTCTGGAAAAACTCGATCCCAGCCGCAGTGTGGATGCCTACTGGAGCCTGGTGCCGCAACTGTTGCTGGGGGGTGAACGATTGCCGCTGCACGTGCAGTTGTTGAATGATGGACGTCCCTATGCGCAATGCGTGAGTGAACTGCCGGTGCCGACACGCCCGGTGGATTTCACGACGCAGGTCACGATCAGCGGTGCGGCGGCATTTTGCGAAGGGGATAGCGTGGTGCTGGATGCGGGAGACGGTTTCGCGGCGTACTTGTGGAACAACGGCGTGCGCGACCGCCGCTGTGTTGTACGACAGGCGGGGACATATTCCGTGCGGGTGATGGATTTCAGCGGGCGCATCGGCGAATCGGCTCCGGTGAACGTCGAGGTGTATCCGCGACCCGCGCCGCCGGTGATACTGCGCATGCGCGACACGCTGCTGGTAACGCCGCATGCGAGTCAGCAGTGGTATCGCTATGGCGTTCCTATCGACAGCGCCACGGGAGCGCGCCTCGCCTTGCAGCGTACCGGACGCTATTACGTGCGCGTGACTTCCGAACACGGCTGTGAGAATGTCTCCGACGAGTTCGAGGTGTTGCTGCTGGATAACGAGACGGCGATGCTTCCCGACGCGTGGTCGATGCGGGTGTATCCGGATCCTGTGCGCAGCGAGTTGACCATCCATTGTACTCTTCCCGCGGGTACGCGAGCGACGGCGCGCATTGTCTCGCTACTCGGCAGGGAAGTGTGGCGTGCACAGTTGACTATTACCGGCTCCGCCGCTATCACCCGGCTCGACGTGCGGACGCTCGCTCCCGGTGTGTATGTGCTGCATGTGCAGGATGGTGAACGGATGGTGAGCAGGCGCTTCGTGCGGGAGTGAGAAATGGCATCGTGTGTGGTGGTCCGTGACTGTATGATCGGGCGAAGTGGAAAAACCACAGTCATTCATGTTCCTTCGTCACACCCGGGAGAATGAGAATGGTGCGGTGATTGGATTATTCGGATTCGACACGGTTTTAAAACCACGGATTTCGCAGATTATCCACAGATTAGCACAGATTATTCGTGGAAGTCCACAAGGATCCGAGCAGTAGCCGCAAGGAAAGCAATCCAACACCTGTTGTCGAAAGTGACGCGAAACACGCGTACATTGCCTGCTGGGACAGCGGTGGTGCGGGTTGACTCCCGGCTACTACCGTCAAACTTTACTCTTTACTCTTCACTCTTTACTCATCACCGCGCAGAAGCGCATGATGCAGGCAGCGACACTATTTTCAGAGCAGATTGCACGCAGATTAGCACAGATAGGTCGGGGAAATTTGCGAAGATCTACTGGATCGATATGAGAAAAAAAGGCCGTCGCGGTTGCGACGGCCTTTTGATTGAAATCGCGATGGCGATTACTTCACCAGATTCATTTTCCGCGTCTGCGTAAAGCTGCCGGCGGTCATGCGGTAGAAGTAGGTGCCCGTCTGGAGATTGCTGGCATCGACCGCGATGCGGTAGGTGCCGGGTTCCTGACGACCTTCGAACAGCGTGCCGACCTGTTTGCCCAGCGCATCGAACAATGCGACGGTCACGAATTCCGGACGCGTGATCGAATAGGTGATGTTGGTACTCGGATTGAAGGGATTCGGGAAGTTCTGCTGCAACGCGTAACCCGTGGGCACGAGATCGAGGCGCGAGATGGAGTTCACAACGGGACCACCGTTGTCGAAATCCCAGGCACTGTAGAACTTCGGATCGATCGAGCCCCACTGCGCACGGATGGTGACATCTGTCTGGCTGTCGTCGATGTTGCTGATGTGATTGTTGCCGAAGCCACCTTCGTTGTCGCCACCGCGGATGCCGAATTTGTATTCCTGGCCCACGAAGCGCTTCGAGCCGGTGCTATCCGGTCCGTAGGTGAAGGTGACGGTGTAAATGGAGTCGCCGGCAACGGCGTCGCCATGCGTGCCGTCATCCCACATCTGCTTGTAGCTGGCTTCGCGCAACTGCAAGCCCCAGGTCGTCCAGCCATCGGAAGCGGGACCGTTCATCCACACACCGCCAGCGATGATTTCATCGGGCGCGGTGATGGTCTCAACACCCTGGATATCGGTGAGCGTGCTGCCCGCGAGCACCTGGTAGATTGCGGGACGGAGATCCAGTTCCCATTTCACATTCACGTTGCGCGCGAGCACGGAGCTGTTGCGGAAGCGCGGCATGCGCTTCGAGCTGACCTGGCTGTCGTCGGTGTCGGCCAGCGTCACGTCCTTTGCCTCGGGAATGAACATACGACGCTCTGCGAGAGGATCGCTGCTCGGGGTGAAATCGAAGTTGAAGTAGGTTTCGCGAATGTCCTGACCATCCTTCTGCATGTAGTACTGGTAGAACACGCGGCTGCCGATTTTCGCGACGAGCGTCTGCGAACCGACGTAGATGTTGGTGAAGCCCTGCTTGGTGAGAATGGTGCGCGCGGGGCTGTTGCCATCGAGATCACGCGCGGTGCCCGACCAGCCGGCCTGCACGAAGAGCGTGTCGCCAGCGCGGAATCCACGCTCCTGAATGGCGCGGCTCATGTCGACGCTGTAATTCACGGTGAGAGTGTCCGTGCCCTTGAAGGGGACCGGCGCGACATCGTCGAACCACGCCCACTGCAGGGTGGTGTCGGCCTTGCCCATGGGAATGGGGAAGGTGCGATTCTGACGGGACTCCCAGGTCTTGGGATCGGCATCGGGATCGTCGGAACCGGCGATGACGAACTTGTATTCGATGGTCTGGGCTTCGGTCACTTCGGCCTTCGGGATGAGCACGAGACCCGAATAGAAATTCTCGGCCTGATACTGGCGGCTGCCGCCGTTGCCATGCGGCTGCTCCTGCGTCAGGAAGTTGGTGTGCGCCCAGCTCAGGTTGCCGAGATAATCGGGCCAGGCGGCGCCGCGCACGCCGATTTTATCCGTGGCGGGATTGAAGTTTTCCCAGCCCTGCATGTTCACGCGCACCCACACAGCGATGCTGTCGCTTTGCGGCGGCCACGGGCGGAAGAACTGTTCCTGATTGCTCGGGGTACCGTTGACGAATTGCAGGGGCACCACCATGTCGGTCGTACCCGTGGTGAGAATGCGGTTGCCACTCGGATCGGTGGTGTTCTGCTCCCAGCCCTTGTGCTCGTTGTCGCCTTCGGCGTTCACGGCATTGGTGAAGAACTTGTACTGAATGGTGCTGTTGGCGGGGAAATCCACCGTCGCCGTCCAGAAATCGCCGCCGATGTTGGTGAGGACCACACCGGTGCTGCCGTCCCAGGTGAGGGGAGCGGTGTCGCCGCGCATTTGCACCACCGCCTGCTCCGGCCACAACGTGTCGGGCACGGTGGCGGTGTTGGCGAGGAAGGTGACCCGCACGGTCTGCGCCATCGCAGTGCCGCTCAGGAGCACCATGAGGAGCAACGCGAATCGTATGCTGCCTGTTCTCATGAAACAACCTCCTAGAGAGTTTTTTGAAACGTGACCTATTCTGGTCAACAATGAAATCGTCAGAATTTGATCGCGAGAGTAATGGTCTGCACGCCGTCGAAGATGCCGAAATCCTGATACGTGTAATCGATGGACGCGGCGGTGCCTCCGAATATCGGATAGTTGAGTCCAGCACCCGCGGAGAAGCCCTCCTCACTGTCGTCGAGGAACAAGCCCTTCCAGCCCAGGCGCACGAAGAACACATCGCGGAAACCGAATTCCCCGCCGATGTTCACATGTTCGAGATTGTCGTTGGGGCGCACCGCGTCGGCCGAAATCGTGGCGCTCATCATGTCGCTCTTCGCGAGGTCGTACGACACGCCTGCACGGAAAAACAGCGGCAATTCCCAGGAATCCGTTTTCAGATTGGCCACAATGGTCTCATTGTTGCCGCTGTTCTCCGGATCGAGATCGATGCGGCGCGTGAGGTCCTTGCCGTCGAGCTGTAAATCACCGCCGAAGTTCGTCAAACTCATGCCGAGACGCAGTCCGTCGAAGGGCGTGGTGAAGAGCAGACCCACGTCGAAGGCGATGGTGGATGCGCTCTCGTTCCAGATTTGCTGTGTGATGTACTTGAAGGAGCCGCCGATGGAAAAGCGGTCCGTCAGATTGCGTGCGTAGGTGAGCGTGAACGCGATATCCTGCGCCGTCCAACGTTCGCCGGTACCTTCCGGACGCGACACGGTGGTCACATCGTCCTCGCCCAGATCGAGTTGTGTGAGACTGATGCCCACGGCATTGTCCGCATCCAGCGCCAGTGACACGCCAATCCAGTTGAGATTGGTCTCCACCAGCCAATCGGTATGCGAAGCCATGACCTGGGATTGGCCAAGGCGCGAGAGACCGCCGGGATTCCAGTACATGGCTGTGGCGTCGTTGCCGAGGGCCACGAAGGCGCCGCCCATGGCGTTGCCGCGTGGTCCAATGCCGATGCCGAGGAATTGCGCCGCGGTGGTGCCGACTTTGCTCTGGCCGACGGCGGGTTGGACGAGTGCGAGCGCCAGGGTGGCGAGCAGCAGGGATCGAAGCATGGTCGTCATCTGTTCCTCCGTTCCTGGCTACTTGATAATGGCGATTTTGCCACTCTTCTCGCCGACCGGCGATTCGAGCACGTAGAAATACACGCCGTAGGCGATGTCCAAATTCTCCTTCGACTTCAGATTCCACGACACTGTGCCGTCGTCGATGGAACTCTCGTGGCGCAAGGTGATCACATGGTCGCCGCGCACAGTGAAAATGCTGATCTTCGATTGCGCGGGCACGTGGATGAAGTCGATTTTGCGCTCGCCACGGCCGGTGGTGATTCCCGGCGGCAGCGGCGACTCATGCGTGCTGGCGGAGACGTAGGGATTGGGCACGACTTTCACGCGATTCAAATCGTTTTTCGCCAGTCCCTCGTCCACCTTGGGCAGAGCGGGGGAGAAGGTGTAGACATCCCCCGCGCGATAGGGCTTCGTGGTTTTGATAATGACCTTGTCGCCATCGGTGAAATCGTACACCATGTCGGCGGGCACATTGGGCCTGTTCTCGAAGGCCATGATCCAGGAGAAGAAGGGTTCTCCGCTCCGCTTCAGATCGAAAAGGGCGAGCTGATCCGTTTTCGACAGCTTGCGATTGTTGTCGGTGTCCACGAAGATGAACGGAATCTTGTGGTTGTCCGTCACATTGAACACGGTGAAATTCACCGGAATCGCGGGCGAACCGTACAGCGCCGCCGAGGTGTCGATGATGTTCGCCGAAAAACGGATTTCGTAATCCGATGGATAGCGCGAACCTTTCAGCGTATCACCCGGACTCAACAGGATGTTGGTCGTGGCGAAGTTGTAAATCATGCTCTTCGTGCCGCTGTTGAAACCCGAGGCCGTATCGATGAGCTTGATCTGCCAGTCGTTGCGGAAATCCAGTTGCATGCCGTCGAACACATCCGAATCGATGGCTTCGCTGACATAGGGACTGTTCTTGATGTAGGGACTTTGAAACACCGGGAAGTAGGTGTACAGCACTTCGTAACTGCCCTGCATGCTGCCGGGCGAGGCCGGACGAAGGTCGCCTCGCCGCGCATCGATGCGGTAGCGCGAAGGATCGATGGGACCGTTGGCGTCTTTGACCAACACGCTCGGAATATGGATGTGCGCGTTGCGCAGCGACACGGCGAGCGTGTCCTTGATCACGATGGTGTCGATTTGCTGCGTCAACTTGCGCACAGAGTAGGTGGTGGTGATCTGCGCCGTCTCATCCGCATCGGTCTGATCGAGCTTGCCGTCGTTGTCGTTGTCCACATTGTCGCTTGACACGTCCGTGAACGTGATCTCGTAGGTGTCGGCGCCCAGCTTGAGTGCGTCGAGCACCTCGTAGAAAATGGGACCCGATGCTACACTGCGGTCGGCATTGAGTTTCACGCCGCTGGGTGCGTCCACATAACCCGCCACGGGTGCGTTGGGCACGACCATGACGGTGTTCACATCCAATTCGGGATCGCCGCCGGCGCGCAAGCGAATGCGCTTCGAGTTTTCGGCGGGCAGAATATCGGTCACCTCGTTCCCGCGGTCGTAGGCCACCACGGCATAGTAGTAGGTGCGGCCATTCTCCACATCGGTATCGGTGAATGAATGCTTCAGTCCGCTGTTCGACCCGAGGTTGAACGAGCGGCCGCCGATGGCTGCGAAGAGATCGGGACTCGCGCGGAAGTAGCCCTGCACCTGATTGATGAGATCGTATTGGCCGATGGGCTTGTAGTCCACAATGTTGCCGTCGGCGTCGGTGATTTTGGCCGCGTCAATGAAATTCGGATCCGTGGCCTTGTAAATCTTGTAGCCCTCGAAGTCGTATTCCTTGAGTACAGGATCGAAGGACGATTCGGCCTTGCGATCCCAATACAAGGTCACCTGCTTGTCGCCCGGCACGGCTTTGACGGTGGGTTTCTCCGGCGCGACAGGGAAGCGGTAATTGCTGTTGTAAATCTTCTGCACCGTTTCGCGATGCTTCATCAGGTCGGCGAGATCGGATTCGAAGCCGCCCTGACCGCCGCCGAACACCAATGCGAGCGAGAAGCGCTCGGTGTTGCCGGCCAGCAGTGGGAAGTAGCCGGAACCGTAGATGAAATCGCCATCTTCGCCGCGCTGCGGCCGGTTGTTGATAATCGAACGCGGCACATCGAAGAAGCCCGGCGCCATGCGTTTCCACATGTCGGCGTCGTCGCCCATGGTGATGTCGTTGGATGGGGTGAAATACTGGAAGCTGGTGAGTCCGATTTGATCGGATTCATCCACATCGGTCTTGTCGATATTCGGCTCGCCCGGCAGTCCGCTGTCCCGTCCGTCGAATTCATAGCCCGAAGTGGGGGCGCCGTCGCCCTCGCCGATGTCGCTCGTGCCATCCAAACCGTCGCGGCCGACATCGTCGAAATCGATGTTCCAGTCGCGGTCGTTGTCCACGAGATCGTTGCGTTTTTCATCCACCATCAGGTCGGCACTGCCCGCGCCCGTGATGTAGTCCACATAGCGCACGGGGCGCAGAATGTCGATGAGCGTGTTGCCCTGCGTGTCACGCTTGAGCTGGCGGAAGTGGAGATAGTAGTTCTCGTCGATCACGCCGTCAAGGTCGTTGTCCACGCCGTCGTAGGCGTTGGGATTCACAATGAGATTCCCTTGCGAATCGCGGACGATGTTGCCTTCGGCCAGCACGGTGGTGCCGGGAATGATTTCCAGCTCGAGGCCACGGGTGTTCACCGTCGTGGTGCCGGTGCCGAGTGTGATGGTGCTGCGCTGGAAATTGTCGTCGATCACCACCAGGCGCATGCCCGGCGCGGTGCGCAGAGTATCGAAGCTCGACGGACCGAAGAAGGGTGCGGCGGCGGAGAAGCCAGCGTCGTTGTCGTTGTCTATACCGTCGAAGGGATTGCCGGGACTCTCGAGAAAGGCATAGCCCACCAGGCCCACCGGGCCCACCCAACTGGGATTGCGACTGTTGTTGTCCGGATAGTCGCCCGTGTAGGTCAGGTCGAGATTGACATCGAAAAAGGAGAAGTCGTCGTCGTACTCCGAGGCGGAATTGTCGTTGCCCGTCACGCCGATATACGTGCCGACGAGCATGCCGAACACCGCGCGATTGTAATTCGTTGTTCCGGTGTTGGTGATTTCATACAGCCAGAAAATGTTGTCCTGCGCCAGGAACTGCGCCCATTGCAAACCGCGCACACGCATCTCCAGACCGAGACCGTTGCGCGCCGGATTGCGCGAATCGGGCTTGAAGGCCACGCCCAGCGTGTTGTTGTTGGCAACGTTGAAACGCTGGTCGTTGTTGTCGTCCATGACGAAGAAGGCCTCCTCGTCGCTGCTGGAGGTTTTGCCGAAAAATCCATTCCACGAGCCCCTCCAGCCCGGATCGGTGGCGTCGTTGATTTTGTCGGGCCAGAACGTCGGCCAGGTGCGCGGATCGGTGAGCAGCGCCACACCCTGCTGTCCGGCATTGAGATAACCGGACACGGGCTCGAAGCCCCAGGGAATGCCGGCGGGGGACTCGTCGCGGCGACGTGTGGGACGGTCCACGGGAGTGGTCACCACGCTGTTCCAGGTCTTGCCGTCGAAGGTCACTTCCGCGCCGACGAGCGGGCTCACATCGCCGAGATAGCCGTTGTTGTCGTAAATCCACGAACCACGGGGTCCACCCGTGGCGGGTTGTCCGATGACGCCCCAGTTTCCGAACACCGTTTTCACGCGATTGCCCGCCATCACATTCGAGCGGCGGTATTCGCGGCCGCTCTGCGCGTGCAGTGTCGGGATCGCGGCGACGAGCATGAGCAGGCCTGCCAGCACCACCGCGCCGGTGGAAAGATGTCGGATGGACGAAACGGGGAGCATTATACTGTCGTGTTTCATGTGTCCTCCGTATTAGAAGTCGAGGTTGAGCCCGACTTCGATACGCCGGGGTTCGGAGTAATTTGTGGGCACGGTGAACCACTCGTCGATGGTGTTCACATATTCGGGAGTGTTCTGTCCCTTGACGCGGTTGATGTCGGTGGTGTAACCCGCGCGGCCGGTGTCGTCGAACACATTCACCTCGTTGAGCGCGTCGAACACATTGTACACGCGCAGGAAAATGGTCGCGCTGGTGAAGCCGAGCTGCAGGGTTTTGTACAGCCGCACATCCGCGTTCACCGAGGTCGGCTTGATCTGGCTGTTGGTGATCAGCGAGGTGATGTCGTCGCTGCGCCTCGGCGTGTAGGGCATGCCGCTGCCGTATTGCATGATCAAACTGCCGCCGTAGGATGGTCCGGCATAGGACACCGAGGCATTGATCGTGTGCCGTTGATCCCAGCTCAACGGTGTGAGCTGCACTTCGGGCAGATCGCCGCGCGAGGCCGCCTGCTGTGCCGCGTAGGGATCGGAGGCCGTGCCGCGCACGATCTGGAAAGTGTAATCCACCGACGCCGCGAGACCGCCGAGGAAGCGCTTGTTGAAGCTCAGCACCAGACCGCGCGTGTAGGCGAAATCGCTGTTGACGATTTTCGAGTACGTTGCCGATCCGCCGAAGACCTGGATTTCATCCGCGCGCGTGGAAGCGAGATTGCGCGTGTCGCGGATGTACGCGGTGATATCGAGGGAAATGTCGTCGGTCAACTGCTGCTGCAAGCCGATTTCCGCGTTGATGGTCTGCTCCGGTTCAAGATCGGCATTGCCCACCGTGCCCTGGTTGCCCGTGCCCGAGCCGAGCTTGAAGAAGGGGTTGGTGTACATGATTTCGAAGCGCGGAATCTGGAAAAAGTGCCCGTAGGAAAAATGCAGCACGCCGCGGTCGGTGACGGGGAAGGCCGCGCCGAAACGGGGACTGAACTGGACTTTCGTGCTGGCGTCCTTGTACCAGTAGGACTGCCGCTCGGCCAGCGTCACCTCGGGCTCGCCCGCGTCCTGCACGCCGTTGCCGTTGAGGTCGCGGTAGCGGTTGGTCGGCCGGATCGGATCGAAAATGTTGGGATCGGAAGGATCGGCGAGAATCTGCCCGTCGGGCCGAAACACATCCACGCGCATGCCGAGGTTGATGATCAGGTCGTCGAACTCCATTTTATCCTGAACGTACGCGGCGAATTCCAGCGGCTTGCGCGTGTATTCGCTGCGAAACACCGTACTGATGTCGAGAATGCGCGTGCGGATGAAGGGACTGTCGGTGGCGAGGTTGATGTCGCTCTGCTCCTCCACAGGACGCAGGGTGACATCGTTGAAATACAGATCGTGCATGTTCACCTGCGCGCCCGCCTTGATCAGATGCTGCTGGTTGACCTGGCTGGTGATGTCGAACTTCGCCAGCAGCGTGGTGGTGCTGCGCTCGAAAAAGCCCATTTCCACGCCGCCGGTGGAGTAGCTGTAGGGCGTGACCTGCGTGAGCAGATAGGGGTGGACGTAGCGCTCGTCGAAGGGATTCTCATACACCGAGCGCGTGAAGTCCTTTTTGTTCAAGGACACGCCGAGGGTGTAGAAGGTCTGGTCCGAAAGCAGATGCGTGATCTGTCCGATATGCGTCTGCCCGGTGCGGTAGTTCGTGGCGACGCCGTCGGGATTGTAGACAAAGAAGGAATTGAAGTCCTTGTACGTCACGTCATCGTAAATGAACTGATACCAGAACTTGATGTCCTTGGTGACGCGGAAATTCAGCTTGCCCTGTCCGTAGAACTTCTCGCTGCCGTTCATTTCCACCAGCGCGCCATCACCCAGACCGCTTTCGGGATCACGGCTGTTGATGAAATTGCCCGCGCTGTCGATGTAGGCGATGTTGGAGGGATTGTAGCGGCGTATGCCATGCAGCCAGCCGCCGAATTTCACATAGCGTCCGTTGGCGGTGAAGAACACATTGTCCTTGATCACCGGGCCCGAGAGCGAGAGATCGAAATTCCGTATCGCCGTGGGCTGTACCTCGTCGATGCCGCGGAAAATATCATCGTGGCTGCTGAGATAGTCGCCGATGTACGTGCCGAAACTGCCGCTGTAGGTGTTGCTGCCGTCCTTGGTGGCGATGTTGACCACACCGGACAGCGCTTGTCCGTATTCGGCGTTGAAGGCGCCGCTGACGAGTTGCAATTCCTGCACCTGATTCTTGTTGACTTCGACAATGGTGCCGCCGTCGTATGCATCGGTCACCGGCACGCCGTCGATCCAATAGGCCACCTCGCCGCGGCGTCCGCCGCGCACATGGCCGTCGATGTAACCGGCTTGCAGGTTCAGCACTTCGCTGACCTCGGTCACCGGGAGGGCGTCGATTTCATCGCTGCCCACCACGGCGGTGGAAGCGGTCTGATCCTTGCGCACCAGTGGACGCGTGGCGGTGATGACGACTTCCTCACCCAGTTCAACCACGGTTTCGCCGAGCTGCGCATTGATGCGCGTGGTGAGGTCGATGCTCACGCGGACTTCGTTGACCGTGACCGGAGCGTAGCCGATGGCGGTGAATTTGAGTTGATAGGTGCCGGGCGACACGTTGAGTATGGTGTATTCGCCATCGAGATTGGTGGCGGCGCCCATGCTCGTACCGACGAGGACCACATTCACTCCCGGAACACCCTCGCCGGTGGTTTTATCCACAACCTTGCCCGCGATTTTCCCCGTCGTACCGGCGAGCATCGTGGCAGGGAGCATGAGAGCGATCAATAACATGAAGCAACGTTTCATAACACCTCCGCGTATGCGGGCTGCTTACAGGGAAATGAACCGGGACGGAGGCGACCCGGCCGTTTGACGGACAATCAGCTCCGGTATGAACCGGCGGTGCAGGGGATCGAGGTTGGGCCTGTCCATGCGCTCGAACAGCCGCTGTGTGGCCAATTCGCCGAGTTTGCGAATGGGTTGCCGCATGGTGGTGAGGCCATAGTACTGTGCGAGTTCGATATCGTCGAAACTCACAATGGACATGTCTTCGGGACAACGCAGCCCGCGCTCCTTGAGTGCGTGCATG
Source organism: Bacteroidota bacterium (assembly GCA_035362335.1). Lineage (GTDB taxonomy): Bacteria > Bacteroidota > Ignavibacteria > SZUA-365 > SZUA-365 > JAOSJT01. The sequence goes on from DAOSDL010000034.1 coordinate 52,104, forward strand.
GCGCCGATGGCCTGGATATCGCTGGCGATGAACATCGCCGTGGGGCGGTCGTCCGTCGGCAGATCCAGGAGCCGCCGCATCACCTCGTAGCCGCCTTCCTTGGAGTAGCCGTCGTTGCGCTTCTCGATGAAGGGGTGGTGAATGCCGCAGTTTCGCACGAAGGAGGATTCGCCGCAGGCCTCGAGAAAGCCCTTGCTGCGCTCGCGCGTCGGACCGGTTTCGGGCGTGCCCGCGATCATGGCGATGCGCTGATGTCCGAGGGTGATCAGGTAGCGCGTGGCATCGCGGGCGCCTTCGACATTCTCGATGTAAAACGAGTCGAAGGGTTCGTGAAATCGATCAACAAGGATTATGGGAAAATTGTTCTTCAGATAGCGCTGCGAATAATCCGGCGGTAGATCGATGGATGCGATGAGCATGCCATCGGAATGTCCGGCCCGCAACGAGCGCTGAAGGTAATTGTCGATTTGCTGCGGATGGTTGACGCCGTAGAGGAGGAGATCGTAATCGTCCTCGAACAGGCGGTCCTGTATGCCGCCCAGCATTTCGACGAAGAAGTAGTTGGTGATGTACGGCATGATGGCCGTGATGGTGCGGCTTTTGCGCCGCGCCAGCCGTTGCGCCGATGCGTTGGGACTGTAATCGAGCCGCTGCGCCACTTCGAGCACATGCGAGCGCGTCGTTTCGGATACTGAGGGGTGATTATTCAGTACTCTGGAAACGGTTCCAACGCCGACGTTGGCTTCTCTGGCGATATCGTATATGGTAACGCCCACGCTTTCCTCTGGACTACTGGAAGGCAGTTAGAAAAAAAAACTTGGAAGCGATTCCAAGTTAATTCTTTGTTCGCTTCATGTCAAGAGGGTGTGAAGAATTTTCAACAATAATCGGGGGCGGAGAGGGATGGGCAATGTCTGTGCGGCGGTGGGCGCGATGTCTGTGCGTCTCCGCAGGGTTGAAAAACCACAGTCATTCATGTTCCTTCGTCACACCCGGGAGAATGAAAATGGTGCG
>DAOSDL010000035.1:0-51995 GCA_035362335.1 Bacteroidota bacterium
GTGCAGCCGCTCGCGTACCGCGTGCGCCAGCGCTATACCATCGCCCACCACCGAGATGTCGATATCCTTCGTGGGCCGTCCCAGAAGCGTGTCGCGCACATATCCGCCCACAACGTAGGCGTGCGAAGCACGCTCGGCCGCGATGTCGCCGATGCGATGAAGAATGGAAAGGTCTATATTCAACTGTGCTCGATTGCCGTGCATTGCCGTGATCATGCGTGTTCCCGTGTGAACGCATGCTATTCCAGAACCGGGGACGGACGCGGCAACGTCTCTACCGCTGTGCGCGGATGCCGGGCGGGTGACGCTTCGCGTGTGAGTGGGAAAATTACACAAGTGGCGAGTGAATTACAACGCGAGTGCTGGCAGAAATGTCAGCAGATGCACTGCCATATTGTCATTATGCTGCCATTCCGGCATTAACACCGACAAATGATGAGAGAAATTCAATGAAAACGCGCTTGGCACGAAACATGCATTGGGATGACGGAACCATTTATCAAGGAGAAGTTGCCATGCCGCATTACCGTTTTGACCCGATGAAGGAATTCGAGACGCTCGCGCAAAGAGTGAAACGCTTCGCCGAGGAATTTCCCGAGACATTTTCCGTGGAGTTCGGCAAGGGCTTCGATCCGCGGGTGGACGTGTATCACGACAACAGCAGCATAACGGTGGTTGCGGAACTCGCCGGCATGCGCAAATCCGACATTTCCGTGTCGCTGGCCGAGGGCATTCTCACGCTCAAAGGCAACAAGGCGCTCCCTGCCAACAGCGAACAGGTGCAGGTGCTGCGCTGCGAACGCAGCTTCGGCGACTTCGAGCGCTCGGTGGAATTGCCGGGTGAAGTCGATGCCTCGTCGGTAACGGCGAAGATGGAAGACGGCCTGCTCACTATCACTATAGCCAAGAAGCAGCGCGAGCAGGACAAGGAAATCACCATAGAAATCAACTAATTATCACGTGTACTTCAAGGAGTTTGCAATCAATGGGCAAAATCATTGGCATTGACCTGGGAACGACCAACTCGGTGGTCGCTGTAATGGAAGGCAGCACCCCGACCGTTATTCCCAACTCCGATGGCGGGCGTACCACACCCTCCGTCATCGGTTTCAAAAAGGACGGCGAACGCGTTGTGGGCAACGCGGCCAAGCGTCAGGCGGTCACCAATCCGAAGAATACCGTTTACTCGATCAAGCGCTTCATGGGTCGCCGCTACGATGAGGTGACGAACGAAATCTCCGAGGTACCCTACGATGTGGTGCGCGGCGACAACGACAGCGCACGCGTGCGTATCGAGGATCGCATGTACTCGCCGCCCGAGATCAGCGCCATGGTCTTGCAGGCCTTGAAGAAATCCGCCGAGGATTATCTCGGTGAAAAGGTCACCGAAGCCGTGATCACCGTGCCGGCGTATTTCAACGATGCGCAGCGCCAGGCCACGAAGGATGCGGGCGAAATCGCCGGCCTCACCGTACGCCGCATCATCAACGAGCCCACGGCAGCCGCGTTGGCCTACGGTCTCGACAAGAAGCAGAAGCAGGAAAAAATCGCCGTGTACGATCTCGGCGGCGGTACGTTCGACATATCCATTCTGGAATTGGGCGACGGCGTGTTCGAGGTGAAGTCCACCAACGGCGATACGCATCTCGGTGGCGACGATTTCGACCAGCGTCTGATCGACTACCTGGCCGAGGAATTCCAGCGTGCCGAGGGTGTGGATTTGCGCAAGGACGCCATGGCGCTGCAGCGTCTGCGCGAGGCGTCGGAGAAGGCCAAGATGGAACTCTCCACGCTCATGCAAACCGAAGTCAATCTGCCGTTCATCACCGCCACGGCCGAGGGCCCGAAGCATTTGAACACTACCATCACGCGCACGAAGTTCGAGCAGCTCACCGACGACCTGGTGCGCCGCACCATCGAGCCCTGCAAGGCCGCTCTGCAGGATGCGGGTTTGACGCCGAATGACATCGATGAGGTGATTCTCGTCGGTGGTTCCACACGTATTCCGCGCGTACAGCAGGTGGTGAAGGATCTGTTCGGCAAGGAACCGCACAAGGGCGTGAATGCGGACGAAGTGGTGGCCATCGGCGCGGCGATTCAGGGCGGAGTGCTCGCTGGCGACGTGAGCGATGTGCTGCTGCTGGACGTCACTCCCCTTTCGCTGGGTATCGAAACGCTCGGTGGCGTGATGACCACCTTGATTCCTTCCAACACCACCATTCCCACCCGGAAAAGCGAAATCTTTTCCACGGCGTCGGACAGTCAGACCTCGGTGGAAATCCACATTCTTCAGGGCGAGCGCCCGATGGCCTCGGACAACCGCACGCTCGGACGTTTCCATCTCGATGGCATTCCCCCAGCACCGCGCGGAGTGCCGCAAGTGGAAGTGACCTTCGATATCGACGCCAACGGCATTCTGCACGTCGCGGCGAAAGACAAAGCCACCAACAAGGAGCAGAGCATTCGCATCACATCCTCGTCGGGTCTTGAAAAGGATGAAATCGAACGCATGAAGCGCGAGGCGCAGCAACACTCAGCCGAGGACAAGAAGCGCAAGGAAGAAGTCGAACTGCGCAATCAGGCCGACACGCTTGTGTTTCAGACGCGCAAGCAACTCGAGGAATTCAAGGATCAGCTCGATGCCGCCACCAAGGAACAACTCGAAGCCGAAGCCAAGCGTCTCGAGGACGCCATCAAAACAGGTGTCGCGGCCGACATCAAATCCGCCATGGACCAGTTGAACAAGACCTGGAACGAGGCCTCCACGAAGATGTATCAAAACGCCTCGCAGCAGCCCGGTCCCGACGCCGGCGCGCAAGGTGGCGCCTCGTCGCAGTCCGAACCCGGTGCTCAGGACGCCGATTTCGAAGTGGTGGACGACAAGAAGTAACCTTCCAGCAAGACAGCAGCGGCGCGGGATGCCCATTGACTCCCGCGCCGTTGTTTTTTGCCCGTCGTCGTCCTATGTTGAAGGATTCACGAACCGTGGAATTGCCATGATCAGTCAGGATTTGCTCAATATTCTCGTCTGTCCCCTCGGAAAAGCCGAATTGCGCCTCGAGGAACATCACCTCGTCTGCACGCGCTGCGGCGTCAAGTACCGCATCGAGGACGACATCCCCATCATGCTCCTCGAGGAAGCCGAGTTGCCCGCGGGCGTCACGTCCATTGATCAACTCGAGTGCGCAAAAGCCGCGCGGGCCTAAGCGGCTGTCATCGTCCACCCTTCCGCACTGCCTACAAATTTTTTCCCCGATCGCTTGCGACGAACGGTGCAATCCCGTCCACTATGATTTCGACGGCGCCGTGTGGGCGTTGCCTTTTCTCTCGCCGTTCAACCGTCTGAACAGGTACAGATCGCAACTCGATACGGTGCGATTTCTCACGAGATAAAGTCTGTACTCCGCACCCGCCATGCGCAGCCACGCCCCTTCATCGGTGGAAATTCGCACGTAGCGCGTGTCGCCATCGACGTTTGATAGCTTCACCAATGAAGAGGTCTGACATCCATCGAGTTCTTCTTCGTGTGAAACGATGTCCACCACAGACGCATGCCATCCAACACTACGATCTCCCTGGAATCTCGGCTTCGTTCGATGACCGCTATCAAAGCTTCGGGCAGCGCCGGTTGTAGCAAATCCGAGGCATAGTACTTCCTTCCACGCCCTATCCGTGCGCGTGCGATGCAAGGCGTGCTTCACCTCGCGATAACGTTGCAGCGCGGCACCGTCACCTTCGCCTGTCATCGCTGTGAGGCGGTGCTCGGTGTCATTTGTCTCATCGGATTGCTCCCACTGTGCCTCGAGTGCTCCGCCCATTTCCCTGACGGTACGCGCATGCCAGGTGATGGAGTGCACCCAGGAGTCGTAGATCTCGTCCTTCTCGTCTTCCAGGGGTTGCACGACCCAATGGTGCATGACACTTGACGTGATAACAGCAGTGACGATCACTGTCCACAGTGTTCGCCAGCTCCAGAATCGCGAAGCATCCGACATGAACGACCTCCTCTTGTGAAGTGCACACGGCTCCCGCAGGGGCCGACACCCGTTTACACGGGTAACGTGATGGTGAACGTGCTACCCTCTCCCGCCGTGCTCTCCACGGCTATTGTACCGCCGTGGCGTTGCACGAATTCGCGACAGAGCAGCAGTCCCAACCCGGATCCCGCCTCCTGCATGGTACCTTCGGTGCTGCTGTTCACCGGATCAAACAGCGTGGAGCGGCGATGATCCGCGATACCAACGCCATTGTCGGTGACGGATATGCTGACAATGCCATTCTCGCGCCACGCGGCGAGTGTAATGTCTCCTCCGGGATGGGAATACTTGATGGCATTCGTCAGCAGATTACGTAGGACCATTTCCAGCATGTGCGGATCGGCAAGTACTTCCAGCCCTTCTTCCAACATCTGATGAATGCGCAGCGACTTGCGGGAACGTTGCAGTTCGATCTGCGGCAGGAGACGGGCGCAGAGCTGCGGAACGTTCACCGTCTCTGGCTGAAACGTGAGTCCACCGGTTTGGCTCCGCGACCACTCGAGCAGATTGTCGAGCAATTCGTAAGTACGTGTCGAGGATTCGTGAATACGTTCGGCGTAGAGCGAGCAGGATTCGTGGTTGCCGACGCCGAGGTCCTCGAGCAGCAGTTCGCTGAAACCGATGAGGGACAGGAAGGGATTGCGCAAATCGTGGGCGATGATGGAAAACAGCTTGTCCTTTGTTGCATTGGCCTGGCGCAATTCGCGCTCGGATTGTTCCAACGCTCTCAGGGCCTTCATGCGCTCGATTTCCACAGTGATGCGTGCGCCGACGATGCGAAGAATGTCCTCGGCCTGCGGCGGAAGTTTGAGTTCGTTTCTGGATATCGCGCACAGCACACCATTGGGCACGCCGTCCTTGTTGTAGAGGGCCGTGCCCACGTAGCCGCGGGCGTTGAGCTCGATGAGGTCCTTGGATGTGGGGAAAAAATCCCGCACATGGTCGCGATACTCGCAATACCCTTTTTTCGATGTGAGATCGCAGGGCGTGCCGTCCAGCGTGTAGGTAAACCCCTCGACAATATCGCCATCGAGAAACATCGGAAAGCCCTGCACCACATTCTCCCCCACCAGTTGCCCGACGATAATGCACTCAGCGTTGAGCCATTCGGAGAGCTTGATCACGATTTTCCTGAAGAACTCCTCACCGATGCTGCCCACCGCGGTTTCCACGAGGGCGTGGAACATCTGCTCGTTGCTGCGATAGGCCTCGACACGCTCCCGCAGCACAGCGAGTTCGCTCATGGCATTGTCATAGGTGAAGGTGCGTTCATCATTCATTGCATATCCTGTTCAGCGTGAATCGGGGTTCTGCTTACGGGTCGAGCCGCTCCCATCCGGCAAACATACCACGCACTCCGCTGTGATGCAATTCCATTTCAGGTGGCGCGCATACGAGGCCCAGGCGCGAAGTAAATTCCTCACGCGAAGGCGAGAGGGTGCGAAGGCGCGAAGTAAATTCCTCACGCGAAGGCGCGAGGTCGCGAAGGAATGATTAGGCGGGGACGATGTCGATGCGGGTCAACGAGGATCCCGCTCCGGAATCGTTCTCGTCGCTTTACTTGATCGAAATTCCGGGTACGCGAGGTCGCGAAGCATATTCCTCACGCGAAGGCGCGAGGGTGCGAAGAATTGTTCGAGAGTCGGGCTGTACCGAAACCGTGGTGAGAGAGCTATGGCTGCATTTTGATGCCAAGGAGCGTGCGAATGTCACCGAGGTCGGCATCCGTGCGCACGTCGATGCGGATGCCGCGTCCTTCGACATAGGGCCGCGCTTCACGCAGCGCCTGCTTGATGCTGGCGGACACATCGCTGCTGTACACTGCCTCGCAGGCTCGTTCGCCGAACACCATGGCGATTTTGAAGAAACCGTCGCGTGGCAGGAAGTACAGGAGATTGCGTTTGCCATCCTTGATGCGATAGCTCCATCCGTGGGCCGCTCCGGGGAACTTCCACTCCTCCGCCGCGCGGGGAACGGAGGCGAAGGTATCATCGCGCAATGCGCACCACAGACGATGCGTGTCGCCAAGCGCGTTTCGCAGTGCCGCGTCGTCGGGCATGGCACTTTTGTCCATGAACAGGTTGCTGTCTTCCATCTCGCGTTCTCTCCGCCATTGACACATGTTCGCCGCCGCCGGCAGGTCCCGGCAGGTATTCCGACAGGAAAGTACGAATTCCCGCAGCGAAACACCACGCCAGCCAACGTGAAGACGCGAGGCCGCGAAGGCGCGAAGGATTGTTTTTGTGTCGGGCTATACTGAATCCGCAGTGTGGGCGGAGCCCTCGGAGTTCTCCGTGTATGCGCGGCAGCGATGTTGGCGCAGCCCTCGGGGCGCTCTGTGTTCACGGTACTTGTTTGCGCGCGTGTGGCGGGGGCGGTAGATTGGGAGATGAACTTGTCACAGGATCATATCGTCGCGTATTACGACGAATTCTATCGCGGGGAGGGGTTCGCCTACTACCCGCCCTCGGTCACCCGGGAAATTCTCGAGGTGTTGCTCCGCAAAACAGGAGTGCGTCCGGGTGCGCGTATTCTCGATGTGGGTTGCGCCACCGGCTACTACAGCGGCATTCTGGCCGCCATGGGCTACGAGGTGACGGGCATCGACATCAGTGCCACGGGCATCGGTAAGGCCCGGGAACTGTATCCGCAGCTCCGCTTCGAGGTAATGGATGCCACGCGCATGACCTTTGAGGAGGCGTCCTTCGATCTGGTATTCGCTCTCGGAGTAAGCGTTGCCAACACGCGCGACATGGCGCGTTTGCACGACTTCCTCGCGCAGCTGCATCGATTCGCCGCGCCCGGCGGTGCGGTGCTCTTCCTTGGAGGCAGCACGCTGAGCGGTGCCGCGGCCGAGGGATCCTCTTGGCACAATCACACCTGGCAGGAAATCCGACAATTCCCTCCACAAGGCCTCGGTCGAGTGCGCGGCCCCTGGCTCTCGCATTTCCGTCTCATGCCACTGCTGGGTCCACAGTTCTCCATGAACGCTGCGACGACCCTGCTCCTTCGCCTGTTCGGTGGCTCGATTCAGCGACGGGTGGTGATGGTGGTGGAGCGAGAGTCCCGTGTGCATGCGAACATACCGGGCTGAAGCGAGTATTTCGGATATCGATGGGTGAAGAGTAAAGAGTAAAGCGGGGCACAGCGTTGTGGCTGTGGCGGGGATTGGAGTCGTGGCTTGGGAATTTCGGGGAGACAGCCAGAGCCGTACTGAGGATGGGTGGACAAACGACCAAGGTTGAAAACTCGACAGCGAGAGGAAGCAGCTACTCCCCCGCCTCCATCGCAAGATCGCGAAGAACGACCGACGCGCACAGACATCCGAACACCGGCGGCATATACGAAATCGTGCCGACCATGGTCTTCTTATTGCGCTCGTCGTCGACGGCGCGCATGGCATGCGCGGGGATTTCTTCGATGGAATAGACGACGGTCACGCCTTCGCGTATGCCCAGTCGATGCAGACGTTTGCGCAACATTTTCCCGAGTCGGCAGTGATGGGACTTGCCGATGTCGTCGATACGCACCTGCACGGGATCGAGCTTGCCCCCGGCGCCGAGTGAGCTGACCACGCGATTGCCCGCACGCAGCGCGTGAACGATGAGATACACTTTCGGCGACAGCGTGTCGATGGCATCCACCACATAATCGTAGCGGCGCGACACCAGTTCCTCCAAACGCGCGTCGCGCAGGTACTCGTCCACCACATGCAGGCGCAACGCGGGATTGATGTCGCGCAGCCGTTCGGCCATCACCTCGGCCTTGCGCCGTCCCTCGGTGCTGCGCAGCGCCGGCAGCTGGCGATTGCGATTGCTGGGTTGGATGGTGTCGCCATCCACGATGGTCATCTCACCGATGCCGCCACGGCACAGTTGCTCGGCGGCATACGCACCCACACCGCCCAGTCCGGCCACGAGTACATGCGCCGAAGCGAGACGGCGCAGCGCTTCATCGCCCAGAAGCAGTCGCGTGCGCACGAGCCAGTCATCATCCGTCGTCGCAGCGATGGTGGATTGCACTGTATCGTTCATGTATGGGTATCCTTTCTCAGAAGTGGGAACAAGGCAACGGCATTGCCGTACACGCGCGCCGCGAATGCCTCGATGGAGAGTCCATGCATCGCGGCGGCCGCGTGGTACACATCGCGCAGCACATCGGGGCGTTCATCGCTCTCGATCAACACGCGGTCCAGTGGAATGGAACGAAACGCCTCAATCAGCCTCGGCCGCTGCTCGAGCAGCGCCGCGCCGAAGGAGAGATACCAGCCCGCGCGCAGGCACTGCGCAGCCGTGTCCACATTGCCGCTGAAGCCGTGCAGTATCCACGGCATTGCGGGGCGGAGTCGTCGGTGCACTGCGAGCAGGTCCGCAACCGCTCGTACGCAGTGAAGAACGAGCGGCTTGCCCGCGTCCTCCGCCATCGCCGCCTGTGCTTCGAACACGCGAAGCTGTTGCGCCACCGGCGTGGCAATAGCCCTGTCCACGCCGCATTCGCCCAGAGCCAGCACGCCATCGCTGTGTGCGAGGCGGTTCAGTCGGTCGAGCTTATCCCCCACATGCGCCTCATGTGCGTCCCATGGATGAATGCCGAGACTGCATGTTCCACCGGGCGCGGGCACCTCGCTGTCGAAGCGCAGGCTGCGCAGGGCAAGTACTCCCGCACGCTTTTCGGAGCTGTGTGTATGAATATCGACGAGAACCGGAGTCGTGTACGCCATCGCTGCCATACGGAAAGCTACACATTGCCCGAGGAGGAAAAAAGGGAGAGCCGCCATGCGACTCTCCCTTGCATTTCACGCGCGTGGGACGGAGGACCGTCTTCGCTGCTACACCGCGCCCATCACCGCGTTGAACACCGTGGTGACCACGATGTCGTTGACCGAGCAACCGCGCGAGAGGTCGTAGGCCGGACGTGCCAGACCTTGCACGATGGGACCGAGGGCTTCGGCACCACCCAGGCGCTCGGTGATCTTGTACGCGATGTTGCCGGACTGCAAATCCGGAAACACGAACACATTGGCCTGCCCGGCGATGGCGCTGCCCGGCGCCTTTTTCTGGCCGATGGCCGGAATGATGGCGGCGTCGAATTGCATTTCACCATCGATGAGCAAGTCGGGACGGCGTCCCTGCACCATCGCCATGGCCTCGGTCACCTTGTCCACGAGTTCATGCTTCGCACTGCCCTTGGTCGAGAAGGACAACATGGCGATACGCGGCTCTTCGTCGGTCAAGGCGCGGTAGTTGTCGGCCGTGGACACGGCGATATCCGCGAGTTGCGAGGCATCCGGCAGCGGCATCACCGCACAGTCGGCGAATGCCCAGATGCGATCCGGGAATTTCATCACGAAGAGACTGGACACGGTTTTGATACCTTCCTTGAGACCGATGCAATGCAGACCGGCTTTGATCACATCGCCGGTGGTGGACAGCGAACCGGCCACGCTGCCGTCGGCCAGATTGTTGCGTACCATCAGATCGCCGAAGAACAGCGGATGCGCGACGGTGCTGGCGGCGACGTCCTCGGTCATGCCTTTGTTCTTGCGCAGTTCGTAGTACTGCCGCGCGAAGTCCGCGAGCTGTGGCGCAGTCGCCGGATCAACGATGGCGATGCCGTCGAGGGAGACGCCGGCTTCCTGTGCCTTGGCGCGGATGTCGGCTTCGCTTCCCACCAGCGAAATGCGGGCCAGACCTTCGTCTGTGACAATGCGTGCGGCTTTGATGGCGCGCTCGTCGGTGGCGTCGGGATACACGATATGCTTGTTGAGTGTGCGGGCTTTCGCCTTGAGATCGTCGATGAACGTTGCGGGATTCATGCTTGTCCTGTGCAAATTGGATAATGCGACAACCAACTCCAGCATAAAAAATACCCGCTCCGGCGCGCAAATACAACAGCAGCCCGCGGACGGATGACGCTTCGTCGGATTTTGTTACATTGCAGGATGTGTTCCACAACCCTTTTGAATGACGTACGATGACGTTGACATTGACTCCCCTTTCCTCATACACGCCGGCGGAGGGTCCGCTGCTGCTGATTATCATGGACGGTTTCGGCATTGGCAAACCCTACCCCGGCAACGCCATTCATCTTGCACGCACGCCAATGCTGGACCGGTACTTCGCGGACGGACTGTACACGCAGCTCAAAGCGCATGGTCCCGCAGTGGGATTACCGGGCGAGGACGACATGGGCAACAGCGAAGTAGGCCATAATGCTTTGGGTGCCGGACGGGTGTTTGATCAGGGTGCCAAGTTGGTGAACAAGGCCATCGCCGAAGGCACGCTGTTCGAAGGCGCATTGTGGAAGGACATCGTCGCGCGGCATCGCGAGGCGGGCACGCTGCACTTCATCGGCCTGCTATCGGATGGCAACGTGCATTCGCATATCGACCATCTGTACGCGATGATCGACCGCGCGGCCACACAGGGCGTACGCCGCATCCGTGTGCATGCCCTACTGGACGGTCGCGACGTGGACGAGAAGTCCGCCCTGCGCTATCTCGAACCGCTGGAAGCGCATCTCGCCATGCGATCGCGCGAGCACAACGCCGATTACCGCATCGCTTCGGGTGGTGGGCGCATGAATGTGACGATGGACCGCTACAACGCCGACTGGCGCATCGTCGAGCGCGGATACAAGGCGCATGTCTGCGGCGAGGGTCGCAGCTTTGCTTCGGCGTCGGAGGCCGTGCGCAGTTATTATGCCGAGAATGCGGAGATGACCGACCAGTACATGGATTCCTTCGTGGTGGTGGATGACAGCGGACCCGTGGGACGCATTGTGGACGGGGATTCCGTGGTGTTTTTCAATTTCCGCGGCGACCGCGCCATCGAATTTTCACGGGCTATGACCGAGACGGATTTCCACGAATTCGAACGAGGTCCCCTCCCCGACGTGCTGTACGCGGGCATGATGGAATACGACGGCGACATGCACATTCCGCCGCGCTATATGGTGAATCCACCCAGCATCGAGCGCACGGTGAGCCAATATCTCTGCGCGGCGGGCGTGCGATCCTTCGCCATTTCCGAGACGCAGAAATTCGGCCACGTGACCTATTTCTGGAACGGCAACAATTCCGGTTACATCGACGAAGCGCTTGAACGCTATGTGGAGCTTCCCTCGGACAAGATCGAATTCGACAAAGCGCCGAAGATGAAGGCGCTGGAAATCACCGAGGCCACGCTGGGCATGTTGGACGAGGGTTACCGTTTTGGACGCGTCAACTTCGCCAATGGTGACATGGTGGGACATTCGGGCAAGCTCGAACCCGCGATCGAAGCGGTGGAGACCGTGGACGCCTGCGTGGGTCGCCTGGTGGAACGCGTACTCGCACTCGGCGGCGTGGCCGTGATCACTGCCGACCATGGCAACTCCGACGAAATGTTCACGGAGAAAAACGGAGAGCGGATTCCGAAAACCAGCCACACCCTGAATCCCGTACCCTTCTGCATTCTGGATGCGCGCCAGCATCCGGGTTACACGCTGGCGCCTGTGGCGGATGCGGGACTGGCGAATGTGGCCGCGACCTTGCTTTACCTGCTCGGCTATGCCGCGCCCGAGGACTACGCGCCTTCGTTGATCGTGGCGCGTGCTTAATCGATTTCGCACAGTGCAATCGTCATAATGGGGGTGACGAGTGGTAACGAATTGGCTGACCTATCGCGGCTTGGCCGTGGAGCTGGACACGCTGCTGCGTGACGCCCGCGTCGAAGCGGCGTACACACAGCGCAAACAGGAATTGACCATTGAATTGAGCAAGGGCGCGGAAATCATCGCGCTGCAATGTTCTGTGGAAGCCGGACAGGCGCGTCTGCTGCCGCGCATGCAGCATGCACGCGCACGGAGGAATTCGCTGGATGTGCTCGGTGATCTGACCGGACGCGTGCTGCGCGATGTGACCGTGGCCGCCGACGACCGCGTTGTGCGCCTGCGTTTCGAGGATGACTGGGTGCTGTACGCCGTGCTCTTCACCCAGCGCGCGAACATCGCCTTGTGCGATGCCGACGGCACGCTGGTCGATACGTTTCGCAGGCATGCGCTGCCCATTGATCCCACGCGGCTCGTGTACGACAATGCCCTGCGCCTTCCGTCGTGCGAAGAAATCCACGCGGTGTTTCTCGGGGGCGCGGGCCTGAATGCGCTCGATGCGCTGCGTGCGGTGCGACCGTGGCTGAGTGGCACGCTGGCGGTGGAAATTCTGCATCGCGCGGACATTCCCCTGCTGGCAAATGTGGAATTGTTTTCCACAGCCGATGTGGATCGCGTTTGCGACACAGTACGTCAACTCGGCGCCGAGTTGACGCAAGGCGGTTGCCATGTGTATTTCGAGGATACCTGGCCTCGCGCGTTTTCACTGACGCGTTTGCAGCATCTCAATGGCGGTTCCGAAGCGCATTATGCGGGTATTGCGGAAGGATTGCTCGATTTTTCGCGTCGCGGTTGGGTGACGCGCGACGTCGAGGGACTGCGGTCGCGCATACTTGATGCCGCGCGCAAAGAGGCCGAACGTGTGGAGCGATCATTGGAAAGGCTGTCGAGCGAAACGCAGCTTCGACGCGCCGCGGCGGAGCAGGAGAAGTTCGGCAATCTGTTGATGATTCATCTGTACGATCAACCCACGCAACCGAATTGCATGGTGGTGCCGGATGTGTTTACCGATCCCCGTCTGGTGGTGAGCATTCCGCTCAAGCCCATGACCACGGTGTTGGAAAATGCCCAGCGCTTCTTCGACAAGGCGCGGCAGACACGCGCCTCCATCCCATACGTTATCGAGCGAAAGGCCCTGCTCGAATCCACCCGCCAGCGCCTGAGCGCGCTGATGGATGCCGCCACCGAAGCGCGCGACAGCAAGACGCTGCACAGCGTGCTCGGCGAACATGAATCATTGTTACGGAGATTACGATTGACCCCGAAAGGCGAACGCGATGACGCGCCCTTCCCTTTCCGCCGCTTCACGGTTGTGGGCGGCTTCGAGGTGTGGGCGGGGCGCAACAGCGCGAACAACGACGAACTCACCGTGCGCTACGCACGGCCCAATGACATCTGGTTTCACGCGCGCGGTGTGGGTGGATCGCATGTGGTGCTGCGTGTGGGCAGCGCCGCCGGCGAGCCGTCGAAGGAGGCGATACGCATGGCCGCATCCATTGCCGCCTATTACAGCAAGCATCGCAACGCGCGCAACGTGCCTGTGGCTTACACGGAGAAAAAGTACGTCCGCAAACCCAAAGGCGCGGCCCCGGGTTCGGTGATCATGGAGCGGGAAAGAGTGATCATGGTGCAGCCACTGCTTCCCGAAGGCGCCACAGAAGAGTAGCGACGCCGCGTGGTACACGCGGTGTCAGCGCAGTTCAAACTCCACCGACACCGAAGCGCGCACACCGATAGTGCCCGGCGCGAATCCGCTCTCGGTCATGCCCGCCGAACCTCCGGCATCCTGTACCACATTCTGCACCATCGAGCCGCCGCCGCGCGAGTACCAGCGGCTCCACACTCCGCCGTACCACCACCCCGTGCCAACATTGTTCTCGACAATGCGCAAGGGCTTGCCGATACCTGCGTCCAAGGCGGCGGCCATGGCCTGGGCCTTTTCCCGAGCGGCTTTCAGGGCGAGCTCCCGCGCGCGATCGCGATGCTTGCGCAATTCCGTGGTCTGGAAATCCACTCCCAGAATTTCGTTGACACCCTCCTCCAGCAGCGCTGTCACCACCACTTCCACACGGGCGGGATCGTGGACGGTGACGGTGAAGGAATTCCGGACAACGAACACCCGTTTGCTTTTGCCGCTTTCGTCGTCGCGGTAGGTTTCATCCACCGAAATCTGGTCGGTTTGAATATCGGAAGTGGGAATGCGCACATCCTGCAACTCCGCCATGGCATTGCGCAGAATATCGCGATTCTCCTGTTTCGCCCGGTCGATGCTGGCATGATAGGTTTGAATACCGCAGGAAATCACGATGCGGTCGGGCACCACATTCACCATGGCCTCGCCGGTGACGGTGATCGTGGGAAGGTGATCGCTGCGCAACCCCTGCGCGAGGCTCAGGCTGCTGGCGAGAACGATCATGGCGAGGAAGACGGCTACGTGCTTCATCGGAAACTCCGCTACGTGGGGAAGGATGAATTCGACACAATGATGCAATCTGCCCTTCGGGCGGCTTTCATGCAATCCCCTTTTCGGTGAGCACAAAGTACAGTGACCTCAGCCGTGGTCGTGGCGGTGCAGCACTTCGCAGCAATGCGCGGGCAGCCAGCCTTCGTCACCCTCCACCGTGGCGCAGTGTATCCAGCCGTCCACTTCCCTCCCGAGGAACAGCGCCTCGCCATCCACCACCGTCAGTTCCCTCGCATCATAGTCGCACAGCGCGTGATGTGGCTCCGTATCGGCAATGAAGCGGGCGGGCATCCAACCTTCGTTGCTGTCACCGGCGCACACCCACACCCAACCCGGCCATTCCTCGTCCGTGCGTATGAGACGCAAGGCATCACCGGTGCGCACACGCAAGGGATGAATGTAGCTTGCCGTCCACGAGCGGCATGCCCGGCCGTGCCGCCACGCCTCGCCGCTTGGCGGTTGCCCTCCGTGCACTTCTGCTGAGCTTTCCGCCATGCCGCATTCAGGGAAGTTCGTAATCCACCACGCGCCGTTCCTCGCGCGCGCCGAGGACGAAATCCTTACACGCCACATGCAGTGGATGCGCTTGATAAAGGTCGAGAGCCTCACGGGACTCAAACTCCGCATACAGTGCAATATCGGAGGAGGCATCCTCGCGTGAGAAGTCCATGCCCACCTCGAGGCGCAGCAAACCCGGGATGCGTCCGTTCAAGTCTTCGAGCATGGCACGGATGCTGCGGGCGTTTTCCTCGCGTGTGGCACCATGCGCGCTTTCTTTCAATCGCCAGAGAACGATGTGCTTGACCATGAAATACTCCGTGTTGATAGCGCAGTAGCCGTTTTCTTGTGCCGTACGCGTCAGGGTTTACGCGTGGCCGGCATGTCGCGCCCGTTTTGATGCAGAATCAATCCGTTCACGGCACCCGCCTCGTCGCGTTGAAAGGTGATGCGGGCGTCGACCACCTTGAGGAAGAAACTAGTTTCGGACATCGGATACACCTCGAAACGCTCCTGTCCGGTGGCTTGCAAGAAAAGCCGCGTTCCTTCGCGCGTCACGGTGAGGATGAAGCCCGGCACGAGTTCGTACTGGCCCACGTACTGTTCGAGCATTTCAGCACTGGGAGCGGGCATTTCGTCCTTCACCTCGGCGCCGAGCTTCCGCAGGGCTTCACGCGCGCTGATGCTGCCGGGGTTGAGTTCCAGCGCTTTGCGATAATGACGGATGGCCTCGTCCTTTTCATCGAGCAGCGCGAGCACTTCACCCATGCTGTCCCAGGTGTTCCATGCGTCGGGATACATTTCGAGGTTCAGCGCAAAAAGGGATCGCGCGATATCGAAGCGCGCATTGCTGATAAAGCTGTACCCCAGAGCGTTGAGTTCGGATTCCGAGAAATCGTATTCGTCGGGATGCTCCTTCTTCAGCGTGCGGTAACGCGCGATGCCCGCGTCCACTCCCTTCTCGGCGATGATATCGAAGATTACCTGCGAGATCGGTATGCGGGGTTTCGGGGCTTTGATACCGTGCAAGAGCGCGAATGCGGCCTTGGCCAGCGCTCCGGCGTCGCCCGTGGTATTGTCCAGCGCGGCGATGGTGTATTCGCCTTCCGGCAGATACCAGAGCTGCGCGCTGAAGCCGTCGATGCCACCGGAATGCAACACGGCGCGCACGCTGTCCTTGCCGGCCATCAGCGACGTCACCATCAGGCCACACGCATAGGTGCCCTTGGCCGGTTTGAGCATCAGTTCCAGCGTCGCGCTTTTGCGGAAGACCTTGCCGGCATGCAACGCCCGTGTCCATTTCCACAAATCGCCCACGGTGGAATAAAGCATACCTGCTGCATACGGAATGTTGGAGTCAATAAAATCGGCACGCGAACGTACGCCCGCGCCGATGTAATAGCCCTGGGCGAGACGAGGGATAACCTGATCGTTGTGATCGTAACCTGTGTTGTCGAGCCCGAGCGGGCGCAGGATGCGCTCCCGCAACGCATAATCGTAGCGTTGCTTTGTCACCTTCTCGATGATCAAACCGAGAAGGAAGTAGTTGGAATTGCTGTACGCGAAGGCGCTGCCCGGCGTGAACTCCAGTTTCTCCTTGGAAAACACGGACGGCAAGGAGTCCACAGCGAGATGCCTGCGCTTGATGTTTTTCTGGAATTCGGGCAGTGAGGTGTAGTTCACTATACCCGACGTTTGCGTGAGCAATTGATAGACCGTGACGCGATCACCCTGTTCACGCGGGTAGTCCGGCAGATAGGAAGTGATCGGCGCCTGGAGATCGATGCGTTCCTCCTCGGCGAGTTGAAGAATCAACGCCGCGGTGAACTGCTTGGTGAGTGAACCGATGCGAAAGCGCGTGTCCACATCATTCGGGATATTCCACTCCTCGACCGCGTTGCCGATGGCGCCGCGATACAGCACCTTGTCGCCTTTGGCCACCAGCACCGCACCGCTGAATTGACCCACCTTGTCGTATTGCCGGAGTTCGGCATCCATGTCCTTGAGCGACGGCTGCGCGACCGCCACTGATGTGAACAGCGACAATGGAAGAACGAGCGCGATGATGCGAGCGATGGCAGTCATGGTGTGATTCCTTCCTCTATGGATGTGACGTGTTCGTATTCTCGGTCGATCGGAATGCGGCAGCTTCCCCGCCGGTCAGGACAATGCGGCGTGGCGATGACAGCTGACAAGGTGGTCGTTGACCATGCCCACGGCCTGCATAAAGGCGTAGCAAATGGTGGAGCCGACAAAGGTGAAGCCGCGTCGCTTGAGTTCCTTGCTCATCGCGTCTGATTGAGGCGTGCGTGCCGGGAGCCCGGAAAGCGCTTCCCAGGTATTGCGCACGGGACGTCCATCGACGAAATCCCACAGCCACGCGGCGGGCGAGCGCCCCTCGGCCTCAGCCAGCGCGAGCCAGGCACGCGCATTGCGCACCGTGGCGGCGATTTTCAGGCGATTGCGAATGATACTCGGATTGTCGAGCAAGGCAGCCATGCGCGTCTCGTCGAAGGCCGCCACACGCACGGGATCGAATTGCTCGAAGGCCGCGCGGTAATTCTCGCGCTTGCGCAACACGGTGAGCCACGACAGTCCCGCCTGCGCCCCTTCGAGGATGAGCATTTCAAAAAGTATGCGCTCGTCGTATTGCGGAACGCCCCACTCCTCGTCGTGATAGCGCATGTACAGTGGGTCGCTCCCGCACCAGGGACAGCGGATGAGTGTATCGTTCATTCCTTTTCCTTTCATGGACTGCAACGTCGTACGGACAGATACATGGAGGAGCGTATCAGGCCAGCAAGAGTATCACCATCGCGGACGTGGATTTCTCGTTCTCCACGATGCTGGCGATTCCCGCATCCCACGCAGTGCACTCTCAGCGCTTCTTGATCTCGGCCTCTCCACTCACCGTCCCGAATATGGTGTAGTTCTTCAAATGCTGATCCGCCTCGAAGCCATTGCCCTGCAGATACTCGGTGGGCGAAGTGATGGTGACGAAGCGGTTACCGCGCACCATTTTCGTGGCGTTCTCCCAGAACAGATACTCCGTGCGCACCACCGTGCCGCTGTCGGAGGTGAACACCACGCGGCCGAAAGCCTCAAGATTCCGTGTGGCGTCGTCCACTCGTCCACTGTCCGCGGTAAGGCGCGAGGTGTGCTGCTGCTGTTTGTCGTAAAAATCCACCACCAGACCCGAGTCGATAATGGTTTCCTGCCGTTGTTGATACATGCGGATATGCCGCGCACGAAGCACGGCGCGCACCTGGCCGGAATCAGAAAACACCACGCGCGAATTCCAGCTCTCCTGATCCGGTAATTGCTCGGGAGCTGCCACACCGGGTTTCGTTTTCGCTCCACAGGCCGCGAGCGTGATGCCTGTGAGCAGTACGGCAAGAATCGCACGTATGCTCATTCCCGCGCTCCCGCATCGGAAAACAAACCCGGCTGCGCGGGCGTGCTCCGCGGCATGCTTCCGAGCAGGGTGTATCCGGCAGGCGTGAGTTCGCGGCCGCGCGGCGTGCGCTGCACATAGCCCTCCTGGATCAGATAGGGTTCGTACACTTCCTCGATGGTGCCGGGCTCCTCACCCACGGCGATGGACAGCGTGTTCAACCCCACCGGACCGCCGTTGTATTTTTCCAGCATGGTGGTGAGAATGCGCTTGTCCATATCATCGAGACCGTGCTCGTCCACTTCCAGTGCGTTCAATGCATGATCGGCAATGGCACGGGTGATCACACCATCGCCAATGACTTGCGCGAAATCCCTCGCGCGGCGCAGCAGACGATTCGCGATGCGGGGCGTGCCACGCGAGCGTCGCGCGATTTCGGCGGCACCGCCCTGCTCGTCGATGGCGATGTCGAGTATGCGCGCCGATCGCAGCACGATGCGCGTGAGCTGTGTCACATCGTAGTAATCGAGGCGGTTCGTGATGCCGAAGCGAGCCCGCAGCGGCGAGGTCAGCAGACCCGCGCGCGTGGTGGCGCCGATGAGCGTGAAGGGCTTGAGTTCGATCTGCACACTGCGGGCGTTTGGACCCGTGTCGATCATGATGTCCAGCGTGAAATCCTCCATCGCGGAGTACAGATACTCCTCCACCACGGGCGAAAGGCGGTGAATTTCATCGATGAACAGTGCGTCGCCCTGCTCGAGACTGGTGACGAGGCCAGCCAGGTCGCCCGGTTTGTCCAGCACCGGACCGCTGGTCATTTTGAGCGAGGAACCCATCTCATTGGCGATGATATGGGCAAGTGTGGTTTTTCCCAATCCGGGCGGACCGGTGAGCAGCACATGATCGAGCGCTTCGCCGCGCTGTCGCGCCGCCTGAATGAAAATGCGCAGGTTGTCGACGATCTGCTTTTGCCCGACGAAATCCTCGAAGCGTGCCGGACGCAGTGTTGCGTCGGGGTCGTCTCCGTGGCGGTCGGGCGAAGTGTATTCGGATGAACGAGTGGTCATGCGTGTTTAGTGAAAATGGACACAATACTCCGTTCAACGCTCGAACAGCGCGGCGCTGTCCAGCAGGCGGCTTTCTCCTTCGCCCGTATGCACGGCGTAGCTGCCTCCGGACCAGATGGAGGCGGAGCCGTGTTCGCCGCGTTTGTTGAGCGCGTAGTATCTCACATTGAAGGCGGGCCTGCCACGCTCGTCGAGCAGTCGGCGCATTTTCGTTTGCGCGGCCACGCGCTTGCAGGCGTACAGGCAGGCATCGGTGGGATGATCGCCCGCGCGCATGCGTTCGACGATGATGGCGCTGGCGAGCGAGAGCAGATTGGCTTCGCCACGCCCGGTGGAGCCGGCGGCACCCACTTCGTTGTCCACGTACAGTCCCGCACCGAGTATGGGCGAATCCCCCACGCGACCGGGAATTTTAAACGCAAGGCCGCTGGTGGTGGTACACCCCGAAATGTCGCCACCGGCGCTGCGCACGAGACAGGTGATCGTGCCGGTGGGACGTTCACGCGGCAGGGCGCGCATTCCTATGTCGCGCGTGTCCATGTCATGCGGCGGCAGCCAGTCGTCGCTCGTGCTGAGCGATTCCTTCCACCGCAACCATGCCTCGCGCGAGGCCTGGGTGAGCAGATCTTCTTCCTTGAAGCCATGCGCACGCGCGAAGCGCAACGCGCCCTCGCCCACGAGCAGCACGTGATCCGTGCGCGTCATCACCACGCGGGCGACCTGTGAAGGATGGCGGATATTGCGCAGGGCGGCGACGCCCGCGCCGCGTCCGCTGGGACCGTGCATGACGCAGGAATCGAGTTCCACCACACCGTCCTCATTCGGCAGCCCGCCGTAGCCCACGGTGTTATCGTTCGGATCGTCCTCCACCAGACCCACTCCCGCCACGGCGGCATCGAGGGTGTCGGCGCCGGAGCTCAACAGTTCCATGGCCTTGGCGGTGGCGCCGAGGCCGTTGGCGCTGGACACGGCGAGCGGGAAATTCGAGGAGGCGGATTGGCGAACGGCGTGTCCAAACACCGCGTCGCGTGGGGTAAGCACGGCGGCGGCACCCAGCAGCGCTGCCCTGGATAAAAAGGATCGACGGGTATTCTGTTCTTCCTTCATGTGGTCATCCCCTGCTGTTGTAGCGCTGGCCCGCGCTGCGCCTCAATCGGTGTAGCCCATGCGACGTACCCAGTTGCGGTCGTCGCGCCACCCTTCGCGAATACGGACGTGGAGATCGAGAAACACCGGACGGCCGAGGAAATCCTCCACATCGATGCGCGCCTCGCTGCCGATTGCCTTGATGGCCTGTCCGCCTTTGCCGATGAGAATGCGGCGCTGGCTCTCGCGTTCCACGATGATCTCGGCGGAGATGAAATCCTTGTCATCGCCTTCGCGAAATTCGACGATGTACACCTCGGTGGCGTAGGGCACTTCCTCGCGGAATTGCAGAAAGATTTTCTCCCGGATGATTTCACTCACAAAAAAACGCTCGCTCTGATCGCTAAGCTGATCGTCGGGGTACATCGCGGGTCCTTCTGGCAGCAGCGCCGCGGTTTCGCGCACGATGGTGTCGATACCGTCGTGTTCGAGCGCCGATACGGGAATGACTGTGGCAAAAGGATAGGCATCGTACATCTGCTGCATGAGCGGAAGCAGGGCCTTTTTGTAGGACACGAGATCCACCTTGTTCAGCACGGCGATCACCGGGCGACGCGCTTCACGGAACAGCGCGGCGAGGCCTTCGGGCAAGGACTGCTCCTTTTCCAGGGCACGCGCGGCGTCGACCAGCAGCAGCGTCACATCGCTGTCGCGAATGGCCGTCAGCGCGGCATTCACCATGGCCTCCTGCAAGACGTACCGTGGCTTGATCAGTCCCGGTGTGTCCACGAACAGGATTTGTTCGGTCGGCGTGGTGTGAAAACCGAGGAGGCGTCGACGCGTGGTCTGCGGCTTGGGTGTGACGATGGAGAGACGTGTGCCGAGAATGGCGTTGAGCAACGTGGACTTCCCCGCGTTGGGCGCGCCGACCAGGGCGACGTAACCGCAGCGGTAGTTGGACGAGGAGGGGGCGTGATCTGCGTGCATGATTTCCGTGATTCGTAAAAGAAAAACATAGACAGAAACGCGCGGAATAACAATCGTGGCGACGCATCGCGCCGTATCGCCGCGCATTTCGTAAGTTGCAGCATGCGGCAAGGAAGCTATTCTCCAAAGAAATCTCTCGGTCAGCATTTCCTCCATGACATGAACGTGGCGCGCAACATTGTGCGCGCACTCGATCCGCAACCCGGCGAGGTGGTGCTGGAAATCGGGCCGGGCCCCGGCGTCCTGACGGCGTTGCTGGTGGAAAGCGGCGCGCGGGTGGTAGCGCTGGATGTGGATATGCGCGCGGTGGAACATTTGCGCGAACGTTTCGCCGCGCTACACTCGGGAGTGCTGGACATCCGCCACGGCGACATTCTCGCCATGGACGCAGCGTCTCTGGCGGCGGAGTACGGTGGCGCGCTGCGCGTCATCGGCAATCTGCCGTACAATATCACGAGTCAGATTCTGTTCTGGATGTTCGACGCCGGCGATGTGCTGCGCGACGCGGTGTTCATGATGCAGCGCGAAGTGGCAGACAGGTTGGTGGCTCCTCCCGGCGGCAAGGATTACGGCATACTCAGCGTATTCACACAGGTGCATGCCGAGGTGCGGCGCTGTTTCCACGTCTCCCCCAACGTGTTCACGCCGCGTCCCGCCGTGTGGTCCAGCGTGGTGGCGCTGCGGCGCGAAACGGCATTGCTGGCACAAATCAGAAATTATTCGTTCTTTAGAACGTTGGTCAAGGCCACATTCGGCAAGCGGCGAAAAACTCTCGGGCATTCCCTGCGCCTTGCGGGCATCAGTACCGCCGCCCTGCCACCATCCCGATCCTCCGTGCTGGGCAAACGGCCCGAGCAACTGCCGGTTGGGGAATTCATCGAACTCAGCAACGAACTCGAGGGATATGACGCAGCAGCCGATCATGCCGGATGAGGAAGAGCCGTACTTCGACTCCGTCGATGGCGTGCAGTCCTCCACCACACTCGCGGATCCCGAGTTGCTCGAGGACATGCGCGAGTTGGTGGCCGCGCATGCAACCGCCGCACTGCTGAACATACTCGCCGATTTGCGCTCCGCGGATATCGCGGACATTCTCAATCAGCTCCCCGAAGACGACGCGCGCTATCTCTTCGAACTGCTGCCCCCCGAGGAGGCCTCGGAGGTGCTGCTGGATTTACAGGATTCGATGCGCGAATCCGTTATCGAGGAACTGACGCCGCATCGCATCTCCGCCATCGTCGAGGAATTGGACTCGGACGACGCGGTGGATATCATGTCCGAGTTGGACGAGGATGTTGCCGAGCAGGTGCTCGACACACTCGAGCCCGACGATTCGGCGGAATTGCGAGAACTGCTGGCCTACGGCGAAGACACGGCCGGCGGTCTGATGGCCACCGAGTTCCCAGAAGTGCATGTGAGCGGCACCGCGCAGGACGCCATCGAAGCGGTGAGGAAAACCGCAGAGGATACACCCGACGTGTACGAGGTGTACGCCATCGACGAGGATGGCAAGTTGCGTGGCATCATCGATTTGAAAAATCTCCTGCTTGTGCGCGCGGACACGCCTGTCTCGGACATCATGGACAGCGACATCATCAGTGTGCGCACGGATGTGGATCAGGAGGATGTGGCGAATGTGATGCGCAAGTACGATTTGCTCACGCTGCCGGTGGTGGACGAGGAGAACCGTCCCGTGGGCATCATCACCTTCGACGATATCGCCGACGTTATTCACGAGGAGGCGCAGGAGGACATCTCGCGCATGTCCGGTATCATGGACGATACCGACACGAGTTCGTCGATTTGGAACATCTTCCGCGGTCGTCTTCCATGGCTGCTGGTGGGTTTCGCCGGCGAAATTCTCGCGGCCTTCGTGCTGAGCAATTTCGAGGATGCAATAGGTAAAGTGCTGGCGGCGGCGTTTTTCATTCCCATCATCATGGCGATGGGTGGAAACGCGGGCATACAGGCGTCGTCCATTGTTGTGCGCGGCCTGGCCACAGGCGAACTGGCGCTGAGTAAAACATTTCGTCGCCTGCTCCGCGAAACGGGTGCGGCGCTGTTGCTGGGATCGGCGCTGGGACTGCTGATTTTCCTCGTGGTCTTTCTCTGGTACGGCGATGCGCGCTTCGGTCTCACCGTGGCGCTGGCGCTGCTGGTGGTGATCACCAACGCCACCATCGTGGGTGCCACCGTGCCGCTGATGCTCGACCGCATGAATGTGGATCCGGCGCTGGCCACGGGTCCTTTCATCACCACGTCGAACGACGCGCTGGGTTTGCTGATCTATCTGGGATTCCTCACGCTGATTTACCTCTGAGCATTGCGCATTCTCGACGCGGCATGTTACATTGAGTGACGCGTCGGTCGCCACGCGTCCGCGCGATGCAGTATTTCCCACTCCGATTCCCACTCCATGGCGCGCATGCGAAATCGCCAGGGACAGCGGTGCACAGCAACACATGAAGCGCATTCTCGCCGATTACACCGGCATCGATTTTGTCAATACGGTATTTTTCCTGCTGCTCAGCGTGGGCATGCTGCTGTTCGCTTCACGCATTCCGCAGTGGCCGGTGTTTCTCGCGCTGAACGCGGCGGTGCTCATCGCCATCGCCATGTTGGCGCGCTTCGCTGCCAGCCGCGGGCACATCTGGAATTTGCTGCACGGGTTTTACATGATGCTGTGCATCCCCATCGCCTTCCGGGAGATGTACTACCTTGTGCCTGCCATTCATCCCGTGGATTACGATCAGGCGCTGATACGCATCGACCGCATGCTGTTCGGTGGCGATCCCACGCATTGGATGATGCACCTTCGTCACCCACTGCTCACGGAGTTACTGCAAATCGCGTACGGGAGTTTTTATCTGTTGCCGTTGATACTTGCAGTGGATCTTTACCGCATGAAGCGCATGCGGGCGTTCAAGACGGTGTTCTTAACCGTGATTCTCGGATTCTATCTGTCGTATTTCGGGTACATCGCCGTACCGGGCATCGGTCCGCGATTCACATTGCATGATTTCGGCACAAAAGACGTGGAACTCCCCGGTCTGCTGCTCACACCCGCCTTGCGGGCGTACACGAACACCGGCGAGGGCATTCCGCCCGACTCCAGCGATCCGGCCGCCGATGTGCAGCGCGATGTGTTTCCGAGTGGACACACGCAGATCACACTCCTGGTCATGGTGCTGGCCTTCCGCTATCGCTCGCGCACGCGCTGGTTTCTGCTCGGTATAGGGTCGGCATTGATTGTGGCCACCGTGTATCTGCGTTACCATTACGTGATCGATTTACTCGCGGGAACGCTGTTCGCGATACTCACGCTGCAAGTGGCGTCTCTGCTCGATTCGTGGTGGGATAGACGAAGGAAGCAGTTTTTCCGGCTGTCCTGAATACGTTGTCATGGCTGTGGTACGGTGTTGGCTGGATTGGGTCACAGCGGATATCAACACTGAGGGCACAGAGGTCGCCGAGTGCGCGGAGGAATTGGTGGGGGTGCATTCGGTAAAGTGACCTGCGGTTGCACGCAATGGCGCCGAGATGTGCCAAGTGCAACGATTTATACAACGCCTTATTGGAGTTTTGGATAGAGCCGCGGGATTACCCCGACTTCGTCACAGTAGCACTCCAAGCAAAGGACGCGCCGCTTCGATCTCCGCCGTGATCGTGAGCCCTCCCGGTCCTCAGTGTGATCACCACGTACATCCCCATGTAAAGCGGCGGAACACCGCCGCCGTGTTCTTGTGTTTTCCGCGACTTCAGTGTCGCAGGGAGCGACCCGACTTGGTCACGTTTATCCGACATAAACGAACACGGGCCGCCGTGATGGCGACCCGTGTTGTGGGGAGCGGGAAACGAGACTCGAACTCGCGACATCAACCTTGGCAAGGTTGCGCTCTACCAACTGAGCTATTCCCGCAGATACCTCGATCAACGAGGTATACAAATGTACGAAGAAATGTCCCTCGATGCAAGAGGGAGCGCTCAAAAATCTTCCTTTGTCAGGTTATGCTTGCGCATTTTCTTGACAAAATTCGTGCGTTCCACGCCGAGCTGCTCCGCGGCGCGCGTCTGATTGCCGTTGTTGGCACGCAGTGCTTCGATGATCAGCTTTTTCTCGAATTCCTCCACCTGATCCATCAGCGGGCGTGTGTCGATGGTGAAGGTGTGCTGCCCCTGCGTCTCCGCCTTGAGGGCGTGCGCTACAGTGTGCACGTCGATTTCCTCGGCTTCGGCGAAAATGGCGAGCTTGGTGACGACGCTGTCGAGTTCGCGCACATTGCCCCGCCACTCCTGCTTTGTCATCAGGTCGAGGGCGGCCGGCGAGAAGTAGTGATTCGGCAGCTTGTGTTCCTCGCAGGCCTTGGCCAGAAGGTGGCGCACAAGAGGCGGAATGTCCTCCTGCCTGTTGCGCAGCGAAGGGATGTGAATGTCGTACTTGTTGAGGCGGTAGTAGAGATCGTCGCGGAAATGGCCAGAGGCGATCAGCGACGGCAGGTACTTGTTCGTGGCGCTGATCACGCGCACGTCCACATCGCGCTCGATGGTGTCGCCCACGCGCCGCACCTTGCCGTTGTTGAGCACGTAGAGCAGCTTTTGCTGGAAAGTCACGGTGGTGTTGCCGATTTCATCCAGGAAAATGGTGCCGCCGTCGGCGATTTCGAACAGACCCTTTTTATCGGACACTGCGCCGGTAAAGGAGCCCTTCATGTGGCCAAAGAGTTCGGATTCGAGCAGATTCTCGGTAAGGGTGCCGCAGTCCACGGAGACAAAGGGCTTTTCGCGACGATAGCTCATCGCATGGATGGCGCGCGCCACGACTTCCTTCCCCACCCCGCTTTCGCCGGTGATGAGTACGGGAACGGTGGTTTTCGCCACCTTCTCGGCCTGTCCCATGATTTGCTCGATGGCCTTGCTGGCACTGACGATGCCGATTTCGCGCATGACCTCCTCGATAGTGGCTGACACCACTTTCGGTCGTTTCGATTCGAGGGCGCGTTTGACGCTTTCTTTCAGCTGAACGAGATCGATGGGTTTGGCGAGAAAGGAGAAAGAACCTTTCTTCGCCGTTTCAATGGCGACGGGCACGTTGTAGGCCTGGCCGGTGATCATGATCACGGGAATCTCGGGCCAATCGCGCACGATTTCGCTGAGTACGGCCCGCCCATCCATTTGTGGCATGAGAATATCGAGCAGCACCAGGTCGATGGATTGCACGCTGAGCAATTCCAACGCTTCGATCGGATTCTGCCGTACCACGGTCTTGTACCCGCTGTGCGTCAGAATATCGGAAACCGTTTGGCAGAAATCCTCCTCATCGTCGACGATGAGGATGGTGGGTTTTTCATTCATGGTGCTTTAATATCTAGTGACAGGAAGTCGTATCTGGAACGTGGTACCCAGGCCGGGCGAGCTGTTGAACGTGATTTCGCCCTGATGTTCCTGGATGATTTTCTGCACGATGACAAGGCCCAGTCCCGTGCCGCCGCGGCTGTGCGTGGAAAACGGACGGAAGATACTCTTTTTCACTTCGTCGTCCATGCCCGTGCCGGTGTCCTGAATCGTGATTTCGACATATTCACCAGGCCGGTTGATCCATTGCCCCGGTGATGTTGCGATGATGATGCGCCCTTCGCGCGATCCGATGGCGCGGACGGCATTGTCCATGAGATTGCCGACGGCTTCGGGAAAATGGGCGATGTCGATGCCCACGCGCGGCAGATTACGGTAGAGATGCGTGATGATTTCCACATTGCGCGTGGTTTTCTCGCGATACTCGTCGGCGATGTTCTGGAGAATGACATTGACGTCGTTTGGCAGCAGATTGAGCCGGTCTTTGTTCGCAAGACGCGTGAGATTGTGAACGATTTCGTTGAGTTTGCGGGATTCGTTCACGATGCGATCGAGGTATTTCGTCACCTCGTCGCTCGGTTTGTTGTTCTGCTCACTGAGCAGCATTTCGAGATGCTGCGCGGTGAGTGTGATGGTCGAAAGTGGCGTTTTGGCTTTGTGCGCCACGTGCTGCGCGACACCGGACCAGTTGACGCGGCGATCCTTTTCTATGGCGTCGGTGATGTCGGCGATGATCATGATGAAGCCATCAAGGCGCTTTGTCTCGCTATACAGCGGGTAAGCGCGGACGATGAGCGTGCGCATCATCTTGTTGTGGTTGAACACCACTTCCCGTTCCACAGCGTGGCGATCGTTGCGCACTTCCTCGAACACTTGAAGAATTTCCGGAGAGGGTGCGTTTTTGAAGTAGTAGCTGGACTCCTCGGACATGGTCACGTATTCGTCCAGCGCGAGCAGGGATTTCGCCGCGCGATTCATCATGCGCATGTCGCCGGAACGATCGAACATGAGCACGGCATTGCTTTGCAGGGAATCGAACACGCGCTGTTCCTGCCGTCCAAGATTGCGGGAGTAATTCCGCACGGCGAGTATCGCCCCACCGAGCAGCAGCAGCAGCACAATGCTCTCGGTGCGGTAATGCGTCCACAGGATGTTCACGCTCATGTTGCCGTCGAAATATTCCTCGATGATTTCCCGCTTGAGGTCCTCGGGCACGCCCGATGGCCGCAAGGCGGACGTCTGCGCGAACGCTGCGGCGCCGAGCAGGAGGAGGAACACGAAAACACTGAGCAATTTCATGAATGACCCTGGGAGAGACAATCCTGTTCAATCGAACGGAACACCTGAATTAAGGGAAGATTTCGTTCCTGTGCAATACGCCGACATTCCTCGTACTCCGGAACTAGGCGCTCGCCGTCACTTCCATGGATGCGTTTCACCACTGTGGCACCGAAGCGCGTCTGTATCGTCTCCTGTCGGCGCGGCAGCATATTGCGCTGCATGTGCTGCCAACGCACGCCCGTGGTGCTGGTTTCGGCGAACAGGAGTGCGCAAAGCTCCTCGCGTTTCGCCGGTTCGGCGATGACGCGAAGCAGATGAGCCGGACGTCCTTTTTTTCCCAACACGGGAATGACGAAGGCGTCGAGCGCGCCCGCGCTGAGTACTCGCTCGATCACCCAGGGCAGCAGCTCCGGGTTCATGTCGTCGATCGTGCTTTCGAGCTGCACGAGATCCTGCGTTTCGAAGGCCGCGCCTTCCTCGCCCACGATCAGGCGCAACATGTTGGGCAATTCCGCGAATTCCTTCGTCCCCGCCCCGTAACCGATGGCGCGTGGCACGAAGGTGGGAGGCGCTTGCCACGCGTCGCGTGACAGCGCTGCGAGAATCGCCGCGCCGGTGGGCGTGGTGAGTTCCTCGGCTATGCCTGTGCGCTCGATACGCAGACCTTTCAGCAGTTCGATGGTGGCGGGAGCGGGTACCGGCATCATTCCATGCTGAGTGTGGATCAACGCGTTGGCACCGGTTTTCACCGGCGAGTGATACAATCGCTCGATGCCGAGATACTCCAAGGCGATGGCCGTGCCCACGATGTCGACGATGGAATCCACAGCGCCCACTTCGTGAAAATGCACATCGTCCGCCGGCACGCCGTGTACCCGCGCCTCGGCCTCGGCGAGTACCGCGAACACGGCGAGCGCCCGGCGTTTCACTTCGTCGTGCAGCGCGCTCGACGCGATCAGCGCCCGGATGTCGGCCCAGGCGCGATGGACGTGCCGATGCTGCTGCGTGGGCTCCGTGTGGTGATCGTGCGCATGACCGTGGTGGTGATGGTGTTCATGGGCGTGATCGTCGTTTCCATGCGCCGCGTGTGAGTCGTCGGATGAAGCGAGCATCACATCGATATGCGTCGCAGCGATTTTACTACGCCACAGTGTGCGTTGCCGCAATTCATAGCCATCGAGCGGAAGTTTGCGTAACTCGTCACGGAGATGGTCCAGCGGTACGCCGGCCGACACACAGGCGCCGAGCATCATGTCGCCGCTGATTCCGGAAATAATATCCAGATAGCCGACGGTCATGCGACCTGCGGTCGATAGAGGTTGATTTCATCGCGCAGAGCGAGCGCGGCGTCGCGGGCGCGTTGGGCGTAGTCCTCGCCCTGTCCGGCGAAAATGATTCCCCTGCTGGAATTGAACACTGCCCTGTGGCCCGTGGGGGTGACACCTGCTTCGACACTTGCTTGCACATCTCCACCCTGCGCTCCGAGGCCGGGAATGAGCAGCGGAATCTCTCCGCAGAGCGCGCGCAATTCACGCAATTCATCGGGATGCGTGGCGCCAACGACGAAACCGAGATTGTCCGCCTCGTTCCACTGCATTGCCGTGCGCACGACATGTTTGTACAGCGGTTCACCGTCCACGCTCAGGTACTGGAAGTCGCGCGACCCCTTGTTGGATGTGAGCGCGAGGAGAAACACCCCTTTATCCCGATACGCGAGAAAGGGCTGCACCGAATCGCGGCCCATGTACGGCGCCACCGTGCAGGCATCGAAGCCCAATTCCTCGAACAACGCCTTCGCGTACATCGTGGACGTATTGCCGATATCGCCGCGTTTGGCATCGCCGATGGTCAGCACGTCGGCCGGGATGGCATCGAGCGTGCCGCGGAGCACCTCCCAGGAGCGGGGGCCGAGAGTTTCGTAAAAGGCGAGATTGAGTTTGTAGCTTTGAACGAGGTCGGCAGTAGCCGCGATGATCGCACGATTGAATGCGAGAACGGCGTCGGCGTCGCCGCCGAGCTGCGCGGGAATTTTGGCCAATTCACTGTCGAGGCCGACGCAGAGCACACTGTTGTTTTTCGCGGTGACCGCGTCCAGTTTTTCGAGGAAATGCATTGTGTGTTGATGATGGTGAAGTTGCACTCTTCAAAAATAGACGCTCCGCGACTGCGAGGCAATGCGGAATTTCATCCATGGTGCATTTCCGGAGGGGCGGATGGAAACGGGAACTGGACGGTTTTTTGCAATATTCGCACCCATACATCCCGATATCGATCAGCTCTCCTCGCTCCGCAATCCACGCGGGCAAGTTTTCGCAACGACGCCTGGTCGAGGATTGTCAACGATTCGCACTTCCTCGTGTCGCGCGAGTTCCGTATGTTTCTGGATTGTGGGCACGGATGGCAATGTACCGCATCGTGTCGAAATCAGCTTGAGATGTACGCCATGAACGAACGCATCACTCCAGTCTCCATCACGCGCAGCGATGCGCGCATGCTGCGCATCACCTGGTCCGACGGCAAGGTCTGCGAATACAGCATGCCCCATCTTCGCAAAAACTGTCCCTGCGCCACCTGCCAGGCGGATCTCGCGGCCAAGGGCGCGTTTTACATTCCCCTGTTCACCGCCGATGCGCTGACCCTGGAAAAGGTGGTGCCGCAAGGACATTACGCCCTGCAATTTCATTGGAAGGACGGACATCACACAGGCATTTACGATTACGCGTTGCTGCGTCGACTGTGTCCGCGGGCCGACGGGGAGGACGCGAGCGCGTGAAAGGCACGCAGCGTGAAACGGAGACCGCGCAGGCGCGGGCGGATACCAGTTGTTTCGCTCCACTGCTCGACAGCGTTGTTGTGCGGCAGCTCGCCGATGCGCTGGGAAGCGATGCACGCGCGGTGCAGGTGCGCGGCGTGCATGGAGGATTGAAAGGCATTCTGCTCGCCTCTCTCTTCCGTCGTATCGGGAAGCAATGCGTCATTCTGTGTCCCGACACGCACAGCGCGCTCGAAGTGTGGAACGACGTGAGCGTGATGCTCGGCGAGGAGGATGTGCTGTACATCGGGGAACATCTTTCCACTCTGCAGAAAAAAATCCGCAACATCAGCAGCACCTTCGCGGAGAATGCGGACGCCCTGCGTTCGCTGACCGAGCGGCCGCTGCGCGTGGTGGTCACCGACGTCGACACCTTGGCCACGGAATTTCCTTCTGTGCGCGCCATTCGCGAACAGAGCGTGAGTATCAACGCGGGTTTGGATTTCCCGCAGGACAACCTTGTGCGCGCCCTGGCCTTCGGCGGTTTCGAGCGGGTGGACTTCGTGTCCACCACCGGCGAGTACGCCGTGCGTGGCGGTATACTGGACGTGTTTCCCGTGGGCATGGAGCAGCCGCTGCGCATTGAGTATTTCGGCGATGAGATCGAGAGCATTCGCGAATTCGATCCCTTGAGCCAGCGTTCCACCACCACACGGGAGCAGGTGGCATTTGTCACTTCCCTTTTCCTCGAGGACGGTGAGTCCGCGCGCGACCGCATGCCCGCGTTTTTCACCGGCGATGCCGTGCTGGTGTTCGATGGCATGGAGAGCATCGCCGGCGCGGTGGATGAGAGCGACGCACCGCTGCTCGACACGCTGCGCGAGCGGCATCGCTGCGTGCTTTTTTCGGTGATGGAGCAGGAAGCGGACGCGGTGATCGAGGCGAATACGGAAAGCCAGCCCGCGCTCAACGGTTCGGTGAAGCACGTACTCGAACTGCTGACCTCGCTCGAGGAGCGCGGCTATAATTGCACACTCGTTGCCGACTCGGAAGCACAGGCGCAGCGCCTGGACGATCTTCTGCACAGCACTTTGCCCGAGGAAGACAACGGCCATCGTTCCATGCGCCGGGACATTCGCTACTGTCCGCTGAGTGAAGGATTCATCGACCATGGCACGCGTCTGGCGGTGCTCACCGAGCATCAGATTTTCCAGCGCCGGCATGTGCAAAAGCGCGTTCACAAGGGCGTCAAGGGATTGTCCCTTCGGGAAATGCGGCAGTTGCGCATAGGCGATTACGTGGTGCATGTGGACAAAGGCATCGGCCGCTTCGTGGGTTTCAACACCATCA
Organism: Bacteroidota bacterium; assembly: GCA_035362335.1. Taxonomy (GTDB): domain Bacteria; phylum Bacteroidota; class Ignavibacteria; order SZUA-365; family SZUA-365; genus JAOSJT01. Next base: position 31,919 of record DAOSDL010000035.1, read on the forward strand.
CGGTGAATGGCGGCTTGCAGGAAACGGCGCAGCTCACCTATGCCGACGATGATGTGTTGTACGTCAATCTCAACTACATCAACAAGCTGCAGAAGTACAGCTCGACCGAAGGGGCCGTGCCGCTGTTGTCGAAGCTCGGCAGCGGTGCCTGGGAACGCGCGAAGGAACGCACGAAGCGTCGCCTCAAGGACATTGCGCGCGACCTGATACAGCTTTACGCCAAGCGCAAAATGTCCGAGGGCTTCGCCTTCTCGGCGGATTCGCAATGGCAAAAAGAGATGGAAGCATCTTTCATGTACGAGGACACGCCCGACCAGGCCAAGGCCACGGCGGAAGTAAAGGCCGACATGGAAACAGCGGTGCCCATGGACCGTCTCGTCTGCGGCGATGTGGGGTACGGCAAAACCGAAGTGGCGGTGCGCGCGGCTTTCAAGGCCGTGGCCGACGGTAGGCAGGTTGCAGTGCTCGTGCCCACCACCATCCTCGCCGAGCAGCATTACAACACCTTCCGCGACCGCCTCGCGCGCTACGCGGTGAATGTGGCCTCGCTGTCGCGTTTCAAAACGAAAAAGGAGCAGGAGGAAGTCACCGGTAAACTCGAGCGCGGCAGCATCGACATCGTTATCGGGACGCATCGCATGCTGAGCAAGGACGTACGCTTCCGCAATCTCGGCTTGTTGATCGTGGACGAGGAGCATCGCTTCGGCGTCGCCGCCAAGGAGAAATTGCGGCAACTGCGCACGGGAGTGGACACCTTGACCATGACGGCCACGCCGATTCCCCGCACGCTGAATTTCTCGCTGCTCGGCGCACGCGATCTCTCGGTGATTGAAACGCCGCCCCGCAACCGCCTCCCCATCATCACGCGCATCGTGCCGTTCGAAAAGGAGGTGGTGGTCGAGGGCATAGAGCGGGAGTTGCAACGCGGTGGACAGGTGTTCTTCGTCAATGACACGGTGAGCGACCTCGAAGCGCTGGCCGATACCATTCGTGTGTATCTGCCGGGTGTGCGCGTCGCCATCGCGCACGGACAGATGAAACCGCCGGATCTCGAGCGCACGATGCTGCATTTCATCGAGAAAAAAACCGATGTGCTTGTAGCGACCAAGATCATCGAAAGCGGACTCGACATCCCGAACGCCAACACCATGTTCATCAACAAAGCGCATCACTTCGGACTTGCCGAATTGTATCAGTTGCGTGGACGCGTGGGACGTTCGAACGTGCAGGCCTACGCCTATTTACTCGTGCCGCCCAAGGCCAAGTTCTCGCGCGATGCGCTCAAGCGACTGCAGGCCATCGAGGAATTTTCCGAGCTGGGTACGGGCTTTCAACTGGCCATGCGCGATTTGGAAATCCGCGGAGCGGGCAATCTGCTCGGCGCCGAGCAAAGCGGATTCATCACGGAAATCGGTTTCGAGTTGTACATGTCCACGCTGGAAGAGGCCGTGCAGGAACTCAAGCAACAGGAATTCCAGGGCCTCTTCGCCGAGGAAGTCATCGAACTGCGTCCCCGCGCGGATGTGGTGATGGAACTCGGGCAGGACGCGTATTTGCCACGCGACTATGTGAGCAACGCCACAGAACGCTTCGACATTTACAAGCGCCTCTACAATTGCGAGCGCGACGAAGAGATCGACGAGATCGAGTACGAGTTGCTCGACCGCTTCGGGCGACTGCCGGAGGAAGCGGACAATCTGTTCTTCAGTGTGCGCGTGCGCCTCATCGCCGCACGCATCCGTCTGAGCCGCGTGACGCTGGAAGATGGCACGGTGAACATGGCCTTGCCGCCGGAGGATGACGCGGCGTTCTACGATCACAACTTCCAGCCGCTGATGCAGTGGGTACAGACGAACAAGCTTCGCGCGGTGATGAAACGCGATCAGCGCCAGGTGCGCATCCTTGTGCGTGAAGTGCGCACACCCGCGGATGTGCGGGCGCTGCTTGTGGAAATGGAAAGCGCGGTGCTGGCCGCGGAAGCTACGGAGGCCGCCCATGTCTGACGCGTCGACACAATTCCCCCGTGAGAAGCGCGCGGCGATATTCATCGTCACCGCCATGGTGCTCGCCTTGTTCTGGATGTTGATGCGGCTGGATTTCGGAGGCACGGAACACAGCGTACCCGAGCGCCGCTCCATCGCCGGCAAAGCCGCCCATCGCATCGCCCTGCAGCTCGCTCCCGATGCGCTGCGACGCCTCGGAGCGGACAGCGTCGCCGCCACACTGCGCGACGCAGGCATCACCTGGGTTGTGGTGCCGGTACCACTGTGGAGCGCATCGGGTCGGCGTGCGGAATTCAGCACACTGGAATGGGAAGCACTTGCCGAGGACGCGCGCTTGATGACGCGCGCCGGACTGCGCGTGCTGCTCGCGCCGCTGTACACCGAAGCGACGGGACTGCGTCCACGTCCGGCGCATAGCATCAGCGGTGCGTTTTTGAGCAGTTACCGTGACCTTGTTGAGGAATGCGCCGCTCTGGCCGCCCGCGCGGAGGCGACGGGTCTGCTGCTGGACGGTGTGTTCGGCGAGCAGCGCGTATCGGCCAGCGAATGGCTGGACCTCATAGCCCGCGTGCGCGGGGAGTACGATGGTTTGCTGGAAATGCGTATCGGAAAAAAAGCCACGCCAGCGCTCTACACGGTACACGCCAACGGCGCGCATGTGGACGAGACGGCTGTCATGCCAAAGGCATCAAGCGCCACTCCCCTGCACATTGTGATGGATGATCGCGACATATGGACATCCTCTCATGTGCCGTGGAGCGGCGGCGAGCTTCGCGCGGCGCCCGCGCTGCGGCGCGCCGAACAACTCCTGGAACGCGCGGCGGGCGACAGCCGCGTGCATGGCGTGACGCTGACAGGTGCGGAGTTACTGGACATTCTGCGCGCCGGCGACGGGCGCAGTCGCTCGCTGCGCTCGCGCATCGCCGCGCTGCAAACGCAATGGATGACGCAGGATCTGTACCGCCCGCCCACGGAACTGCGACAGGACATGCGCACGACGCCCGCGGAGAGCGACGAATAATTTTTTCTCACTACACATCCGAAACTCTGCTGCACGGCAGCGTCATGCGTAACGGCGTGCAGGGAGCGTGCGCGGACCGTCAGTCGGTGAGCGCCATCTTACGCAGCAGCGACGCGGGGCGATAGCGTTCGCCGCCGAGTTCGTCATACATGGCGTAGAGCAGGTTGTACACGTTTTCCCAGCCAAAGCGCCGCGCCCAGGAGATGGGACCTTCGGTTCCGAGAGCGACAGCCAGCGCCGCTTCGATGTCGTCCTCTCCCGCGATGTCCTGCTGCATGATGAGCATGGCTTCGTTGATCATCACCGCGAGGATGCGCGGCGTAACCATGCCGATCTCATCGCGCACCACCACCATGCGTTTGCCGATGCTGTCGAAAAATTTCCGCAGCACATCGTCATGCGCATGCGGGTGACCGTAGGGATACGACACTTCCACCACACCGGATTGCACCAGCGTGGGCAGCGCGGCGATACCGATGATGCGTTCGGGGCTGCCGGTGATCGCGCCGATCTCCGTCGAGGTGACGGCGATGGTATTGCAGATCATGGGCACGTCGGTGGCGATCTCGGCCAGGAGGTCGGAGAGAATAAGCCGCCATTTTTTCGAATCGCGGATGTGCAGATCGATGATGAGATCCACTTCCGGCGCTTCGTCCAGCGCGTGGATTTTCACCACATGGTCGGGGAGTTGTTTCTTGATGCCTTTGCCGTACACGATGCAGGTATGCTCGCGGCACACGGTGAGCCAGTCGCCGAGCAGGCGCGGGGAGCCGGTAAAAAGGATGTTCATGGCGTTTGTATTCCGATGAATGTCGTAGGTGCCGGGAATCGGGCCGTCGCCGCGCGGCGTGTCTCACCTGCGGCGGCGGAATGCGTTACATGTTGCGACGATACTGTCCGCCCACGTCGTACAGCGAGGCGGAAATCTGCCCGAGCGACGCAACGCGCACACAGCGCAGCAACGCATCGAACACGTTGCCGTGTTCGCGGGCAGTGCGCCGCACCTCGGCGATGGCCTCGGAGGCATCGGCGGCGTGGCGTGCGTGCACATTGCGGAGATTGCGTATCTGCTGATCCTTTTCCTCTGTGGTGGAACGGATCAGTTCCGTGGGCTGTGCTTCGTGCCCCTGCAAATGGGCTGGACGCAGGAAGGTGTTCACGCCGACGATGGGGAGTTCGCCCGAATGCTTGCGATGCTCGTAGAGCATGCTCTCTTCCTGAATTTTCCCGCGCTGGTACATGGTTTCCATCGCGCCGAGCACGCCTCCGCGGTCGGAAATGCGGCGGAATTCGAGCAACACCGCCTCCTCCACGAGATCGGTGAGTTCTTCGATGATGAAGGCGCCCTGCAGGGGATTTTCATTTTTCGCGAGACCCAACTCGCGGTTGATGATCAACTGAATGGCCAGCGCCCGGCGCACGCTCTCCTCTGTCGGCGTGGTGATGGCTTCGTCGTAGGCGTTGGTATGCAGCGAATTGCAGTTGTCGTAAATGGCGTACAGCGCTTGCAGCGTAGTGCGAATGTCGTTGAAGTCGATCTCCATGGCGTGCAGGCTGCGTCCACTGGTCTGGATGTGGTACTTGAGCTTTTGCGAACGATCGTTGCCGCCGTAGAGGCGCTTCATGGCCACGGACCAGATGCGCCGTGCCACACGACCGATGACGGCGTATTCCGCATCGATGCCGTTGGAGAAGAAATACGACAGATTGGGTGCGAATTCGTCGATGTGCATGCCCCGCGAGAGGTAGTACTCGACGTAGGTGAAGCCATTGGCCAGTGTGAAGGCAAGCTGCGTGATGGGATTGGCGCCCGCTTCGGCGATGTGGTAGCCGGAGATGGACACTGAGTAGTAGTTCCGCACGTTGTTGCGGACAAAATTTTCCTGAATATCCCCCATCATGCGTAGAGCGAATTCAGTGGAGAAAATGCAGGTGTTCTGCGCCTGATCCTCCTTGAGAATGTCGGCCTGCACCGTGCCGCGCACACTGGCCATGGTTTCGGTGGTGATGCGCTGGTACACGTCTTCGGGCAACACGCCCATGCGCAACAACTGCTCGCCCGACACACCGAGGGTGCCGAGTCCGAAATAGCGGTGTACCATCGCGCCACGCTCGAACTGCGCGGGATTGTCGAGTTCGGCGAGCAGAGCGGGCAGATCGTCGACGCCGGCGTACAACGGACGTGCCAGGCCGCGCTCGGCATACCAGGCATCGATGCGTTGCTGCGCCTCGTTGAAACGGCCGTTGAGCACCAGCCATTTTTCCACCTGCTGATCGATGGCGGTGTTCATGAACATGGCGAGAATCATCGGAGCGGGTCCGTTGATGGTCATGGACACGGAGGTGCTTGGCGCGCAGAGATCGAAGCCGCAGTACAGCTTTTTCATATCGTCCAATGTGCAGATGGACACACCGGAATTGCCGATTTTTCCGTAAATGTCGGGACGTTCGTCGGGATCCTCGCCGTACAGTGTCACCGAATCGAAGGCTGTAGACAGCCGCGCCACACCGATGCCTTGAGAGAGATAATGGAAGCGACGGTTGGTGCGTTCGGGCGTTCCCTCGCCGGCAAACATGCGCGTCGGGTCCTCGCCCTCACGTTTGAAGGGAAACACACCGGCCGTGTACGGAAAGCTGCCCGGAACATTTTCCAGCAATATCCACGAGAGAATATCGCCGTGGTCGCTGTACCGGGGCAGCGACACCTTGGGTATGCGCGTACCGGACAAGGTACGGTGATAGAGTTCGGTCACGATTTCGCGGTCGCGCACGCGTGTGGTGAGTACATCGCGTGTATAGGCGGTGCGGGCATCGGGCCATTTGTCCAGAAGATCACGGTTTTCGGGTGCGATGCGCAGGCGATAGTAACGCGCCTGCTCGGCGAGGGCGTCGAGCAAATCCTGCCGTTGCTCGGGTGTACCGATTTCCACCAGACCGCCTTCGCCGGAAATAGTCACTTCGCGTCGCGTGGCTGCAGCCAGCAATGCGCTGCGCGCGCCTTCGAGGCGCTGCAGGGTGCGGGCGAATTCCGCCTGCTCGGCCACCCAGCGTTTGTAGGTATGCACGGCGTCTGCGATTTCGGAGAGATAGCGCGAACGCTCGGGCGGAATCACTGCCGCCTTGTCCGGCAGAGTGCGCTCCTGTCCCAGCGTCACCGGCCAGGCTGTGCCACAGCGCTGGTTGAGTGTGGCGACCACATTGAAAAACAGATGATTCGTGCCCGCGTCGTTGAACTGACTGGCGATGGTGGGAAACACCGGCAAGGCGTCGTCGGGGCTGTCCCAGGCGCCGCGGTTGCGTTTCACCTGTTTGCGAATGTCGCGCAGCGCATCTTCGGCACCGCGTTTCTCGAATTTGTTGAGCACGATGATATCGGCCAGATCGAGCATGTCGATTTTTTCCAATTGCGTCTGCGCGCCGTATTCCGGCGTCATGACGTACATCGACACGTCCACGAGATCCACGATCTCGCTATCCGATTGACCGATGCCCGCGGTTTCCACGATCACCAGATCGAAGCCCGCGCGCTGGCACAGCGCCACAGCGCGATGGAGGGCGGCGGACATGGCGGTATTGGCCGCGCGGGTGGCAAAGGAGCGCATGAACACGCGGTCGTGACCACCGGGCCGTGTCGAGGCAATGGCGTTCATGCGGATGCGGTCGCCGAGCAGTGCCCCGCCGGTGCGGCGCTTGGAGGGATCCACCGACAGGATGGCGATGTGCAACTCCGGTAGCTCGGTAAGAAAACGGCGCACCAGCTCGTCGGTCAGCGAGGACTTGCCCGCTCCGCCGGTACCGGTGATGCCGAGCACGGGTGCACGCTGCTCCGTCGGCGCATCGATGGAAAGTTCCTCGTGCTGCTCGAGCAGCGAAAGCGCCGCGCCGAGAAGACGCGGTGTGTCGCGCAATTCGAGGCCCAGCGCGGTGATCGGCGTTTCGCCCGCGAGTATCATGCCATCGCGCACGTGCATGCCGTCGTGCATACCGGCGGGCACATCGCAGAGTTCGAGAATGAGGTTGATCATGCCCTGCAGGCCGAGCATGCGTCCATCCTCGGGCGAGAATACGCGGTCGATACCGTAAGCGTGCAGTTGCTCTATTTCTTCCGGCACGATCACCCCGCCGCCGCCGGCGAAGATGCGCACATGCGCGGCGCCACGCTCGCGCAGGAGATCCTTCATGTACATGAGGTATTCCATGTGTCCGCCCTGATACGAGGATATGGCGATGCCCTGAGCGTCCTCCATCACAGCCGCGTCCACGATTTCGGCGACGGAGCGGTTGTGTCCGAGGTGGATGATCTCGGCACCGCTGGCCTGGAGAATGCGTCGCATGATGTTGATGCTGGCGTCGTGGCCATCGAACAGCGAGGCGGCGGTAACGAGACGCACGTTGTGCCGGGGCTGGTACACCTGTGTATCCATTCGTATCTCCTGCGTGACTGGGCTAGCTAGTGCGACCGAAGCGGCGGTCGAGTTCGTCGAGCGAAAGTTTGATCACAATGGGCCGTCCATGCGGACAGCGGTAGGGATTGCCTGTGGCGAAGAGCTGGTCGATCAATGTCTGCATTTCCGGGGCCGAGAGCCGGTCTCCCGCCTTGATGGCGGTGCGGCAGCCGTATGAAGCCGCAACGTTGTGGCGTATGTCGGTGAGTCCGTTGGCGCGATATTCCTTGAACTGCTCGAGAATTTCCTCGAGAATGGATTCCTCCATGCCCGCTTTCACATCCTGCGGCACAGCTTCCACCGTGACGTGGTTGGGCAGTTCGAGGCGGACAACGAAGCCGAGACGTTCCAACTCGGGCTTGATCTCGCCGAGCAGCGCGAAGTCGCCCTGCGAGACGCGGACAGTGTGCTCGAAGAGCAATTGCTGTGAAAACGGCGCGGCGTGCTCCAGCGCGGCGAGTGCGCGCTCGTAGAGTATGCGCTCGTGGGCCACATGCTGATCGATGATCATGAGGCCGGACTTGATGGGTGTGAAAATGTACTTGTTGTGAAGTTGCCAAAGGAATTGTGAGTCCGAAACAGGTTTCTCGCTCGGCAACAGAATGGTGTGGGATTCCTGCGCGGCTTCGTCGCGCGAGGGATCGGCGGGTGCGATGTTGAGCGAGCGGAACAGATCGTCGATCTGCCCGGCATCCATGCGGCTGCCTCCGCCGGATTCGTGGCGCGGGGGAGGCGGCGAAGCGTCGGCCATGTCGCGGCGCAGCGAGCCGAAGGAGTCGTAACGCGGCTCGGCGCGCCAGGAGTCTTCGGGCGCGCTGTGGCGCGTGCGCGCGAAGCTGTCGGGAGGCGCGTCGCCGCCAGCGACATCGCGGAAACCGATTGAGGGCGTGAGGTCGGTGTGGTAAAGACTGCGCCGCACCACCGCTTGCAGGATGGTGTAAATGTTGCGCTCGTTGCTGAACTTCACCTCGAGCTTCGCGGGGTGTACGTTGACATCCACCTGCTTTGGGTCGATGTTGAGAAAAATCACGTACAGCGGATATTCCCCCGACTCCAGCATGTTGTCGAAGGCGCTGACCACGGCATGGTTCAGCAGGCGGCTGCTGACGTAGCGTCCATTCACGAACAGGTACTGATCGCCGCGCGTTTTCTTCGCGCTCGCGGGCTTGCCGAGATAGCCGGTGATGGTGAGCAAATCAGTTTCCTCGCGCACTTCGATGAGCGCGTCGGCCATGCGGTCGCCGAACACCGCGGCCACGCGGTCGCGCAGTGTGCCGGGATGCACGTCGAACACCGTGTCGCCGTCGGCGATGAAGGTGATGCGCACCTGCGGTGCCGAGAGGATGAAACGCTGCACCGTGTCGGCGATATGGCGATACTCGGTGGGATTGGATTTGAGAAACTGCCGACGTGCCGGCGTGTTGTAGAAGAGGTTTTTCACCGCGATGGACGTTCCCACGGGCCCCTCCACCCTGCTCTGCTCTTCGAGGCGTCCGGCTTCGATGCGCAGAAAGGTGGCCACATCCTCGGCGGCCGTGCGCGTGCGCAATTCCACTTTCGCCACGCTGGCGATGGAGGGCAGCGCTTCGCCGCGAAAACCGAAGGTCACGATGCGCTCGAGATCGTCGTAGGTGGCGATTTTACTCGTGGCATGGCGCTCGAAGGCCAACAGCGCATCGCCCTCGCTCATGCCGGCCCCGTCGTCGATCACCTGTATCAGCGTTTTGCCCGCATTGGCGATAATCACCGTCACATGCGTGGCATCGGCATCGATGGCATTCTCCACCAATTCCTTCACCACCGAATCGGGGCGCTGCACAACCTCTCCCGCCGCGATTTGATTGGCGAGATGGTCGGGGAGTTTACGAATTCCTGGGCGGGTATCGCTTTCGCTCATGGTCACCGGAGAAACGAGTACAGCAAATATGCGAGAATGAACATTGCAAGCAGAATGAAAATGGAGCGTCCCGGCCCGCGGCGCGGCGGACGTTCGAAGCGAATGCGGCGGCCGTGTTCGCGCTCCTCTTTCGCGGGATCATAAAACCGCGGCGTGTAGTCGAAGCGTTTGTATGTGGGCTTGCGCAAAAACATGCCGGCCTCCTTTTTCCTATTCCTCCACGGTCACGCTGTCCTCGGTGCGCAGCGCGCCGAACAGCGCGTCGACGAAGGCGTCGTGATCGAAGACTTGCAGGTCGTTGATTTGCTCACCCACGCCGATGTATTTCACCGGCACGGACAATTCACTGCTGATGCCGATCACCACGCCACCTTTCGCCGTGCCGTCGAGTTTGGTGACAACCAGTCCACTCACTCCCACGGCATCGCTGAATTGCCGTGCTTGCTGTATGGCGTTTTGCCCTGTGGTGGCATCGAGCACGAGCAACACTTCATGTGGGGCGTCGGGCAGGAGCTTGGCCATGACGCGACGGATTTTTTTCAACTCCTCCATGAGATTCGCTTTGGTGTGGAGTCGACCAGCCGTGTCGATGATCACCACATCGGCTTTGCGCGCAAGCGCGGACTGCAAGGTGTCGTAGGCCACGGCGGCGGGATCGGAGCCGTGCTGCTGCTGAATGATGTCCACTCCCGCGCGCTGCGCCCATACTTCCAGTTGCTCGTTGGCGGCGGCACGGAAGGTGTCGGCCGCGCCGATAATCACCTGTTTGCCGGAGGAGCGGTAGTTGTAGGCGAGCTTGCCGATGGTGGTGGTTTTGCCCACACCATTCACACCCACCACCATCACCACATAGGGCTGCACGCCAACCGGTATTTCGATGGAATTGCCGTCGGTGCGAATGTCGTGCCCTTTGAACAAGCGCGCCACTTCCTCGCGCAGCAGGCGATGCAGCTCGGACGCGTCCTCGTAGCGTTCGCGTCTGACGCGCTCGCGCAGGTTGTCGATGATCAGCGAGGTGGTGGCGACACCGACGTCGCCGAGGAGCAGAATCTCCTCGATTTCGTCGATCAATGCGTCGTCGATTTTCCTCTTCGCTTTGATGACGCGGGTGACTTTTTCCATGACAGCGTCGCGCGTTTTCGCGAGGCCGTCCATGAGGCGGGAGAGTTTGAATTTGTCGAGAAAACCCATGGGAATTGCGTATCCGGAAAGTGTGATTATTTTTTTCGGCCAATCAAGGAAACGTAACGCTGGCCGTAGCCATACAGCGATGCGGCGATCATGCCCACGGCGAGGAGCAGGAGCAGCATGGGCAAGGGATTCGACGATCCCTCGCCGAAGAGCGCCGCAATCAAGGCCGCGCCGATGGATACCACGGTGGCCTTGCCCAGCATGGTGCTTTGCACCACCTGCCCTGTGCGCATGCGCAAATGCACGCCGCCAAGTAATATGATGAGATCACGGGCAATGACGAGCACAGTGAACCACCACGGAATGAGTCGCGTGGCCGCCATGACAAGCACACCCACCGTGATGAACACTTTATCCGCGAGCGGATCGATGATGCGACCGAAGCGCGATTCGCCGTCGAAGGTGCGCGCGACCCAACCATCGAGCAGATCCGACGCGTAGGCCACGGCGGAAATCAAGAGTACGAAAGGCAGCATGCGCTCGGCGTCCTGCAACACGAAGGCCAGGGGTATCGCGAGCAGCATGCGGAACATGCTCAGCATGTTGGACACGGTCCAGATTTTATCGAAGCTTGCGCCCCGCGTCTGCGTTCTCGCTTTTTTCATGCACTCACCGTATAATTGCGAATTTACCCACCACCGCCTCGACCTCGCGACCCTGAGCATCGAAGCCGCGGGCATGGTAGATGTACACGCCGCCAGGAACGCGTCCGCCCTGCTCGTCGCGCAAATCCCATTCCACGCCACCATTGCCGTCCTTTTCCTCCACTTCGCGAATGAACATGCCCGCGACTGTGTAAATGCGAATCGTGGCGCGCGCGGTGAGATTGGCGAAGGTGATGAACTCCTGTGCATCCGAAGGTTGCAGCGGATTCGGGTACACGAACATGTCGTCGAGATTCTGCCTGTTCAACACCACGCCGGCCGTTGAGCCCGCGCCCTCACCCAACGGCGCTCCTGACGCGCAACGCAGATTGCGCACGGCGAGAACGTATTCACGCCCCAACGCTCCGATGGGCGCATCCGCAGCCACCTCGATGCGCACCATGCGCGCATCCGCCGGGTCGGGTACGGCGCGCAACACCTTCCCCGCCGGACTGAAGATGTAGTTTTCCGCAACAGCCGCGCTCACCGGATCCATTGCGGCACTGAAGTACACGGCGAAGGATCGCGGAGGCAGATACTCCACGCGCTCGATGTAGCAACTGTTGTCCACCTGCTCGCGCACTTCGATCGGTCCGTACTGCTCGTCGGCAAAGGGCACGCCCTCTCCATCGCGCAGTCCCACGAGCTGCAGGCCATACTGCCCCTCACGCAAGGTGCCGAAAGACAGCAGCAGGGTTTGCTCGTCCAGAAGCGCGACGCTCAGCGGCTGTCGCGAACCGTTGAGCAGAAAACGTGACGGTGATGGCAGCGTGGTGCCCATGGCATTGCTCACCCGCAGCTTCAGTTGTCCTTCTCCCGCGTATCCCACGGTATCCACGCGCGGGCGTGCGTGTGGACGCAGCAGCCGTGTATACACCCGCGGACTCTCGGCTGGCGTGCGCGCGGGATCGTAGCCTGCAACAGCGTACAACACGGTCGTGCCCTCGACCAGCGAGGGATCGGACAGCGGCAGCGATGCGGAAAAGGTGCCGAACAACTCCATCGCATCCGCGTGCGGCCCCTTGTACACACGGTATTGCGGCGATTGCTCCACCACCTGCCAGCGGATTTCGGCGGTGAAATGGTTGCTGTACTCGACATCCACGCCGCGCACGGGTGGCGGACCGGCGTAACGCACATCGCGCTCGTACCACACAATGCTGTCGGGCAAGGCGAGGGCGAAATCCGGCGTGCCATTGCCGTTGGCATCGCCAATCCATACCGCGTTGGTGTTCACCAGTGGAAGATGCCAGGTCAGATCGAAATCGCCCGCCCCGGCATCATATTCAAGGACGTACAGATCCGGAAACACGCTGATAAGCAGCTCATCAGCCGCGTCGTCGTCGATGTTCCCGGCGGTAAGGCTGTTTTGAATGCGGGTGAAGCTCCCGTACTGACTGCTCTCGGTCACGCCATGGAATTGTCCGGTCCAGAGATGCCGCGCCTTGTTCTGGGCGTCGAGCGCGTACACGCCGAAGAACCAGAACGGCACAACGTCATCCGTCGCGGTGCGAAATCCGATGGCAAATTCATCGCGTCCGTCGCCGTTGAAATCCCCGGCCGCCACAAAATCGCTGGCGTCGATAAAATCATCCTCCGAGGCCCAGAGTAAACGATAGCGACCTCCGCCTTCATGCTCGACGATAAAAAAATCACCATCGGCGTCGCCAAACAACAGGTCAGGCGCACCGTTGCTGTTGAAATCACCCACGGCGGCGCGAGGGGCGCTGTAACTGTTGCGTCCACGCGGAGCGGTGGGATTCGTGATGTCGCCGTACAGCGCGAGCGCGGAGCCATCCCAGCGGTACACTCCAATCGTGCTGTCGTTGCGCACGGCCAGCACTTCGTTCGCACCGTCGCCGGTCGCGTCCACGATGCCGATGGGCCAGAAATCGCCGCCCACGCTGTCGCCCCAGATGCGCTGATCCGGAAACACGCCCACGGCAGAGGTACGATAGAGAAAGCCGTTCCGCACCAGCGAGGTGAGCAACTCCGGCTGACCGTCGCCATCGATGTCGCCCACACCGCGAGGAATTTCCCGACCCAGCGCTCCGTTGTCCACGCGCTCGAAGCCAGTGCCGTTGTATTCCCAGGCCTCGAAGCGTCCGTCTTCGGCGAGATTGTTCAGCAGAATCTCACGCCGCCCGTTGCGATTGAAATCCACCGACGCGCCAAACACCCTGCCCACGGGCAGCGATGGCAACACGCGCTGCGGGCCTATCGACGATACGGGCGCTGGTACAGTGATGCGGAAATTCCTGTTGCCCGTGTCGCGTGCGATGGTCTCAAGTCCGACGGCGTTCTCGGCGCTGAGGTAAAATTCGTATGAACGTCCAGCGAGAAACAGATCCGCGCCGAGAAACACGGCATGCGCCGTACCGACGAAGAGATTGTTGCGCGTGGCACCCTCGGCCGACACCCAATTCCACGGGTCGGACGAACCTTCGAGCCGATACCACACCTTGCCCAAGGTCGCTTCGTCGGTGATGAAGCCCACGCTGACGCCGAAGGCCGGTCCGTCGAGCGCCGGCACGAGCAGCGCGGATTCGATCACCGGTGGCGTGCGATCGAGGTGCAGCACCACGCGATCATCGAGCGTGATGCCTTTGTCGGTCAGCGCCGCCAGGCGCAGCGTGTAGGTGGTGTCTGCCAGAGCGCTCACATCCCAGCGGCACAATGTATCGGCAATGACCTGCCGCGGGACGTCCGCAGTGATATCGGTCCAACGCTGGGGATTCACACCCACGCCATACATCACGCGATACCCGGTCATGAGTGGCGAGGCAACCGTGCCGATGACCACCACATCCTGCGCATTCGTACCCGCATCGGTGCGGGGCGAGAGTATGCGCACGGTGCTGGGATACTCCAGACGCAGCGCATTATCCGCGCGCAGCAGACCTGCGCCATAGCGATCGTCCCAGCCACGGGCACCGAGATCCTCGGCAGAGGCGATGAGCAGACCGCGCACGTCTTCGGGCGTGAGCGCGTCGCTCCTGCTCAGCAGCAGCGCGGCCACGCCACTCACGAACGGCGCTGATGCCGAGGTGCCGAAGAAACCGGTATAGCCGCCGCCCGGATGCGTGGTGAGAATATCACTGCCCGGCGCGGCGATGTCTATGGTGGGTCCATAATTGGAAAAACCCGCGGGCAGATCGTTGGACACCGTGGCGCTGACGGAAATCGTTTCGTCGTAGGCGCTGGGATAGTGCAGCGCGGTGGATTGCGCATTGCCCGCCGAGGCCACCATCACCACGCCGCGAGCATAGGCGTAGCGTATCACATCGCGCAGCACGCGCGAATACACCACATCGCCGAAGCTCATGTTGATCACGCGCGCGCCATTCGCCACGGCATAGGCCAGGGCCCGCGCCACATCGCTTTCCGCGCCCACGCCACGGGCATCGAAGGCACGCAGCGTCATCAGGCGGCATCCGGGCGCGATGCCGGCAATGCCGATACCGTTGTCCGTTTCGGCCGCGATGATGCCGCTCACATTGCTCCCGTGTCCCATGTCGTCGAAAGGAAATGGATCGGGATCGCGGTAATCGCCGCCGGCGGCATTGCTCACATCCGGCTGATCCACGAAATCCCAGCCGATCACATCGTCCACAAAGCCATTGCCGTCATCGTCCATGCCGTCGAAATCCCCGAACACCCCTTCGCGCGCTTCCGTCGAAGGCCAGGGTTGGAACATCCCGTCGCCATTCGCGTCCTCGGCCCGATTGATCCAGAGCTGATGCCGCAAATCCGGATGTTCGTGGTCGATACCCGTGTCGATCACGCCGACCACGATGTCCGCTTTTCCACGGGTCACGTCCAGCGCGGCTGGCAAACCCACGCGCCGCGGACCCCATTGCGCGCTCCACGCCGAATCATTGGGCACGGCATGCACGCGGTACAACTTGTCCACTTCCACATATTCCACGCCATTCACGGCCTCGATACGGCGTCTCGCAGCTTCCACATCAACATCGGCGCGCAGCTCCAGCAACAGCACATCGAGTTCGGGAGCGGCCGCTTTGCGCAGAGCGCTGTGCTCGAGCAGCGGGCGCGCCGCGCCTGTGGACACATCGTCCATCGCGCTGCGCAAGGCATCGGAAAATTCCATCGATGCGCTCGGGCCGATACGGAGCCGCGCTTCCTGGCTCAACTTGATCAGGAGGCGACGCGGCGCGTTCGCTGATGCGTCCACGGTGTATTGTGCCGTCGCAGTCGTTATGCTCGATGCAAGCAGCGCGAAGGAAAAAACGAGTCGTATGACGGCGAGTCGTCCCATTACATCTCGTGCTGATCTTTGCGCATGTTTTCTTCCACGGGTACGGGATATTCGCCCGTGAAACAGCCCGTGCAGTAGCCGCGCTTGCCTTCGTGGCTCACGCAACCAAGCATTTTTTCCTTGGAAAGATAGCCCAGCGTATCGGCACCGATTTCGCGGCGAATGGAATCCACATCGCCCTGATGCTGCGCGGCGATGAGTTCTTCGCCGCTCGGAAAATCCATGCCGTAGGGACAACCGCTCATGATGGGGGGCGAACTGATGCGCACGTGCAACTCGCGCGGATTGGCCTCGCGAATGAGATTGAGCAGCAAACGGCTGGTGGTGCCGCGCACGATGGAATCGTCGATGATCACCACCTTGCGCCCTTCCACCACGCCGCGCACGGTGTTGAACTTCATGCGCACTTTCATCTCGCGCTTTTCCTGTCCCGGCTGAATGAAGGTGCGACCGATGTAATGATTGCGGATCATGCCGATTTCATAGCGCGCTTCGATGCCCTGTTTGAAACTGCTGCGCTGGAAGCCGATGGCGGCGGTATTGCTGCTGTCGGGCACGGACATGATGAACACGGGATCGTCGGGAGTGCCATGCACGGGGTGTTCTTCGGCGAGTGCCTTGCCCAATTTGCGACGAATCTTGTCCACATTTTCCCCGAACACACGCGAATCGGGCCGCGAGAAGTAGATATACTCGAAAATGCAGTGATGGTAGCGCTCCGGCTCCATGGCGAGGCGACGGGTGACGGGCTGGCCGTTTTCCTCCATACGTGTATCGAAGAACAGCACCTCGCCGGGCTCCACCTCGCGCACATACTCGGCTTGCATGATGTCGAGCGCGCAGGTTTCGCTGGCGATCACCCAGGCCTCGCCGCGTCGACCGATGCAGAGCGGACGGAAGCCATGCGGATCGCGTGCGGCGATGAGCGTGTCGTTGTGCAACATCACCAGCGAGTACGCGCCGCGCACGGTGTTGAGCGCATCCATAATGCGA
Organism: Bacteroidota bacterium; assembly: GCA_035362335.1. Classification (GTDB taxonomy): domain Bacteria; phylum Bacteroidota; class Ignavibacteria; order SZUA-365; family SZUA-365; genus JAOSJT01. Next base: position 48,392 of record DAOSDL010000035.1, read on the forward strand.
TCCTCGGGCGTGGCGGCCGTGCTGCGCGCGGTCAGATGCAGGATGACCTCGGTATCGGTGGAGGTTTGGAAAATGGTGCCCTCGTCCTGCAAGCGGCGGCGCAAGGCGCGCGTGTTGGTGAGATTGCCATTGTGCGCCACGGCGAGTTGCCCGTCGCGGTAATTCACCATGAAGGGCTGGATGTTCTCGAGATTGTCCGAACCCGTGGTCGAGTAGCGATTGTGTCCGATGGCCATGTCGCCGATGAGCAAGTCATCGAGCAGGGATTGGTTTTCAAACACCTCGGTCACCAGTCCCGGACCCTTGTAGATGCGCAGGCGGGAGCTGTGTTCGCCGTTGGCGGTGCTGAAGCAGGATACAATGCCCGAGGCCTCCTGGCCGCGATGCTGCAGGGCGTGCAGGCCGTAGTAGGTGAGTGTCGAGGCGGCGGGATCGCCGTAGATGCCGACAATGCCGCAATTGGACTGCGGTTTGTCGATTTCCTCGGTGGAGGGACGACGGGAAGTGAGCGGTCTGTTCATGTGTGTGCGATGTTATGGGCGGATCAGCAGCTGCCGTCCTCCGCGCCGATGCGTATGTGATTGGAAAAAATCCAGCCCTTGTCATCCAGCCAGGCTTCCACGCGCCACGCGCCCGTGCGGGAAACGGGGTGCAGCAGCAAGGCGCCATTCACCTCGTGCTCGACCTCGCCATTGCACAACAGGCGAAGATGTGCCGCCTGCGGCAGCTCCACGTGCAACGCGATGGTTCCGGGCCCTTCGAACACCACGTGATCCCCCTGCTGGTAGGTGGCCGTGGCGGATGTGGCATAAAAAGCGAAGCCCTTCGGGTCGGCGTGATACGAATTCGCCACGAAACAACGACCTCGTCGCAAGGCCTCGTACACACGCCATTTGTCTTCCTCGAAATGCGCGGGATCGTTGCGGCGCAGGGGCTCGTCGAGCAGGACATGCGTGTGAATCGATTTGAACATCACCTTGTAGGGAAACACTTCGACATCGAAAAAGCCGATCACGTCGGCCTTGTGCGCATGCGCGTCGATACCTCCGATGCCCACCACGAGGCGGCGGCGGCTGAGGTCGTCCCAACGCCGCAAGGTAACAGGCGGCGGCGCGGTGATGGATTTGAGCGGATGAATGAAGCGCTGGAATTTGTTCTCTTCCGTCAGCCCTTCCACCCACTCGCTCATGTGATTCCAGATTTCAATGCCCGTGAAGTCCTCGCTGTCCCACGCGGTCCATGGATACGCGGGATGTTCGGGCATGCTGCAGCGCTGCTCGTCGGGATGCGCGATAAAGCCGATACCTCCGCGATCCTTCACGCGGCGCACGTATTCCTGCGCGCTGATGCGCACCCCCACCGTCTTGTCGAGACCGAAGGCCAGATAGTGATTGCGGTCGTCCTTGTCGTTGATCTCGTAACCGATCAGCATCATCACGCCATCGTGCCAGCCCTCATGCCCGTCCTGCTTCGGACGCAGGGTGTTGTGGTCGCTGGTCATGATGAAATCCAGGCCCACTTCACCCGCGAAACGCACGATATCGGGCAATTCGCCCGTGCCGTCCGAGTAGCGGGAATGGATATGTATGGCTCCGATATATTCGTGCATGTGATTGTGCATCCTGGCGCGTACAGAAATGAAATGTACGGTGAAATGCCAACACATTCAAGGTGGAAACCGCTGCGCTCATTTCGGCTAACTGTATCATTTTTCAGGCCTTGCGGACGGGACTTCGTCTTCCGTCTCAGTCCTTTCCCCCTTGAGCCGAGCAGCGCTGTGCCCGTGACGAGGCGGCGTTGGTCAGGCGCGAGTACCGGATGCGCTCTCCCCTTGCCCCATGAGCATCGAAGGGCGATATTTCCTTGTTCCATCGTCCACTCCACCCCTTTGCTCATTCTCACGAAAGGCGAACCCAATGCGTGCACCACTGTTGTTGATTCTGTGCGTAGCGCTCTCCACGTCGGCATGGGCACAATCGGAACTTGGAACGGATCGCCCGGATCAAACCGAGTCGTCGAGCGTCGTTCCGCCGGGCTTTTTACAAGCGGAAATGGGATTCGAGCGTCACGTGCTGCATGCAAGCGCGGACGACATCGAATTTCTCCGCGAGACGGACTATGCCGCTCCGGCCCTGCTGCTGAGATTGGGACTTGTCGAGGCCATCGAATTGCGCATCGGTATGGAGTGGATGCACAGCACGCTGTGGAGCGATCCGCGTCACCTGTCACGCGACGAGGCGTACTATCCCCCGTCGGAGCGAACGGTAAAGGGCCTGTTACCTTTACAGGTGGGTACGAAGGTTGCGCTGTTTCCCGAGGAGGGATTTCGCCCCGAGAGTGCGCTCATTATCATGGCCGAATTGCCCGGAAGCGCTTCGGAGGTGTTCGACATCGATCGTGGAATATACGAGGCGCGTCTGGCGTGTTCCCACGCTCTGGGTGAGCGTTTTTCGCTGGGATGGAATCTGGCGGCGACCTTCGGCGAGGGTGCGGGACACACACTCGGATTGTACACACTCGCCTTTGGCATGGGTGTGACCGAGACGCTGGGCTGCTATGTCGAACTGTACGGCGATTTCGACCCCCGGCAGTTCCCGCAGCATCGCTTCGACGGAGGCGTGACCTTCGCTCCCGTGCCCACACTGCAGCTTGACGCATCCGCTGGTGTGGCGCTGAGTGATCCTTGGCGACCGTACGCAACCGAGAAGAATCAGGAGGGCGACGCCTGGTTTGTAGGCATGGGCGCTTCGTGGCGTGTGGCATTGTGGGGAAAATAGTCGCGCGAGCCGAACATGACGGAGGCGCGTGATCACGCGCCTCCGGATTTGCATTACTTCATGTGGCGTGGCCACGCTTGCGATGGCCTAGAGCAGCGAGTTTGCCAACTCCCAGTTCACCACATCCCAAAAACCTTCCACGAATTTCGGACGCGCGTTGCGGTAATCGATGTAGTACGCGTGCTCCCACACATCCACGGTCAGCAGGGCCGTTTTGTTGTGGCGAAGCGGTGTGTCGGCATTGCTCAGCGGCAGCAATTCGAGTTTACCTTCGCTGTTGAGCGCCAGCCAACCCCAGCCCGAACCGAAGAGCGTGACGGCGGATTTCGTGAATTGCTCCTTGAACGCGTCGAAACTCCCGAAATCGCGGGTGATCAGTTCGCCAATTTTCCCGGTGGGCGCCCCGCCACCGCTTGGCGACATGCAGTTCCAGAAAAAGGTGTGATTCCAGATTTGCGCTGTGTTGTTGAAAATGCCCGTGGCATTCTCGGCGGAAGCCTTGAGAATGGCATCTTCGAGCGAAAGATCGTCGTAGGGTGTATCCTTGATCAAATTGTTGGCGTTGGTGACGTAGGCGGCGTGATGCTTGCCGTGATGGTAATCGAAGGTCTCCTCGCTCAGGAAGGGCTTCAACGCATCCTTGGGAAAGGGCAAATCGGGCAACTGAAAAGCCATGACTCCTCCAGTGATATGATGTGAAAACGGGATGTCCGATGTCGGGAGAGGAAACTTACGCCTTTTTTCCACAATGCGCCACGATGGGACGTAGAACGCAGCCGTTTCGTAACCATGACTGCATCAGTGGAAAAATCCTCGTTATTGGTGGA
>DAOSDL010000036.1:0-23531 GCA_035362335.1 Bacteroidota bacterium
AAGCCCCGTGTTCGCGAAGCGCTCTGAGTACTCTGTGTTCCCGCGAAGCCCTCCGTGTGCTCGGTGCCAGCGAAGCCCCTCCTTACCCTCCTTTCCTCCTTACTCTCCTTCTTCACTGGATGGCACGACCAAGCGAGGACGGAGCTCCCCGTGCATATGCCTTGACTCTGTTCATGGAAAATCGTACCATCAGCTCATCTATTCTGCCTGTGTCTCGATTGATGGGTGTTCCATGCGCGTATCGCATTCCGATCGTGGAGTTGCCAGAGCTGCTGTTCCCATGCTGCTCATGTGCCTCATCCTCCTGTGCGCCCCGGGGGCGCTGCTGTGGGGACAGTTCACCGTCGAATTAAAGCTCCTCGATGCATATTGGCCCGATGTGGTCATGTCCGTCGGCATCAACTGTGACGGCGTACCCCTGCGCAGCGTGGCGAAAAAGGATGTGCGCGTGCTGGATGATGGTGTGGAAATTCGGGACTTCACATTGCTCCGTCAGGATCCCTCAGTGATCTTGCCCGTCTCCGCGGCGCTGGTGCTCGGTCGATCCACGTCGGCGGAGATACTCGCGGATGTGAAAGCCGCCGCGCTCGCCTTCGTGCGGGACATGGACGGTTTGCTCGATGAAGCGTCCGTGTCGGCATATTCCAGTGCCGCTGTGGAGATTAAGGACATGACCAGCAACAGAGAGGAACTGAGTTCCGCCATAGAGGCGATGACACCCGCCTCGGGCGCGGCGGTGTGGGATGCTTGCTATCAGGGACTCATGAGCTTGCTCAACTGGGGAACGAACGCCACTCGCGCCGTGGTACTGCTGTGCATGGGCTACGACAACGCTTCGACGCGGACGATCAGTGAAATTATTTCTCTTGCCAATCGTTACCGTATTCGAGTGATCACCGTGGGTCTGGGCACCGGAGCCACGATGAAGGATCTGCAGATGATATCGCGCGAGACGGGTGGCGAGTTTTTTCCGCTGCAATCCAGCGCGGAATTGCCACAGCGCTATCTCGACATCCTCGATTTCATGCGCGACGGCTTTCGCGAATGTACCATACGCTATCGGCTTGGTTGCGCGGATGGAGCCGAGCACAACGTGCGTGTCGCGGTGGATCTGCCCTGCGGATCCGACAGCTCTGAGGCCCGGCAGTATCGGTTGATGCGCGATCCCTCCACCTTCCGTGGCGCATGGTTGCGCGTGGAGCATGCCATGGTGCAACCCGGCAGCGAAGCGCCGTTGCCGCTGTCCGTGGATCCCTCGCTCGAACGTTTGCCGCCAGGGAGATATTCACTGCGCTACGACAGCACCCTGCTGCGCTTCGTGGGTTTGGATGCGACGCAGTGCCTGTTCGATGGCGTGCCCGTTGCTCTGCGCGATTCCGCGGGAACGCTTGAGCTTGAAGTGTTCGCGAATATCGCCGTGCGCGCGCCGTATGTGCTGGGGCACGCGATGTTCCGTGCCGCCGCTGTGCAGCGCGATACCGTGTCGGAAGTGCTGCTGCACGATGTGCACTTTTCTTCTCCTTGCGTGAGTGCGGTGAGCATTCACGGATCCATGCGCATCGACGACGCGGAGCCGCCGCGCATCTCCGCCAACAGGCCGTTGGAATTCTGCGATGGCGAATCCGTCGTGCTCTCGGCGCCGGCGGGAATGCGCTCCTATCGATGGTCGAGTGGCGAAAACACACGCGCCATCGTCGTCAACCGCACGGGAGCGTACAGCGTGACCACCGTGGATGCCGACGGAGTGGTGGGCATTTCACGCCATGTCATCACTACTTCGCGCCCGCCGTTGATGGTGAGTGTGACGCCAACCAGGCATGTCGACGTCTGTTACGGAAAAAGCATCACCCTCGAAGCGGAACCGGGTTTCGCCACATACCGCTGGAATACCGGAGCCACCGGTCCGCGACTCGTTGTAGACTCCACAGGCACATACAGCGTGACAGTGACGGATGATTTCGGTTGCACGGCGACATCGGAGCCGACGAACGTCTGGGTCAACGCACCCGTGCGTCCGAAAGTGACGGTGAAGGGTTCGAGCAATCTCTGTGTCGGGCAGCGCGTGACACTGGAAGCCGAAGCGGGCTTCGAATCCTACCGCTGGGAGCACGGTCCAGTCACCTCCAGCGTGCAGGTGTCGGAAGCCGGGACGTATCGCGTGCAAGTGGTCGACAGATATGGTTGCGAGGGCTGGTCCGATTCCATCACCATTCGCGTGTCGTCGCTGCCAGCCACACCGAGTATCGAGCGATCGGGTGAAACCGTGTTATGCGAAGGGGACACGTTGTGGCTCACCGCCGTGTCCCCATATTCGCATCGGCGTTGGTCCGACGGTGCCACCGATCTGCGGCGACCCGTCACCACAACCGGAATGTACAGCGTGACGGTGTGGAACGACGAGGGTTGCTCCGCCGTCTCGACGGTAGTCGACGCGGTGTTCCGGCCACGGCCGGGCGTGCCCGTCATCACCCGCGTGAACGAACGCCTGCACTCCACGCAAGGCGTGCGCTATCAGTGGTATCGGAACGGGATGGAGCTTCCCGGGGAAACCGGTCCCGTGCATATACCAACGGAATCCGGCATGTATCAGGTGCGCGTGTACAATGCGGACAATTGCTCGAATATTTCCGAGGGCATGAGCGTGGTGGATCTCGATGATGTTGCCGCGGCGGGCGAATGCACCGTGGCCATGTATCCGACGCCCGCCGGCGACGTGGTTACGCTTCGCATCGCGGCCTCCGCAGGCGCGCCGATGCTGCTGAACGTCACCGACATGCTCGGCAGGGAAGTGCTGCGCGAGGACCTTCCACGCGTCGCCGGAACCATGACGCACACGCTGCGCATAACCCACCTCAGCGCGGGACTCTACCTCGTGCACCTCCGCGGCAACGCCGCCCATTGGACAGGACTATTGCGCAAGCGCTGACCCGTGCCGCCGCAATAAAGAGAGCGCCGAGAGCGCAGAGGAAAGGTCGAGGGCGCGTCTCGCTCAAATCATGCCAGCCCGCTGAGTGCGGGATACATTTGAAGAGATAAAAGAGAGCGGAGAGAGCGGAGAGGAATTGTTAAAGGGTGCAGATCTCCGAATCCTGCACATACCCCGGTATTCGAGCCACCGCAAGGGCGCAGGGCCGCGAAGCCGCGATTCCTCCGGGCCCTCGGTGTGGCGAAGCCCTCTGGATTCTCCGTGTCAGCGAAGCCCTCGGTGTTGGCGAAGCCCTCCGGGCCCTCTGGGTCAGCGAAGCCCCTCCTTACCCTCCTCATCTCCTTACTCTCCTTCTTCACTGTATTACAGGTCATGGCGCGGGCCGCAGCTCAGGGTTGATCCGTGTTGGCGAAGCCAGCCGGGTGCTCCACGTCTCTTTCGTATGGGCGTTGTTCCCGTAGTGGTTGATGCCTCTTCCTGCCGAGGGTGTAACCATTTCGGCAGTCGAGTGTTACTCTGAGCGTTAGACCGGAATTGCGCTCAATTACTTCGCAAGGGCGATCCGGATATCCGAAATACCAACAGTGACACGTAGCAATACTGGCAGGGCTTGATAAAGACACGCTTCTCCAGTAAATACCGTTGAGCGCGACGATTCGTTGCGGCCGCTCAACACATCATGTTACGGGGTTGACAGTTTCAGCAGTCCCAAGGAGAGTTCGCTATGAATACGCCAGGATGCCTTCTTCGTCATGCCACGCTGAATCCTCGTCAGGCAGGACTGCTCGCAAGCTTGTGGTTGTGGATAGTGTTATTCTTCGCGTCGAATGTTACCGCGCAGAGCCAGTGGCAATCGATCGGGGCTCCGCCAGCTGCGGCGGTGCGGGGCATAGTCAGCGTGGGCGATACCATCGTTGTTGGATTGGACGGAAGGTTTACCGGATTCAGGTTTTCCAGAGATCTCTACTGGCGCTCGAATGATGCGGGTGCGACGTGGTCGGAGATATCGATGCACACTGCGGGTTTTCTCTTCACCGCGCATGGCCGGATTTACACGCTCGCCTATGAGAGTGGCTCGTTGTACCGGCTCGATGCTCAGTCTGGATGGGTGGAAGTGACAACGTCCGTGCGAATCGGGGCGGCAACAGCTGTCGCGGTCGTTGGCGACACCGTGTTCGTTTCCAAATACTTCGGCTCGAATGGGATTTTGATGTCCACTGATGCCTCACTCCAACAGTGGCAGACCGCGAACAGCGGCCTGCCGGATACGAAGGTCCAGAGCATTGGCGGACGAAGGGGTAGCGTGGATGGAGAGCTGTTCTGCAGTGTGGCGATGCATGGACTCTATCGATGGGGAAGCGATGGCGCTTGGCATCCTCATTCGGATGCTGCCATGACACGGGACTTTACACGGATCGTACGGTGCGCGGATGGCTATTATGCACACGAGACAAGCCTGTATTTCGACATGCCGGCCTTGTATCACAGTGCGGATGGCATCGCCTGGTCGGATATTTCGACCGGTACTTCCTATTCTGTGAGGGATATAGCGGGGGATGGGGACATTGTGTGCGTTGCAACCGCGTCCTGTCTCCGGATCAGCACGGACAGGGGATTATCCTGGCGCAGCGAGACGCTTGGTGAGGCAAGTACATATGTAAGCTGCGTCCACGTCCAGCAACAGCGTATCATCATCGGTACCATACCCTTCGGGTTGTTCATCTCGACCGACGGAGGGAATCAATGGACGGCCGCGACTCCACGCAATAGTGTTGGAATAAACAGCGCCGTTGTGCATGGGGCGGACTTGTTGGTCGGGACTGATCCGATGATTCCGTATCGTTTCCGCCTGTCCGGTGGCATTTGGAGTCGCTTGCCGGTGCCAGTGAATGGATGGGAATTCACTGACTACGAGTGCGCCATCCACTCACACCGTGGGACGATGTATTTTAGCATGAGGCGAAGTTCTCAGGACGAGCGGCATGATTGGCGTAGCATTGATAATGCGGCAAGCTGGCAGGAACTTGACACGATTCGAACGACGGCTGTGTCGACGTCCGCTTCCGGGGGAGGCATCCATTTCTTCTTCCTGACCTCCGAAGGTCTGACACGTACCAGTGATCATGGCGAAACCTGGGTGTTCCGTTCTGCCAGCACGAACCGAATTCCACGATTTATTGCGGCGACGGAGGGACATCTCTACCTGGCGAGTGAAAGCGAAATTCGCTACTCCACCGATGCGGGCGATACCTGGCGCGCGGATACGAGCGGCCTCGCCGGAGAGTCTATTGAAAGGCTGGTGGTCACTGATTCAATGGTATGCGTGGCGGGTTACTATGGTACAGCGTACATTCGCCGTCATGGAGAGGCAATGTTTCGACCCATACAATTCCCGGCGGGTGCACTCAGCTTGGTCGGTGCCACGCTGCTGCTGTCGGTCGAAGGTGGAGGTATACTGCGCTATGACGAGAATACCGCGCAGTGGGTGCAGTGGGAAGAGGGACTTCCCTCGGCACACTTCGCCAGTATTGCAGGCACGGCCACCTCGACGGTGTATGCCATGGATCGCAGCGGTGTGCTCTGGAGCCGAAGTCTCGCGAAGACAACTCCCGTACGCGAGCCGACGCCCATGCCGCAACTTGGTGTGGAGTTGTGGCCTCAGCCGGCGGAAAATTGGATGACATTGCGCATCAATGGCGCACACAACAGCGTTCGGATTGCGGTATGCGATGTTCTCGGAAGACCATACCTCGTGCGGGAGGGATTGCTGGAACAGGTATCGCTGCCCTTGAACGGACTACCTCCCGGGATGTACATGCTGACTGCGACGGATGAGATGTCGACAGTCCGCCGCTTCTTCATCAGACGCTAGACTCATCCCGCGGAGGTTATTAAGCATGGACGCGGACGTTGGATCGCACATCAAAGATTATTGGCGTTGACGCAGGCAGTGCGTGAAGCGGCGATTCCCCCGGGCTCACGGTGTTCGCGAAGCGCGCAGTGTGCTTCTTCCAAACCCTGTGCTTCCCTGCGAACGCAGTGCGTGATACATTCAAAGAGCACGGAGGGCGCCGAGAGCGCAGAGGAAAGGTTGAGGGCGCATCCCGCTCGATCCGTGCGCCTCGCCGCAATCGAGTCAACACAAGGGTGCAGGGCCGCGAAGCCGCGATTCCTCCGGGCCCTCGGTGTGGCGAAGCCCTCCGGATTCTCCGTGTCAGCGAAGCCCTCGGTGTTGGCGAAGCCCTCCGGGCCCTCTGGGTCAGCGAAGCCCCTCCTTACCCTCCTCACCTCCTTATTCTCCTTCTTCACTGTATTACAGGTCATGGCGCACCTCAATTGACGCACCTCAATATTCTCCCCCATTGACATTGCGTACAAAAATGCGTATCATCCGCTCATATTATCCTGTGAATGCCTGATAGTGGGGGTACCATGCGTATTTCAACGGTATTCGTCCGAAATGGATGGGCGCTGCGCCGCGTCGTGTCCATTGTGCTCGTGATTGTGGCTGTGGCGGCGGTGGAGCTGTCCGCGCAGGCGCGTCTGGAAATCAGTCGCGCCACGCTCAACTGGCCGACAATCGAACTGTACTACAAAGTGTCCTGCGATGGTGTCGTGCAACCTGGACCCGACCGCTCGCAACTTCGCGTGGTGGAGGATGGCGTGGAGGTGACGAATTTCACCCACCTCTGTCCCGACCTGACGTCGAAGTGCGCCATGTCCGTGTCGCTGGTCTTCGATGCCTCGGGCTCCATGAACGGAACCAACAACACCTGGGCAAAACTCGCCGGCCGGGCCTTCGTCGATTCGATGGATGGTTCGATCGACGAGGCGACAATCCTGTTTTTCGACCAGATGGTCACCATCCAACAGCAAATGACCACCAACCGGCCGATGCTGCACACGGCAATGGACGCCTTGCCGACGGGTGGTTCGACCGCGCTGTGGGACGCGACATACGCGGGTAGTATCGAAATGCTCAACAATGGTGTCAATCATTGCCGTGCGGTGATCGTGCTTACCGACGGCGCGGATGCGGCATCCACGCGTACACCGCAGGAGATCATCTCGCTCGCCAATCGCTATCGGCTGCGTGTGTTCATGGTCGGACTGGGCGGAGCCATCAACGCGAAACCGATGAGCGACATCGCCTCCGCGACAGGAGGGAGGTACTTCGAAGTCCGGACTCTTGAGGCATTGCTCGCCGCCTATGCCGAGTGCTACCGCCTGATAACCACGAGTTTCGAGGAGTGCGTGCTCACATATGACCGCGGCTGCGCGGACGGACAAAAGCACACCGTGGTACTCAGCGCGTTCGATGTCTGCGGCGAAGCGGTGCACGATACCGTGACCTACACCGCGCCGCTCGACAGCAGCACATTCCACAACGCCTGGTTCCGCGTCGATACCGCAACCGCGCGTCCCGGCGACAACGTGCTCGTCCCCCTGCGTGTCGATCCCTCCTTGCCGTTTCTCGACGCCGGTTCCTATGTACTCCGATACGATACCACACTGCTGCGCTACAACGGCTTTGAAGCCACGCCCACATTGCTCGGCACCGTGCCCTATACCATGCGCGATTCCTCGGGCACCCTGTTGCTGAATGTGCTGTCGGGTATGACGGTAAGGCCGCCGCAGGTGCTTGGACAACTCTCCTTCCACGTCGAGGCCTCTGCTCCCGAATCCATCACCGCCGTGGAGCTTGCGGACATTCGGCTTGTTGCCGGTTGCACCAAGGCGTTGAGATACCCTGGCGCGGTGCGTATCAGCTCGGTCGATATTCCCACCATCATTCCGAGCGGACCGCTGTTCTTCTGCGACGGCGGAAACGTCACACTCACCGCTCCGGATGGCATGCGGTCCTACGCGTGGTCGAATGGCGCAACTTCGCGCAGTATCACGGTGAATTTCTCCGGAGTCTTCTCCGTCACCACCGAGGATCAACAGGGTGTGCGCGCGACATCGAACAACATCGTGGTGGTGAAACTGCTCCGGCCAGCGCCTGAAATCCGACCTGCTGGTCCGATACGCGTGTGCGTGGGCGGCAGCGCCACGCTGGATGCCGGTGCGGGCTACGCGAGCTATCGCTGGAGCGATGGATCGACAGACCGTTTCCTCACCGTGTCCGGGAGTGGCAATTTCTTCGTGACAGTTACAGATACCTACGGCTGCGAGGGCAGCTCCGCATTTGTCAATATCTCCATCGGCGACTCGATCAAACCCGTGATCACGCCCTCCGGATCAACCACCATTTGCGAAGGCAAGGAAGTGACGCTCGATGCCGGGGTGGGTTATCGGACCTATTCCTGGTCCACGGGAGAACGTACGCGCAGCATCAAGGTGGGCGCTGCGGGAAGCTATCAGGTGCATGTCATCGATCCCTACGGCTGCGGCGGAACTTCCAATCCCGTGACCGTGCAGGTGCTGCCCACACCCGCGGCGACCATCACCCGCGTCGGACCACCGGTGCCCTGTGAAGGCGACACGCTGTGGCTCACCGCCAATCCCGAGGGTGTGCGCTACGAGTGGTCGGATGGAAGAACGGAGCGTACGCGTCCCGTAACCGTGGCCGACAATTACCATGTGACGGTGTGGAATGCCGAGGGCTGCGCTGGTCGATCGATGACACTCGACGCGGTGTTCCTGCCTCTGCCTGATAAACCTGTCGTCACGCGCGTGGGCGAAGTTCTCGAATCCACCGTCGCCCTGCGCTGGCAGTGGTATCACAACGGTGTGCCCATCCCCGGCGCCACCGAGCGGCAGTACACTCCCACGGAGTCTGGTTCCTATCAGGTGCGCGTGTGGGGATTGAACAACTGCTCCAGTCTTTCCGATCCACTCACTGTCACCAGTCTGGACGAGGTGCTTCCCGACGCTTCCGCACTCACCCTGTATCCCGATCCAACGGACGGCATGGTGACAATGCGCTTGCTTGCGCAGACCGGCGGCGATGTCACCATACTCGTCACTGATGTGCTCGGCAGGGAAGTGCGGCGTGTCCATCCCGGCGATGGACTGCGTGGCGCTGCGTATGAACTGGATCTGCGGCAATTGCCCGGCGGACTGTATCTGCTCCGCGTACACAGCGGCAACAAGGTGTGGATGCGGCATATCCGCAAGAACTGACGGATCGCGCGGTATCATCCCGCGCTTGTGTGAAAAAAAACGGTGCCGCGACTCCTGAACTGCGAGTCGCGGCACCATTCGTTAGGGGAGAGATGAAATCCGGCCTATTTCACCAGCATCATGGAAATGCGGCGCGCGACGGTGTTGCCAGCACTGCGCACCAGAAGTACAGCGGTCAGCATGCCGGATGCCGTCGCGGGAGCGGTGAAGGTGGCCTGATACACGCCGCGTTCCTGCCACTGGCCGATCAGGCGCTGCACGAGACGGCCGTAGCTGTCGTACACCTCCAGCGCCACCTCGGCCTCGCGGTCAAGATCGTAGACGATGGTGGTGCTTGGATTGAAGGGATTCGGGAAGTTCTGATACAGCATGATGCGTTCGGGTACACCCGGCAGACGTTCGATGTCGAGTACCGCGCGCGACAGCAAGGCCACCTCGGCCACCGGCATGCCGGCGTCGTTCGTGCCGAGTTGCAGGAGGGCGGATTTCGATCCCTCGCTGATGGGCAGATGCCGTACGCGCAGCGTACTGCTGCCGCCGCTCGGGATGGGTGTGCTGGCGGGTTGAGCAATGGAGAAGTGCACCGCGTCGGCACCACCGATGCTTTGGGAGGTGATGACGAGGTCGCCCGTGCCAATGTTGCGGACCAGGATGTCCTCATCCTTGGGCGTGAGCACTTGAACCGTGCCGAAATCCACCAGCGTGCGGCTGAAGGCCACACGCGGACCGCTCACCGCCGCGCAGCTTCCGCGAAGGGTTACGTTGGCGCTCGGTTGCATGGGATCGTTGCTCGCTATCGTCAGCGTGCCATTGTACGAGCCATTGCTCGATGGATTGAACTGCACGCGTGCGGATGCATTGCCTCCGGGCGGAATGGGTGTGGCTGCGGGTGAGAGCAAGGTGAAGCCATTGCCATTCACCGTTTGTCCGGTCAGCACAAGATTGGCGGTGCCGGAATTGGTGAGCACCACGGTGCGCTCCACGGGTGTGGACGGAGGCGTGGTGCCGAAATCCAGCAGCGTCGTGCTCAGTGTCAACCTCGCTTGCTCGCTGGTGATGCCGCTGCCGTGCAAGGTGACCGTGCTGATCGGAGCATTTGGATCGTTGCTGGCGATGCTGAGAGTGGCGGTTTTCGCTCCCGCCGACAGCGCGGTGAAGCGAATTTCCACAAAGTCGTTGGCCCCGGGATTGATGGAGCCCGCCGCATTGTGCGTTATGCTGAAGCTGCCCATGTCGGTGCCGCCCACGCTCTGACTGCTCAGCGTCAGCACAGCATTGCCCGTATTGCCCACGGTGACGCTGCGCACACTGTTCGAACCGACCGTCACCGCGCCGAAATCGAGCGCCGTCGCGCTCAGTTGGATGTCGGGTGCCGAGGCCACGCCAACGCCGCTGAGCGCGATGGTCATGGACGGATCGTTGGCCGCGTTGCTGTTGATGGTCAACGTGCCGTTGATCGTTCCCGCGGCGGAAGGCAGGAATTGCAACTGCATGCTCACCGAGCCGCCTGCGGGAATGCTCTGCGCGCCACCACCGCCATTGATCGCGTAGGCCGCTGGCGCGACGTTGGTGGACGTAATGTTGAGCGGGGCTGCACCGGTGTTTTGCACCGTCAGCGTGCGGAGCACACTCTGTCCCACAATGACATTGCCGAAATCCACGGAGGATTGCGCCACAATGTTGGCTGCGCCCGATGGCACGAGGCGGATGTGCAAATAGCCCGAATGCAGAATACGCGTCGGGCCACTGGATACGCCCGTGGCGCTCTGGCCAGCGGATGTGTAGAGAAAATGCGTGGCGTCGGCCACACTGCCCGCCCCGCTCGCATCGGCGTTCTGCCAGGTGATGGCCTTCTGCGCCGACGCACCCATGCTCAATGCGACCCATCCTGCGAGGATGAGCCGCCACAGTGGTAAGATTTTCATGATGTCGCTCCTTCCCGCCGTCACGGACGGCCGACCAGTTGGAAGAAGAACTGACTGTCCACCAACGAGAAGGAACCGCTGGCGAATTTCCAGATTTTCACCGTGCAACCTGTGGCCGAGGCAGCGGAGATCACAGCGAATTGTGGCGCACTCATTTCCAGCGCCGAAACCACAGGCGCGTAGCCGGTGCCACTCATGCTGCGATTGTAGGTGATGGTGTACGTCCCCGTGGCGGTTCTGCTCGTCGTGCACCCATAGGCGCTCGCGATATTGCCGGTGGAGTACACGTTCGCCCAGGCGTACACGGCGTTGTCGCTGTAGTAGCCACCCACCGCCGGTGTGCCCGAAGCGCCCAAATCGTTGCGCATGGTCGCGAAGGTGGCGTCGAGTTTCCCGTATGTCCACAATTCGCCGCTGTTGTACAACTTCATGCGCGAATTCCCGCTGGACTGAAATCCTTCGAAGATCAGCGCCGTACCGCCGGCATTCCAGTTCTTGACATTCAGCGTCGCTTCCGTACCGTAAGAGCGCACATACATGGCCGAGGAAGTGTTCGACGTGTTGTTGTTCACAACACGCACAGTCGACACGGAGCCTGAGTTGCTTTGCACATCGATGCCATAGCCCTCGATCGCGCTCAGTTGTAGCGCGTTACCAGTACCGGTGTTGCTCACACCGATCGCGGCGGAAGGGCTCGCCACCGAACCGGAGTACGGTAGTGAAAATCCACCACCAGCCGCGGAAATGGTGATGCTGTTCGCAGCATCGTTCGGTGTCACCGTGATATTCGTTCCGGCAATGATGTCGATATTGCCCGCATCGTTCGTCACGCTATTGATGCTCGAAACGATGTTGGGTGCGATCTTGGCTGGCGTGACCGCGTTGTCCGCGATTTTCGTCGTGGTCACTGCATCGTTGGTAATCGCGTTCGAGCCGGCTGGACCGGCCACGTCACCAGCCAGCGTGACAGCAACGGGTGCGCTGGCGATGGTGAGCGTGCCGCCCACGTTATTCACCGTCACGCCCGCGCCGGCCACGATCTCGCTCTCCGTCAGCACCGTGGATTGCAGTTTATTGGCCGCGATATTCGCTCCCGTCGCCACGGACGCGTCGGTGATGGCACCATCGCGCACGGCATCGCTTTCGCGGCTGCGGAAACTGTACGCCGACGTCGCGAGACGCACGCGCGGCGACAGCTCGGGATCCGCGCCGATGCGGATGCCGAGGAAGTACTGCGTGTCGAAGGAAATGTTGATCGGCATCGCCGGCGTGCCGCGTCCGAGTATGACATTGAACAAACCCTTCGTTACCGGCACGTTGGGGTGAGACTCCGTCCAGATGGCGGAGCCGCCGAATTCCGACGGATAAATGAGAAAGGTGAAGTTGTAATTGCCGTCGGCGATGGGAGTGCCCGCCAGATCCGTGACGTAGCCCTGGTACGCCATGGTCTGTGGCACGTTTTGCGCCGTGGCTTCGAGCGGTGAAAGCGCCACCATCGCACACAGCGCGAGAATGAGAATGACTGCCGTTCGCATACGACCTCCTGAGCATTGATAGGTGCGTGAATCTATACCGTGTAGCACGGATGATATCGAAAACAACCATGGGTATCCGGTTCTGACGTGTCGAGATCACAGGAGGCCTGACATCACGGGAGCATGCGTGCCGCGCATGACAGCGTACCGACACTGGTCGGCAGAGGGTTGAGCGTTGTGAAAACAGCGTGTCATCCCTCTGTTCGGGGAGGGACGAGACCGTGCGACTCACGATGAAGCGTTGGAGTTTGCGCGCAATGTGGCATTTCGTCCTGAAAGATGCAATAGTCCCGTAACTTGTAGGGGGTTGAAGTGGAGGGAAAAAGGGTTCAAAACCACAGATAACACAGATTACACACAGATTAGCACGGATGAATCGTGGAAGTCGACGAGGGTCGGTGCGGCGGCCGCGTTCGTGGTCAGGCCGCGCATTCGTGGCAGCAGGGAATTGCGTACATTACCACGCTGTGCACCCGTGGGGGAAACTTTCCCGCCCCGCATGTGTGTTGTGTGAAATTGACCAAATCCGGTGAGGGGATGCAGGAAGACGAGGTACTTGGAAAAGCGTATGACAGTCGCCTGATGAAGCGCCTGTTGGTGTTCGCGCGGCCCTACGCTCCGCATGTGGTGGGCGCGATTTTTCTCACCATCTTCATCTCGGCTCTCAGTCCACTACGCCCATGGCTCACCAAGCTGGCCGTGGACGATTACATCGCCGTGGGCGACAACGACGGTTTGCTGCTCATCGTGCTGGCGCTGCTGGGCTCGTTGTTGCTGCAAGGTGTGGCGCAGTATTCGATGACCTATTTCACGCAGTGGATCGGTCAGCGCATCATCGTGGATGTGCGCATGCAGATTTTCCGCAAGGTGCAAACACTCGCCCTGCGGTTTTTCGACCGCAATCCGGTGGGTCGCCTGGTGACGCGCGTGACCAATGATGTGGAAGTGCTGAACGAGATGTTTTCGTCCGGATTGGTCACGGTGTTCGCCGACGTGTTCATCCTGATCTGGATTGTGATTTTCATGTTCTCGATCAACTGGGCGTTGGCGCTGGTTACGCTCAGCGTGCTTCCCTTCCTGGTGTACGGTACCTTTCTCTTCCGCAAGCGCGTGCGCGAAACCTACCGCGCCATCCGCTACGAAGTGGCGCGGCTCAACACCTTCATGCAGGAGCGGATTTCGGGCATTCTCACCTTGCAGCTCTACGGGCGGGAAGACCGCGAGGCCGCGTCCTTCGACCGCATCAACGCGGCGCACACCGAGGCCAATGTGAAATCGGTGTTCTATTACGCGGTGTTTTTCCCGAGCGTGGATTTCATCAGCTCGCTGGCCGTGGCGCTGATTATCTGGTATGCCGGCGGCAGCATTCTGGCCGGGGTGATGACTATCGGGACGTTGATCTCCTTTATCCAATACACCGAAATGTTCTTCCGCCCGATCCGCGATCTGTCGGAGAAATACAACATCATGCAGACGGCCATGGCTTCGTCGGAGCGCATTTTCCAGCTCATGGACGACGAAACCATCATACCGGCGCCGCCACCCGAACGCGCGCGCACACTGCCCGACATGGGCGACATCGTGTTCAGCAATGTGTGGTTTGCCTACAACGACGAGGAGTGGGTGTTGCGCGATGTGTCGTTCACCATTCCGCGCGGACACTCGGCCGCCTTCGTGGGCGCAACCGGATCGGGTAAAACCACCATCATCAGTCTGCTCTGCCGCTTTTACGACATACAGAAGGGCAGCATCACCATCGGCGGCATCGATATCCGCGACCTGCCCGTACCGGAACTGCGCAAGCATATCGGCATAGTGCTGCAGGATGTGTTCCTTTTTTCAGGCAGCATTCGCAACAATATCACGCTGGGCGACGACAGCATCGGCGAGGAGCGCGTGCGCGAAGTGTCGCGTCTGGTGGGTATCGATCGTTTTGTGGATCGCCTGCCCGACGGTTACGACACGGTGATACGCGAGCGCGGCGGTTCGCTGTCGGTGGGGCAAAAGCAACTACTTGCCTTCGCGCGCGCGCTGGCCTACGATCCTGGTTTGCTCATTCTTGACGAAGCCACCTCCAGTGTGGACACCGAATCCGAGCAACTCATTCAGCAGGCCATCACCACCTTGCTGCGCGGCCGCACGTCCGTGGTGGTGGCACATCGTCTTTCCACCATTCAGAATGCGGACACCATTCTCGTGATGCACAAAGGCCAGATTCGCGAGCGCGGCACGCATCAGGAATTGCTCGCCGTGCGCGGCATTTACTACCGTCTCTATCAACTGCAATACAAGGAGCAGGAGGCCAACGCCGCGTAAACGCGCCGGCGAACGTCTCCTCCGCGTTGATCCCCGCACTTTTCGCTACGGAAACGCATGCATCTATTTCTCATCGATTCGGATGTGCTCGACGGATGCGCGACTGTGCGCGGCGAGGAGCACCATCACCTCAGCCGCAGCGCACGCCTGCGCGAAGGCGATGCCGTGCTGCTGGGCGATGGCAGGGGCACGGTGTATGAAGCGACGGTGGCCGCGGTGCTCCGCGACGAAACGCAGTGCACAGTGACGCGCAGCATACCCGCGTATCACGAAGCTCCCGTTGCAGTGCATGTGTTGCAAGGCGTATTGAAAAATCCTGCCAAGATGGACTGGCTTGTGGAAAAGGTCACCGAACTCGGCGCCGCGAGCATCACGCCGCTGCTCACCGCGCATACCGTGGCCCGCAGCGTGAAAAGCGCACGATTGCGCAAACTCGCCGAAGAGGCCAGCAAGCAATGCCTGCGCGGCCGCATACCCGACGTGCACGACGCCCGTGCCTTCACCACTGCCGTGGCCGCTCTGCGCGACGCCGATGTGCGCATGCTGCTGTTCCACGAAGCTGTGGACACGGCCCGCACGCCCGAGACGCTGCATTACGACGCGAGACCGCTGGCGCTGTTCATCGGACCCGAGGGTGGGTTTTCCGACGACGAAGTTGCGCTGCTGCGCGACGGTGGAGCCGACCTGCTTTCGCTCGGTCCGCGTCGCCTGCGGGGCGAAACCGCCGCGGTGGCCGCCACCGCGCGTGTCATGGCCCGCATCGAGCGCGTGCCTCCGGTCGAGACCGATGCGGCGACGCCGCATGTTGATTGATCGTGCCTTTCCCAAGGAGCAAACCGCATGTCCTACTCGCAACTTTTCCGCCGCCTCAATCGCGTGATCAAGAGCAAGGTCAACGATGTACTGGACCAGCTCACGAAAGACGAACGCGATCTTTACGATTTCGACGAGCAGCTCCGCGGTGCAAAGAGCGGCGCGAATAGTGAACAACGTGCCGCGGGGGAGGCGAGCGGCGAAGGCCAAGGCGCGCGCGGCTCATCCAGCGGAGCGAATAGCGGCACGCGCGGCTCGTCAGGCGGAGCGAACAGCGGCGGAACAGGCGGGGGACAGCGCGGTGGCTCGCACAGCGAGGGCAAGCGCAAGCCCGGCGAGCGTGATGACGCCTACTACTACAGTGTGCTCGGCCTCACTCCCGACGCCGATGTGGAACACATTCGCAAAACCTATCGCAAACTCATGGCCATGTATCATCCGGATCGTGTGGCCACGCTGAGTGCGGCCAAACAGGCCGAGGCCGTGGAAAAGGCCAAGCGCATCAACGAGGCATATCAGATCATCGCCCGGAGACGAGGGATTCGCTGAGCCCTTCGCCGCGCGTCAGCGCACCGTGATGCGGCGCACAATCTCTTCGGCCACTTCCAGCGCATGCTGCGCGGCGATGCCGTCGACTATCGGGCGCGTGCCGTTGCGCACCGCGTTGACGAAGAGCTGCAACTCGTATTTCAGGGGATTGTGGTCGGTGGGAACAGGGGGCTGTTCGAACACAATGTTGCGCTTCACCTTGCCCTGTTCGATCATCCCGAGCATGTACGTGGGAGTGACGTCGGCGTCGGCATCCACGAGACGAAACACCTCGCTTTGTCCTTGCAGGAAATCGATGGAAATGTACGCGTTGCGCTGGAACAGGCGCATTTTGCGCATGCGGTTCTGCGAAATGCGGCTGGCCGTGATGTTGGCCACACAGCCATTGGCGAATTTCAGACGCGCATTCGCGATATCCGCGGTGTCGGACACCACGGCGAGTCCACTGGCATCGATGGACACCACCTCGCTGCGCACCAGCGAAAGAATGATGTCGATGTCGTGAATCATCAGATCCAGCACCACGGCCACATCGGTGCCGCGCGGATTGAATTGCGCGAGGCGATGCGACTCGACGAACAGCGGCGCGATTTCCAGTGCATCCAGCGCCACAATGGCGGGATTGAAGCGCTCGATGTGTCCCACCTGCACGGACACGCCGCGCTCGGCGGCGAGGCCGTTGAGCGCGCGGGCCTGCTCAACGGTTTCCGTGATCGGCTTTTCCAGAAACACATGCTTGCCGGCCTCGATGGCCATACGTGCCGTGTCGTAATGGTTGGATGTGGGCGTGGCGATACTCACGGCTTCCACCGCCGCCAGCAATTCCTCCACCGAAGCGCAGGCGTGCGTGCCGTGGCTTGCCGCCACCTCGGCGCAGCGCTCCGCATTCACATCGAACACGCCGACGAGTTGGGCGCCCTCGGCCTGGGCAAGCATTTTCGCATGCAGTGATCCAAGATGTCCGAGTCCGATTACTCCGACGGGAAGTGCCATGGTGATCTCAGCTTCGAGTGGGTGGATGGATGAGTCAGGCGCGGGGTCCGCGTATGATGCCGCGGTTGCTCTTCGCGATGAAATCCAGCAGGGCCGCAACTTCCGGCGTGCGTTCGAGATTGGCGCCTATCCACTCCACCGCCTGCGACACGTTCATGCCCTTGCGGTACAGCGCGTCGTAGGCCTGCTCGAGCGTGGCGATATTCTCGCGCGCGAAGCCCCTGCGGCGCAGGCCGATGGAGTTCAAGCCCTCGTATTGCGCGGGGAAACCGCCCACCATGATGTATGGCGGGACGTCTTTCACGATGCGCATGCCCGAGGCCAGCATGGCGTGCGCGCCGATGTGGGAAAACTGGTGAATGCCGGTGAGTCCGCCGATAATCACGAAATCGCCGATCTCGCAATGCCCGCCCATGGCCGAGCCGTTCGCCAGTATCACGTTGTTGCCCACGATGCAGTCATGCGCGACATGCGTGTAGGCCATGAACAGGCAGTTGCTGCCGATGACGGTTTTCCACGAATGCGTGGTGGCGCGGTTGAGCGTTACGTACTCGCGCACCGTGCAATTGTCACCGAGAAACAGCTCGGTTTTCTCGTTGCGGTATTTCAAATCCTGCGGAGGCGAGCCGATGGCCGCGCCCTGGTGGATGGTGCAGTTCTTGCCGATGCGCGCTCCGTTGTCCACGCGACTTTGCGGCGCGAGCGTGCTGCCTTCGTCGATGGTGACGTCGGCTTCGATGGTGACGTAGGGGCCGACGACGACAGAGTCAGCGAGTTCGGCTTTGGGGTCGACGATGGCGGTGGGATGAATGGTAGCCATGTGCTTCGTTGCTGCTTGTTTCAGGTTGACGGGGCTTCGCTTTTCTTCGCGCCGTTTTTATCGATGACGGCGGCCATCATGTCGGCCTCGGCCACGAGGTCGCCATCGACAAAGGCCTTGCCGCGAATCGATATGAGGTTGCGGCGGCGGTTCACCATTTCCACTTCCATCACGAGCTGATCGCCCGGAACGACGGGACGGCGGAATTTCGCATTGTCGATGGTGGAGAAGAAGGCAAGTTTTTCCTTCGGATCGCCGATGCTGTTGAGCATGAGTATGCCGCCGCATTGCGCCATCGCCTCGATAATGAGCACGCCCGGCATGACCGGACGCCCGGGGAAATGTCCGGTGAAGAACTGCTCGTTCATGGTCACATTCTTGATGCCCACGATTTTTTTATCGAGTTCGAGACTGATGATGCGGTCCACCAGCAGGAAGGGGTAGCGGTGCGGGAGAATTTCCTGCACGGCATTGACATCGAACACCACGCCCTGCTTTTTCTCGAGCTGGTATTTTTTCACCAGGCGCTTTTCGAGATACAGCTTGCGGATCATGCGGGCGAATTCCACATTGCTCGCGTGTCCGGGGCGCGCTGCGAGAATTTGCGCCTTGAGCGGCACGCCCACCAGCGAAAGGTCGCCGAGCAAATCCAGCAGCTTGTGCCGCGCGGGCTCGTTTTTGTAGCGCAAGGTGATGTCGTTGAGGAAACCGTGGTCGTTGAGGTGAATGCTGCGGTCCACACGCAGCTTTTCGCCGAGCGTTTCCAGTTCGTCCTTGTCGATGTCGCGATCCACGATCACCACGGCGTTGTCCAGGCTGCCGCCTTTGATCAGCCCGGCGTCGTGCAGCATTTCCACTTCGGTGAGGAAGCAGAAGGTGCGGGAGGAGGCAAATTCGGAGACGAATTCCTCTTCGAGACTGAACATGCCCGTGTGCTGGCTGCCGAGCGCGGGATTCTTGTAGTCCACCATCACCGTCATGCGGAAGTCGTCCAACGGCAGGGCCACGATGTCCACTTCCTTTTCGGGATTGGAATACTGAATGGTGCGGTCGATGATCAGATAGTCCTTGGGCGCTTCCTGCTTGCAGATTCCCGCGCGCTGCAATGCCTCCACGAAAGGCATGGCGCTGCCATCACCCACCGGCGGTTCGATGCCGTCGATCTCGATGATGATGTTGTCGATCTGCAGGCCCGCCACCGCGGCCAGCACATGCTCGACGGTGTACACCTTGATGTCGCCGTGCCCAAGCGTGGTGCCTCGGGATACATCCACCACATAATCCACCAGCGCGGGGATTTCGGGATTGCCTCCGAGGTCGGTGCGCACGAAGCGAATACCGTGATTCTCGGGCGCGGGCTTGAAGGTGAGGGTGCATTGAGCACCCGTGTGCAGGCCGGTTCCCGAGAAGGACACCGGCTCCTGTATCGTGCATTGATGGACGAGCATGCTTAAAATGACTTGTAGAACAACGTGTCGGCTTTCTTCATCCCCATAAATTCGGGAGATATTTGGCAAAATCCAATTCCGCACGAAACCCGGCGGCGGCGGCGGGGCAGGGGCTCCGCGTGTGCGCAGCGGCGGACGAGCCGGCGCTCACACAATCCTTACAATCGAAGCGCTGTCCGCGTGGGGAAATTGCGTATTTTCCCGGATTACCATGTGATTGCTCCCTCGAACAGGTGATGAAATGATGGACGGGAAAACCCAAAGCAGCATACACGCCCTGCACATGCGCGCGCAGGACGATGCGGCCGCCGATCGCAGCGCCGAGCGCGCGGCCGACGCCGCCGAGTCTGTACGTGTGGACCTGTACGCGCCCGAGGCCTACTTCAATCGTGAGATGAGTTGGCTGGACTTCAACTGGCGTGTGCTCAACGAAGCGCTCGATGCCTCGCTGCCCTTGCTCGAGCGGCTGAAGTTCATCTGCATCACGGTGTCGAACCTCGATGAATTTTTCATGATTCGCGTGGCGGGACTCAAGCAGCAGATCGAGCTGGGCGTCATCGACCTCCCGCCCGACGGCATGACGGCCGACGAAACCATCACCGCCGTGCACGATGCGGTGTGCCGCATGAACAAGGCGATGTACCGGAGTTTCCTGCAGGAAATCCTCCCCGGTCTCGAACGCGAGGGCGTGCATTTGCATCCCTACGAGGAACTCGACGAGGAATCGCGCGAGTGGTGCCGGAAGTACTTCCGGGAAAATGTGTTCCCCGTGCTGTCCCCGCTGGCCATCGACCCGGGGCATCCCTTTCCGCATCTGCTCAACCGTTCGCTCAATCTGATGATCACCGTGGTGGATCTGGTGACGCAGGAGGAGCGCGTGGCCGTGGTACAGGTGCCGCCGGTGGTGCCGCGCCTGGTGAGCATCCCCATTCGCAACGGCGGCTACCACTACGTGCTGTTGGGCGAGGTGATTGCCGCCAATGCCGACGCGCTGTTTCCCGGCTTGCAGGTACGGGATTCCTATCGCTTCCGCATCACACGCAATGCCGACCTCGAAATCGCCGACGACGAGGCCTCGGATTTGCTCAAGACCATCGAAGAGCAAATCCGCCGCCGCCGCTGGGGCGCGGTGGTGCGTTTGGAAGTGGACGAGCACATGCCGACCAAGCTGCGCCGCCTGCTTCAGCACGCATTGCATCTGTCCGATCGCGATGTGTATCCGGTGGAGGGTCCGCTCAATCTCGCGGATTTTATGGTGCTGACCAAGTTGCCCTTGCGCCACTTGCAGTTCCCCGCCTACGCGCCGCGCATCATCGAGGCGTTGCGGGGCGGACAGAACATTTTCGAGCGCATTCGTCAGCAGGATGTGTTTTTCCATCATCCCTACGAGTCCTTTTCCTCGGTGGTGGAATTCATCGAAACCGCCGCCGACGATCCCGATGTGCTCGCCATCAAGCAAACGCTGTATCGCACCAATGGCGATTCCAGTTTGGTGAAGGCGCTGCAGCGGGCCGCGGAAAACGGCAAGCAGGTGACGGCCTTTGTGGAACTCAAGGCGCGATTCGACGAGGAGAACAACATCACCTGGGCGCGGCAGCTCGAACATGCGGGTGTGCATGTGGTGTACGGTATTATCGGCCTGAAAACGCATTGCAAACTGGCCATCGTTGTGCGCCGCGAAAAGGCGGGGCTGCGCACGTATGTGCATTTGAGCACGGGGAATTACAACGAGATCACCGCGCGGCTGTACACGGATTTCGCCATTATCACCTGCCGGGAGAACATCGCCTTCGAGGCGGCCGAGTTGTTCAACTATCTCACCGGCTATTCGCATCAAACCACGTGGAACAGCATCATTGTGGCGCCGATTTCACTGCGGCAGAAACTGCTTTTCCTCATCCAGCGCGAAACCGATTTTCAGAAGGCCGGCAAGCAGGGACGCATCATCGCCAAGATGAACGCGCTCGTCGATGCGCAGATCATTCGCGCGCTGTACCGGGCTTCGCAGGCGGGCGTGCGCGTGGATCTTGCCGTGCGCGGTATCTGCTGCCTGCGCCCCGGCGTGCCGGGACTGAGCGAGAATATTCGCGTCACCAGCATTGTCGGGCGCTTCCTCGAGCACAGCCGCGTGTTTGTGTTCGACAACGCGGGAAGGCCCGAGATTTACTGCAGCAGCGCGGACTGGATGCCGCGCAACCTCAACCGCCGCGTGGAGGCGATGTTCGTTATAGAGGATGAAGCCATCCGCAATCGCCTGCTGCATTCCATCATTCCCACCATACTCGCGGACAATGTGAAGGCATACGAATTGCAGCCGGATGGCAGTTACCGCCGACCCGACATCGTGCCGGGCATGCCGCGCGTGAACAGCCAGGAGGCCTTCATCAAGGCGGCCGAGCTCGCCTTCCGCGATGTGGAGGATGTGGACGACGAAGTGTAGAGCGGGGAGAGAAGTACTCAGTCCAGAAACAGCGCGGCAGCGCCGAGCATGCCGGCGTCGTTGCCGTGTTCGGCGGGAAGAATGCGCAATGCATCGCGATGCACAGCGAGCACGCGTTCTCGCGCCGCATCGCGCATGCCGTTGAATAGCGGCGCGCCGGCCTTGGCTATGCCGCCACCAACGATGAACACCGTGATATCGAGAAGATTGGCCGCGCTGGCGATGGCCACGCCGAGGCGTTCGCCGGCCAGGCGCAGCACCGCGGCCGCCACCGGGTCGCCCGCTTCCGCGGCCAGGGAGAGATCGCGCGGTGTGAGTGTTGCGGGAGCGTTGCGCGCGCGCTCGTGCAACAGGGAATCGCCCGCCTCAAGCAGGTGCGGCAGGGCTTCGCGCATGAGATGTTGAATGCCGACAAAGGCCTCCACGCAGCCACGATTGCCGCAGCCGCAGCGCGGGCCGTTCATGTCGATGGTGAGGTGACCGAACTCCCCGGCGAAACCGCGCATGCCGTGGAAAATGCGGCGCTCGACGATAATGCCCGCGCCGACTCCCGTTCCCAGCGTCAAGCCGAGAAAATGTGTTTCCCCGCGGCCGGCACCAAAATACGCCTCGCCGAGCGCGGCGCAGTTGGCGTCGTTGTCGATGCGCACGGGACAATGCCAGGTGTCGCCCAATGCGCGTGCGAGCGCGACCTCCTTCCATGCCGGCATGTTGGGTGGCGCGTACACGATACCGCGCTCCTGATCGATGGCGCCGGGCACGCCGACGCCTATGCCCCGCAGTTCGCCATCGAGTTGCGCGTGAAGTTCGCCGATGAGGGCGTGCAGCTGTGCGAGTGAGGCATCGAGGGAATGCTGCGCCTCGGTGGGACGCGTGCCGCGTGCGAGCAGCGTGGGTCCGGGACCGACCAGCGCCGCCTTGATGCTCGTGGCGCCGATGTCCACACCGATGTATGTCATTGCGCTTGATCCTCGGCGGGCAGGATGCGGTAAACGATTTCTCCCGGCTTGATCATGCCGTGCTGTTCGCGGGCCACATGCTCGATGGCGGCTTCGTCGTCGCGCAGCATGGCTTGCTCGCGCCGCAGGGCCTCGATATCGCGCTTGAGCAGCAGCAACCGTTCTTCGCGCTCGGCGTTCTCGCTTTCGAGACTGATGCGGGAGAGAAAGCCCTTGGTGCTGAAAGCGAAGTACAGCAGCACCAGCGTCACGGCGGCAAGCAGCAGGGTCTGCGTCTTGTTTTTCAACAGACGCGCAAGGCGCGGGGGCATGGTCCGTGTGCTATGGGCAAATGGCGGCATGCTGCAAAGGTAATGAAAAACAAGGCGGTTGTAAAGGGGGCTTCAAGAATAGCTTGAAATATGGGGAAAAGGGGCTGTCAAGCGAAGTCGCACCGCGCTTGGCAGGGGTGGGTCACTCCTGGTGGGGTTGGTTCACATCGGATTCTTACACAGAGGTCGCGGAGGTCGCGGAGGATGGTTCTTGGCGCATGGTGCAAAAATCCGCGCAGCGGTGCGCGGGTTCCGACTGCTCAAGCAAATAAGAGATGAAACCTGCGAATAGCGCTTACACAATCCTTCGCGTCTTCGCGGCTTCGCGTGAGCGAATTTCCCTTCGCGTCTTCGCGGCTTCGCGTGAGCG
>DAOSDL010000036.1:23631-30495 GCA_035362335.1 Bacteroidota bacterium
TCGCGGCTTCGCGTGAGCGAATTTCCCTTCGCGTCTTCGCGGCTTCGCGTGAGCGAATTTCCCTTCGCGTCTTCGCGGCTTCGCGTGAGCGAATTCTACGCGCCGGCCAGCACCTCGAACACGCTTTCGATGCGTCCGAATGGCGCGGCGATTTGCACACCTGCGATATGGGGACGAATGCCGAGCAGCGTCTCGCGCGCGATGGCAATACCCTCGGCGCGTCCGGCTTCGCGCTGATCCGCGAAACGCCGCATGCGCTCCATCACACGTTCCGGCACCTGACAGCCGGGAACCTCGTTGTTCATGAATTCCGCGTTGCGCAATGAAGCCAGCGGCCACAGCCCGGCGATCAGGGGGATGCGCACATGTTCGATGCGACGGAGGAAAGCGTAAAACACCTCCTCGTCGAATACCGGCTGCGTGACGATGAACTCGGCCCCCGCCTCCACCTTCCAATCCAGGCGCCGCAACTCGTGGTCCAGATCCAGCGCACCCGGATTCGCCGCCACACCGATATGCATGGCCGCCGGCGGACCAATGGGATTGCCCGCGATATCCAGACCATGATTGAGCCGGTTGATGATGTTCACCAGTCCGATCGAATCCACATCGAACACCGCGGTCGCATCGGGATAGTTGCCGAGCTTGGGTGGATCGCCGGTCACCGCCAGAATATTGCGAATACCCAGCGCATAGGCCCCGAGCAAATCGGATTGAATCCCGATCACATTGCGGTCGCGGCACGCGTAATGCAACACCGGCTCGATACCCACCTCCCGCTGTATGGAGGCTGCCAGGGCCATGGCGCTCATGCGCGCGCTGGCGCGTGGACCATCGGGAATGTTGATCGCATCGATGCTGTGCACGTACAGTTTCTTGGCCTTCTCCATCTCCGCCCGCGCCGACACTCCACGCGGTGCCACCAATTCCACCAACGTCACGAATTGTCCGTCGGCAAGGCGACGGGCGAGACGCGACTTCTCCTCGCGCGGCAGCACCGTGACATCGGCGGGTTTTTCAAACACATGAATGCGCTGATCGGGACGTTCGCGCCGCACATCGTGTGCGCTGATTGCTTTACGCATCTGCGCGATGTGTTCGGGGCCCGTTCCACAACATCCGCCGATGATGCCGGCGCCCGACTGGATGAAGCGCTTCGCATAGGTGCCGAGATATTCCGGTGAGGTGAGGTAGATGTTCCGGCCATCCACGTTTTTCGGCTTGCCGGCATTGGGCATCACCGAAATCGGCAGCGATGTCAGTCCAGCCGCCTGCTCCAGCCATTGCAGCATCACGCTCGGACCCACGGTGCAATTCACACCCAGCGCATCGGGTTTCATGGCCGCGAGTTCCTGCACCAGCACCTCGGGACTCGCGCCGGTAAGCGACGTGGCATCGTCGTTGATCGTCATATGCGCGATCACCGGAAGATCGCACAGCGCACGAATCGCTTTGATGGCCTGCTCGAGTTCTTCGGGATAGATGAAGGTTTCGAGTACGAACAAGTCCACGCCGCCTTCGATCAGCGGGCGCACCTGCTGCTCGAACAGCGCCTGCGCCTCCTCGCGCGACAGCGGACCAAGGGGCTCCATTTGCACGCCGAGCGGACCCATCGAAGCGGCGACGTACAGATCGTCGCCCGCCACGGCGCGGGCGATTTCGGCACCGCGTTTGTTGATCTCATGCACGAGATGTCCGAGGCCATGCGCCGTCAGGCGCGTGGGATTCGCGCCGTAGGTGTTGGTCTCCAGCACATCGGCGCCTGCCTCGCGGTAATCGCGGTGCACCTGCTCGACCAGCGTGGGATTGCTGACATTCAGTTCATCGTAGCATTTGTTGATGAACACGCCGCGGCGGTACAACTCCGTGCCCATGCCACCGTCGAAGAGGAGAATACCGGATGTGAGCCGTTCGCGAATCGGTGCGCGCATGCGTGTTCCTTTCTACCCCAAACCCAATTGCACCAGATCGTGCATATGCACAATGCCCGCCGGCTTGCGTTCGCCGTCGACGATGATGAGCTGGGTGATTTTATACTGCTCCATCAGCGTGAGCGCAGTGGAGGCGAGAATGGTGACCGGCGCGGTTTTGGGACGCGTGCTCATTACATCAACCGCGAGCAAATGTGTCATGTCGGTGTCGCGCTCGAGCAGGCGGCGCAAATCGCCGTCGGTGATCACGCCTACCAGATGGCCGTCGTCGTCCACAACGCAGGTGGCCCCGAGTCGTTTCGAGGTGATTTCCAGGATGGCATCCTTGAGTGGCACCGCCTGATGCACAATGGGTACCTGCTCGCCTTGCGTCATCAATTCCTCGATGCGCAGCAGCAGACGTTTGCCGAGTATGCCACCGGGATGGTACAGGGCGAAGTCCTCGGGCGTGAAATCGCGCAGTTTCAGCAACGCCACGGCCAGCGCATCGCCAAGGGCCAATGCGACGGTGGTGGAAGCCGTCGGAGCGAGATTGTGCGGACAGGCCTCCTCGGTGACCGAGCCGTCGAGAATGATGTCGGATTGCTCCGCGAGCGGAGAGGGGATGGCGCCGAGAATGGAAATGACTTTCACACCGATGCGTCGGAAAATCGGGAGAATGTGCTTGAGTTCCTCGGTATTGCCGCTTTTCGACAGCAGGAGCACCACATCCTCGCTGCGCACCATCCCGAGGTCGCCGTGAATGGCGTCGGCTGGATGCAGGTAAATGGAGGGCGTGCCGGTGGAATTCATCGTGGCCACGATTTTCCGGGCGATGAGTCCGCTTTTCCCGATGCCGCTGACGATGAGCCGGCCACTGCTGGCGTAAATGAGTCGCACCGCTTCGGCGAAGGACGCGTCGAGGCGGCGGCTCAGCGTCGCGAGCGCCTCCGCTTCGATGCGGACAACATCGCGGCCGTGATCGATGATCGATGAATCATGCATGGCGTCTGAATTTCTCCATGATGCTGCGGATCAGTGATGGTGCTGTGCTGCCTTCGGGCCTGGGCCGCGCCACGCGCCCGCTTCCCACGGCGTACAGCCGGAACGCCTCGAGCAGGGTGGCGTTGTCCAACTGCGCGTTGTCGGTGAACAGGCGCTCGGGGCGCAACAACAACGCCGCGTCGCGTTCGCCGCGGGCCTGCATCACGCGCCGGTGCAACGCGGTGGCGGGCAGCAGGTGATTATACCCCGTGGAACGCGTGTGCAACCACAGGCGCCGCTCTTCGGCGCACAGTGCGAGTACGCGATCGTCGTCCACGTCCAGCGTGCGCACGTGTGCCGACAGTTCCGGCGAATCCTGACCGGGCCGCCAGGTGGAGTACGACCAGCGGCGCAGTTCCACGCTGCCGGAGAGTTCGGAGGCGCGTGGTCCGATTTGCACAGCGGTGATGCCTTCGCTTTCCTCATGTACCGTCACGGCCACGCGCTGCCCTTCGAAGTGCAGCACGCCAAAGGCATACACGGGTGGTGGAACCTCGTCCGCGTCGACCGTCGCGTGCGCATCACCGAAGAGCAGGTGTTCCACACCCCGGCGTCCGTTGCCGAGGAAGGCGCAGGAGCGCAGTCGCTCCCACACGGAAGCGTAGGCTGGCACGCCGTCCGGAAGCAACCATCGCAACCAGGCCCACTCGGTCGCATCCGGAGGCAGCACGCCGCTGGGAGCGCTCATTCGCCCGACACCTGTACCACGAGATTGCGCTCGCGCGGGCGGTTGTCGAAATCGATCAGGACCACCTGCTGCCAGGTGCCGAGCAGCAGCCGACCCTGTCCGAAGGGAATGGTGATGCTGGGTCCAATCAGCGAAGCACGCACATGGGCGTGTCCGTTGCCGTCGTTCCAGGTTTCCTCGTGGAAATAGCGCGCATTGCGCGGAACCAGCCGCTCGAGCAATTGGGTGAAATCCCGCTTCAGCCCCGGTTCAAACTCGATGGTGGTGAGACTCGCCGTGGAGCCGGGCACGAACACCAGCATCTGGCCGGCTTTGAGTTTGTGCTTTTGCAGCAGCAGGGCCAGTCGGTCGGTGATGTCGACCATATCGCCATCGCCACGGGTTTCCACGGTGAGAGTGTCGTTCGCAATAATCATGCGGGAACTCCATGCAGGTCGTGGACCGTCAGCACGCGGCGGTCCTGAATGTACAAGAGCAGATTGTCCTTGATGAAGAACGAATCCATGCCCGGGGCGTCGGCATGCGCCAGCAGGCGTGTGCGGAACAGTGTGCGCCCGTCGTCGAGCCGTCGCGCCGCGAAATGCTGTTCGAGCCCTCCGCCAGCTTTGCGCGCATGCCAGGCGCAGAACAGCACATCGTCGTGCAGCAACACATCCGGATGACCGTGCGCATCGCTGTCGCGGAGAAGTTCGGCCACCGCTCCGGCGCAGATGGCATGCTGCGCATGTTCCTCGGTGAACGGCTCGGGCCAGGCATAGCCCGCGAAGCGGTTCTCGGCGTTGGCCTGTTCACGCGCGGAGCGCAGCGCGCGGTGATCCGCGCCAGGTTCGTCGATCACCGCACCGGTGGCGGCATCCAGACGCAGCAGGCGGAGGCCGTCGAAACCCTCGCGCGCGGCATACACCATGCCCTCCCAGGTCAGCAACCAGGTCAGCTCCTCGTTGCGCCACAGTTCGTTGCCGGAGATGAGATCGTGTACGAAGATGCCGAGGTGCTGCGGCATGTCGGGTTTGCGGAAACCATGGAAGAACACGCGCCCATCCACAACGTCGTCCACACCCAGCCACCACGACTCGTGAAGGCGGAGGCGATCCCAACGCGCTGCGCCATCCTGCTCGCGCAGGCAGAAGAACCATGCCGTGCGGGATTCCGGATCGCGCACCTCGCCGAGAATGCTGCCGCGATTGTCGGGCAGCAGACGCCAGAGCACGCCGCCGGCGTCGAAGCGCCAGGCGGGTTGCCAGGAAGAACGTTCAGAAAAGAGGCCGAGGTTCACGTGTGTTGAAATTCCGCTGTTCGCGTGCCATTTTATTCCGTGCAAACAATAAAAGTAGGCGATTCCTCCATGACGCGCAACGAAGGCCACACGCCCCAATCCCTCCAACGCTCACGCGAAGGTCGGCCGTATCGCAACACGCTCGGCAGTATTATCAGTTGGGCGATATTCCGCGCGGCTGCGGTGATCTTCGGATGCTGGCTGCTGGGCGAACTGGCTCCATGGTTGAACTACGGTGTGTGGTGGGGCATCACACTCGTCAGTCTCTACGCCATCGTGCTGCATCCGATGACGGTGCAATACAACATCTACAAGCAGGAAACCGCGCGGGTGATGAGCGGCACCCTGTGCTCGACCTGCCGCTACTTCGAAAGCACCGGCGTGATGTGCTCCAAGCTCGACGAACATGTCACCGAGGATGTGGTGCCCTGCGAAGGCGAGCTGTGGGAGCCGAAGGGCTTCGACGACGAGGATTGAATCCCGATGCCCACGTTCCGGGATGCTGATATGCAATGTTGGAAAGGACCATCCATGAACATCAAGATTTCGGCAGTGTTGATCATCGCATTCCTTCTCACCGCCTGCGGGTCGCGCGATGATGGCGATCGATCCCGCGTTTCCGACGAGGAGGGCGGGACCAACGAAGCCCTCGCCGAGCGCGGTCAGCACATATTCCGCAACAGCGATTTTGGAGAATACGGCGTCGCCTGTGCCGACTGCCATGCAGATTACGACGAGACGCTCAGCGAAGAGACGCGCATTCGTCCCGGGCACAGCATACTCGGTGCGCATCGCCGCGCGAAAACCTGGAACGGTGCTTTCGCGGGTGAGGAGCTTGCGCCGAGCGCCGCCGGCGCCGCACGTTGCGCCCATCTGTATCAGGGTCGAGGCAACAGCGAAGCCGACGCTCTCACACGCGAGGAAGCCGATGCGCTGATGGCCTTTTACGCGTATGTGTCCACCGGCAAGGAACCGCTGCTGCTGGAGTGGAACGCGGTGACCTGGCCCGGCGACACCGCCTTTTCGCGCGATGCAATGAAACTGCTCGTCGAGGATATCGGCGCGCGCCGGGCCAATCTCACCCGGGGCGAGGAGATGTACAAGCGCGCCTGTGCGCCCTGCCACAGCACCGGCATCGCACCCGCGCAGCGTATGCTCAAGCGCAACATTGTGCGCAACGTGCGTGCAGGCACGGGCGCCATGCCCTTTTTCTCGCGCGACAAATTGAGTGATCAGGACATCGCCGACATCAAGGCGTTTCTCGAATAGCCTCCGGTATAGGGACCGTCGCCATGCGATGGGAAGATTCGGATACGGAGTTTCCGCCGGGTTTGCCGATGCTGCCTGCGGCGTGGTATCGGCGACCCACGCTCGATGTGGCGCGCGATTTGCCCGGCCACATCCTTGTCAAGCGCGAGGGCGGCGCGTTGCTGGCCGCTCGCATCGTGGAAGTGGAGGCCTATCACGAGCGTGGCGACGGCGCTTCGCATTCCCGCAACGGGCGCACGCCGCGCAACGATGCCATGTTTCGCGCCGGCGGTGTGCTGTACGTGTACTTCATCTACGGCATGCATTTCTGCATGAATGTGGTGACAGAGGATGAGGGCGTGGGAGCGGCCGTGTTGTTGCGCGCCGCCGAGCCACTGCGTGGTGTGGATATCATGCGCGAGCGGCGCGGTGCGGCGGCGCGGGAGCGCGCCCTGTTGCAGGGTCCGGCGCGGCTGTGCCAGGCCTTCGCCATCACCCGCGCGCACGACGGACTCCCGCTCGACGGTACCGTGCTCGGTATACTCGACACACCACCCGCTTCCGAAGCGGACATCCTCCGCGGCCCCCGCATCGGCATTCGCCACTCCACCGACCTTCCCTGGCGTTTTTATTTGAAACCGTGAACGTTGAGGGCCCCGAGCGCTTCGCTAACACAGAGTACACGGAGGGCTTCGCCA
>DAOSDL010000036.1:30595-51736 GCA_035362335.1 Bacteroidota bacterium
ACACCGAGCGCTTCGCTAACACAGAGAACCCAGAGGGCTTCGCCACACCGAGGGCCCCGAGCGCTTCGCTAACACAGAGTACACGGAGGGCTTCGCCAACACCGAGCGCTTCGCTAACACAGAGAACCCAGAGGGCTTCGCCACACCGAGGGCTCGGAGGGTTCGCGGCCAAGCGTCTCTGCGCCTTTGCCTTGACTCGAATGCGGCGGGGCGCACGGATCGAGCGGGAAGCACCCTCAAACATTCCTCCGCGCCCTCGGCGCCCTCCGCGCCCTCTTCAAATGTACCACGTACTCAGCCAGCGAAGAGCACGCCTCAAGCCGGGTGCACCCTCGACCCATCCTCTCCGCTCTCTCCGCTCTCATTCATCTCTTCAAATGTATCACGTACTCAGCCAGCCGTATAAAGTATTGACGGTATTTGTATCTGTTGAATTTTTTCCCATTTTGCATAACGTTGGCAACCGACCGTCGTGTCCCTTATTTCCCCGTCTCCCCGCGAGAAAGACTCCATGGTGCTGTACCGAGCCATCACTCCCAACCCCCCGGCGTTCATACCGCGATCCTTCGCACACATACAATCCCACCATACAAGGAAGGTCTCATGAGCACAGGCGCGTTCGCGTTTCTCCTGTTCAGTGATCCGTCGCATCTCGAGCCGGCCGTGGAGGCCGTGAGGGCGATGGATGGCGTGCTGTCCTGGCACGCCGTCGAGGGACATTACCATCTGGCGGTACTCGCCGCCGATACGCATCCGCAACTCGAAGCGCAGCTCCGCGCCCTGCCCGGCCTCGGCGACCTGCACTGGTGCGCCGTCAAACAGGAGGTGGTGGCACCTCGGGAACTCGCGCCCGAAGGCGTGCGTGCCGTGGTTCACATGGAAACGGATGGAGCGCTGCTCGGCGGCATGCCCAAAGACCTCGTTGAACACGAGGCCTTGCCCTGGGAAGCCCTCGCCATCACCACGCATGGAATCGTGGGCGTACTGCGCGGCGAAATGTTCGACAGCATCGATCGTGCCATCGATGCGCACTTGCAGCCGCTCGACGGCGTGCTGCGACTCAAACGGGACTGGATCATCGACCTCACCCAGCTATAAGGACGACGAGAATGGCAGAACAGCATTCCGAGGAATTCAAACGGTTCAATGTGGACCTGTGGAAATACGACGGGCATGCCGGGGCGCTGATCCCGCTGCTGCAATCGGCACAGGACACCTACGGCTACGTGCCGGAAAAGGCCATCCACTCCATCAGCCACATCACGGGCATTCCCGCCGCCGAAATCTACGGCGTGGTGACATTCTACGCGCAGTTCCGTACCAAACCGCTGGGCAGGAATATCATCCGCGTGTGCAACGGCACGGCCTGCCATGTCAACGGCGTGAAAACGCTGTACGGCACGATACAGGACGAATTGGGCATCAATTACGAGGAAACCACCGACGACGGCGCCTTCAGCCTGCTCTCCGTGGCCTGTCTCGGCTGCTGCTCGCTCGCCCCCGTCATCACCATCAACGGTGAGGTGTTCGGTCGCCTCACCGCCGCGAAATTGCGGAAAATCCTGCGCGACGCCCGCCGCCGCGCCAAAGAAACCGTCTAACCCGGCAGAAAGGTGCAGAGAATGAAAACAGTATTGGTAGGACTGGGCACCTGCGGCATTTCCGCCGGAGGTGAAAAAGTGTACAAAGCGCTGCAGGACGAGCTGAAAGAGCATCCCGGCGCATTCGAACTCAAGGAAACCGGCTGTATCGGCATGTGCTACCGCGAACCGCTCGTGGAAATCCACGACAACGGCGGCAAGCATCTCTATGCCGAAGTCACCCCCGAACGCGTGGGACGTATCGTCGAAGAAGACATTCTCGGCAATACCACCGTCGAGGAATGGCTCGCCACCGCAGATCCCAAGGAACAGGAGTTTTTCGATAATCAGGTCCGCATTGTCCTGCGCAACAGCGGCATCATCGATCCGGGCTCCATCGAGGAGTACATCGCACGCGACGGCTACAAGGCGCTGCGCAAGGTGCTCGAAGGAATGACGCCCGAGGATGTGATACGCGACGTCCTGGCCTCCGGCCTGCGCGGACGCGGCGGCGGTGGTTTTCCCACGGGAAAGAAGTGGGAATTCACCCGTGCGTCGAAAGGCGACAAGAAATACATCATTTGCAACGCCGACGAAGGCGATCCCGGTGCGTTCATGGACCGCTCGGTGCTGGAAAGCGATCCCCACTCCGTGCTCGAAGGCATGATGATCGCGGCCTACGCCATCGGCGCCGACGAGGCTTACATCTACTGCCGCGCCGAGTATCCCAAGGCCATCGCGCGCCTGCGGCAGGCCATTTCTCAGGCGCAGAAGCGCAATCTGCTCGGTGACAATATCCTGGGCAGCGGCTTCAACTTCATCATCCGCATCAAGGAAGGCGCCGGCGCCTTCGTGTGCGGCGAGGAAACGGCGCTCATCGCATCCATCGAAGGACGCCGCGGCATGCCTCGCTTCCGCCCGCCCTTCCCGGCCGAATCCGGCCTCTGGGGCAAGCCCACCAGCATCAACAATGTGGAAACCTTTGCCAATGTGCCGTGGATCATTCTCAACGGCGGCGAGGCCTTTGCCGCCTATGGTACGGCCAACAGCAAAGGTACCAAGGTCTTCGCCATGGCAGGCAAGGTGCGCCGCACCGGTCTGGTGGAAGTGCCCATGGGCATCACCATCCGCGACATCATTTTCAAAGTCTGCGGCGGCATTATCGACGACAAGGAGTTCAAAGCCGTGCAAATGGGCGGTCCCTCCGGCGGCTGCATCCCCGCACACATGTGCGATATCGGCGTGGACTATCAGGAGGTGAACAAAACCGGCGCCATCATGGGCTCGGGTGGTCTGATCGTGATGGACGAAACCACTTGCATGGTCGACGTGGCCCGCTACTTCCTCACCTTCACGCAGGCCGAAAGCTGCGGCAAGTGCACCTTCTGCCGCATCGGCACCAAGCGCATGCTCGAAATTCTCGAGCGCATCACCGACGGACAGGGGACGATGCAGGACCTCGACAACTTGCAGGAACTCGCCCTGCAAGTGGGCGCGGCCTCGCTGTGCGGTCTCGGACAAACAGCTCCCAATCCCGTGCTCACCACGCTGAAATACTTCCGCGACGAGTACGAGGCGCACATTCTCCACAAGAAATGTCCGGCGCATGTGTGCGCGCCGCTGCTCACGTACACGATCAATGAACAATGCACCGGCTGCACACTCTGCGCTCGTGCCTGTCCCACCGCCGCCATTGCCGGCGAAAATAAACAGCTGCATTCGATCGATCAGGATCTGTGTATCAAATGCGGCAAGTGTTTCACTGTCTGTCGCTTCGATGCGGTATTGAAAGACTGAGGTGCATCATGGTAACACTCACGATCAACGGCCAGGAAATCACCGCATCCCCCGACAAGACCATTCTCCAGGTCTGTCACGAGAACAACCTCGACCATATCCCCACGCTGTGCTACGACGAGAAAATGCCCGCCTTCGGCGCTTGCTTCCTCTGCGTGGTGGAGCTGGAAGGACAGAACCGCCTGTTCCCGGCCTGCTCCACGCGCGTGCAGCAGGGCATGGTCATCAACACGCGCTCGCAAAAAGTGCGCAGCGCCCGCAAAACCTGTCTCGAACTCATCGTCTCCAACCACTACGCCGATTGCTTCGGACCGTGCCGTCTGAATTGTCCGGCCGACGTGGACATTCAGGGGTACATGTCGCTGATCAGTCTCGGCAAGTTCAAAGAAGCGGTGGCCCTTATCAAAGAGAAAAACCCGCTGCCCTCGGTGTGCGGCCGTGTGTGCACGCGCAAATGCGAGGTGAACTGCCGTCGCTCCATGGTGGATTCGCCCGTGGGCATCGACTTCCTCAAGCGCTACGCCGCGGATCAGGACATGATCGGCGACATGTGGAAGCCCGAAGTAAAAGAGGATAATGGCGTCCGCGTTGCCATTATCGGTTCGGGACCCAGCGGCATGACCGCGGCCTACTACCTCGCCGTCGAGGGCTACCGCCCCGTGGTGTACGAGGCCTTGCCGCATCTGGGCGGTATGCTGCGCTACGGCATTCCCGAGTACCGTTTGCCCAAGGACGTGCTGGACAAGGAAATTTCCTGGATCACCGATCTCGGCGTGGAAGTGCACACGCAAATGGCGCTGGGGCGGGATTTTTCCATCGACGATCTCTTCACACAGGGCTATCGCAGCGTGTACATCGCGCTGGGTGCGCAGGTGGGCAAGCCCATGCAGGTGGAAAACGAGGACGCCGAGGGCGTGCTGCGAGGCGTGGATTTTCTCCGCATGGTGGAAATGAAAACCAATCCCGAGATCAAGGGCCGCGTGGTGGTGGTGGGTGGTGGCAATACCGCCATCGATGCCGCGCGTACATCGCTGCGCCTCGGCGCCGAGGAAGTGGTGCTGCTCTATCGCCGCACGCGCAAGGAAATGCCGGCCAATGAAATGGAAATCGTGGCCGCGGAAGAGGAAGGCGTGAAAATGGAATTCCTCGCCGCTCCCACACGCGTGAACGTGGCCGACGGACGCATGACATCCATCGAATGCCTGCGCATGGAATTGGGCGAACCCGATGCCAGCGGCCGCCGTCGTCCTGTGGTCGTTCCGGGCTCGGAGTACGCCATCGAATGCAGTTGGGTGATCTCGGCCATCGGCCAGGAGCCCGACCTCGATGGCGTGGAAGGCGATGCCGGTCTCAAGGTTTCCAAGTGGAACACCATCGAAGCGCGGCCCGGGACCTTCGAAACCGATCGTCCGGGTGTGTTCTCCGGTGGCGACGTGGTGACCGGCCCTGCCGATGCCATCGACGCCATTGCCGCCGGACGCATGGCCGCGCGTGCCATCGACAAATTCATTCAAACCGGCATTGTCGAGCCGCTCACCGATCGCTTCGAGAGCAAACGCGACAGTTTCCACAAACTCTCGCGCGAGGATGTGCCGCAGATCAAGGAAAGTCCGCGACATCACGCTCCGGAAGTGCCCGTGGCCGAGCGCATCCGCACCTTCGGCGAGGTGGAATTCGCCTACGACGATGCGGCGGCCTTCGAGGAAGCGCTGCGCTGTGCCGAATGCGGCTGCGACGCAGGTCTGGACTGCCGCTTGCAGGATTACTGCACCGAATACGGCGTGGATCAGAAGCGCTTCGTGGGTGAATTCAACCGCTATCAGGTGGATACACGCCATCCCTTCATCAAAATCGACTCCAACAAGTGCATCAACTGCGGGCGCTGCGTCAATACCTGCGCCGAAATTCTGAACGTGGCCGCCTTGGGCTTCGTCAACCGCGGCTTCCGCACCATCGTCAAACCGGCCATGGAAAAGGCGCTGCACGAATCCAACTGCGTGAGCTGCGGCAATTGCATCGATGTGTGTCCCACCGGCACGCTGGTGGAGAAAATGCCCTTCCGTCGTTCGGGTCCCTGGACCATGGACTCGGTGTACAGCGTGTGCAACTACTGCTCCGTGGGTTGCAACATCACGCTGAAAGTGAAAGCCGACGATCTGTTCTACGTGGTGGGCGCCTCGCCCGAGCAGGCGCCGAATTACGGCGAACTGTGCGTGCGCGGCCGCTTCGGCTATCAGCACTATCTCGACGGCTCCCGCGTGTTGCAGCCCATGGTGCGCAAGGATGGCTTCCTCGCCCCGGTCAGCTGGGACGAGGCCTTCGAGGCCATACAGCGTGGACGTGCCCGCGTGTTCGCCGAGCACGGCGCCGATGCACTCATGGTGGCGGCGTCGCCGAAGCTCACCGACGAAGAGCTGTACCTCGCCGGACGCTACGCCCGCGCCGCATTGCGCACGAACAACCTCGTG
Source organism: Bacteroidota bacterium (assembly GCA_035362335.1). Classification (GTDB taxonomy): domain Bacteria; phylum Bacteroidota; class Ignavibacteria; order SZUA-365; family SZUA-365; genus JAOSJT01. Next base: position 36,441 of record DAOSDL010000036.1, read on the forward strand.
TCCTTCCACCGCCTCGTGAACGAAGCCGACTATCATGCCCTCGACGAGATGCTGGGCGGCACGTTCTCCAGCGTGGGTGTGGAGGAATTGGAACACGCCGACACCTATCTCTTCCTCGGTGGCAATCCCACCATCGAGAATCCAGTGATGGGCTGGCGCGTGAAGCGTCGTATGCGTCACGGCGCGCAGGCCATCGTGATCAATTCCGCCGAAATCGATCTCGTGCCGCATGCCACCGTGTGGGCCGATCCGCGTCGCGGCACGGCAACGCGTTTGCTCAGCGGCATACTCGCCGAGCTGCTGCGCCGCGGCGTGGTGGACGAAACCTTCATCGCGAAGCGCACGGCGAATTTCGAGCAGGTACGCGCGCAGGTCGAGCAACTCGACCTGGCGGAAGTGGCCGAAATCACCGGCGTGTCGGTGCAGCGCATTCAGTCCATCGTGGACGTGCTGGCGCAACCCGGCAAGCGTGTGGTGGCCTGGTACAATCTCGAAAGCCGCATCGACCGTTCCAGCGACGATCTCAAAGCCCTTGCCACCATCATGCTGGCTTTGGGCAAGCTGGGCGTCGAAGGTTCGGGCATCGCCCTGTTCAGTGGTGAATGCAACAACACCGGCATGGCTGTGGCAGGCTTCGACCGCGAACTGCTGCCGGGTGGAGCGAGCATTCGCAACGAACGTCTGCTGGCCGCTGTCAATCGCTTCTGGCACACCGACATCGGCGATGTGCTCGCGGGTGGCGGAAACATCCGCCGCAAGATCCGCGAGGATCGCATCCGCGCGGCATTTGTCCTGGGCGAAAATCCGGCGGCAGCCGAGGAGTACAACGGCTTCATCAACAACCTCGACTTCCTCGTGGTGGCGGATCAGTACATGACCGAGACCGCGCAGGCGGCGGACGTGTTCCTGCCCATGTCCACCTTCCTCGAAGGTCGCGGGCATTTCACCAACTGGGCGGGTATGCGGCAGACCTTGGTGCCGCTGGCCGAGCCGCGCAACGGCATGAGCAATGTGCAGATTCTCCGGCGCCTGCTGGAAATCGAAGGCCTCGAGCCCTCGTTCCGCACGCATGAGGAGCTGTCGTCGGAAATGATGTCCTTCATCCGCCAGCAGGGCAGCGAGGGGCGCATCCGCCTGAGCTTCTCGACGCCGGACGGCAAGGCGCATTTCGTGCTCTATTCCGACCAGGTGCAGGCAAGTAGCGCGCGCATTCCCGCCGTGCTGGAGAATGACGCCCGCATCAACGATCGCATGGCGCAAATCCACGCGTAGACGAATTAGCGCTACGGGCGGTATGGACGAAGCATGCTTCGCCCGTACCGCCCGTATCGTTGTTTGTTACCGCGAAAACCGTAACTTTCGGTATGCGCCAACAGCTATGGACGATGGATACCCCATGACTCGAATTTCCAGCCGCATCGCGGTTTGTGTTGTCGTGTTGTTCCTGGCCGCGGTTCCGGGCATGGCACAGCAGGGCACGACCGACGTGAAGGAGAAAAAGCTGTACAATCCGTCCGCCGATGCCGCCGCGGAGCTGCGGGATGCTGTTGCGCGCGCCGGCAGGGAGGGGAAGCATGTGCTTGTGCAGGTGGGCGGCAATTGGTGCTCGTGGTGCTTGAAGCTGCACGACACCATGACGCGGAGCGCTACGATCGATTCGCTGTTGCGTGCCGATTTCGTGGTGATACGGGTGAATTTCAGCAAAGAAAACAGGAACGAGAGCACGCTTGCCACGCTGGAATATCCGCAGCGCTTCGGTTTTCCGGTGCTGCTCGTACTGGACGGCACGGGGAAGCGTCTCCATACGCAGGACAGCGGTTTGCTGGAACGCGACAAGGCCCACGACCCGGAATTGGTGTACCGTTTTCTGCATCTCTGGCGACCCGCCGCGGTGCGCGGCGGTGACTAAACCACCAACGACCCCAACTCAACATTCCATCACGGTTTGATGCGGCAGCAGGAATGAACAGGCATAGCATGGATTCCCCGGTCGACATGGGAGGCGAGGACGCTCTGCGCGAGGGTTTCGTCCGCAATGTCGGCAACTGCCAGTTGGTGATCGCGAACGATTTCGAGGCCGTCCTGGCGGACATCATCGAGCAGTTCGAGCAGCCATTGCATGCGGAGGGGCGTGTGCTCACCGCGCTGGAGACCGCGCAGCTCATAGCCGACGCCATGCGTGAGGGCTTCGCCGGCTTGCATCCCAACGGCATCGAATTCGCCTGCTGGCTCTGGGACGTGGCGCCGCTGCACGTGGTGCAACTGCCCGACAGTGCCGGGGGGCCGCCCATGCAGGGGTTCCGTCACGGGGTGGTGCATCTGCGACGCATCGCCTCGATGATCGCAGGCGTGTACGTTGCGCAGCAGCCGCAGCGCGCGGACATGGTGATCGAACTGCTGGATTCGAGCATGGACTGGGTGGACGCGCGCAATCTGGTGATGTACGCGTTGGTGGATTATTTCGAAGAACACATGGGGCAGGAGCTGGGCAGCCTGCTCGTCCTTGCCGGCGGGAAGAAAAACTGGCGGCGCATGCTCCCGCTCGGAACCGCCGCCCGCTTGATGGCACGAGGTGAAAACGAGAGCGCCCTCGCCTTCCGCCTGGTTCACGCGGCGTTGCCGCATCTGAGCGAAGCCAGCACCTTCCAGGCCGTGTTGTACGTGATGCGAGTCGCCGCCATGTATGGCGATCAACGATCCATCCTGGCGTTTCTGGACGGTTTGCGCCAGAGCACACATGCGGAGGCATCGCGGCTGTTCTGCGAAGTGCTGCGCAATCCGCATCTGCGCTGGGAACAGGTTTCATCCGAGGAATTGCGCGCCGCCTTCCTGCGATGGATGGAGGAATGCAGCGACGAGCAGCGGGAATGCGTCAAACGGGCATGGGAACGTATCGAGGCGTAGCGCCGCGCCGTTCACGCCGAAGAGAGGCCTGCGGAAAGCTGAAGCGACGGCTACCGCCGAATTACCCCTTGCGTTTCACCACGCCGATTTCGAAGGGGTGTTCCGGCGCCAGCGCCTGAAGAATGGATGGAGCCGCCGCGGAATCCACGATGAGAATCATGCCGACACCGAGATTGAAGGTGCGGCGCATGTCTTCCTCGGGCACCGATCCCAATTCCTGTATCATCGAGAAGAGGCGGGGACGCTTCCAGGCATCCCACTGGATGTCGAGTTCGCAATCCTCCGGAATCACGCGGCTCGTATTGCCCACGATGCCACCGCCGGTGATATGCGACAAACCATGCACGCTCTTTCCGGCGAGCAGGGGATGCACCGCGTTGAGATAGGATTTGTGCACCGCCAGCAAGGCATCGCCCAGTGTGCCGCCCAATTCATCAAAATGCGCGTCGAGTTCGAAATGCGGCAGCAGGGCGGCGCGTGCAAGGGAGTAGCCGTTGGTGTGCAGGCCGCTGGACGGCAGCGCGATGAGCACGTCGCCGGGCTGCACATTTTCTTTTCGGAGAATTTTTTCCTTTTCAACAATACCGACGATGGTGCCGGCGATGTCGTACTCCGTCGGAGCGTACATGCCGGGCATTTCCGCCGTTTCGCCGCCGATCAGGGCGCAGCCGTTCTCGCGGCAGGCCACGGTGAAGCCGGTGATCACCTGCTCGGCGACATCCGTGTCAAGCTTGCCCGTGGCGAAATAATCCAGGAAAAACAGCGGCCGCGCGCCGGTGGCAAGGATGTCATTGACACAGTGATTGACCAAATCCTGTCCCACCGTGTCGTGTTTGCCCGTCATGGCCGCGATTTTCAGCTTGGTACCCACGCCGTCGACACTCGAGACGAGGACGGGTTCGCGGTATTCGGTAAACGAGGCGTCAAACAGGCCGCCAAAACCGCCTATTCCCGAAAGCACACGGGGACCATGCGTCGCCGCGACCTTGGCTTTGATGCGGCGGACGACTTCCTCGCCCGAATCGATATCCACTCCCGCGTTTTTGTATGTCAGACTCACGTCGGCACTCCTTCCGTTAATCATCCTTCAAGTTAGAGAGCGTTGAGATGATTCCCAAACTCCGAACGGCTGGCAGGGCGCTGACTGGCGACGGTGGAAAAAAAACACGAATCGGAAAAAAATACCGGCTACGTGCTTGAGTTCGAGCAGGGGAATGCTTACCTTTGCAGCAAGTAGCATATATATAAGTAGGAACGCTGCTTCCATGACAGGCGTACGGGTCCATCCCGGCCTGTGGCATGACCTTGGTGATGCCGCAACAGGCGCGCGCGAACGCACGGCTTCGACTTCGCATGAAGCCGCGACGCGAGGGGATAACCAGGCGGTGGAAGTTGGAAGCGCGTCGCATATCTCGCCGAATTCTCACACATCATACATCATTGTTTGCAGGAGGTTGTCATGAAATCCTGGCTACGTCGCGCTTTCGCATGTGCCGTGCTGCTGTTCGCCGCGGGTGAACTGGCCGCTCAGCCGTACATGATGCCCATTGGTCCGCACGCGAGTGTATACACCGCATCGCAGACGCGCGGATACTGGTTCCAGGCGCCCACCTCGTTCTACATTGTCGGCATGCGCGTGCCGGCGGAGGCGGGTACGGCCAATCAGAACATACAGGTGATGCGCTACAATGCCCCGGTCACCGTGTGGTCCACAACAGGCTCGAATTTCACCACGCTCGGCTACTGGTATAATATTCCGGGTAGCAACATTATCCCGTGCCAGATTCTCGTGAACACCGGTGATATCATCGGTGTGCTGGGCGCGAAGGGCAACACGGGCTCGAGTCAGAGTCACAGCTACGGTAATGCCTATGTGCCTTCGGACGTTTTTGGCCTCCCTGTCACGCTCACGCGACATGGAACACAATACGTGATCAACGACGGTGTGCCCGCCGGTCCTTCAAAACCGACCTGGACCGAACCGCCATATCAGATTTCTCGCGTCGAGTTGTGGTACGAACCGCCATGCAACATCCCCGACGGCAATCTGTTCTTCTGGCTCACCGATGCGATGGGCAATATCAAGAACTTCGCCGAGGTGCCTGGCACGGTATACGGACAGTACGAAGTGCGTTATCCCGCCGGTGCCGCCAATGTGACCATTCTCGTGGAGTTCACACGCATTGGCGAAACGACGCCGAATTATTCCACCACGCTGAACGACGTCAAGCCCAACGGCTCGAATCTCTTCAGCCGGCAGATGATCTCCTTGCCCAACACCATGCCGCCGGGTTACTACAACGTCACGGCAACCATCACCACATTGAACAGCTGCGGCAATCCGGAAGCGGTGAAATTATCCCCGATTTCACTGATGGTCATCCGTCCGGGCACCGTGCTCTGCCGTGTATGGCCGGGTGATGTCAACAACGACAACATGGTGAACTACAGCGACCGTAAAGATCTCAACGTGTATATTCACGACGCCAATCTGCGCAGCACCTGGCTCAGCGGCCCGGCGCGCTATCGCATCGACGCGACCACGAATCCCTTCGCGTATTACAATTGGGAAGAGCAACCCGCCATTCCCTGGGACACGCCCGAGGGGTGCTATATGGATGCCGATGGTAATGGTACCGTGAATAATTTCGACTACATCGCCATCAAGCTGAACTGGCTCAAGGTGCGTCCAGGCACGGCACCGAAGGCGAACAGCTTCAGTACCGTCAGTTTCGATCTCGATCAGAACCACCCGAATCCATTCACCGGCGAAACGATGATCCGCTACAATCTGCCCGAACGCAGCGAATGCAATCTGCAGGTGGTGGACATGCTGGGCCGTACCGTGGCCACGCTGGTGCAGGGCTCGATTGAAGCGGGAACGCAGCATGTCGCCTTCTCCGGCGCGGGCCTCTCTCCAGGCAGATACCTGCTCCGCTTCCACACGGTGGGACTGAGTTCTGGATTGACCTTCTCGAAGACCGTGAGCATGTCGCTGGTGAAATAGCGGCGAAACCGCACCGTTCAGACCCCGTTCGACGCGCGGAGCGACGCTGGTTCGCTCCGCGCGTTGCGTTTTACCGCCATCGCCTGTAACTTCCCCATGCCTGATGTGTTTTCCCTGGATTGTGCGGAATGGCAACGCCTGCTACCAAAAGTCACACCATGTAACGCACGCGACCAGTCTCGCCACGAGCGCGCTCTTTTTCGTTTTCACATACGAGAGGATTTTCCCATGAAGCAAATGATTCGACATGCCGGCGTAACGACGGCGTTGCTGCTCGTTCTCGTCATGCTTCCGGGCATGGAGGTTGTGGCGCAGGGCACCTTGATGCCCATACCACCGCACGGGAGCACGTACACGGGGTATTCACGCGGCTACTGGTTTACCGCGCCGACCTCGTTTTTCATCACTGGCGTGCGCGTCCCTACCGACGCCAGCACCGCGGATCAGAACATATTCATCGTGCGCTTTGCGGCGCCGCCTCCCGGTCTGCCCGGCACGTCGACGTACACGGTGCTGGGACAGTGGTACAATATTCCCGGCACCAACGTCATTCCCTGCCAGATACTGGTGAACAGTGGCGATTTCATTGGTGTGATCGGGCATCGTTGTGTGCTGCCCGCCACGAATTTCAACGCCATCAATTCCTACACCTCCACGGGACCAGCCGCATCGAATATTCTCGGCGTGCCGGTGGATTTGTACCGCCTGATGTATCAGGACAACATCGTCAATATCGTGCCGGGCTTGCTTGGTTCGGCAGCCACCGGGCAGCTCGGGCGCGTGGAGTTGTACGTGGCTCCGCCGTGCGTGATTCCCGAAGGGAGTCTGACTGCCGCGTTGACCGATGCTTTCGGCAATCCCAAGAACTATGTGGAAGCCCCCGGCAGCATTCACTTGCAGTATCAGGTGAGCTATCCCGATGGTGCCAGCAATGTGGGCATCACCGCCGTGTTCACGCGCATCGGCGAAACTGTTCCTGCCTTCACCGTGACGCTCAACGATGTGAAAGCCGCAGGCAGCACCTTGCTCAGCCGCCAGGCGATCAGCTTGCCCGCCAATGTTCCTCCGGGCTACTATACGGTGACGGTCACGTTCTCAACGCTCAACAGTTGCGGCAACTACGAGGACACGGAGCTCGAGCCGCTGTCGCTCATGATTGTGCGTCCCGGTACGCAGCTCTGTCGTGTGTGGCCGGGTGATGTGAACAACGACGATTTGGTGAACTACTCCGATCGCAGGGATTTGAACACCTACATCCACGACGCGAATCTCCGCAGCTCCTGGCTTACCGGACCCGCGCGTTTCCGCACCGACGCGGCGACCAATCCGCTGGTGTTCTACAACTGGGAAGAGCAGCCCGCCATTCCCTGGGACACGCCGGAGGGTTGCTACATGGATGCCGACGGCAACGGCGTTGTGAACAATTTCGATTACATCGCCATCAAGCTCAACTGGCTCAAGTTGCGCCCCGGTTCGCCGGCGAAGCGCGGCGAGGGTTTCAGCGCGGTGAGTTTCGACATCGACCAGAATCACCCGAATCCTTTCAGTGATGGCACAACGATTCGTTTCCATCTGCCCGAGGCCAGCATGACGCAACTCGTGGTGGTGGACATGCTGGGCCGCACCGTCGCCACGTTGGTGGATGGGCAGGTGGAAGCCGGGACGCGCTTTGCACATTTCAGTGGCGAGGGCTTGCCCGCAGGGAAGTACTTGCTACGTTTCACGAGCATGGGCAGCGAATCGGGATTGCGTTTTGCGAAAACCATCACCATGGCGTTGGTGAAATAATTCCGCCAGCGCAACCACGGTTGCGCAAGTCTTGACCACTCTGTGATCGCGCGAGCCGCGAAATCCGGCCGGATTTTGCGGCTCGCGCGCGTTTGAACTTGCCTTTAGCGAAGGGATTTACGATATTCCGCTCGTATTTGCTCGTCTGACAGGTTTCGTCCGCTTTTCGCCTCCTTTCGTTGAGGCGCCACCACGGCCCGTCGCGCGATGAATCAGCCCTCGATGTTCCATCGAGTTCGTCGCCCGCAGTCACCGATGGGGGAGTGCGGTCGGATCATAAATGAACCACGATTCAAATACCCGCCACCTTCATGTGGCACACAGTGTCCCGGGCCGTCGCCTTTTGCGATCAGCCCCGGTCTCGGGCACGATTCGCGGCGCCGATTCTCCTACCCTCATCCATAAGGAGTATGCCATGCTGTATCGTCGTTTTTCCTCCGCTGTCATCGTCCTCGCCTTGATCACGGCGACACCGGTTTTTTCCCAACTCAGTGGCAGCTACACCATCGGAGGCAGTTCGCCCACGTACGCCACCTTCGCGGCGGCGGTGGCGGCACTATCCGCCGGCGTGAACGGACCGGTGGTGTTCAACGTGCGTTCGGGCACCTACCCCGAACAGATCAGCATTCCGAGCATCACCGGCGTGTCGGCCACGAACACGGTGACCTTTCAATCCGAGAGCGGCTCGCCCGCGGCGGTGACCATGTCTCTCGCGCCCGCAACCAACAACTACATCGTGCAACTCGATGGCGCCGATTACGTGCAGTTCAAGAATATCGGCATCAAGAACACCTCGACGTCGATGGGCGTGGTGGTGCGCTTCGGCACCACAGCGGCATCGACCAACTGTCTGTTCGAGGGCTGCATTCTCGAAGGCAGCACCACGGGATCGACCTCGGTCGATATCAGCGTGGTCTATGTCAGCGGACAAGCGCATAATGACAATGTGTTCCGGAACAACACCGTGCTCAACGGATCGAACGGATTCTATTTCCCTTCGAGTACGGCCACGAACATGCGCATCGAAGGCAACACGATTAACAATTCGTGGGTGTCAGGTGTGTGGCTCGCCAACGTGTACAATCCGACAGTCATCGGCAACACGATCAACCTGTCCACCACGGGCACGTCCACGCAGTACGGTCTGTACGTGAACAACATTTACACCGGCTTCACCTTCGACAAGAACAAGATCATGCTGCTCGGCGGATCGGGCGCGAAGCGCGGCATACAGTTCTGGAATTCCAGCATTGTTCCGGATGGTTTCATCCGCAATAATTTCGTGACGGTGAATGGCGGTACGAGCACGTCGTATTGCTTCTACGTGTCCACATCGGGCGGCAAGAAGGTGTACAACAACACCTTTGTGTGCATCGGCTCGGCCACGGGCAGCCGCGCCATGTACATCGTGCTGCCGCGCGCGGAGGGTCTGCGTTTGATCAACAACATCATCGTGAATCACGGAGGCGGCTCTGCGTTCTACTGCACGAATGTGTCGGCCACCGGACCGATTCACGAGATGAATTACAACGTGTACTGGGGACCGAGTCCCACCACAGCGTTGTATTGGAACAGCGCCTACTGTCTGACCATGGCCGATTTCCGCACCGCCAACGGGATGGATGCGAACTCCGTGTACAAGGACGTGACCTTTGCAAACGAAACCACGGGCGATCTGCATCTCGGTGGTTCCTCGCAAAACGATCTCGATCTCACGGCCATTCCTCTCGCAGCGGTGATCGACGATATCGACGGCGACGACCGCACCGTGCCGTATCGCGGTGCCGACGAGGCCTGTTACACCAAGCCTGACTGGTACAGCTACAGCATCGAGGATGCGAACGGTCAGGCACCGGCCTATATCGAAACTCCCGGAACGCTGTTCGTGCGCTACAATGTGGATCAGCCCCTGGACGAAGCCACCATCACCATCACGCTGCGCTTCTTCAACGTGGCGACGAGTCAGCTTGTCCACACCGAGGTGTTCCAGGTGCACAAGGCCCTGGGCGCCGCGGCCAGCGGCGTGTATCCCGTGTCCCTGCCTTCGTGGCTGCCGGTGGGATTCTATCGCATCGAGGCGAATTTCGATCTCAAGAACAGCTGCGGCCTGTACGTGAATCGCAAGGTGTTGCCCGATCGCGGTGTGCTGCTCATCGCTCCCGGACAGTTGCCCTGCGTGGTCTGGCCCGGCGACGTGAACAACGACGGCGTGACGAATTACGCCGACCGCAAGGATTTGAACCAGTACATCTTTGATGCCATGCTGCGCAGCACCTGGCTCAGTGGTCCCGGCCGCTATCGTGCCGAGGCCGCTGCCGATCCCTTGGCATACTACACGTGGACCGCGCAGGCGGGCGCGCCGTGGTACACTCCCATGGGTTGCTACATGGACGCCGACGGCAACGGCAGCATCAACAACTTCGATTACATCGCCATCAAGATGAACTGGCTGAAGTCGCATGGCGCGGTGGCGCCGAAGGCGGGGGACCGCTACTCGACGCTGACCTTCGATATGAGTCAGAACTATCCGAATCCCTTCAACCCCGTAACCACCATTCGCTTCAATCTGCCCGAGCGCAGCGAAGTGGTGCTCACCATACGCGACATGCTCGGCCGCGTTGTCGCGACGCCGGTGAACGGCACGCTGGCTTCGGGCGAGCATCTGGCGCATTTCGATGCGTCGATGTTGTCCAACGGAACGTATGTGGCAAGCATCAGCATGGTTGGTGTGGAGAATGGTCTCACATTTTCCAAGACAATCAAGATGACGCTCGCGAAATAACCGTACATCTCCCTGTAATCACCCCGGGGCATGCTTCTTCCACGGAAGCATGCCCCGCGTTTATTTTTGGCAAAAATTCATCGATTCGACCTCTTGCAAATCTCATATTCGCAGTGTAGATTTTCCACCGTGAATATTTAGCACAAAGATGCGAGGCAGGATGCCGCTCCGCTTCAGCCCTCAGTGACAGCGGATTTCGTCCCCTCCATCGCGTCCCGGGTACACGTTGCGTCGTCGATGCCACAAGGTGCGGTGGCGCGGTACGCCCCGGTGCATCATCCACGGTTTCAGTCAGGAGGTTCCGTATGGTTCGTCGTTTCGATCGTTTCGTCCTGCCGCTGTTCGCGACGGGACTCTTTTTTGCCCTTTCCTTCAGCGCGGTGGCGCAGTTGAGCGGCAGCTACACCATCGGCGGCAGTTCGCCGAATTATAACACTTTTGCGCAGGCAGTGGCGGCGTTGTCCGCCGGTGTGAACGGCCCGGTGGTGTTCAACGTGCGCGCGGGCACCTACACCGAGCAGGTGAACATCCCCGCCATCACCGGCGTGTCGGCCACGAATACCGTGACCTTCCAGTCGGAAAGCGGGTCGCCCGCCAGCGTCACTCTGCAGTTCACCACTACGGGTACGAACTACACCCTGCAGCTCGACGGAGCGGACTATGTGCGCCTCCGGAATATGACCATCAAGAATGGCGGTACCACCAGCGCGGTGGTCGTGCGTTTCGGTACGACCAACGCATCGACGAACTGCCTTATCGAAGGCTGCGTACTCGAAGGAACCACCACGGGTACAACATCCACCGAAGCCAGTGTGGTGTTCGTGAGCGGACAGGCGCACAGCAACAACACCTTCCGCAACAACACGGTACTTAACGGCTCGAACGGCTTTTACTTCCCGTCGAGTTCTTCGACCAACATGTGGATCGAAGGCAACACGATCAACAACTCCTGGCAGTCGGGCGTGTGGCTCGCCAACGTGTACAATCCGACGGTGATCGGCAACACGATCAACCTGTCCACCACGGGCACGTCCACACAGTACGGTCTGTACGTGAACAACATTTACACCGGCTTCACCTTCGACAAGAACAAGATCATGCTGCTCGGCGGCTCAGGCGCGAAGCGCGGTATTCAGTTCTGGAATTCGAGCATCACGCCGGATGGCTTCATCCGCAACAACTTCATCACAGTCAACGGCGGAGCCAGTACGTCGTACTGCTTCTACGTGTCCACCTCCGGCGGCAAGAAGGTGTACAACAACACGTTCTCGTGCATCGGCTCCAGCACGGGCAGCCGCACCATGTACATTGTGCTGCCGCGTCAGGAAGGGCTCCGTTTCCGCAACAACATCGTGATGAATCACGGCGGCGGTTCGGCCTTCTACTGCACCAACGTTTCCGCCACCGGTCCGATTCACGAATCGGACTACAACGTGTACTGGGGTCCGAGTCCCACCACCGCGCTGTATTGGAATGCGGTCGCCTATCCGACGTTGGCTGGTTTCCAGGCCGCCAATGCCATGGATCAGAACTCCATTTACCAGAATGTGACTTTCGCCAACGAAGCCGCGGGCGATTTGCATCTGGGTGGCGCTTCGCAGAACGACCTCGCTCTCACCGGCCAGCTTCTCGCCTCCGTGGTGGATGATATCGACGGCGATGCCCGCACCGTGCCGTATCGCGGCGCCGACGAGGCGTGCTACACGAAGTCGGAATGGTACGGTTACTCGCTCGAGGATGCGAACGGTATCGCTCCCGCGTACATGTCGGCTCCGGGGACGATTTACGTGCGCTACAATGTAGACCAGCCGATCGACGACGCCGTGATTAAAATCACGCTCAAATTCTACAACGTGGCCACCAATCAGCTCACCTTCACCGAAGTGGTGCAGGTGAACAAGCAGTACGGCGTGCCCTTGTCGGGTGTGAGCCCGGTGAATCTGCCCGCGGGTCTTCCGAACGGCTTCTACCGCGTGGAGACGACGTTCGAGCTGAAGAATTCCTGCGGTTTCTACGTCACCCGCAAGGTGGATCCGGATCGCGGCTTGCTTCTCGTCGCTCCTGGACAAATTCCCTGCGTTGTCTGGCCGGGTGATGTGAACAACGATGGCATTGTGAACTACGTTGATCGCAAGGATCTGAACACGTACATCTTCAACGCCATGTTGCGCAGCACCTGGCTGAGTGGTCCCGGCCGTTACCGCGCCGAGGCGGGTGCCGATCCTCTGGCATACTACACGTGGGTGCCGCAGGCCGGTGCGCCGTGGTTCACCCCCGAGGGCTGCTACATGGATGCCGATGGCAATGGCACGATCAACAACTTCGACTACATCGCCATCAAGATGAACTGGCTGAAGGTGCATGGCGCCGTGATGCCGAAGGCTGGTGACAGCTTCTCGCCGAACACCTTCGACATGAGCCAGAACTTCCCGAATCCTTTCAATCCGAGCACGGTGATTCGCTACAGCGTGCCGGAGCGCAGCCAGGTTGTGCTGCAGATTCATGATATGCTTGGTCGCCTCCTTGACACGCCGGTGAACGGTGTGATCGAGTCTGGCGTCCACAGCTACACGTTTGACGCGGGCAATCTCCCGACCGGGATGTACGTTGCCAGCGTCACTATGACTGGTTTGGAGAGCGGACTCGGCTTCTCCAAAACCATCAAGATGACCCTGTCGAAGTAGCACGACAGAGGCATCACCTCGTGGATGAGCGCAACGCCCTCCCCGGTTTCGGGGAGGGCGTTGTGTATTTGGCGGAATGATGAAGCGAGGATGTGGTGAATGACGAGAATGGTGGTTGATTCTGCTGACGAAATGGGGTATTTCCCGAGGGTGTGATTATTCTTCAGAAAACTCTTGCATCTCAAATTTTCACTGTGTAAATTTTCCACAGTGAAATTCTGGCCCGCAATACCATCGTTCAAGGTTTCGAAACTTCCAATGTTGAAGGAGTGACTCATGAAGAAACTGGCACTACTTTTTTGTTTTCTGCTCGCAAGTGCCTCCGCGCTCACCGCTCAAGTTTCGACAATTCCATTCCAGCAATACATCGGTACCTACAATACGCTTACCGGGGGTACCACACTGACGACGGGCCTGATCGGTGGTTACGATGACGGGTACTGGTCGTTCCCGATCGGCTTCACGTTCACCTTTCAGGGCAACTCCTACACCACCGCGTATGCCGGCACGAATGGCTACCTGACCTTGGGTGCGGGGACGACGAATATCACCAACACCATGTACTACGGGTTTTACTACAACTACATCCCGGCCAATGGCTTGGTGCTCTCGCCCTTCAACCTCGACAGCCGCGTGGATCCCGCGTTCCCGATCCGCTATGAGGTTTCGGGAAGCGCTCCGAATCGCGTTCTGACCGTGCAATTCCAGAATATGCAGTACTGGAGTGGCGGCGCGGGCACGGCTTACAACTACCAGGTGCGTTTGCACGAGACCTCGGGCATGGTGGAATTCATCTACGGCAATTTTACCGAAACCACATCCCGCACGGTGTATTGCGGCATTTCGCGTTCGGCAACGGACTTCCACCGCCGCGTGGCCCTGACGTCCACCAACACCTGGGCGACCAGCTATGCCGAGACCATCAGTCAGTTCGCCTATTCCAACGCGAATCCGACCTTCCTGCCCACCAATGGTCTGACGTATCGTTTCGGCTGCTACACGCCCGCCGGCACCGCTTCGGTGCAGATGGTGGATGCGGCAGGCAATCCGATGGGCTACTTCCTCACGCCGGGAATGACCTACGCGCAGTACATGGTCAGCTACCCGCCCGATCAGGCCTATGATGTGACCATCACCTTGAATTTCCATCGCATTGGCGATCCCAATCCGGCCCCCGAGTACAGCGAGTCCTTCGTCGTGCACAAGCCGCTTGGCACTCTTGTCGGGCAGAAGGCGCTGAATCTGAACTTGCAGCCGGGGTATTACCGCGTCGAGGCGATTTTCTCCATGTGGAACAACTGCTACTTCTACGAGGACCAGATCGTACAGACTTCGACGCTGTTTATCGCCCCCGGAACCGTGCTTTGTGAGGTGTGGCCGGGAGACGTGAACAACGACATGGTAGTGAATTACACCGATCGCAAATCGTTGAATACCTACATCTACGATGCGAATATGCGCGCCACCTGGCTGCAGGGACCCGCGCGATACAAGATCGAGGGAGCGAGCAATCCCATCGTGTACCTCAACTGGGAGGGACAGCCCTCCGTGCCCTGGAGCACCGCCAGCGGTTGCTACATGGACACCGATGGCAACGGTGTGGTGAACAACTTCGACTACATCGCCATCAAGCTGAACTGGATGAAAACGCATGGTGTGATTATGCCGAAGGGTGACCGCTTCGATGTGGCGACCTTTGACATGACGCAGAACTATCCCAATCCCTTCAATCCCTCCACGACTTTGCAGTACGCGCTGCCCGAGCGCAGCCAGGTACAGCTCGTCGTCCTTGATGTGCTTGGCCGCACGGTGGCCACGCTGGTGGACGATAATGTCGAGGCGGGTGTGCACACGGTGAAATTCGACGCGGCGGCGCTGCCCAGCGGCCAATACGTCGCCCGTGTGCGTATGAGTGGTTTCGAGAGCGGGCTGAGCTTCTCGAAAACCATCACGATGACGCTGGCCAAGTAGTAAGACAGCAGCGGCATCACCTCGTGGATGAGCGCAGCGCCCTCCCCGGCAACGGGGAGGGCGCCGTGTTTTTACTGAAATTGTCCGATGAGGGCACACTCTTCTTGACTTCGCCATGCTATTTGGGATTGCAAATGTGTGTCATTGTTTTCAATGACTT
>DAOSDL010000037.1:0-51726 GCA_035362335.1 Bacteroidota bacterium
TCACACCGAGAATGGTAAACACATTCATGGACAGCTCATCATTGTCCGGGCGTTCATCCGCGGACTCCCCGTTGACGCGCTCCACACGGACAGTCAGCGTATGGGAGCGCCCCGCCTCCGCTGGAGTCCACGCCACATCATGGGTAAAGGCGTACAGCTCGTTTGTGGCGATATCCACTCCTCTCACCTCCATGATCTGCCACGGCGCCGCATCGATTCGGTAGGCGATGTCGAACGAGGTGAGAGCTACGGATCCAATGTTGCGTATGGTGCCACGAATGCTCGTCGGCACACCGGCGCGCAAAACGCCTGGCACGTTCAATGTTGCGACGGATGCGTCGAGAGCGTACGACGACCAATGAAAGCGGTAGCGCACATCATCCGTCGGATCCGCAGAGACTGCTGGATAGGGGAATGACGGACTGCCCGGCAACAGCGTCATCACCGTTCCGTCCGCATTGATGGCCCCGACACTACCGGCAAGCGAGCGCGTACCTGAACCTGCGACGAACACCACTTCAAAGCCCCCCTGTTCGTAGAGCACCAGTGCGAAACTCGCGATATTGTTCGGGTAGTTTCCGCCCTTCGGCACCGCGCTCATCCACATGATGACGTGTACGCGTTCGGGTGCGGTGCCGGCGGTTTTGCTGCGCACCTCGTTGCTCCATTGCGGGTTGCCCGCCTCGAGGTGGAAATCATCCCAGAAAGCGAAGAGGGCGTTGCGCGGTCCGCCGGTGGTATTATCGGAATAGCTCGTCGCGGCCGTCGGATCGAAGGTGATATAGCCGTTGTCACTGATGAAATACCCGTTGACCTGTCCGCCCGCGAACTCATACGGAAAGGGTAGCGCTTGCCAGTTCGAGAGTTCATCCTCCTTCGGCGCGGAGTACACGAGGGTGCTACCCGTACGCATATTGAACACTTCCGGATGAGCACCGACGGATTGTTCCCATGTCCAGGTTTGCGCGTGGATGGAGACGGGAAGAACGCAGAGGAAGGATAGCAGGCAAGCGATGGAGCGCATGATCATCTCCTGAGGTGAAGGGTACCGGATAATAGCGTATGATGCGGTCATTGGCAAGTGCGGGTATGGGCGGTGGCGCGCAGATCGGGATTGCGCGATGGCGGCGCTGCGGTGGGTCGTTGGATCGCGATGTGCGGGAAGCGTCGCAAACTCATGAATGCGCGGAGCTTGGCCGTTGCGTAGTCGCAAGTTCGGCGCGTGCTCGATTCATCCTGCGCTGTGTCTGGCGAGGGCGGCCCCCTGCCCGAATCAACACCAACGCAAAGGTGATTCCAGTTCGCTTTCTACCCTCTCGATCCTGCTTTTCCGGCGGCGCGTGCGCAGGCTGCTACCAGGTCGTTGCGGTACGTGAATGCCCTCCATTCGGATTCATGAATCCGCATCTTCGTCCACGCGCGACAGAAACGCAGCGAGGAAAGCGCTCCCGCCGCACAAAGCTCCAGGAAACCACCTACCTCACGATCCATATACCAGATTGCATCATCCTTTTATCCCACCACCTCCCAGTGTCTCCACCGCCCGGAATGCACCCTCCCGATCCGCACGGACCGCTTCGGTCCCCGGAGTGGTTTCGGATAGATATGTCGGCTATATTCGCCGGAAGAAATTGGCGCCCGGGCTACGCGTGCCAGCGCTCGAGGGCGAGAATGCGCGGACTGGCACGGTCCCGCGGGGTCATTTCGCCGGGCGCGGGACCCGGAGCCGCCTGGCAGCCGCCGCTTCCCGCCGGAATACGGATACATGAATCCGCATCGGGCCATGCGCGCTCCCCTGTCGGCAGCGTCACCACATACGCCCACCCCAACACCATCCCCTCCACACCGCGCTCATCCCCGTCTTCACGCAGCACCACTTCCGCAAACCCCATCCCCACACGCTCCACCACCGCCGCAGCTTCGGCTGGATCGAACAGCACGCGGTCCCGATACCCCTCGCACCAGTACGCACCACCCTCACTCCCGCGCAACCGGTTGATGCGCCGGGCGCTGTTCATTTTCAAGCGACCCACGAACAGCGGAATCAACGCCATGCGGCGCTGGTACAGCGTCTCGCTCATCAACAGCAACAAGCGTCGCAGCAGACGCGGACGCGATACCACCGTGAGCACCAGTACTACAAGCAAGGGCTGCACATCGAGCGCATCGAGGTGCAGATGCGCTCCCTGGCGGTGCAGTGATTCGCCGACTTCGCGCAGCAACTCGCGGCCTTCGGGGGTGAGGTCGCGGCGACCCTTGCGATTGCGGACCAACGGGGGTGATTCTTCGCGGACGGGTAGTTCGAGATAATATGTGCCCGGACTGGAGTAATCGTGCTCGGGACTGCGTCGCGCGCTGAGCGTACCGTTTCGTGTCATGACCGGCCTCCCTACCGATGCGTGAAACAGTTGCGAAGTGCAATGATAGCACGGCGCAGGAAAGAATTCAAGGGAAAGGAATGCGCTCCATGATTGGATGTATCATGGCCCGTCCGGATCATGTGATGATCTGTTGATTAGGGCGAATTATCGCGGGCGGTTCGCTGGAATTGTGCGCCGAGTGGAAAGAAGGAAGAAGCGGAAGGATGCGAGAGAAAAGTGGGATAGGATGCGGAGAGGAGTGGCGCTCAAGCCGGAAGGTATTTGCTGAGGCGAATGGTGTTTCGCTGGCCGGGTGTCTGGAGGTATTCAACTTCGTCCATGAGTTTTTTCATGAGAACAATCCCAAGCCCGCCGTGGCGCAGCTTGCGGAAATACTCCTTCATGTCCGGCGTGCTGTATTTGCTGCTGTCGAAGGTGATTCCACTGTCCACAATTTCCACAACGAACTTCGGGGCGCTGCCACGCTCACGCGTTTCACTGATGCGGATCTCGATGACTCCCTCGGGATTGTAACGGTATGCGTGCTTGATGATATTGGTGCATGCCTCGTCGATGGCGAGTTCGATTTTCCCAACATCGCTCTCGTCGAATCCAAATCCACGCGCGGCATCGGCAACGAAGCTTCTGATGTCTCCGAGAAGTTCCGTTCTGCTATTGACGCGGAGAGAGCGGGTAGTATGTTCGTTTGTCGGTGCCACGGATTCCGTCTATCGTCCGAATGGGCAAAACTGCATTCTTCTACGAGAGTTTTTCGGATTTGTTCAGAAATTTCCCTACCGCCTCATCCTCATCGGGGAAAATTTCATAGAGCATCGGGAAGCCGAGCAAATCGAATACGTTGAACACGCGTGGAGACATGTTGCTGAGCTTGATGTCGCCTTGATTACGGCGTACGTCCTCGATGAACTGCATCAACACGCCGAGTCCGGCGCTGCTGATATAGGACAACTCCCGGAAATTCACCACGATGTTGAACCGCCCCTCATCGATGTTGGATTGGAAGGTCCGCTCCAGTTCGGGTGCGGTGTGTGCATCGAGGTAGCCCTTGAGGTCGAAGACCGCTACGCTCTCCCGGTGTCGGACACCTACCGAAAAATCACTCATAATTGTTTCCTCACAACAGCAATGATTCGAAGCGGTAATTTATTCCATTCTGGCGGCATATCAAACGTTACTTCCAGCGCACCACGAGAATCGTCATGTCGTCGTCGGCAGTGGACCGACCACTAAAGTCATGAACGGCGCTCACGACCGCATCGAGAATCCCTCCTGCGCTCGTGCTTGCATTGCGGAGTACCACATCCGCAAGGCGCTCGGTTTCAAATTGTTCGTCCACGGCGTTGCGTGCCTCGGTGATGCCATCGGTGTAAAGCACTACAATGTCTCCACTGTGCAAGGGAAGCCGCTCCTCCTGCAATGCCTCGGCGAATCGCTCTCCCGCGTCGAGCCCAAGGGCAATTCCCGGTGGTTGAAGATACCGTGCCTCGCCTTCATGGATGTACAGGAGCGGACAATGTCCCGCGCGTGCGAAGCGCAGTTCCCCGTGTTCGGTGTCCAGCATGGCGTAAAGCAGGCTGATAAAGGAGCGTCGGTCCATACTGCGGCACAACGTTTCGTTCAGGCGCCGCAACAGGTCCCCCGCATCAGAAGCTCCAGCACTGTACGTCTGGAACATGCCCTTGAGCTGCGCCATGTACAGCGCGGCCGAAACCCCCTTGCCCGAGACATCTCCAACCACCATGCCGAGCTTCGAGGGACCCACATCCTGCACGTCGTAGTAATCGCCGCCCACTTCGTAGGCCGGAATCGAGCGTGCAGCGATGTCGTAGCGTGGCGATGACGGCAGCGATTGAGGCAGCAGACTCTGCTGCATTTGCTGGGCAACCAGCAATTCCTGCTCCATGCGCTCCTTGACGATGGATTCGCGAATCAGTCGGCTGTTCTCCATCGCTACGGACACCATGTCCGCAAAGGCGTAGAGTATGGTGATAACGTCGCGGTCGAATTCATAGGGATTGCGCTTGGTGACGCAGAGTAGCCCAATGGTGCCTCCGTGACTGCTCAATGGAACAATCACCAGCGAGCCAATGCCGTTGCCCTGGCGTGCGTTCGGATGGATGCGTCTGTCAGTGGTGAAATCTTGAATGAGGACTGGCTTGTCCGTTTCAAATGCGAGTGCCCGAAGCGGCGAGCCGTCGGCCAGTCGCAAATCCTCGATGCGCTCTGTATTGATGTTCCGCACACTTGCAGGCAGAATCACGCAGTCCGATCGTCCAGATGATGGCGTGTGCTTCTGCTTGCCGTCTCTGGGAACGACTTCAAGCCAGGCGGCACTCCCCTCGGTCACCTCCAATGCGAGATGCGTCGCTGTGGCAGCCAGTTCATTAAAATCGAACACCTGCGTGATCAGTCGACTCAGGTTTTGCAGGGAGGAGATCTCCGCCTTTTTCCTGTCGAATTCTTTGGCGGTGGGAAGATGGAGAAGTGTGCTCGCAAAGCCCACGCCCATGTACACCGCGCCGAACTCAAAGATGATCGACACAAGTCCGTAGGCGAGCGGATGGTACCACTGCAGCGCGTTGTACAAGGTATCGTCACCCGAAGTGTACACACTCAGAATGATGAAAAACATCGAACCGAAGAGCATCAACACCAGATTCAGGAGTTTCTCGCGACGCGAAAGTGTCAGGATCCACGAGAAGCGGAATACGTTGAACAGCATCGCCAGAACGGTGAGGGCATGAAACAACGTGGCGAAGGGATCCGCACTTTCGACACCCAAGCCGTTGGGACTGCTGATATACTGCAGCAACACCGCGATGGCGAAGAGGGCGAGAAATGCGGTAAAATTTCTTCGGGTCTGTCTCCGCCGCTTGATGAACAATAGCACCGAGATCCAAATGAAGACCAGCAGCGCCACCGCCAGGCCGGCGCAGGCGAGCATCCCCGCCCCGACGAGCGACGAGTATCCATCCGGCGCAATCACACCGTCGACGGTCTGAAACTCCACCGTCATCGCGAATTGAAGAATGCCGATGAGGAGGAGAAACATCGTCACCACCACCACGATGCGACTGACCAGCTGCATTGGTTGTGTGTCTTCGCTCGCAAATAATCCCGCGAGAAGCCATGCCGTGCTTGAGGCGACGGCGACCGCCAATAGCACGGTGTGCAAAGCACTCGATCCGGGCGATCCCGCATCTGAGAGCGCATGCAGCACAACGAGGAGTATCACATCCGCGATGAAGGCCGCGATGGCAATGAGAAGCTGCACGTTTCGTCGCATGGCATGATGGAAAGTGTGGAGAACAGCGGCGCTGTCCCGCGTATGCGAAACTCGACTATACGCAATTTCAACGCCCGTGTTGCGTAATATACGAGTTGTACAGTATTTCGGGCAGCGTAATGTGTCGATCCCCACCGCATGCGGAGATCCGATGCGACGTTGTCGGAACCTTTGGACGCGGAAGGGCGCCTTGGTATTTTACCATGATGGAGCACTCCGGCACATTCACAATTGCGGCGCATCCGCTGATCGAGACCCGCGTACTGCGGAAATGGTACCCTGTGCGCGGAAGTCTCTTCTCCCGCGTGCGCGGTCACGTGCGCGCGGTGGATGATGTCTCGCTCGGTATTCGCCGCGGTGAGGTACTCGGGCTGGTGGGTGAATCGGGTTGCGGGAAGAGCACGTTGGGCCGCTTGATGCTCCGCTTGCTGCAACCCACCTCGGGACGTGTACTCTTCGATGGACTCGACGTGGAGCAAATTGTCGCTCAGGATGTTCTGGGTTTTCGTCGCCGGGCGCAAATCGTCTTCCAGGATCCTTACTCCTCCCTGAACCCGCGCCTTACGGTTGGGAGCATGCTGCGCGAGGTATTGCATGTGCATGGCATCGCGCCGAGGCAAGACATCCCGGAGCGCATCGCGAACCTGTTGCGCATGGTCGGGCTCAATGACTTTCATGCTCGCCGCTATCCGCATGAATTCAGTGGCGGGCAGCGCCAACGTATTGGCATTGCGCGCGCATTGGCGGTGGATCCGGTGTTCCTGGTCTGCGACGAACCCGTTTCGGCACTCGATGTTTCCATTCAGGCGCAGATACTGAATCTTCTTACCGAATTGCAGCAGCAACTTACGCTCACGTATTTATTCATCTCGCACGATTTATCCGTGGTGCAGCATGTTTCTCATCGCATCGCCATCATGTACCTCGGGCGCATTGTGGAACTGGGGGAGGTCGACCGTGTCATGAACCATCCCCTGCATCCGTACACGCGGATGCTTCTGGACGCGGCTCCCGTCGCCGATCCGCGTGCGGTACGGAAAAAACCACCGATCGTGCAGGATATGTTGCACCCTCTCGATCTCCCAGCCGGGTGCAGCTTCAGGCCACGCTGTTCATCCGCGCGTCCGGAATGCGCCACGTACGCTCCCTCGTTGGTGAGTCTCCATGATGCGCATGCGGTGAGCTGCTTCCTTCACAGCGAGCCGGGCACAACCTCACCTACACCCGCTTCCGCCGGAGCCGATGCACCATGACCGTGTTCAGTCGCATTGATGAACCCATCCCGCCGCTGCGTGGCGATATCGACGCAATACCATTCAGGGATAACGGCCGCGCGCTGTTGCTTCTGCGCGATCCCTCCGGTTACTCCGAACAACTCCTCACCTTCCCGGCCGAAGCCGGTATGCTCTTCTCGCTCTTCGATGGGACACGAAGCGTGGTGCAGCTCTGCGCCGAGTTTCGTGAAGCGACGGGAGAGAACGTGGGAGAGGAGGCGATACTCGGGATCGTACGCACGCTCGACGAGTGCGCTTTTCTCGATACCGATCACTTCCGCAAGCTGCGTGCCGAGAGAGATGAAGCGTATATGCTCCAACCCCTCCGCGAGGCGGTGCATGCAGGGGCTTCCTATCCCGAAGACGCCAACGAATTGCGCGCCCTCTTCGAAGCATTGTTCGATGCTGACGCTTCGGATTTGCACGCGGGTTCCGTGGTGGGCGTGCTCGCGCCTCATATCGATCTGAGTATCGGTCCTCAGGTGTATGTGCCAGCGTTCAGACATCTGGCTGCGACGGATGCGGACACGGTGGTGATATTGGGAACGGCACATTCAGAGGTTGACGATTTGTTCGTTCTCACGGAGAAGAACTTCGTGACACCGTTGGGGACCATGCCTACGGATGGTGAATTCGTGCGAACGCTTCGCGAGCACATGGGCGACGTGCTCACACGGCGTGACACACCATTTCGCATGGAGCACAGCATCGAGTTTCCCGTTCTCTTCCTGCAGCATGTATTCGGAAACGAGCGCGTGCGTATTGTGCCGATACTGCTCGCGGGATTCGACGGCCTGCTCTACAGCGGATTGCGCGCAACGGCATCCGAACGTTACAACGCTTTCCTTGCGGCGTTTCGCGAAACGGTTGCCTCGCTGGGTCGGAACGTGGTATTCGTGCTGAGCGTGGACTGGTCGCACGTGGGAAGGAAGTTTCACGATCAGGTGGATGCCGCCGAAGTGTTGGATGCCGTGCGCGCCTCGGATCATGAGCAACTCGCCGCGCTGGAAGCCGCCGACTACGAGCGCTTTTTCACCTTGCTGGAAGCGGGTCGCAATGCCACGCACATCGACGGCTTTTCCTGCATTACCACGTTTTTCGATCTTGCGTCGCCGCGTCGTGGCGTACTGCTCGACTATCAGATCTGGCACGAAGAGGAACGAGCATCAGCGGTGAGTTTCGCCAGCATGGCATTTTTCCACGACGAGGGTGGTGAAACCTCGGCATCGATCGAGGAGCGGCACTGAGACATGGAATTTATCGACACACACTGCCATTTGTACTGGGACGATTTTTACCGTGATCGCGGCGATGTGATCCGTCGAGCCCGCGAAGCGGGAGTGCGCCGCTGCATTATCCCTGCCACGGATGTGCGCACAGCGCGTCAGGCTCTGGACATTGCGCATGCGCACGACGGCGTGTTTGTCGCCGTGGGAGTACATCCGCATGATGCCGCGCAGGCCCCTGTCGACGTCATCGCGCAACTGCGCACACTCGCCACCGATCCACTCGTGGTTGCCATTGGAGAAATCGGGTTGGATTACTATTACGATTTTTCCGCACCGCATCAGCAATGGTCCTTGCTGCACTCGCAGCTTGATCTGGCTCGCTCGTTGGACCTGCCAGTGATTATCCACAACCGCGACGCCGATGCGGATGTGCTTCGCATCATACGGGAACATCAGGACGGGATGTTGCGCGGACAGTTCCACTGCTTCAGTTCTTCGGCGGCCTTTGCCGAACAGGTGCTCGCCGCTGGCTTTCATATTTCTTTCACCGGCAATGTCACATACAAGAAGAGCACTTTGGATCCGACGCTGTCGATGGTACCGGATGACAGACTCCTGATTGAAACGGACGCGCCATTCATGGCTCCGCTGCCGTGGAGAGGGAAGAGGAACGAACCCATGTACATCCCACATATCGCGACGCGCTTCGCCCTGACGCGGCATCAGGACGTGCAGCATATAGCGCGCATCACCACGAGAAATGCTGTCGCGCTCTTTCACCTTGACAACAGAGGACTGAAGTGATAATGGATAAGGAAAGGGATGTGACTGAGCAGGGTGCAACCGCCACACAGTTCCGCGAAGGTACACGTGTGCTGCGCTCGGAAGGATTACGCAAGCGATATAAAAAGCGCTTCGTGGTGAAGAACGCCTCCGTGTCCGTGCGCCAGGGTGAGATTGTCGGACTGCTGGGTCCGAATGGCGCGGGGAAAACCACAACGTTCTACATGATCACCGGGATGATCCGGCCAACCGAAGGAAAGGTGTACTTCGACGACAAAGACATCACCGCACTCCCGATGTACAAACGTGCCCGCCTTGGCGTGGGGTATTTGCCGCAGGAAGCATCGGTGTTTCGCCAGCTCACGGTGGAGGACAATCTGCTCGCCACACTCGAGGTGATGGGCCTCGATAAACGCGAGCGCAAACGGCGTGCGGAGGAATTGCTCAACGACTTCAACATCGCGCATATCCGCGGCAGCAAGGGATACATGCTCAGCGGCGGCGAGCGACGTCGCACCGAGATCGCCCGCGCCCTCACCACGAATCCCAGCTTCATTCTCCTCGACGAACCCTTCGCGGGCGTGGATCCCATCGCCGTGGAGGATATCATGCGCATCGTCATCACGCTCAAGCAACGCAACATTGGCGTGCTGATCACCGACCACAACGTGCACGAAACGCTGTCCATCGTTGACAGGGCGTATTTGCTCTACGACGGAGACATTCTCATGGAGGGCGATTCGAGAAAGTTGGCCGAGGACGAAGAGGCGCGGAAAATCTATCTGGGTGAGAGCTTTCGTCTCGATCGTTATCAGCCCTGAAAGCGTGCCAGTACCGATGCCGCGCAGGCGTGGAACCAAAGCGCGGTTGCGATGCGTTGTGTCAGCATTCACGCACTCTGCTTCATCAGCGGCGAGTTTTCACAATGTTGACATATACCCAAACAACCAGCGGCGTCACGGTCAGCGTGCAGAGTTATTTTCTCGAAGACCGGTCAAATATTCTCCAGAAGAGTTTTTTCTTCGTCTACTTCATCGGCATCGAGAACAGCGGGCCCGGCACCGTACGCCTGTTGCGTCGCCACTGGTACATTCACGATAGCACTGGCAACGATTATGAAGTTGAAGGCGAGGGAGTGGTGGGCGAACAGCCGAGCATCGATGCCGGTGGACAGTACCAGTACAACAGCTTCTGCATTCTGAAGTCCTTCGAAGGAACGATGGAAGGGACCTATACCTTCGAACGCGAGGACGGCAGTACCTTCGAGGCGGCTATCCCGTTGTTCCATTTACGTGCTCGTTTGAATTGAATTGATTGAGTAGCGGGTGTGATCGGGCGGACAGCGATGTCCGCCTTTTTTTCATTATTGATTCGATCGACGGATCTCGCACAGCGGGCTATCCTTTGTGAAAAACGATGAAGGCGGACCGTTACCGATCCGCCTTCGCGATTCAATGCAGGGAAGTCAATTATTCCGGACGTCCGTCTCCGTTGCCGTCGTCCACCACGGAGTGCTCTTCCTCGCTTTCACTGCCTCCGCTCCGTGTGAAAACGAAGCCGTTGCGGTCTTCATTCAAAGCCACATGGATGGTGCTCCCCTCGGGGAAGCGGCCCTTGAGAATTTCCTCGGCGAGTGGATCCTCGACGTAATTCTGCAGCGCTCTGCGAAGAGGGCGTGCGCCGTAGTTGGGGTCATAGCCCTTGTCGGCGAGGAAATCCTTCGCATCGGTGTCGAAGTCGAGCACCAGGCCGAGGTGGCCGAGGCGGTCGAACAATTTGCGCGAGGAAATGTCGATGATGGTTTTGATGTGCTCCTTTGTCAGACCGTGGAACACGATGCTTTCGTCGATGCGGTTGAGAAACTCGGGATTGAACAGCTTCTTGAGCGATTCCTCGAGTGTCTTTTTCATGTCCCGATAGTTGTCCTTATCCGCAGGCTCTTCACCGAAGCCGAAGTGACCTTCGCGGCGGATTTCACGCGCGCCGATATTCGACGTCATGATCAGGATGGTATTTTTGAAATCCACCCTGCGCCCGAGTCCATCGGTGATGATGCCATCGTCGAGTACCTGCAGGAGAATGTTGAACACGTCCGGATGCGCCTTCTCGATTTCATCCAGCAATACCACGGAATAAGGCTTGCGGCGAATCTTTTCAGTGAGCTGGCCGCCTTCCTCGTAACCCACATACCCCGGAGGCGCGCCAACGAGGCGCGATACGGAAAATTTTTCCATGTACTCGCTCATGTCGATGCGAACCAGGGCATCGTCGCTGTCGAAAAGGTAGCGTGCGAGCACTTTGGCCAGTTCCGTTTTTCCAACGCCGGTGGGGCCGAGGAAAATGAAGGACCCGATCGGACGCGAAGGATCTTTCAATCCGGCGCGCGTGCGACGGATGGCTTTCGCCAGACTGTCGATGGCGTCGTCCTGGCCCACGATTTCGCTCTTGAGTTCGTCGGCCATGCGCAGCAACTTCTGCGACTCGGACTGTGCGATGCGGTTGACCGGGATGCCGGTCATCATCGACACCACGTCGGCGATGACTTCGTCGTCCACTTCGTGCACAATGCTCTGAGCTTGCACTTCCCATTCACGCTTGGCGTCTTCGAGGTCGCTGAGCAGGCGCTTTTCGATATCGCGAAGACGGGCGGCTTCTTCGAAATTCTGATTGCGCACAACGGAATTCTTCTGCGACTTGATCTTCTCGATTTCCTCTTCCAGCGCAACGATATTTTTCGGCACCACGATGTTCTGCAGGTGGACGCGAGCACCGGCTTCATCCATCACATCAATGGCCTTGTCGGGCAGGAAGCGGTCCGTGATGTAGCGATCGCTGAGGCGCACGCATTCCTGAATGGCCTTCTCGGTGTAGCGAACGTTGTGATGCTCCTCGTACTTGTGCTTGATGTTGTCGAGGATCTGAATGGTTTCGCTGACCGAGGTGGGGTCAACCATGATTTTCTGGAAGCGGCGGTCGAGAGCGCCATCCTTCTCGATGTTCTGCCGATACTCGTCGAGTGTGGTGGCGCCAATGCACTGAATGTCGCCGCGGGCAAGTGCCGGTTTGAACATGTTGGACGCGTCGAGTGAACCCGAGGCGCCGCCGGCCCCCACGATGGTGTGCAGCTCATCAATGAAGAGAATGATGTCGCGGGCCTTTTCCAGCTCATTCATCACGGCTTTCATGCGCTCTTCGAACTGGCCGCGGTATTTTGTTCCGGCCACGAGAGCGGCGAGGTCGAGGGTGACGACACGCTTGTTATGCAGGACTCGCGAGACCTTTTTTTCGATGATGCGCAGAGCGAGGCCTTCGGCGATGGCGGTTTTTCCAACGCCTGGTTCGCCGATGAGCACGGGATTATTTTTCTTGCGGCGCGAGAGCACTTGTGCGACGCGCTCGATTTCCTTCTCGCGACCGATAATCGGATCGAGCTTGTCCTCCATTGCCATCTTGGTGAGGTCGCGGCCGAAATTGTCCAGCACGGGTGTTTTCACGCGTTCGGCGCGCTTTTCGCCGGACTGCCCGCCCTCTCCACGTTCCTGGCCGCCACGCGGATCGCCACCACCGGGCGCGGATGGTTTGCCGCTGATGATGTTGTCGAGTTCGGTGCGTACGAGGTCGTACTGCACCATGAACTGATTCAGAATTTGCGCGGCGATGTTGTCGTCGTCACGCAGCAGCGACAGCAGCAGATGTTCAGTGCCAATGACCTCGGATTTGTAGAGCTTGGCTTCGAGGTAGGTGATCTTCAGCACTTTCTCGGCCTGCTTGGTCAGGGGAATGTTGCCGATGGTGATGGTCCCACCGGAGGAGCGCACCGTGTCTTCGATGCTTTTCTTCACCTGATAGAGATCGCAGCCGAGATTGCGAAGAATTTTCACGGCAATTCCCTCGCCCTCGCGAATGATGCCAAGCAACAGGTGCTCGGTTCCGATATAGTCATGACCGAGACGCAGCGCCTCTTCGCGGCTGAGTCGGATGACTTCCTGTACTCTGTTGGAGAAATTGCCTTCCATGTGTATGTCCACGTCTTGAAATCTCTGTGGAAAACGTCGCAATGATTTATCGGGAAGCGACAGTGGCTAAACGATATAAAATAGCCCTCGGGTTCCCCTCGAACAAGTCAATAGGAAGGGATAAACGCGCCGCCACGCCGTTATTCCATGGAATCACTTCCGGATTGCGTGGACTAGCGTCGGGAGGAGCCAGCGCCAATCCGGACATGAGGTGTCCCATCTTGGTAGTCCGCGCGGCAGCAGCAGAATGCTCTGGGTGGATCTCAGAAAATGATGGTCCACAGACTGTAGTCGATGATGAGAATCATCGCCGACGACAACACGAAGGCACGAATGGTGGCGAAGCCCACACCCTCGGCACCACCGCTGGCGCGGAAGCCGATATGGCAGCCGAGCAGCGAGGTGATTCCGCCGAAGGCAACGGATTTAACCAGACCGGAGAGAATGTCCTTGGTCTGGAAAAAACGCTCGACACTGCCGAAAAACACTTCCGGTGTGAGATCGAGAAAGAAATTCGCCACGAGAAAAGCACCGAGCAGGGCGATCGTATTCGCGAAAATCACCAGAATGGGCATCATGATCACCGCACCCACGAAACGGGGCATGGCGAGGAAACGGACGGGATTGATGGCCATGCTTTCGAGCGCATCGATCTGCTCGGTGACCTTCATGGTTCCGATCTCCGCAGCGATGGAGGCACCGACACGGCCCGCAATGACGATGGCGGTGAGCACTGGACCGAGTTCGATGAAGATAGCGCGACTGACTGCGCCGCCGATCAGCGAGAAACTGATCATTCCTTTGAACTGATACGCTGCTTGCCAGGCCGACACCATGCCCGTGAAGAGCCCGATGATGAGCACCAAAGGAAGTGAACCCACACCGATATGGGCCATTTGCTCGATCACCAGGCGACGGTCGCGGACGATGCGATGCGTGCTTCGCGTGATGCGTAGCAGTAGCGTGCTGATCTGTCCAACTTCCCTGAGGAACATCAGCGTGCGTCGTCCAAGTGTGTCTATTCCGAATGCGGTCATGCACTCAATCTAACATATCTCCCGCGCAGGGGAAAGGGCGAATTCCACCACCAACGCTCCCGGCGGTCATCGGTAAATGCGAAGGCCTTCGGTGCAATTCGTACACATCGGAACGGAGCGACGGTCGCGTAAAATCCGATCACGGAAATCATGGTACGTGGGGGATTGCCAGATGTCCTCGAACGTCGCCTCGTCCAGAGATCCCAGTGGATACTCGGCGTTTTTATCAAAGCAGCAAGGCACCACCACGCCATCCCACGTGATGACGCTGCGCTCCCACAATCGTACGCAGCGATTGCGCAACGCACTGCGCGGACGCAATTCGCCGTCCACGATGTCGTAACGACTGTACTTCGCATCGAGTGGAAGAAAGCGCTCGGCCCCTTCGGAAGTGTAGACCTGAATGGTTTTCAACGACACCTCGCAGTCGTGCTCGCGGGCGAGGCGACGAAGCGCGGGAATATGCTCCTCGGTCTGCCTGGTTACGAGCATTTGCAACACCACTTCCATCTTGGAACCATGTGCGCGCCGCGCCATGTGCAATCGGTGCAGCGCGTCGAGCACGCGCGGCAGCGAACCACCGACGCGGTACTCCTCGTA
This sequence comes from Bacteroidota bacterium, assembly GCA_035362335.1. Taxonomy (GTDB): domain Bacteria; phylum Bacteroidota; class Ignavibacteria; order SZUA-365; family SZUA-365; genus JAOSJT01. The sequence continues at coordinate 14,607 of DAOSDL010000037.1, forward strand.
CACGTCCTGCGTCAACCCGTCTATCGAAATGATCAGGCGCTGCAGGCCGCTGTCGAGCAATGCCGCGATGACCTCGTCGCGGAGATAGTGTGCATTCGTACTGATGGACACATACATGCGATGCCGACGCGCCTCGCGAATCATATCCACGAGACCGGCATTGATGAACGGCTCGCCTTGAAAAAAGAGTTGCAGGTACAGAACCTCGTTCGAGGTTTGACGCACGATGTCCGCGAAGCGATCGCGGGACAGCATGCCGAGGGGTCGCACCATGGTTCCGTTGCCAGATGGACATTCGGGACAGCTGAGGTTGCAACGGTTGGTGGGTTCGATGGTGAGCGTGTACGGTTTACCCCAGACGATACTTCGACGCAGCAGTACCGATAGTTGGAAGGACACCGCGATGCGCAGGAGATTCCACACGCGCGGGAGTGTCGCGCAGCGGAGCAGGTGCAGCGCGGTGCGCGCAGTCATCGCCGGGCCTTTCGGCAGAGCACATGCCAGGTGGGATTGATCCAGGAATTGAACATGCCCGCTTCATCGCGCACAAGCCGGAGCGCCGCGTGGTGCAGGCCGCTGCGCTTGAGCAGGCGCACGGCACGCAGATGCATGCTGCTCCATACCACGCGATGTGGCTGTTCGAACAATGCTCGCGCCGCGCCGCTGTTCACGAAGCTGCATTCGAATCCACTGCGCTGCAGCAATCGCATGAGTTCGCGGAAGGACAGCAGTTGTGCGAGATCGTCGCGTTCGGCGTCCGCAGGACGAAAGCGCCGCAGGGTGGCACGCAGTCGCTCGCGGCGGTGCAATGCGGCGAAGGGTAACCCGAAATGCGGGTCGGAAATGAGATTGACAACGGAGAAGCGATTCGGCGTGCTCAAATACAGCACGCCGTCGGGTGTGAGCACGCGAGCGAGTTCGCGAAGTACCGCCTCCGGCGTGCGCACGTGTTCGAGCACATCCTGCAGGACGATGGCGTCGAAGGAGTCATCGGGGTAAGGCAGGGAAGCGATGTCGCCGTGCAGCGTTTCCACATCGAGTCCGCGTTCCTCGAGGGCGAGCAGACGCGCGGCGTCCCGATCCACGGCAATAACGTCGGCACCGCGTTCACACAGCGCCTGCGTTGTGCCGCCAACACCACAACCGGCGTCCAGCACAACTGCTCCGTGCAACGGCACGTGTGCTTCGATCAGTTCGCACACCAGGCGGCCGCGCTCGACAGCGGCCTCGCGTGCGCGCCTCCAGCGGGCGGCATTGGGGTGATGAATGGTGTGTGGCATGGTGTCGGAGGAAATCGGGTCCATGGTCTCGGTTTGGATTGTTACCAGCGTCGCGGGAGCAATTGAGCCATGCCCCCGACAATCGCCGAAAATAGCACATGAAATGTTTCCAGACCAGCAAGCCACCAACGGGATGCTTCCAACCCAAGGTGACGGAATGGTCCGCGCAGGAAAGCGGCATTGTAGTGAAACGTCCAGATAAGCCCCGCCAGAGGCAGCAACGCTTCGAATGCGTTTCCCCGCAGTGCCAGCAACGTGGCGAGAGCCAGGCCCGCTGGCACCGTCAGTAGTTGCGCGCCGACAATGCCCGCGAGCAGCAACGCACCCCGTCCGCGGTACGCCGAGGAAACGCTGTAATGCCGGAGCTTCTGGCGGATCAACGCGCGCAGCGAGCGAGGTGCTTCGGAATACACCACGGATTCTCCAGAAGCAACACAGGACACGCGAGCACCGCCACGGAGAAATTGCTGCAAGAGCAAATCGTCGTCACCTCCCAGTTGATGGTACAGCGCCGGGAGTCCGGGTTGGCGCAGATACAACGAACGACGGAAGCCCCAATTTCTGCCCGTGGCCATGTAGGGCGAGCCCACTGCACAGAGACCGATCATGTACAACGCAGTGCGGCAGGATTCGAACGCCGCGTAGCGCGATGAAAAGGTGGCGCTTGCACGCAGCGGCGCCGGGGCGAGCAGCACGTCACATTCCGCCTCGAAGGCCGCGAGCATGCTCCGCAGCCAGTCGGAACCCGGCTCGCAATCGGCATCCGTAAACAGCAGTATTTCGTCGTGGGCGGCCTCGATGGCCGTGTGCAAGGCGAATTTTTTCGGTGACACAGCAGCGGGGACTTCATCGATGCGCAGCACGCGCAGTTTCAATCCGTCGGCGTGAGCATAGGCGACATCGCCAGTATTATCATGGGAGCGATCATCCACCACGAGGACATCGAAGCGCTCGCAAGGAAGTGTCTGTGCTCGCAGCGCTCGCAGCAACCGTGGCAGCCGCTCGGCTTCGTTGTGTGCGGCCACAATCACGGTGACATGCCCTCCGTCGCTGCTATCGGGAGGCAGATGCCGGAGTGCTTTATACCATCCACGCGTTGCAAGCACAACGGCGAGCGAGGAGAACACGCTTGCAAGAACGAAGGTCACAATCAGCACGCTCGTCATTCGCCCTCCTGCGCCAAGGCCGCCAGCGCCAGCCTGAGTCGCTCTGCGCATTTGCCCGGATGCAGGCGCTGCGCGCCGGCTCGTAGAAGGTTTCCCATGAGGAAGGGTAGCAGCCGTGCGTCGCCACCCGCGGCTGCGCGGGCTTGCGAGGCGTGGGTACGCAGCACATCGCGGATGTACTCGTCGATAATCGCCTCGTCGCTGATTTGGCGCAGGTGGAGGAACTCCAGCGCCGTTTCCGCGTCGGTGCCGTGCTCCATCATGTAGTTCAACACGTGACGGGCGGCGGTGCTGCTTACGCACTCGTCGTGCAGAAGATCAAGGAGGTTCGCCAGCCGCTGAGCGGCAATGGGGAATGCCGTCTCGGGCATCGCGCGCTCGCGCTGGGCGTGGCGGAGTTCGCCGGTGATCCAGGCGCAGGCCTGCCGCGCCATCAGTGGTTGACGATGCCGCGCGTGGTGAAGCACATCCTCGAAATACTCGGCCACTGCCCGTTGTTCGCACAGGACCGTGCAGTCCCGGGGAGGCACTCCATACTCGATGTGAAAGCGTGCGGCGCGCGCCCGGGGGAGTTCGGGCAGCATGTCGCGCACACGATGCACTTCCGCGTCGTCGATGCGCAACGCGGGGAGATCGGGCTCACGCACGTAGCGATAGTCGCCAATGCCTTCCTTGCCACGCATCACCGTGCCGCTGCCCAGCGCATCGTCCCAATGCAGCGTGATGCTCTCCACTGACCCGCGGTGCGGAGATGACGCCGCGAGACGGTCGATTTCCCACCGAAGCGCGCGATCAATGGCGGCGAAGGAATTCAGGTTTTTTATCTCCGTTTTGCCGTTATACGGATCGCCGATATCGAGCGAGACATTCACATCGCAGCGCAGTGAACCCATTTCCATGGCGCCATCGCACACATCGAGCCAGATGAGCAGCCGTCGCAATTCCCGCACCGCCGCGACGGCATCCTCCGGCGTGTGCAATTCGGGAGCGCTGACAATTTCCACCAGAGGCACGCCGCTGCGATTGAAATCCACCAGCACCTCATCCCTTCCGTGAAGGAGTTTGGCGGCATCCTCCTCCACATGGACGCGCAGGATGCGGAGCTGCTGCCCACTGCCGTTCTCGCCGGTGAACTCCAGGCGTCCCTCCGTGCATAGTGCATCGGGATACTGCGTGATCTGATAGCCCTTCGGCAAGTCGGGGTAGTGGTAATTTTTTCTACAGAAATAAGATTCCGAGTGGATCCGCGCATTGAGTGCGTGGCCAACGAGCATGGCCTTGCGCAGCGCTCCTTCATTGAGTGCGGGGAGGGTGCCGGGGAGACCGAGGCATACCGGACATACCGCGCTGTTGGGCGGCAGTGTGGCATCGTTGGCGCAGCGGCAGAACAGCTTCGCGCGAGTATTCAAGCGCGCGTGAAGCTCGATGCCGATGAGTACGGGAATGTTCATCGCGGCTCGTCACCTTCCAGCTTCGCTCGTTTCAACGGAGCGAGTGCGCGTGCGACGGGACGGTACAACAGAGCATTGGCTGTGAGTCTGCCTGTAAGCAAGGCCAACGCTGCGGCCACCGCACCCACGAGATCGAACACCGCAATGCCGAGAAGAAGCATGGCCAGTATGGTTCCCACCTCGGCCATGGTACCGAGCGTGATGGGTCGTGTTTGTTTGGCTACAACCAAGATGGAGCGCTGCATGGTCAGCAAAATGGAAGTGGCGGGCATCAACACAAGCAACTGCGTGGGAGGCAGCGCGAAGGCAACAAGGTCCGGACTCAAACCTGACACACTGCCATACCACAACTCGGCCAATGGTGAGAAGGCCACCAGCACGAGACCGGCGAGTGCCACTCCGCCGATGCCAACGGCGACATTCCGTATCGGTCGGAAATGCTCCCAGCTCCGACCCAGCCAGGAGACGGCAACTTCTTGATACGACAGCCCAAAGCTGCGGAAAAAGAACACCAGAGAATTGATCACGGGCATCACCGCCAGTGATTCCAGTGCCATGCGACTTTGTCCGAGGAAAAATGCCACCATGGGATGCACGCCCAAGGCCAGTACCGATGTCGATGCGAGGGGATGGTAAAAGCGCCAGATGTCCCGGTATCCGGGTACGACGCTCGCATCGGGATCGGCCTCGCGCAGCACACGTGCTATGCTGCCTGCCGCCATGATGCGCGATGCCACCGCTTCGCTCACCACGCCAATGGACAGAGCCGAGGTACCGACAACGGCTCCGGGCAGATCCGTCCACAGTGCAAGCGCGGTAGCCCCCGCCGTCATGCCGAGGAGACGGATTACCGTACCATAGGCCACGCGACGCGTGAGATTGGATTGAATGAGCAGTCCCTGATAAAATCGCCGAAATCCGATGGCGGCGGGCCAGGGCAGCAGTACGGCTGTGGCCACGTGCGTGAGCGACGCCACGGGATGTGGCAGGCGCATCAAGGTTTCCGACACGACAGGGAACAGCGCGGGCGAAACGATGAGCACCATCACCAGCGTAATGAGCGCATTCGCGGCAAAGGCGAAATTTCTCAACCGCACATACGACAAGCGCCCTTTTACCAGCGCGGTCGAGGCCGTCATCATCATGATGATGGGCGATTCGACAATCATGGCCAGCGAAAACGCCACGCCGTAGGCCGCAAGGTTGAAGGTGGCATCGGGCAGACGCGCAATCACCGCTGCGAGAAACGGCCCTTCGATGGACATCATTTGCCAGGTCGCCAACAAGGGCAGCCAGAATCGCAAAATGCGTCCCGTGGTCAGCGGCACGTGGGGAGTCACGGTTGCCGTCCTGTCCGCGTGGGAAGGTGATGACGGAGTTGCATGTCAGATATGTTCCACGACCATGAAGGCCACATCGTCGTCGATGGTGTTCAGATCCAGCCAGCCGGCCAGATGTTCGTGTATGCCGCGCGCCACCTGCATCGCCGGCCCCTGCATGCGGGACAGCGCGGTGGCGAGCCGTCCGAGCCCGTACTCCTCACCCCGGGCGTTGCCGGATTCCAGTAAGCCATCGGTGGAGAGCAGCAGTACATCACCGGGGTGCAGCGCGGTTTCGTGCAACTCGTACGTGGATGCCGGAAACACTCCGAGTGGTCTTCCCGCGGTTGGCAATGCACGAACCTCACCATCCACATCACGCAGCAACAGGGCGGGATGCGCGGCCGAGACATAGCGCAACGCTTGCGGTCGCAGCTCCAGAATCACTCCCACGGCATACAGCACATCACCACTGATGCGCAAGCAGGCCTCGAGGCGGCGATTCAGTTCATGCGCAAGCACGGGCAGTTCATCCACGCTGCTCAAATCGTCCATGAGAATTTTCACCAGCGCCGCAAGGAGTCCGGCGCGAATTCCATGGCCCGAGGTGTCCATGAGAAACACGCGCAGCGTGTCGTTCTCGCGCTGCTCCCAGCCGAACACATCCCCGCTTAAATGGCAGAAAGACTCCAGCACCGCGGCCATGCGAAAACTGGGCGACCGCAAGCCGCTGCCGGGAAGCAGTGCGTATTGCAGTTCATGTGCCTTCGCCAGCACGGGATCCATATCGGGGAAAAGGTGCGGCGTGTAGAAGAAGCACTGCTCGCTAGACGCCAGCATGCGAATACCCGCATCGGCCTCGCCCGCCAGCCAGCGGCAGGGATTGTCACGACGGTCCGCGCTGCGCAGCGTGTACTCAAGCATGTCGCCCACCGTCCCTTCGCGAAGGGGATGACGCAAATCCATCAGCTCGGCGGCGTGGTCAAGCAGACGAAGCATGGGTGATCACCGTGTGGGCAAGTGTACCAATCATCATGCAGGAAAATGCCCATTTCCCGTGACAAATGGAACGGGGCCATCCTTGCCGAAACGGCCGCCTGCCCCTCGTTGTGTTTCGTCGGGGAAATGCGGATGTTGCGTGCTCGACCTCGTCGTGGAAAGGACGGATGCTCATCCCCTTGCTGGATGCGTGCTGTCCGTTGCGTCCCACGCGCGTGCATGTTGTACCACGTTTCGGATGTAGCATGACACTGCTGCTGGTGTATTTGTTCACCGCGCTCATAGTCTCCTTTCTTTGTTCCATCATGGAAGCCGTATTGCTGTCCACGCCCTTGTCCTGGCTCAAGGCGAAGGCCGAGGCGGGGAATATCGCCGCGATACGCATGATCAAATTGAAGGAGGACATTGATCGACCGCTCTCGGCAATACTTTCGCTCAATACCGTAGCGCATACCGTGGGCGCGGCAGGCGTGGGGGCGCAGGCCACCGTTGTCTTCGGCGAGGCGTATTTCGGTCTTGTTTCGGCCATACTCACCGTGCTCATCCTGGTGTTGACCGAAATCGTGCCCAAAACATTGGGTGCGAATTACAGCAAGGAACTTGTCGCGCCCGCATCGACGGTCATTCGGGGAATGATTGTTTTGATCTATCCGCTGGTGGTCGTTTCCGCGTATCTCACGCGGGTGTTGGGGAAAAAGGATGGCGGCGGCAGCACGAGTCGAGAGGAAATCTCCGCCCTCGCCACACTGGGAGTGGAGGAGGGGGTGTTTGCGGACAAGGAGAATCGCATCATTCAAAACCTCCTCCGGCTGAAGCATATCCGTGTCTCCGAAATCATGACCCCGCGTGTGGTTGCTGTCACCGCACGCGAGGATATGACCTTGCAGGAGTTTCTCGGCAATAAGGACTTCCTCCATTTTTCTCGCATCCCCATTTATCGCGATACGCCCGACTCCATCACCGGCTATGTGTTCCGCGAATCCGTGTTCGAAAAACTCGCCGAGGATCAATTCCAATTGTGCCTGCGCGATATCGTGCGGCCCATTGTGACATTGACGGAAAGCACTACGGTGTTCGCCGCATGGGACATTCTGCTCCACGCGAAGGAACACATCGCGTTGGTCGCCGACGAGTACGGCGGTATGGCCGGTGTGGCCAGCTTGGAGGATGTCATCGAAACGCTGCTCGGCTTCGAGATACTCGACGAAAAAGATAGAGTCGAGGATATGCAGAAATACGCCATGGAGCGATGGAAAGCGCGGCGACTCAAATACCGCATGCTGCTGGACGATTCCATGCTCAGTGACGAATCCGCGCCGCGCGACGAGTGATCACATGCAGAATCCCCGCGCCGACGGAATGGAATTTCCGCCATCAAACAGCAACGGAGGCAACGTGCGCGCTATCACCGTTGACGCACTCCCGTCACCCAAGGGCCATTACGCGTATTGCATCGAGCACAATGGGCTATTGTTCATTTCAGGACAATTGCCGGTGGATGACAGGGGAGTGATTCCCGACGGCATCGAGGCGCAGACGGCGCTGGTGTTGCGCAAGCTCGACGAGATTCTGCTGGCGGCTGGCAGCGCGCGCGATCGCGTGTTGCGGCTGCGCGTGTACATTTCCGACATCTCGCTCTGGGATACTGTCAACGCGCACTGCGCGGCTTACTTCGCGACGCATCGTCCCGCGCGTTGCATCGTACCCGTAGGCCCGCTGCATCACGGCTGCCTCATCGAAATCGAGGCCGATACGGCGTTGTGAGATAAAGGGCGAAGTACACATCTCAAAGTGGTCTCACTTGAGCCTGCATGGTGCTTCCACCAGCAATCCAGCTCCAAGCGGTCTCTGTGATCATCGTCGTGCTTCGGAGCAACGATTACAGGAAGGGCCGTACGAACGACTTCCATTTTCCCATGCCGCGCCGTAACTTGCACTCCTTATGCGATATGTCACTCCGAAATATCGGACCGCGCTCGCCATCAGCGCCATGATCGTGCCGGCAATGCTGCTGTCCGCAGCAGTGGCGGTGGCACAGGAGGATTCCACTGCGCGGAAAGCGGCGGATGCGTCCGTTCGTGCATCCACGGGAGAGGCGAAGACCCCCGAGTGGAGCTGGGACTTCTCGCATCGTATGCGCTTCGTGGCCTGGGATGCGGGACTGTGGGGAGAAACGGGTGCGCCCGTGCAATTCACACGCAATCGTACACGTGCCGGCGTCACCTGGCATCCGTTCGCGTCGCTGACACTGCGCGCGGCTGTGGTGAACGAATTTTTCAACTGGCTCGAATATCCGACACCGCGCGATTTCAATCTCGATGAAATCGCCATCGAGCATCTCTGGCTGCGCTTCGCTGCGACGCTTGGCATTCCACTCGAGCTGACAGTGGGACGGCAGGATCTTTTCCTCGGCGAGGGATTCCTCATCGGTGACGGGACGCCACTCGATGGCTCGCGCACCATTGCCATGAATGCCGCACGACTCGATGCGAAGCTCGCGCTGGGACACACGGTCACCGCGATGTACATCCATCAACCCGTGCGCGACACATGGCTTACACCGATCAACGACAGGGAAAAGCGTTTGCAGGAATATCCCGTCACTGTCGCAGGCCTGTGGTACGCGGCTTCGTTTCAGGATCTGCGTGGAGCGCTGTATGCTCTGCGTAGCGCAGTAGAGGATGCGACGAATCCTCGAATGGGGTATACCGGGGATTCTGAAGGGAACACGCTCGGTGGTCAACTTCATCTCGAGCTCACGCCACAATGGAAAGTATTCGGCGAGTATGCCTGGCAAAGAGGCGACCTGCTGCATTATGGGAGGTCATACCGATCCACGCGAGGTGCGGGCTTCTACGTTTTCTTGGAATGGTCGGATGATGTGCTGCCGGGCACGCCGATGACTGTGCGCTTAGGCGCTGTGGAATACAGCGGGAGTGCAACCGGCTTGGAACGGTATCGGGAAGAGTCCGATCCCGAGAATTTCGACCCGCTGCTCGGTCGCTGGCCGAAGTGGAACGAATCGCTGGTGTTTTCGCAAGGCATCCTCCCGGCTCCAGGCTATTGGACCAACCTCAGTATACCGATGCTGGATGTCATCGTGGCACCGTCATCCGCGTGGAGTGTGCGGCTCGGAGCACAGCTTCTGCGGCATGATGCCAAACGTTACGAGAAGCACGGTGCCAAGCGTATTGGCGAATTGCTGTTGCTGCATGTGTTCTGGAAACCGCAACTTCCGCTGTCCGCGCTCCTGCATCTCGAACGCCTGTGGTATGACCCGAACTATGCTCCGCCGCGCAGCGGCTATTGGTGGGGTCGCGTCGAAGTGATGTACCGGCTGGCGGGTTGAAATTTTCCGCAGACCACGCGAGTTGCGGGAATCCGCTCCGCGAGCTAAGTTTCCTTCCGGCGATGGAGTTCGCCGTGGACTCGTCCAGAACCATTCCCTTCGCAGGGAATTGATGACTCCTGCTCGCACGAGCCCGTGATGAGGCCATGCAGCGGGAGTTTTTTCATGAACAGCGCTATGGAGGCGTGGTGGAAGCTGTGTATGTGTTTCTCGGGGGAGGCGCGGGCGCCGTGCTGCGCTACTGGCTCGGTGGTGCGGTACATCGCGTGGCGGGAGCGGACTTCCCCTACGGCACGCTGCTGGTCAACGCCCTCGGCTCCTTGCTCATCGGCCTGCTGATGGCGCTGTTCGAGCAGCGCTTCGTGGTTCAGCCCGCCGTGCGTCTGCTCCTCACCATCGGCTTCCTGGGTGGCTTCACCACCTTTTCCACCTTCAGCTATGAAACGCTTGCGCTGCTGCGCGACGGTGTGTACGTGGCGGCGGCACTGAACATCGCTCTCACCCTGCTGTTATGTCTCGCCGCCGTATGGCTGGGACACACGCTCGGTACATTGCTTTGACAGACAAGGAGGTCGCCGTGAAACTCGAAGGTTCGGGAATGCTGCTGCGCGTGTTCATCGGTGAGGCGGATCGTTGCAGACAACGTCCGCTCTACGAATCCATCGTCCGATCCGCGCGGGAGCAGGGCATGGCCGGCTGTACGGTGCTGCGCGGCATCGAGGGTTTCGGAGCACGAAGTGTGATACACACGGCGAAGATTCTCCGCCTTTCCGAGGATCTCCCTCTCGTGATCGAGATTGTGGACACGGAAGAAAAGATTCGCGCCTTTCTGCCGGAAGTCGACGCGCTGTTCGAGCGCTCGGGTTGCGGTGGCCTGATCACACTGGAAAAAGCCACCGTGCTGCGCTACACGCCGGGAGCGGGGTAGCGGCCCGAGCCTCGCGGAACGGGACGTGTCGATGGTGCAAGCACACCGTGCGTCCCCGCACCGAAGTGTCCGATGAGTGTTACATTGTTTTCGATGTACTTGGCTGTGTCGACGAGACTGGCAGGGAGAACGCTTGGCAGGATTGCGGTATAATGACTGCGCGGCAAATATACCTGAAGTGATATAATTTTAACACCCACTAATGTATTGCATTATTTCGGGTATAAATTTAGTCCCGATATGGAAATTATGCTTGAACAGGTATAGTTTGTAGCCGTGGTGTTGATTTTGCCCCCGAAAGGATATATTTTCTTTGCAAATGTGGAGCGATGAGACGATGACACTGCGCGAGTATGTGAAGAGGCAAAGGAAAGTCCACCGTTTGACGCAGATGGATGCCGCGCGCAAGGCCGGCGTGGGACTGCGGTTTATCCGCGATCTGGAGCAGGGAAAATCCACCTTGCGCATGGATAAAGTCAACCAGCTCCTCGAGCTGTTCGGTGCCCGGCTGGGCCCGGTTCCGCTGGAGGATTGAGACGATGCGCAGCGCCGCCGTGTACATGCGCGGAGTGTTCGCCGGTCGTTTGGTCGAGGATGAAAACGGGTACCATTTTCGCTATGACGATGCGTACCTTCAGACTCCTGGAGCGATCCCAATCAGCATAACCTTGCCACTGCGCGAGACCGCGTTCACACATCCGGTGTTGTTTCCGTTTTTCGATGGCTTGATTCCCGAAGGTTGGTTGCTGGCCGTGGTTCAGGAGCAGTGGAAAATCGATGCTCGTGACAGAATGGGATTGCTTCTCGCGTGCTGCGGCGACTGCATTGGTGCCGCGCATGTGATCCCGGAGCACGTCGATGAGGGAGGGCGTGAGCTATGAGCAACTGTTTGCTGTGCTACCAACCATGCGATGAAGGGTCGGCGGAGACACACGAACGTTGCGCGCGCAAATTCTATCGTGGTGCAGCAGAGCCCCGCTTGCCCGTGCAGCTCGGTGATTTGCCGGAATTGGCAAAATCGCATGTCCGCGACAGAGTCGCGATCTCCGGAGTGCAGAAAAAGCTCTCGCTTCGACTCGACAAAACGAGCGCCGCCAGGCGGAAATTGACCATCGTCGGTTTCGATGGCGACTTCATTCTCAAGGCGCCTTCCGACGAATATCCCGAGCTTCCCGAACTGGAAGATGCGACCATGCATATGGCGGAGGCCTGCGGAATAACCGTTGTTCCACACGGCCTATGTCGTTTTCTCTCGGGAGAATTCGCCTACCTTGCGCGTCGTGTGGATCGCATGCCTATGGGAGAAAAAATCCCGATGGAGGATTGTTGCCAGATCGCCGGAAAGATGATGGAGCAGAAATATCACGGATCGGTGGAACAGGTTGGGAAACTCATACACCGCTACAGTGTGGCGCCCGGTCTGGATCGTGTCAATTTTTTCGAAGTGCTGCTGTTCTGCTTTCTCACCGGCAATGCGGACATGCATTTAAAGAACTTCTCGCTTTTACGCGTACCCGAAGGACATCGCCTCGCGCCTGCCTACGATCTTCTTCCAACAGCGCTTCTGTTGTCCGGGGACGATGAGGATTCCGCCCTCACCGTGGACGGCCGGAAAAAGAATCTCACCCGTCGCGCTTTCCTCCGCGCCGCGAGCACCATGGGTTTGCCCGACAGCGCAGCGCGCAACGCCATCGGGTATATGCTCGATCGCATGCCTGCAGCCATGGCCCTGCTGCGTCGAAGCTTCGTCTCGCCGGGGACCATCGATCGTTACGAACAGCTTGTCACCGAGAGGATGGGACGGTTGCGATGAGTCGCACCGATCAGTTTCCGATGATACCGCGCCCGCCTACATGATCAATCGAAGAGATTGCCGGTCAGATGGCCGCAGCGGGGAATCGATGTTGAATTGTGCTGTTGAGTACCATGAAGAGTGCACGACGGTGCAAGAACATCAGGCAGACTGCCTCACTCGTGTTCTGTCTCGTCTCGCGCGCATGCAAGAGATTACGGAATGTTCTCATTCAAGCTCAGGCGAATGGCTTGCAAGCCACCCCTGCATCTCCACTTCTGAAGGGATCAAGCCGAGGACTGGCCGCAGGGCATCAACTCCAGCTCAAGCGTGCTTCGCCAGCATAAAAAAGTCCGCCGTCTGGCGGACTTCGTGTTTATGCACGCCGGTGACCCGTCAGGGGAGCGGCTCACCGTCGCAGGTTACGCTGACGCTCTCGCGGATGATGCTGAACTCGCCCGTGCATATGTTGTATGTGAGGCGGTAGCGGACCTGCACCTTGAAGTTCGGGGCCGATCCCTTGCCCACATAGCTGTACGTCAGGGAGCTGGTTTCCTCCACAATGCATCCGTCACAGCTGGTGGAGACGCGGGAGAGATAGACGGCGGGATATTGGTATGTGACACCGCTCTCCGTCACGCCCTTCGAACCCATGTCGTTCATCTGGACGAAATAGCTGTTGCAGCCATCTTGATCCGGCTTGACCATAAAACGTGCCTGATAGCGGTCGGTCATGTGGATGATTTCACCTGTGCACGGATTGATGATGTCGTAGGTCATCTCGAAAACCTGGCGGTCCTTGGTCGGTTTCTGAGCGATGGCCTCCGTGGCGCCTGCGGACATGAACAGGACGGCCAGCAACATGATTGCGGGCACGATGGTGAGGGCACGGTGTATTGTTGTCATTGGAGCTTCCTCTCGATAGAGTGCAACAAACGTCCGGCACCGGCGTTTCCGATGCGCGGCTGCTGTCTGCATCGCGGTACATCACCCGCGCAGAGCGGGTCCATCAATGCATGCCTCGCGTTCTCATGGAGCGGGGCAATGTGCCATGTGAATTGGGATAGGTAACGTCCTAATATACAAACACTCCATCGCGAAGTCAAATGGCTATGACGTAGTGGTGTCAGGACAAGCTGTGGCGACGCCACATAACCGCCTTTCGATCAACGGTGGAGTGCATACCCGGTCGAGACCAGGGAGCGGAGGAAGCGAGGCGGAAGGCGACCACCTCCGCTGCAGGTATCGGTCTGATGCGGAGGTGGTATCGACAAGAGCCGCCTGACGTGTGCATTTATGCCTTTACAATAAAAATCTGCACGTTACGTTGACTCGGCCAATCCTGCGAAGGGATGCGGGTGTGTACGCCTTGCGGATGTGGGAAACTGACATTCGCGTCGGACTCAGGAATTATCCCGTTTTTTGCTTCGGATTATCCGCACCCCGCAATCGGAAACACCATGACGTGGGCCAGGCGGCGTGACGGACTAGATCTTCAGATTATCCAGGACACATTGGGCTCTAAACAAGGGCGTAGCCTTAGGCGCTGCTGACAACAGCAGATAGCGTGTAACCCACCTGGCATCTGCACTGTCATTCTGCTCTATCTGTATCCACGGAGATTATTGGGCCATGTCGTATCTGGAAAAATTCACAGGGGATTGGAATGCTGCCCCTGCCAGGCATTTGCTGCGAAGAACGACGTTCGGTCCGCTGCAGGAAGAGGTGGAGAAGGCCGTGCAGCTTGGACTCGACCGAACACTCGATGCGCTTTTCACAGAAGTTAAAACCCCTGATCCGCCACTGAAGTATCTCCCTGACGGCTCAGGATCGAATGCAATCAATGATCCGGGTGCGAAGCAGGGCGAGACCTGGATTCATGCCGATCCTTTCCCAAACGTCAATCCACCCATGCTGCGGAATCGCGTCATCCGCGCGCGCAGCAAGTCTCTCTACGCGTGGACTATCCTGCAGATGCACTATGCGGAAATATCTATTCGTGAAAAGCTCACGCTCTTCTGGCACAATCATTTTGTGACAACATCCATTGTCCCACATCGCGAGTATATCTATCACATGCTGCTGCGTTCGCATTCGCTGGGGAATTTCCGACAGCTTACAAAGGAAATCACAATCGATACCAGTATGCTGCAGTACTTGAGTGGTGCGGAGAATACGAGCGCGGCACCGAATGAGAATTACTCGCGCGAATTGCTTGAGCTCTTCACGGTTGGAAAGGGGCCACTCATCGGACCAGGCGACTATTCGAACTATACCGAGCGCGATGTCATCGAGATGGCAAAGGTACTTACGGGCTGGAGCGTGTCACATGTTTCGGACTCCAATACGCTCACTGCATCCTTCGACAGCCGGCGGCATTCACCTGGCGACAAACAGCTCTCGAAGCATTTCGGGGATGCTGTCATCCGCGAGAACGGTGAGAATGAATACGAGGACCTCGTTGATGTGATTTTTCAGCAGGAGGTTTGCTCGCGGTTCATCATGCGCAAGCTGTACCGCTGGTTCGTTCATTCGAATATCACACCCGAGGTGGAACAGGAGGTCATTGAACCGCTCGCGCTGCAGATGCGTACCGACGGTTACGACATAGCTCCGGCCCTAAGAACCCTGTTCGCTTCCGAACATTTTTTTCGATCGACGGCATGCATGATTAAGAGTCCGATTGACCTTGTGTTCTCCGCATCACGCGCGTTGGGAGCAAACCCACCAAAATCCGGGGTGCAGGAGGAATATGAATATGCCTATTATCTGCATATTATGGCCGCTGACCTCGAACAGGCAATGTTTAATCATCCCGATGTCGCTGGGTGGAAAGCGTATTATCAGGAGCCTGGCCTTGACCGGAACTGGCTGAACAACCTATTGCTCCCGAAACGTCACGAGCTGTGTAAGGCTATAGTCGAAGGTGGGACAATTACGATCGATGGTGAAAATTACAGAATTGATCCGATGGTACCTGTGCTCGACATGGCAGCGGCAGTCCCGAAGGCAGGTGATATCATTGCACTTGTAATGGGGCTGGCGGAACGAATGTTCAACTATCCGATCTCGGGCGTGCAGCTCACAGCGCTGAAGAATATCGTGCTGCAGGGGTTACCCGATTTCGAATGGACGGTCGAGTACGCTGCGTATGTTGCGGATCCAGGTAATGATGCGCTGCGCGTTCCTGTGGAGAACAAGCTTCGCAGACTGCTCTCCGTCATGATGGGCATGTCAGAATTTCAGGTGATGTGATCATGAAAAATAAATTTTCTCTATCCCGTAGGGATTTCCTTCGCACGACCACCATCGCCTCCGTTCCGTTGGTTTTGGGTCTCTTTCCATTGTCCGCTCGAGCAGTGCCACTCCTATCGAAAGGACTGGCTGACAGTGACAGGGTACTCGTGCTCGTGCAGCTTCAGGGGGGCAATGACGGACTCAACACCGTCATCGACCTGAACCAGTATGACGCTCTGCAGGCTGTTCGCGGAAACCTCCTCATACCGGAGCCAAAGGTGCTTAAACTCAACCACGATGGCTTGGGATTTCACCCATCAATGGTCGGAATGAAAGAGTTGTGGGAACGGGACACACTTTGTGTGATTCAAAACGTCGGGTACCCCGATCAAAATCGCTCGCATTTCCGCTCCACCGATATCTGGAACAGCGGTTCACCCGCAGACGAATATCTCGAGACTGGTTGGATGGGTCGATATTACGACTTGGACTTCGCCGGCTATCCCGCCGGCTATCCCACGATCCAATACCCTCATCCATTTGCCCTGACTATGGGAAAAAGCGTTTCTGAGACCTGCCAGGGTGTGACGGCCAACTACTCGCTGGCACTGGAGGATCCCTTCAAACCAGGTATGGCGCTGGTCGGCGCGCTAGGCGATATCCCCGCGGACTGTTACGGGGATGCGTTGACATATGTGAACAGCACCGTTACTCAAGCCAATGCCTATGCAGAGGCCATACGGAAGGCCGCGGAGGCAGGAAGGAATCTCTCCACGAAGTACCAGGAGTCCGGTAATACTCCCCTTGGGACTGCGCTCAAGCATGTGGCACGATTGATCTCGGGGGGACTGCAAACCCGGTTCTACATTGTGCAGCTCGGGGGATTCGACACGCACGACAACCAGGTGGTCAGCGGTGCACCGGAAACCGGGAAGCATGCCGAGTTGCTCAAGGAACTCTCGGATGCAATCGCTGCCTTCCAGGACGATGTCGAACTGTTAGGCATTGGTAGTCGCGTCATGGGATTGACGTACTCCGAGTTCGGTCGTCGCATACGCTCCAACGCCGGACTCGGTAGCGACCATGGTACAGCTGCACCGCATTTCCTTTTCGGCTCCTGCGCAAAAAATCAAATCCTCGGCGACGCGGCAGTGATCGACACGCAGGTGGGCATTGAAGACGGTGTCCCGATGCAATATGATTTCCGGGATATGTTTGGAACGCTTCTGAATCAGTGGCTTGGTGCAAGTGCGGCAGAAGTATCGAGATTGTTGCTGCCCAGCTACTCCCCATTGCCGATCATTTCCGAGAGCTGCATCGGCTCTGTGGATGTACAGCCACAAATAGAGGCAAATCTTGGTGATATCCATATCTACCCGAATCCCACACGTGATCAGGTAGTTATCAACCTTGTAGGGACCGGACGGCACGTAACCCTGCGGATATTCGATGGGCTTGGGGCCGTCGTACACGAGATTGCCTCACGGACATTCATCCCCGGCGAACACCTTCTCAGACTATCTCTCAACGATTTGCAATCAGGAACATATTGGCTACACTATCAATCCATGGGACACAGTGTGACCAGAAGAATCACGAAGTTGCGCTAACGTATTGTGGACCTCGCTTCCGGGGAGTTGCCTGAAGACGGGTTCCCTGCATTTCGATTAGCAACTGCATTACCTTTACATTCTGCTGCCAATTTGGTTAAAGTGAGCCGGCGCGTACACTTGCCTTCGGCTTGATCGAAGACGCCGGATTCCTTTGTCTAGTCGTGAAAATCCCGTATTTTGCTTAGCTAGGATTGACCTGTTGCATCGAATGTTCAACAGGATCGTACGCCGCGAATGTGGCGAAATTGGCATACGCGCCAGACTTAGGAAAGTGCAGAAATGAACTAATTTCTATTTGAATTGCGGTTTTCTGTTTGAATGGTACCAAAGTGGTACCATTTTTCGAACCCCCTTGGTACCACCTCAATTCGTTTTTCTGGCGCCAATTGGGGGCTGAGGGAGAGGAGAACTCTCCGATCGAGCGTGGAGTTGCAGGCGACCGAAATGGGGTGAGGCAATCACTCAGGACGCTGGCATCGCAGGTGCGCATCGGGCTGACGAGCTGAGACCGTGACTTCTCTTGAGGCCAGGCATGGCGGTGATTCGTGTCACCAGGTCCGTTCGTTCTGTAAGGTGATACGGTCGTGGGTAGGATCGAGGTAGATCATCTCCACGATGGACTCAAGATGGAGGAATTACCGACATTTCTATCGAGCTCCTACGCTGAAATTTCTGCTGAAGTGCAACACCGTCGATCCTTCCCACGCAGAATAATTCGTATCCTCGAATCGTATCGATAGTTTTACAGCAACGAATCGGAATGTCTCAGAACCGGTGAGGTGCTTCCATGAAACGATCGACAGTGGTGCACCATTTTTCAAAGATGGTGAAGCTACGTCCGTTGCAAATGTTGTCGCTCGCTGCGTGGCGAGGTCACATGATTGCTTTGTGAGAGGTGTTTTATACTGATCCTTATGCCATGCCGACCAACCTAGACTGATTAGCGTAGATGCTCTCGGTCACACTGTGTTGCCCTGCTGTTCATGACGTATATGAAGGCGCTTCAAAATGGCAGAGACGAAACAATTCGCGTTTTGTGCGCTTCAATCCTATAATCATTGGGCAGCATTTCACGTCGTTGCTATCGCGTGACTAAATTAGTTCAATTCGAGATCACTGATGAAACTTCCAGAAACACGCGTTGGTGAACGTCTCAGAGTAAATAGAAAACTGATTCCCTACAGTTTCTGGCCGACGAAAGTTAGTAGAAAGGGAAATACAAGACATCAAACGCTCTTGTTTTCTTTTGACCCTTGGGTGATCATTGGTCGAGCAATCAAGACATCATGTCTAACTACTGCCAGACGTGAGGATGTAGCCTGTGTTGCCCAGGCACATGACTTCTACGAGAGTGCAATTGATGCACATGGAATCGCTGCGTGGCCGTTGGCCCCCTACTACTACTTTATGAATCTTGTCAAGGCGTTCTGCTTGACACGAGTCACAAAATCAACTTTTGACAAGACGCAGCACGGACTGGCGTAGAGGCTTCGCGCTCCTTCAGACCGCGAACTAACGGATGTCTTTCTGAGAGTATATCCTAGTCCAGACGCAAGCAATACTCCGCAGAATATCGCTGAGTTTATATATGCACTCACGGGTGTCAGCATACCAGCGCAAACGGATTACGATGTTCCGATTTTGTTTCCGCAGATATTGCCGGGGAATCGACTGTGGTCATAGGCAGCAAATACGGCATTCAAGCTTACTACCTGCAACCTGGTAGAACGTAATGCGGTGAGAATTACAACCGTCGCGACTTGATCTTTGAGAATATGTGCAGTGAGGGGAATTGGCAGCAAATGAGGAAAAAGCTGAGGACCATTCTACGGCAATTCGGCCTTCGTCTGCTCACAGGTGATGAAATACAGATGAATGAGTTATCAATATGCGAGGTGAACTGAGAAGCAAACGAGTTGCGAGGAAAGCGAACTCAGACGTTCCAAAACATGGATGTACGATCATCGTAAAAAAAATCATCCCGGTCGTCAAGCGCGAACATGAAAGAGAAGCAACGGAAAGATCAATCTACAGAAGGTAGATGACATATGAGTTTCACAAAAGTCGTTGTGGCTATTCAAGGAAATCAAGACGGGGTTGGCAATCTACTCCTAGATATATTTAAGACTGAATATCAAGTCAGTGCCGCGGAGGAGGGAGGCCATCTGTCGAATATGATGGAGGAAGAGTGTGAGATGACGCATGAAAACCTGATTATAGCCAGAAACAGTCATATAGGGTGTTGAAGCCAAGATTCAGTGATGGAATGTGCTGTCGTGCCAGAATACGATATCGCGAGACGGAAGCCGTCGTCTTGGATGTGTTCTCACCTCGAGACCACCATATCAATTACGACCTTCTTGAGCTTTCAGCGAAATATGAAGACTCGCTTATCGACTATTGGGAGTCTGACAACGAAGGAGTCACACTATACGGCCAGATTCTTGCTGGCACTGAACTGTATCGAATCGAGGCCTTCTATTCCAACGAGAAGAAGCAAGAAGCGCTCGGGAAATCCATCCGCGCACGCGTAGCTCCTCAGATGACACAGGTAATTGAGGCGCGTACGAATCCAAAGAGGGATCTCGCCGAGGAGTTCCAGGATGCGGAAGTCCCAATTGCACTCTGAACTGAAGCCGCGCCGTGCATCGTAGGCGTTCCAGCTCTGAATGGCGTTCCTTTAATCTAAATGGGTATGACCCAACTTCTTGCTTCACGCTGGATCGGAGCACCTATGAGATCCTTTGACGAATCGCGGATTCCGTAATCGAATGAGCGAGATTGTGAGGGTGTCTCTAGACTCAATCGATCTTCGTAAGAACTCTAGGTGCTCAACGGCCCGCTAGATGTATTCAGTGAGGTCTCGATCTTGCGCCGATAATGCGACGGAAGCGTAGAACATCATCTGAAGATTATCGAGGGCGTCAACTGCGGCAGCAAGATGGATCAGCTCCTTCTCGCCGGCGATCCTGCTGATTGTGAGTGCATTTCCTGTGGTGTTCATGTTACCACCATATGCGGTTGAAGGCACCTCTGTAACTATCTCCGTGGCGGATCATCGTGTCAAGTGACAGAATATGGAGCCGGTGCCATATTTGGAGCGCACGAAACTCAACTGAGCCCTTCTAATGTACAAAGCCTTCTACGTGTGATGAGTATAGATACAATTCTGGCACGATTAGGATGGACGCGCATGTGTTCACAATTCTGCCGAGGTTATGGTCATTCGGAAATGTGGATGTCGCATCCTGCTTGGGTGAAGGGTGAGGTGAACCTCATGAGGTGCGCGATGACCTGACTTGCACGCAAACCCAACATTGACTGTGAGGAGGACAAAAATACTGATTGCGGAAAGGATATTGCTGTATCCGAGCCGTGCATCAGCGCTAGAAACCAGACACGTTGAAGTCCTCTCTGTTCAAGAAGAAGCCGTGAAGGATGCACAGCTATTATCATCCGCGTAGCAAGCGAAGTCCATTGAGGATGACGATGAATTCACTCGCTTCATGCGCGACCACTGCGATCGGCAGGGTCGCCCCGAAGAAAGAGGCTGTGATCAACGCTGTAATCACTGCCATTGAGAGCACCAGATTCTGACGAACAACACGGCGGGCCTTTCTTGCCAGCAGAAGAGACTGAGAAATCTTCGACAGATCATCAGCCAGAAGCGCAACATCCGCGGTTTCCAAAGCGACATCGCTGCCAGCCGCCCCCATAGCTATGCCGACGGTCGCACTCGCCAGCGCTGGCGCGTCATTCACACCATCACCGATCATAGCAGTGGCGCCGTAGGTCCTTTGCAGGTTAGCAATCACCGCCATTTTACCTTCAGGGGACAGATTAGCATGGAATTCTCGAATCCCAGTCACATGGGCAATAGCACTGGCAGCATCAAAATGATCTCCAGTAAGCAGAGCAGTATGCGTGATGCCGCAGCGATTGAGGTTCTTGATTGTCTCAGCGGCATTCGGTCGAACTTCGTCTCCAATGAGAATCGCTCCCAGCAGGGCAGCCCTCGTGGCAATGTAGACTACTGAATCCTCCTCATGACCCGGTTGCGACACAGAACTAGATATCGCATCAATGCTCGTTTCACATGATGCAGCCACCCATTCCTTCTTTCCGATGAACACTTCCAAATCACGGTATCGCGCGAAAATCCCGTTCCCGGTGATTGACGTCGCATCTCGCACAGTCCCTGGAATGATCCCACGGAGTTGCCCTTCATTGACAATTGCCTCTGCGAGCGGATGTTTTGAAAAACGCTCGACCGAGGCAGCAATTTCTATCAAGAGATCTTCAGAGGTGCCGTCAACGGAAATGACGCGGGTGACTTTCGGTTTGCCGACTGTGAGAGTGCCGGTTTTGTCGAAAGCGAGTGCACGCACTCCCGCAAGCTGTTCGAGAACGTTCCCGCCCTTCAATAATATTCCCATCCGCGCCCCAGTACCAATCGCCGCCACCATCGTGATTGGAATCGAAATGATCAAAGCGCAGGGTGAGGCTGAAACGATAAACACCATTGCTCTTGCGGTCCATTCACTCCAGTCCCCAGTTAACAGTCCCGGAATGGCAGCGAGAAGTAATCCGGCGAGGAGAACACCCGGACTATACCAACGCCCGAATCGGCGAATCATCAGTTCTGAATTCGCCTTTTTTTCCTGAGCATCCTCGACCAGCTTGATGATTCTACTCAGGGTATTGTCGCTTGTCGTACGAGTCGCCTTGATCGAAAGCATGCCCTCGACATTGTTCGTGCCTGCAAAAACAGGATCACCGATAGTTTTTAATACAGGCCGAGACTCTCCAGTGAGTGTGGCTTCATTCACATGCGAGGTTCCATCAACTATCACACCGTCGGTCGGAATCGATTGGCCGGATCGTAGTAGAAAAACATCACCAACTGCCAATTGCTCGACAGGGATGTCAACCTCGACAGAATCCCGTAGCACGGTTGCCATGCCTGGCGCCAGGTTCATCAATGCACGAACGGCATTTCGTGTTTTGTCGACTGTGTAACCCTCAAGAGCCTCCGAAATTGAGTACAGGAACACCAAAATCAATGCTTGAACATGCTGTCCCAGCAAAAATGCCCCGATGGCGGCCACCATCATAAGCATCTCTATCCCGACAATTCTCTCACGGACAAAGTCGGTGATTGCCTGGCGAAAGAAATACCAACCACCGAGCAGCATGCCACTGCCGTAAAGAACCGTAGAGAGCAGTGATGGGGGCAGTACAATCGACTCAAGGAGGTAGGTAACACCCAAAAGCACACCTGAACCGGCCGAGACAATCACCTTGTTGTTTCGCCACACGGGAGGGGACACAGGCGCCGCTCCCTCATGCAGAATCGGAAAGCCCAGCTCTGATAGTGTTTCCTTGATCGATTCAAGTTCGGGGGCGCCAGTGCCCAGGATGAACGAGACCTTGGCCGTTTGTGGATACACCAATAGTTCAGAGAGTCCGGGAAATGCAGAGAGCCTCTTCTCAATGGTACGCGCCTCATTCTCGCAGTCGAGATTGGCAACGCGCCATGTGATCCTATCGCTCAATTTCGTTGTCATTCGCTACCTCATCCGCATGTCATTTCGCCCGCATTCCTTTTCGCGGACAGGAGTGCGTATGCGCCCTTGATGACAAGTTTCGCTTGTTGGAGATCGACCTCTTCAAGCGGAGATATCTCAATCATACCTTCGCGGGAGGCGCCTGCACGGATTTTGATGAACCGGTATTCTGTGAACGGTTTTCCATTCTCACTTTTCTGCCGTTCGAATACCAGTACGTACGAAACGTCGTTGAAAGAGACGACGCTTTCCTTTGGTACGACGTAGGCCTGGCGGTCACCGCGCTCGATTCGCGCATTCACATACATGCCGGGGAGGAGGTTTGGACATGGGGGGCGCACCGTAGCATAGGCCAAATAGGTTCGGGATGCGGTGATTGAACTGCCGACCTGATACACAGTAGCGGAGTGTTCATGCTTCTCGTTGTTGACAGTGAAATGCACAGACGACCCAGACGCGATTGTACGCGCGTCATTTTCGAACAGGGTGAGCTCAAGGATGAGCTGCTCCGAACCGACAATCGTGAAGAGTACGTCGGTCGGCGAGACGTACTTACCGAGGTTGACGTTCACGCCCGAAACGTGGCCGCTGATAGGTGATCGAACGGGCAACACGGCCGTGATGTTGTCTTCATTCAGCGTTGCCGGATTGATCCCGAGCACGGCGAGTTTCTGCTCGAGCCCTCGCAGTTGTGCTTTCAGCGATTGATATTCCGAAGCTGTCTGCTGTACACTTTTCTGTGAGTAGACGTCCTCCTTGAATAACTCCTGATGCCGCTTAAATTCGCCTTCGGCATATCCGAGGCGGTGCCTGACATCCAGATAGTTCTGCTGAAGGTCGACAAACTCAGTGTTCACTATGGTTGCAAGTACCTGGCCCTTGCGCACGGACGTACCGGGCAGTAGCGATGTCGACTTGATGAAGCCGCCGAAGGGCATGCTCACAGACGCGGTACCCTGAGGTGTCGACCGTACGGTTCCTGTGACCCGCAGAGCGTCGCCAATGGTACGCTTTTCAGCTGTACCATACGAGATGCCTGCAAGTGCGATCTGATCCTGCGAAAGTTCAACGATGTTCTCAGCGAGTTCTTCATGCTCCTCCACATCAGTAGTAACAGGATGTTCGGAGAGTCCAGAGGTGGGAGCCGAAGTCTTCATTTCTGCCGGATTGTTGTGCGCATTGTCTGACCCGCTCCGTTCGCCGCAACCTGACGCGACGAGAACTACGGTCATGCAGGCGAAAAATGTCTTCGCGGATTCCATTAATCGATTCATTACTCTATTCCTTCAAGATATTCTAGGGTGATGACTGACATAAGATGATCAAGCGACGCTCGCAAGGCACTACGACGGATCTCGTTTACACGGGTGATGGACTGTACGTACTCGAGATAGTCCATCGCACCGGAACTGTACCCCTTCACGGCCTGTTGCTCGATCTGCTGTGCCTCGGGAAGCGCC
The DNA here is from genome assembly GCA_035362335.1 of Bacteroidota bacterium. Classification (GTDB taxonomy): domain Bacteria; phylum Bacteroidota; class Ignavibacteria; order SZUA-365; family SZUA-365; genus JAOSJT01. The sequence continues at coordinate 38,768 of DAOSDL010000037.1, forward strand.
TGCTCTTCGTAGTACATCCGGCTATTCCGGTATTTCGTGACGTCATCGCGCAGATTCCTGATTTGGACGTCAAGCGAGCGTAAGCGGTACTCCGAGCGCGCGCGTGCGGCCTCGGCCCGGATGCCGGCGGCCTCCACTTTCGCGACTTGGGGGAGGAACCAAATCGGAACAGCGACGCCTATTCGCACGCCCGTGAAGCGCTGGCCGGAGGGATAGAGGCGTCCACTGTTCGGATCCGCCACTCCGTTCATCGTCTGTGTGGTCAGCCCAAGACTGATGTCGGGAAGCATGCGGTGCAGCTCTACTGTGGCCTCCTTCTCCGCTATCTCGCTATCTAAAATAGGGAGTAGGCGATGGGGACTACCGGTCGCTCCGTCCTTGATGGAAGAAACTTCCGTGGCTGCGGGCAGCGTGGTATCGAGGGGCCGGACTGCTTGCTCGACGTTAAGAAGCACTTGCAGAGTGCGTCCCGCAGTCGCTTGGTCGATCTCTATTTCGCGAAGTTGGTTCCGCACTTCCATTTGATGCGATCGTGCCGTCATCGCCTCGAGCTTTGTCGTTTCACCGACCTTCGCGCGAAGTTCAGCTGCATGCAGGAAGCCGCTGTAGAGGCTGTCCTGAGATGACAGCAGTTGGCGCATCGCGCTCTGATACACGATTTGCCAGTACAACCGCTTGACCTGTGTTGCGATTTCAAGCCGTGTGCCCGATCGCAGCACACCTGCGCGATCAGCAACCGCCCCCGCCAGGCGGCGCTGCGAAAGATACAGTGTTGGGAAGGAGAAGGTCTGTGCGAGGGTCAAGGCGTTGTCGTTCATTGGCGAGTTTAGTTGCCCATACTCGAAGTCGATGCTGGTCTTGCCCACATCCCACGCGGCACCGCGTGCGGCGTCCGCCGCCTCATACTCCCTCTCCGCGGCGGTCACTTCGAGGTTGGTGCGGATCGCACGCGAGATAGCTTGGTCCAGCGTGAGTCCGGTCGGAATCGCCTCTTGCGCCTGGGTGGGAGCAGCCGAGCACAGGAAGAGTGCAATAGCGGCGGTCACGGCGGTACGGTGCCCCCGGAGGCGGAACCATCCACGCCGGAACCACCCTCCACGCGTCACGAGTACATACAGAACAGGAAGCACAACCAGTGTCAGAATCGTCGAAGTCAGGATACCGCCTATGACCACGGTGGCAAGAGGGCGCTGTACCTCCGCACCCGCTGACGTCGAGATAGCCATCGGAAGGAAGCCGAGCGATGCTACAGCGGCGGTCATGACTACAGGGCGCAAGCGTGTTTTCAGGCCCCTCCGCACGCGTTCCTCGATATCTGTCACGCCGTCGCGCTCGAGCGCGTTGAATTCGGAGATGAGCACGATACCGTTGAGCACTGCGACGCCGAACAACGCGATGAATCCCACCCCCGCCGAGATCGAGAAGTGCATCGAGCGTACGAGGAGCGCTAACACACCGCCGACCGCTGCCAGCGGTACTGCCGAGAAGATGAGCAACGTCTGCTTCATCGAATGGAACGTGAAGTACAAAAGCAGCACGATCAGGAGCAGGGCTACGGGAACTGTTATGGCCAGCCGGTTTCGCGCAGCGGTCAGATTTTCGAACTCCCCGCCATAGGCGAGGTAATACCCGGCAGGAAGACGCAGCTTCGCACCGAGTACACGTTGTACATCTTCTACCACGGACTGGATGTCACGACCGCGGACATTGAAACCCACGGTCAGCCGGCGGGCCGCTTTCTCACGTGACACTTGCGCCGGTCCTGACTGAATGCCAATGCGCGCTACCTGCTCAAGTGGAATCTGCGTTCCATCGTGAAGTGTCAATGGCAACGAGGCGATGTCGTCGATATCGGTGCGGAAGTGAGGATCCAACCGGACAACCATATCGAAGCGCCGACCCTCCTCGAAGACGACACCAGTCTCCGTGCCGGCGAAACCTGCCCTCAGCACCCGGTTTGCCTCTTCGATCGGAATCCCGAACTGAGCGAGTCGTGCACGATCGTACTCGACCACGATCTGTGCAAGCCCTGTCACACGTTCGATGTTTCGATCCTCCACGCCGGGAATGCCGCCGATGAGCTCGTTGATTGCTTCCGCACGCTCAGCCAGTGTGTCGAGATTGTCACCAAACAGCTTCACCGCGACATCCTGCCGCGACCCCGTCATCAGCTCATTGAAGCGAAGCTGGATCGGTTGCTGGAATTCGAACTTCACACCCGGAATCACTGCGAGCTTCTCCTCCATTAATTCGACGAGTTCCTCGCGCGATTTCGCACTCGACCATTCACTCTTGTCCTTCAGCGTGATGATATAGTCGCCTGTCTCCATCGGTGTGGGATCGGTCGGGATCTCGCCCGGTCCGATCTTGCATATTAAGTGCTTCACCTCGGGGAAGTTCTTCCGCAGGATCTCATTGGCGGTGCGCACCACCTCAACCGTATGCGAGGGCGAACTTCCCTGCAGAGTGATCACCAGTGCGGCGAGGTCACCCTCCTCGAGTTCAGGAATGAACTCCCCGCCCAAGCGTCCGAATAACAGCGCGCCGACGAGCAGCAGTGCTAAAGCACAACCAACCACGATACGCTTTCTCCGGAGGGCAAATCCTATCACGGGCTCAAACGCCCGATGGAGCGCATCCATTATTTTATCGGAAACATTCTGCCGCCCTGAGTGACGCACGCGAAGGATGACAGCCGAGATCATTGGGACCCATGTCAGCGACAACAGGAAGGCTCCGAGAATCGCGAAACCAACCACCTGGGCCATGGGACGAAACATTTTACCCTCGATCCCAACGAGAGCAAGAATCGGGAGATACACAATAACGATGATGATTTCTCCAAACGCGGCAGCTTTGCGGATTCGACTTGATGCAGCGAACACCTCTTGATCGATGCGCTCCTGCCCTTGTGTGAAGATGTCAGGATGCTTTACGAATCGGTGTACAATGCTCTCGACGATGATCACGGCCCCGTCGACGATGAGGCCGAAATCGATCGCACCGAGACTCATCAGATTGCCAGTCACGCCGAATAGACGCATCATGATAATCGCAAACAGCATCGACAACGGTATGACCGACGCGACGATCAGACCAGCCCTAAGATTGCCGAGCAGCAGTACGAGCACCAGGATCACGATCAGCGCGCCTTCGATGAGGTTGCGCGATACTGTGCTGATAGCTCGTCCGACAAGGTCCGAACGGTCGAGAAATGGTGTAATGCGCACGTCTGCGGGCAACGATTTCTGGATAGCCTCCAACCGCTCTTTGACATTAGCGATCACGAGATTGGCGTTCTCTCCCTTGAGCATCATCACCACGCCGCCGACTGTTTCCGAGGTATCGGAGATGAGCGCCCCGTATCTCGTCGCGTGCCCGTACCGGACCGAGGCGACATCTCGGATTAACACAGGTAGATTGTTCACTCGAGCGATGGGAACATTTTCGATGTCTTCAAGCGTGCGCACGAGGCCAACACCGCGGATGAAGTAGGCCGACGGTTTGCGATCGATGTAGGCGCTGCCGGTATTCTGATTGTTCTTCTCGAGAGCATCGAAGATATCGGTCATTGAGATGCCCAGTGCCCGAAGCCTTTCAGGGTTCACTGCAACCTCGTACTGTTTGACGAAGCCACCATAACTGTTGACATCGGCGACACCTTTTGTGCCCAGCAACTGGCGACGGACGATCCAGTCCTGCATCGTGCGCAGATCCTCAAGCGAATACTTGCCGCGTTGCGCCGGATCTATCTCGAGGGTGTACTGAAAAATCTCGCCAAGTCCGGTGGAGACCGGAGCGAGTTCGATTTCCGCGAGTCCGGGGGGGATGTGTGCTTCGGCTTCACGCAGCCGCTCGCCGATCTGCTGGCGTGCCCAGTAGATGTCTGCTCCTTCCTCGAAAACGACCGTTACGACCGAGAGTCCGAGTCGTGAGATCGACCGCAGCTCAATCACGCGCGGGATATTCGTGACGGAAAATTCGATAGGCGCCGTTATGAAATTTTCCACTTCCTGTACCGCGAGCGAGGGAGCGCGTGATATGATCTGGACCTGATTGTTGGTGATGTCGGGAACAGCGTCGATCGGAAGTCCGAGCATCGCGAAAATGCCACCCGTCAGGAGGGCAAGAGTGAACAGGCTCACCATGAGCTTGTTGCGTATTGAAAAACGAATGATACCTTCGATCATATGGAGGATCCTCCTGGTGCCATGCATGTGTTCCAGGCACGGGCTGTGAATGGAGACGGTTGCCGAATCAGCGCAGCGGCGAATCCGTACGGAAAGCGTTGAGCAGACGCTGGAACCGTACGGCACTGCTTCAGTGCAGCGTAACGTCCTGATCGGCGCGGAATTGCGCGTTCAGGCGCGACTTCAGATCAGAACAGGAGGATGAAAGATATCTGGGAGGGTGCCTGGGCAGGCGTTGAGACTAGCGTAGATGTGGGTTGGTGCAACGATAGCCGTACCACGCAATGCGAGGTATTCACCTGTCAGAAAGGGTATGTGACATGGACATGTGCATATGTCTGTGTGACGCTCACGAGTACGCTCGGGGTGTAATTCACCTGTACTCCCTGTCGTTTGATTGTACGTGGTTTCAGACCTTGTCTGGCCGGATATGCCGAATAGCATCTCGCTGCACGGGATGGTCATCGAACTTGAGAAAGAAATCAGTATGACAAGAAGGATTACCTTTGAGTACATGAAGCTAATCTATCACGAATCCACTTTCAATGCAAGTCACAACGACCAGCGATTTCGGCAGCCATGGGGAAACGCCGATCCCACAAGGAGTTGCGGCCCTGTTTGCGCGTTGTATTCACGCAAGTCGCTGTTGTCGAGGTGTCGGAGGCCGATGCCAGCATAGCATGTGGGAGGTTTTCGAGCGCAGCGAGAATTGCCTCCCTCCCATCAGATCGGGATCGGATGGCGGTGTGTCCGTCGGCAAGATACAGTTCAGGTGGGTCGTTGCGGACCGTTCCCCTTGTTATCCAGGCGCCCTGCCCCAATACCAGTGGCGTGGCTCCAGGGACGCCCACAAGGCATTCCACAACGTGATGCTCTCCATGATGGGATGCGTCCCGCGATGGAGATAGCGGATGTGGTAGAGTCGCTCGATGTTGATGGCCAGGAACGTCAGCAACCACTGCACCATCATGCTGTTTCCCTGATGATGTCGATTGACCGCGAAGTGGTACTGATTCTTGGTGACGTTGAAGCCTTCGTTCTCGATCTCCCAGCGTGCCTTTGCCGCCCGTACCAGATTGCGGCTGCCCATGGTGCGCTTGGCAATATTGGTCAGCCACATCGCTTCGATCACCGTCCCGTCGGGCTTGGTTTGCCGGTAGCGCAACACGCGCACCGATGTCCAATCGAGGGCGTCCCATGGAGGGAAGCGTTCATCCCAAAGTTCGAAGGTGTCCTCCCCCTCCTTGTAGCGATCACACGGAGGATCGAGGTGAAAGCGCTGTTCGGCCTGCTGGAGAAGGGAGGGGAGATTCCCTTTCAATCGTGCGATGATCGGCATGTGCAGTGCCGTGGCCGCATGCAGGAACGGAGCGGTGGCAAAGCCCCCGTCCACCACCAGATAATCGGCGAAGCCGCGGCCGAGAAGATCGTTGGCCCGTCGCAGCAGGCGCTGCGCGGCTCCGTATTCGCTGTCGGCCGGACCGTAGGGCTCCATATCGAGCAAAAGCGGAAGACCGACCCCGGCAATGCTCAAAGCCGTCAGTTTATGGGTGTATCCGAGGACCGTGCCCGCGCTGTTGCGCACGGGCAGGCACCACGGACAGCAGCACTTGGTCAGTTTTCCGACTCCGGTTCCGTCGATCGCCAATCCGATGTGGGCAGTGTTCTCGAAGACCTTCATGCGTTTGATGCGCCGCGCCAGCCCATAGAGTGTCCGTCGCAGGGCATCGACGCTCAGGCGTTCGGTGAAGTAGTGCAGCGTATCATCGCCAAAGGTGTGTACGAGTCCGGTGCTCCGCTGCGAGGCATTCGTCAGGGTGCGCGCCGCACCCAGGGCGCTGCCGATGCGCAGAAGGGTGCTGGCCAGCAAGGCCCAGATCAGATCGCGCGCGGTGATCTCCATCGCCACGCGTCCATCCCCCGGGGAGTCGAGCCACGCGCCGAGCCCGAGAGACCGGCGCATGTAGTGCTTGATTCCACCGAGGGTGGCATGGGTCATTGTTGTTTGGGTTTGGCGCGACGGGGCCGTTGAGCGCGTTCGAGGGCGAGGAGTTCCGCGTTGGCGGTGAGCACCTCACGGAGGGCATCCTGGAGACGGCGTCCGGTGTCGACCCGACGCTGGATTTCCTCGACCCATTCGTTGGGGATGCGGATAACGCGTTTGACGCCGTCGGACATGAAGGTCAGGGACCAGGCGGGATGCCCCTGGTCGTGAGCGCAATGACAGTTGGGGTTGCCGCATCGCGTGTGGCTCATCGACAGGGATCCGGGCAACGCGGTATCCGGGATGTCGAGGATTTTGAGGGCGGAGTACTTTCGCTTCCGCCACGCGGCGGCGATGGGTCCGACAGGGCGCTGCTTCATATTGTTGTAAATATACTACAAGAATGATAAAAACGCAAGCATTTCCGCAATGTGCGAAAACAGAATGTCACTGAGTTCGACTAAATGTCGCACTCAGTGGCTTGCAAATAAAGACCCATCCGGGAATCGGATCAGATGCGTTCCGAAATCGCCGGATTCCTTTGTCTAGTCGTGAAAATCCCGTATTTTGCTTAGCTAGGATTGACCTGTTGCATCGAATGTTCAACAGGATCGTACGCCGCGAATGTGGCGAAATTGGCATACGCGCCAGACTTAGGATCTGGTGGGGCAACCCGTGGGGGTTCGAGTCCCCCCATTCGCACCAACTGTTTATTGTTCCTCCGAGGAGTTCACGTGGAAGTTCTTATCAAATCGAAATCCGACGTCGCGCACGAAATCGAAATCAACGTTCCGTACGAGGAACTTGCGCCCCATTTCGAGAAGGCCTATCGGGAAGAAGCGCGTAATATCACCCTGCCCGGCTTCCGTCGCGGCAAGGTCCCCATGCAAATCATCCGAAAACGCTTCGGACAGGCCATCGAGTATCAGGTCATCGAGAAGCTCTCCAACGATTTTTTCAAGACCGCCCTCGAAGAGCGCAACATCACGCCCATCGGGCAACCCGTGCTGCACGACATGGACTATGAACCGGGTTCCACGCTGTCCATCAAGGTGGATTATGAAACGGCACCCGAGGTCGTGGCCAAGGATTACACGGGCCTGCAACTCGAACGCCTCGTGCATACCGTCACCGAAGAGGAATTGGATGACGAAATCCTCGCCCTGCGCAAATCGCGGAGACAACTCGAGCCGGCGGACAAGCCCGAAGACGAATCCTTCCTCGTCACCATCGATATTCAGATGCTCGATGCGCAAGGGGAGGTTATTCCCGGTAAAGGCAACGATAATATGAAGGTCGATCTGTCCGATGATAATGTGAATAGCGATCTTGCTTCCGAACTCTACAACCTGAGCGTGGGTGAGGAAAAGGATGTCGAGTTCACGCATCAACATGAGGACCACGAACATGTCGAGCGTTGGCGTATCAAGGTGCTCCGCGTCGAGCGCAGCACGCTGCCGGAACTCGACGACGCCTTCGCCAAGGAAATTTCCAATGGCGAAGCCGAATCCGTCGATGCCCTGCGCACGGTAATCCGCGGACGACTGGAGGACCTGTGGCGCGACCGCTACGAGCGCCAACTGGAAAACGACTTGGTCAACGAGATTATCAAGCACAACCATTTCGACATCCCTCCCTCGCTGTTGAACAGCATTCTCGACGATATGGTGAAGGATCTCACCGAACGCCAACCAGGGAAGCGGCTGCCGGATGACTTCAACCATGAGGAATACCGCAAGTATCGCACGGGCGAAGCCGAGTTTATCGCTCGCTGGATGTTCCTCCGCGACTCCATCAGCGAGTTGGAGGGAATCAAACTCGAGGATGAGGATGTTCTGGAGAAGGCGCGCAAGGACAGCGAGGTGTATGGCATTCCACCGGAGCGATTGGTGGAATTCTACAAATCTTCGCCACAGTACACGCAGAATATTCTCGTGGAAAAACTGCTTCGCTTCCTCCTCGCCTCCGCGGAGATCAAGGAAGTGGACGACAACGACATTTCTCACGTTGGAACCACTCCGCTCTCGTTCCAGGACGCCATGGCGCAACACGAGCATGGACATGATCACGATCACGACCACGCGCACGATGCTCCCGTCGAGGACGAGGAAGCCGCGGACGCCGATTCATCCACAGAACAACGAGGATAAGCATGGCACCGCATCCCTTCGATTTCCATAGTCTCACATCCATGAGCGGTGGCGGCATGCCGCCGACGGATCAACTGGTTCCCATCGTCGTCGAGCAAACCGGCCGCGGGGAGCGTAGTTGGGACATTTTCTCGCGTCTGTTGCGCGAGCGTATCATTTTTCTCGCCACGCCCATCGACGACCATATCGCAAGTCTGATCGTTGCGCAGTTGCTTTTCCTCGAGTCCGAGGATGCCGAGAAGGACATTTTCATGTACATCAACAGCCCGGGCGGCAGCGTGTCGTCGGGCATGGCGATTTACGATACCATGCAGTACATCCGTCCGCCGGTGTCCACGATTTGCATCGGCATGGCGGCGAGCATGGCGGCGATTCTCCTGGCGGGCGGAGCCGAGGGCAAGCGCATCGCGCTGCCGCATTCGCGCATCATGATCCATCAGCCCATGGGCGGCACGCAGGGCCAGGCCTCCGACATCGAGATTTACACCAAGGAAATGCTGCGCACACGCGAACAGTTGTACGCCATCATCGCGAAGCACACGGGCAAGACCATGGACCAGATCACCATGGACTCCGATCGCGACAAGTACATGCTGGCCGACGAAGCGCGCGAGTACGGCATTATCGATTCCATCCTGTTGCGCAAACCCGCGCCGACGGCCTGATCCGCCCCGTACACGGGGGATTCACGGCCATATCCAGGCATGCGGCACCTTCATGGCAATGAAGTGCGCATGGACGCAGGAATCGTGACATCGAGTCGCACACACCCTCCACACGCATATCGCGGCACGCGCCGCGGTATGCGCGTGCGTTGTGCGCAGGCCGTAGTCCATCCTGTCCATGAGGTATCCATGACGCGTTTGTTGCCATACATGCTTCTCGCTGCCGTGCTGTTCTCCGCCTGTTCCTCCACACCACCGGCGGATGTCCGCGAGTATCCCGTCCAGATTTCCAATCTCGGTGGCGCGGTGAACACCGAGCGCGACGAATTCTCACCCAGCGTCACGGCCAATGGCCAGCGCCTGGTGTTCACGCGCGGCAACACATCCATGCCCTTCGATCGCGATTTTTACGAAAGTGCGCTCGACGGAGAGTTCTGGATGCTCGCGCGACGCTTGCCCGATCGCATCAACAGCGCGACGAACGAGGGGTCGCCGTCGTTTTCCGCCGACGGTCAAACGCTGTATTTCGCCGCGACGGATCGCGACGACAGTCAGGGCAAATCGGACCTGTACGTTTCCACCATTCAGGGCAGGGAGTGGCAGGAGGCGCGCAACATTGGCTTTCCCGTGAACACCACGGCCTGGGAATCACATCCCAGCACCACCGCCGATGGCCGCACAGTGTATTTCGCTTCGGATCGTCCAGGAGGTTTGGGTGGATTGGACATCTGGATGACATGGAGGGACGATGCCGGGATGTGGCGCGTGCCGGTGAATCTCGGCGCGCCGGTCAACACCGATGGAGATGAACTCTCGCCCTGTATCGCGCGTGATGGCAAGACGTTGTACTTCGCCAGTGATGGGCATGCGGGTCTGGGTGGTACGGACATGTTCGTCAGCCGTCTGATCGGCGAGCGTTGGTCACAACCCACCAATGTTGGAAAGCCCTTGAATTCCGAAGGCGATGATGAATTCTTCAGTCTCGCCGCCGAGGGCTCCATCGTGTTTTTCAGCTCGCGCCGCGATGGCGGCTTTGGTGGTTACGATCTGTACCGCGCCGAGCCCAATCCATTTCCGCCGGGCGCGGTCATCGTGCTGTCGGGTACGGTGCGCGATGCACGGACGCGCACTCCCCTTGGAGCGAACATTCGCGTGGTGGATGAAAGCACGCAGCGGGAATTCGTTTCCCTGCAGAGCAACGCCTACTCCGGCGAATACGTGGTGGTGCTCCCGGCGGGCGCGGTGTATCGCGTCACCGCCGAAGCGGCCGCACCGTACAAGGCCGAAAGCGAACGCTTCGATTTTCTCACACAATCGGTGTATGGCGAGGTCACGCACGATTTCCTTTTGCGTAAAGATGAACCGACCGTGGCGCTGGACGCGGCGGTGTCCACGGATTTGCGCGACTTCTCGGTGTTGAGTGGAGATGCTGGAAGTGCCGGCCTCACAATCGAGGAATACACGCGGCGCGAAACACTCCCACTGCTGCCCTATGTGTTTTTTGCGGAAGGCAGCGCCGATATTCCTTCGCGCTATGTATCTCTCACTCCCGAGCAAATGAGGACGTTCGACACTCAACCGCTCCCCGACGAAACGCTTGCACGCTATCACCATTTCCTCAACATTCTCGGCTCCCGCATGACGCGGCACGGCAATGCCAGCGTGACTCTGACCGGCTGCACCGATGGCAGCGAACACAGCACGCTCGGACGTTCCCGCGCAGAGGCCGTGGCGCGTTACCTGCGCGATGTGTGGGGTATTGCCGAGGGAAGAATCAGTGTGCAGGGACGTGGTTTGCCTGCGGCCCCATCCAGCTCGCGCAGTCCCGAAGGCCGTGAAGAGAATCGCCGCGTGGAAATCGCATCCAGTGATCCGGCGCTCCTGTTGCCGATTGAAATCGAGGATGTGCAGCAGGTGCTCAAACCTACCCACGTGCGCTTTTTCCCATCCATCACCGCCGAGGCAGGGTTGGAGCGATGGCGTTTCGAGGTGCGCGAGGGTGAGCGCGTGCTGCGTGATGCGGATGGCTTCACCACCTACCCCGATTCCATCCCCTGGAATTGGCGCGATTACAGTGGAGCGCTGCCGAAGGGAAACGAAGCTCTGGTGTTCACGCTGTACGCCAAGGACAAACGCGGCGGGGAAGTGACCACGGCTCCGCAGCGGATACCCGTATCCTTTGTGAGTTTGGAGAAAAAACAGCTCGAACAGCTCCCTGATAAAACGGTGGAAAAGATTTCACTCATTCTCTTCGATTTCGATCGTTCGGAAATGGGTGCTGCCAATGAGATGCTGCTGGAGCGCGTCGCTCCGCGTCTGACCGAACGCTCCACCATACTGGTGCGCGGCTTCACGGATCGACTGGGAAGTGAGGAATATAACAAGGCCCTGTCCGAACGCCGTGCCGCTTCGGTGAAGGAGGCATTGGCCAAGCGCATCCGTGGCAGGGCCATGCGTTCGGAAGGCGTGGGCGAATCACTGTTGCTGTTCGACAATGCCTTGCCTGAAGGACGCTTCTACTGTCGCACAGTACAAATTCTGATAGAAACCACACGGTGAGAGTATGATGAAATCGTGGAAGTTATCCGCCGCGGCGCTGATCACGCTGCTGCTCCTCCCCGGCTGCCTGCACTATGAGCAGGAAACCACGCTCGACGCGTCGGGCTCCGGAAGCATGCGCATTCACTACTGGACCAGCGAGCAGACGCTGAGTTGGATGGAAAATGGTGATCTCTCCTTCGACGAGGAGCGCGCGCGAACCCAGTACGAAGGGAAGGGCGTGCAGGTGACGAATGTGGCAGTGGAGACGCAGGCCTCCGACAGCACGCGTCACGTGCGTGTCGATCTGGATTTTGACAGCATTGAAAAGCTCGGATCCGCGAAGGGCTTCAGTGGTTCATCTTTCGCTTGGAAGGGCGATGGCGACACGCGCGCATTCACGCACACGATCACACCACGTGGCGGAACAGGAGATGTGTCTCTCGACGCGTTCACGGTCCGCTATATCTACCACTTTCCCGGCGAGATCGTGGAGTGTAATGCAGACAGCACGGACGGTTCCACAGCGGTATGGACCTTCCCGCTCTCCGATCTTTCCAAACCGCAAAAGCTCACTGCCACCATCGCCGTTTCCGCCTCGAACGGTGTCACCTGGGTGCTCGGCGTTATCGGCGTGGTTGTTCTGCTCATCATTATCATCGCAGTACTTCGCAGGAAAAAGTAGTCGGACGGCTCCATCGAGTGCACGTTGTCTGATCGATTGCGATCAGTCTGTCGCTCGCACCGAGGGGTAAGAGAGGAAAATGGGAATACGCCCGCAAGGCTCGGGGGCTTGCTCGTGGCAGATTGCATGCGCTCGTCTTGGTGGTTGAGGCGAAAAAGGAAAACCGTGAAACGGTCGCAACGAGCAGACCTTCTCAGGTAATCATCTTTTATCCCGCAGTCCATTCTTTCCTGACTTCGCCATGCTTCTTGGGATTGCAAATGTGAATTATTGCTATCAATGGCTTACGGGGACTCCGCTTGTGATTCGGGTGCTGCCATGGCGATATCAGGGCGGAGGTGTCTGTTTTACGAAACGACAAGGCTCGTGAGAATATCCACTTTTTACGTCATTGCACCTTGGCGTCTTTGCGTTGAATTTTCCTCCGACTTCAGAGAACCTTCCGCAGCGGGGAGGAAATGGTGCTTTCTTCCCGTGTCTCGGGTGCCGCAATGGCGAAAACAGGTCCGCCCAGTCATATTCAGTGAATAGCCAAGTCCGAATCCAGGATCAGGCGCTAACATCCCCGTCCGACATATTCACTGAATAGCCAAGCCCGGGACCTCAACCCTCGCCAGCGTCATCAGCTGGCATATTCACTGAATAGCCAAATTTCCGCCAGCCGCTCCGCCTTCCGCTCAGGGCGTGGGTTGTTCACTGAATAGCCAAGCCCGGGACCTCAACCCTCGCCAGCGTCATCAGCTGGTA
>DAOSDL010000038.1:0-51400 GCA_035362335.1 Bacteroidota bacterium
GAGAGCCCAGAGCGCTACGCGAACACCGAGGGCACGGAGGGTTTTGTGCATCTGGGAAAAGGGCGGGTAACGCTGCGCGTGTACGACATGCTCGGCCGCGAGCGGGCGCTGCTCTTCGATGGTCCCCTCAACGCGCGGAGCGTGCTGCTCACCATCACCCCCGCCACACTCGGCCTCGAACCCGGCAGCTACATGCTGCGCCTGACGGGCGGCGAGGTGTTTGCGGTGCGTCGATTTTCTGTCGTAAGATGAGCGTGATCGTGTAATACAGTGAAGAATGAGAGTAGTGAGGTGGTGAGAGTAAGGAGGAAGAGGAACTTCGCTAACACGGAGCGCTTCGCGGGAACACAGAGTACCCAGAGGGCTTCGCCAACACAGGGCTCTTCGCTGACACGGAGATCCCGGAGGGCTTCGCCACACCGAGGGCACGGAGGGATCGCGGCTTTGCGTCGCTGCGCCCTTGCGTTGACTCGATTGCGGCGGGGCACACGGATCGAGCGGGAAGCGACCTCAACACATCCTCTCCGCTCTCTTCGCTCTCTTTCATCTCTTTAAATGTATTTCGTACTCAGCCAGCCGGCAAGGTTCTGGACGACGACTCCCGAGCTTCTATTCGTAGCGCCCGTCGCCGTCGGTTTTGAGCAACAGCACGTCGAGATCGCCGTGACCGAAGGAACGGGTACTGCCAACAACCATGATGCCTTTGTCGGAGGTGGTGATCACGGAGTAGGCGCGATCCAGACGCGTGCCACCAATGTTGCGCTGCCAGCGCGTGCCGCCGTTGGGTTCGACATTGAGGAGAAGAATGTCTGAACCGTCGCTGCCGTAGGGATTGGTGTAACCGCAGACGATGAAGCTGCCGTCGGCCGCAATGTCTATCCCCATCCCGATGGCGTCTTGCGCCAACACGCGATCCACCAACACATCGCCGGCGGGATCGAGGCGAACGAATATCATGCCCGATGCTTGCGCGGAAGGTGAATCCGACTGTCCCGTGATGGCGATGCTGCCATCAGGTGCTTCCACAAGATCAAAGCCGCTCTTGCTATCCACGCCGTCCACCGTGCGCTCCCAAATCAGCGCGCCGTCGGGCGCGGCCTTGAACAACCACATCGCACTCAGATTGTTGCCACTGCGTTGCGCCAACCCGGTGACGACAAAGCCTCCGTCCGAAGTCTCGCGCACCGCCGAGCCGAGATCGCGTTCCGAACCGCCGTAGCGGCGGCTCCATATTTCGCGGCCGAGTGGATCGGTGCGCAGCAACCACGCGTACCACGCGCCGGTGATGGAAGCCTGCGTGTATCCCACAGCGATGTAACCCCCGCTTTCGCATTCCTGCACATCCAAGCCACAATCGTAACTGCTGCCGCCGAAGGATTGACTCCACTGCATGTTTCCCGTGCCGTCCACCTTGATCAGCCAGAGATCGTTCATGCCGTTGGTGTAGGATTCGGTGCTGCCGGTGATGATGAAGCCGCCGTCGCGCGTCAGCGCCACGGCATAGCCCTCGTCGCGGTACACGCCGCCGAACGTCTTGTGCCACAGCACGCGTCCCTCGGCATCGATGCGCAGCAGCAGAATGTCGATGGAGGCGGTGTGCGCCATCCAGGTTTTTCCCACGACGATGAACCCTCCGTCGGGCAATTCCTCCACATCCTGCGCCTCGTCGTATTCGCTCAGCTGAAAGGTGCCGAGGAAGTAGCGCGTGGGCTCGGTGATCCGGCGCCGGGGTGTGTCGGGATCGGTGGGCGACGCGCAGGCGGCAATCAGCACCGCGGTGCACACGAACAGCAAAGGGAGTCGCTTCATGCGCGAGTTCTCCATCAAAACAGTACGGAAATGCCGTAAGTGGTACCGGCGCGTTTGGAAGTGAACCAACGGCCCTGATACGGGAAGGTCATGATCGTGCCGTCGAGTCCAAGGTGGAAACGTACGCGCTGATCGGGCATGTACATGATGCCCACGCCACCGCGCAGCAGCGGCCAACCCTCGAAGGTTGCTCCCGCTCCGAGACCGGCGTAGGGCTCGATACCTCCCAACGCGATCAGCGGACGGAAACGGTAACGCCATCCGGCGAGCAGCCAGGATGTGAGAAGATTCTGTTCGTAGCGGACGTATTTGCCCTGCTCCACGCCTCCGTAGTGCTGCGAGAATGCCTCCTGTCCGAACTCCACACCGATATCGTGGCGCTCGCCGCCATAATACGCGGCGATGGCCATGTTTTCCATCCAGGGCGTGGATCGCGATGCGATGGTGGGATCGGGGAAGGACGCGGCGGTGATGCCTCGGACCTCGACAGAAATGCCCTGATCGGCCGCGCTCTGCCTCCAGCTCGGTTGATAGCCGCGCGTGTCGCCGCCGTACAACGGCAATCCACTCTGCGCCCGCGTGTGCTGCTCCACCGTCGTCGCGGGAAGTCCCTCGCGATACACCGCGACTCCTTCGCGCGTTGGCAATGAGGGCAGAGTGGCGGGATCGGCGGAGGCTGGAACGTGGGCCGTGCCGTTGTCCGCGAGCTTCACGATGTCCGTGGTCGGAACGCTGTGCTCGTGTGCGCCGTCGCGCGTTCCGGCTTCGCCAGGCGCTTCGGTGTTCATGGCGAGAGCGCCTTCGGCGTGCCGTTCGTCACCGGGCACCGCCACTCCGGTCGCGCCGGGAGGGACGGCGATGACACGCTTCGTCCGGGGTGCGGTGACAGCGCGCGAACTACGGAGCGCATCGCCCGAAGCGTCCTCCTTTGTGGATGGAGCCTGCTGAACACGTTCGGAGGCGGATTCCTGACGAGCCGCAAGCTGCATATCGCCATTGCGGACGTCGGTATCTCTCAAACCCAGGATGATGACGGCGGTAATGAAGGCCGCGGCCGCGGCGGAGGCGATGGGCGTCCAGGCCGCGGAAAGCAGCGGCAGAATGACCCCATGTCGCGGTGGAGGAATGGGTGCGAAATCGAGGCGGGCAAACAGGGCGCTGGCGGCTTCCGCTGGAGCTGCGCCCAGAGCGGCCCCCGCGAGTGCTTCGAGACGTATCGCCTTGATATCGCGCAGGCGCGCGCGATAATCCTCGTCGTCGGCGAGCATCGCGAAAAAGCGCGCCTCGTCGCCGCGCGCCAATTCGCCGTCGATATAGGCGTGCAGCATGCTGTCGGCCGTGGTGTCTGCGTTGTTCATGGGTTCTTTCGCGTATGCATGGTGTCGAATTCGTTGATATAGGGCTGCAGGATGGAACGGATGCGCTCGCGCGCACGGGTCACGCGTATGCGCACGTTGCCGGGTGAGGTGTTCGTGGCCTCGGCTATTTCTTCGTAGGGCATGTCGGCGAATTCCCGCAGGAAAAATGCTTCGCGGTGTTCATCACTCAGGAAATTCATGGCCATGTGAATCAACTCCAGCATTTCACTGCGCTCATGCGGCAGCTCAGGCATGGCGATGTTGGCGGTTTCGATGTCCACGGTGGTCTTGCGATCGCGCTTCATGTTCAACCAGAGATTGCGCGCGATCTTGATGACGTACCCCGACACGTTCGCAACCTCGCGGCCCTGCAGCGCGCTCTCGTAGAGACGGACGAAGGCCTCCTGAAACAGATCCTCGCTCTCCTCATACTTCCAGGCCACACAGCGGCAATACGCATGCACCTTGCCTGACAATCGGGCGTAAAGTTCCCGAAAGGCCGCTTCACCGCTGCCCTTCTGCGCCGACATCCTGTACAACTCGATGTCGCTCATGCGCGCGAAACGGGCGCTGTCACTATGGGGGACGGTTTTTTTCACGCAAATCGCCGACAGGTGGAATCGTCCGCACAGACGCAAGGACACATCACACGGAAATTTGTTTCAAATGTACTGCGCATAACGCAACAATTCCCGCCGAGGCGGGAATCGCTGTTCATTTTCCAAAAAAATACAAGAATTCGGGGCTTCCGCCTGTCGTGCGCCCTCCCCGGGACGCCCGATGCCCTACTGCGAGGCATCGCGCAGCAAGCCGGCAACGAGCCAATCCGCCATGGCCTGTCTGTTGTCGGGCAACAGCAGCCGACGGTGATCGCTGGCGCTTTGGATGTTGCCCAGTTCGATGTACACGGCGGGCGGATTGGTTTTGCGCAGCATGTACAAGCCGTCTCTCGCGGCCACGGTGCCTTGGTATCCGCGCCAGGGTTGATGTTTGTCGTACTTGCGGGCTATGGTGCCGCGCAAGGTTTCGGCGGTGCGCCGGGTGGCGGCATTGCCGGAATGATGGTAGAAAAACAGGTCGATGCGATTACCGTGGTCGCGGCTGTCCACGTGGATTTCCAGCATGCGCGCGTAGCGCACATCCGCGTGCCGGCGATGCAGGCGGTTGACGATGCGCGCCCGCTGTTCGAGGCGGTAGGCGTGCTCGCGAGGAATGGCCTCTCCTCCGAGCACGGTTTCGTCGCTGTCGCAGTCCAGGAGTTCGCTGTCGCGAATGCCATCGTCGGGATCACGCACGATCACGTACACCAGAGCGTCATGTTCGAGAAGGCCGCGCGTGAGCCGCAAGGCCACGTCGTAGGCGTATTCGTCTTCACACAGGGTATGCCCGTCCTTTTCTCCGCGTGCGCCACTGTCGGGTCCGCCATGCCCGGCGAGAATGTAGAATACGCAGCCGCGCAAGGCATGGTCCTTGAGACGCACGCGCTCGTACGCGGATCCGAGAATGGGAAACACCCGCCCACCGTCCTTGCCCTTTGTCTGCGCGAGTGCATTACCCGCGTCGAGAAGCAGCATGAGCAGAAGCACAAGGTGCAGCGCGATCGTCCCACCCCGGCCCGCGTACGGCGTGGGAGGAAACGGCGCCACCGCATCACCTCGCTGTGTGATGCGGTGGCGGATATCCGGCAAGCTCCGGCGAATGGACGCGATAAGCGGTGATTTCAACCGTTCTTCAAGTGCTTTTTCATGTGCTGCATGTAATACTCGAAGAGGCCGAGGCGCGATTTCATCCCGCCAGCCACACCGTGGTCGCCGTTCGGATAAATGCGCATATCGAATTGCAGGCCGGCTTCCTCGAGGCGGTCGATGAGCTTCATGGTATTCTGCACGTGCACATTGTCGTCCAAACCGCCATGAATCAGCAGCAGCGCGCCTTTCAGCTTGTCCGCGTGCTCGAGGCAGGAACCCACCTTGTAGCCGTCGGGATTGTCCGAGGGACGCTGCATGAAGCGTTCGGCGTAAATCGTGTCGTACAGCGTCCAGTCGGTGACAGGCGCGATGGAGACCGCCGCCTTGAAATGTCCGCCACCCAACATCAACGAAAGCGCCGACATGTACCCGCCGTAGCTCCAGCCCCAGATGCCGATATTGTCCTTGTCCACGAACGGCAGTGTCGCCAGATACTTCGCCGTTTCCACGTAGTCGTGGCTTTCCCATTTTCCGAGCTGTTTGTAGACGGCATGCTTGAAGGCCGTGCCGCGTCCGGCGCTGCCGCGATTGTCCACCTGCACCACGATGAAGCCCTCGTTGGCATACCACTGTTGCATGGTGCCGGGCCAGGAGTTGTACACCGCCTGCGTACCGGGACCGCCGTACACGTCCATGAACACCGGGTACTTCTTCGTCGGATCGAAATCGGGTGGCTTGATCATGCTGACGTCCAGCGTCACACCATCGGACGTGGTGATGGTCAGCAATTCCTTGGCGCTCCAGGCATAGCTGTCGAACACGTTCATATCGGTGGCGCCCAGCGCACGGACCTGCTCGCCCTCGTCATCGAACAGCGCGCGCGTCGTGGCGCGGGAAATGTTGGACCAGGTGTCGACGTACAATTCGCCGCCCGGGCTCATGTTGATGCTGTGGCGTCCTGCATCCTTGGTCAGACGCGTGCTCTTGCCGCCTTTCATGCTCACGCTGTAGAGATGGCGTTCCAGCGGCGACACTTCGGTCGAGATGTAGTACACGGTTTTTTCGTCGGCGCTCACTGCGGTGACTTCGGTGACTTCCCAGTTTCCCGATGTGAGTTGGCGGATTTGCTTGCCGCTGTAGTCGTAGAGATAGAGATGGTTGTATCCGCTACTTTCCGATAGCCAGAGGAAGTGGTCGCTTTTCTTAAGGAACTGCAGGTGGTGGCCATCGTCCACGCCGATCCAGCCCGTGGAGGAGCGATCGGTGAGCACCGTGCGCGTCGTTCCACTGCGCACGTCGGCGAAGAGCAATTCGAGCACGTTCTGCAGACGATTCATGCGGTAGATGCACAGCGTGTTCACGTCGCGCGTCCAGGCGATGCGCGGCACGTAGATGTCGGTTTCGCTTCCGATATCCATCCACCGGCGCTCTTTCGAGGCGATGTCGATGACGCCGATTTTCTCGACGGGATTGTTCTCGCCCGGCTTGGGGTAGCGAATGCGAATCAGCTCCTGATACAGCGGCATCCAGTTGGTCATGGTGAATTCCGGCACGGCGCGCTCGTCCTCCTGCCAGAATGCAATGCGCTTGCTGTCGGGCGACCACTGCCAGCCGTCCACAATGCTGAATTCCTCCTCGTACACCCAGCCGAAGCGTCCATTGTACACGCCGGGAGCGGCGTCGGATGTGAGCTGCGTCTCCTCGCCCGTGGCGATATTCATGATCCAGAGGTTGTCCGCGTAGACGTAGCCCACCCAGTTTCCGTCGGGCGAGACCTTCACGTTCATCACACCGCTGTCATGGGATGGGACGAGGGTCAGTTTTTTTGTCTGCGTGTCGAACACCGCATAGCTGCCGATGGTGGAGCGCCGCCAGATGGGGCGTTCCTCGATGGTGATGACCATGAAGCGCTCGTTGTCTTCCCAGCGATAGCCGTCGAAGGCATTATTGGGCAATGCCAGACCGGCAATATCCACCAGCACCTGCTCGTCGCCGCTGCGCGCATCGACGCGCATGATGGAACGCGATCCGCTTTCCCGGTCGGTTTTCACGTAAGTGTAATGTCGGCCGTCCTGCATCCATTGCATGTTGACCATGCGTGGCGGTTGGAAGGCGGCATTCATGAACACGTCGCGCAGCGTGACGGGCTTCTTCTGCGCGAACAGCGGCGCCGAAAGCAGCAGCGCCAGCGCAAGGATGTGACTGAAGCGGAATCGCGTGGTGAACGTCATCGTGTATCCTCGTGATTATCGGGTGAAGGCGTTGATGTCGTGGGAAAAGGTGGCAGTGCCCGCAGTTCCTCGGCGGTGAGGCGGTAGAGGTACCAGTCGTGCATGTGTTTCGCACCGAGGCGGTGGTAGAAATCCTGCGCCAGCGTGTTCCAGTCCAGCACAGTCCATTCCATGCGGCCGCAGCCGCGCTCGCGCGCCAGCGATGCGACATGGAGAAAAAGCGCCAATCCGGCTTTTTTTCCACGATGCGCGGGCAGCACGAAAATATCCTCAAGATATTGCGTGGGCAAGGCCAGAAAACTCGAGTAGCTCTGGAAGGTAATGGCGTAACCCACCGCTTCTTCGCCGTCCCAGGCGAGAAAGGCCTCGTATCGCGGTGATGCGCCCATGCGGTCGCGTCGCAGGCGCTCACGTGCGGCCTCGTCGGGACGTGGCAGGGATTCGTAATCCGCGAGGGCGTCCACCAACGCGAGAAATGCCGCGTCGTCGTCGGGTCCGACGGGACGAATGGTGATGGTGTCATCCGTCGTCATGTGTGCGTTCCTCCGTGCCGCTATCGGTGAGAGTTTCCATCAATGCTTCGAAGCGCTCGCTTCCGCGCCGCAGATGGATGGACGCGGCGAACACCGCGACAATCACGGCGACTTCGAGCAGCAGCGCGGGGATGTTGACCATGAAGGCAGTGTTCAGCGCAAGGAGGACGATAATCAGCAGCACGGCACAGAGCAGCAGGCCGAGGCGCGAGAGCAACAGGTAATTGCCCGCGCGGCGGTTCAGATGTTGGCGCTGGATTTCCGTCGGAGCGTCGCGGTAGGCGCGTGGCAGGGCGCGTATCGCATCATCGCGGGTGAGGTGTAACGGGCGTCGAACACTCATCGGTTACTTCACAGTTTGTACATGATACCGGCGTCGAATTGCACTGACCACTCGCTGCTTGCCTCGCCTCTCGTCGTGAGCATTTGCCATGCGGGACCGAAGCGGAAAAACAGGGAACTGCGCGGTGTAGGCGTGTAATCCGATCCCACCGTCGCCATCAACACGGCGCGCCATTGTTGCAGTCGTGCGCCATCGGCCACGATGTAGGTGGCGGTGAGATTCAGCAGGGGACTGACCGGAGCGTCGTGGTGGGAGTACCAATTCGCCGCCGCGGTGAGCGTGTAGCCATCGGTGCGGGTTTTGCGCTCGCCTTCCTCGATCAATTGCACGCTCAGCCACCCGAGGGAGAGTTCGCCCGATACATCGGGCCGTGCGAAGGCCACGCCCCCGACGCGGAAGCCGTTGAGCACGCCGGCAGCGAGCAGCGCGCTCACACCGCCGCGATGCCGTTCCGCGACTGCATCCCGGCTTGCCACATCGTCAGCGACCGCATGCCGCAAGGAACTCGCCGTTTGCGCCGAAGACACAGTGGCCTGTATCGCCGTGATGGCGAACAGCGAAGCGAGAAGCAGCATAGTCACAACAGCGGTGTGGGGAGGCGTCACATCGTACCCGACGAGTGGGGGATTGACCAAAATCTAATATACGAAAGCACCGCGACTTGGATGCGTAAAGCACTCTTTTGTGTATATTGAAGCAGTACCACTGTTCATCCCACCAGGAGAAACCATGAATTTCGACGACGCCATGAAGACGGGCTTCCTGAGCCTGAACGAGGAAGAAGCCACGAAGGTGCTGGAAGAGATCTTTGACAACGACGATGCCGAAGCGCGCCTCGATGCGGGCGTTGCCCTGCTCGGCACCTTCGTGCCCGAGGACAAGCTCGAGCAGGTGCTCGATCTCGCCGCCATCATTCTCGATGCCAATGAAGAACTCGACGCCAGCGAAGGCGAAGAGGGCGAAGGCGACGAGGACGAGGACTAACACGGTACATGTTTCGCCGGGCTGAACTCCCGCCGCCGAGGCGTGGAGTAGCCGCGAACTATCTCCTTGCAAGGCACGGCGCACGAGATCTGCTCGTGTCCCGTGCCTTTTCATGTTTCACCAGCGCTAGCTCCCTCCCGTGTTTACCGATACACTGCATCTCCCCACGTGGTGGCCCGACATCCTCGATCGTCTCGCGTCTGTGGACGTGAACAACAATGCCCGCGTGCAACGTTTGCTGCCTTCGATACAGCGACTGTCCGGACATTTCAACAGCGCGGACCGTGGCGCCTCGCCACTCCCACCGCGCTACCTTGCCGACGGCCCCCTGCGCCAGGCATATCTCCTGTATTTTGTTACGGCCAATCTGCTCAAGCCCCTTCCGCCGCTGCGCGAACTCCTGCTCGCCGGTCTTCCGGGAGACGGCCGCACACTGCGTGTGTTTGATCTGGGATGTGGTCCCGGCACCGGACTGCTTGCACTGCTGGCCTTCCTCGACGCCCACGCCCCCGATATCGCACTCGAGTACACAGGAATGGATGTGGTTCCAGCGGCGCTGCGTGAGGTTGAACGCGTGGCGGCAATGCTCGCCCCCCGTTCAGCCGGCCTGCGCGTGCGCACGCAACTCCTCGATCTCGATCGCGCGGCGCCCGCCTGCGGCGATGCGGATCTCGTGTTGATGATGAACGCACTCAACGAACTCGCACCATCGACCGACGAAACGCGCTTGCGTGCATTGCACGCTTCGTTGCGTCCCGATGCGCGCGTGCTGCTGCTGGAACCCGCGCTGCGACACAGTTCGCGGCGCTTGCTGCGTTTGCGCGACGTGGCGGTGCGTGAAGGATGGGCAGTGTTCGCTCCCTGCCTGCGGCAGCAGCACTGTCCCGCCCTTGCCGATGAACGCGATTGGTGCCACGCGGATGTGCCGTGGGAGCGCCCCGCGTGGTACGCAGACATGGACGAAGCCCTGGGCAATGTGAAGCGTTCGCTCAAATTCTCCTATCTCACGCTCTCGCTCGACGGCGCCACGCTCGAAGGGCAGTTGCCGCGCATTGCCATGCCCGAAGCGGGCGGGTCGGCGGTACACGCGCGTGTGGTCAGCGAATTGGTGGACGAGAAAGGGCGCTACCGCTGCTTCCTCTGCGATGCGCGCGGACGCCTGGCCTGCCAGATCAACAAGCGCGACCTCGGCGACAGCAACGGCGACTTCGCCCGGCTCGGTCGCTACGACATCGTGCTTGCCGCAGGCAGTGAGGATGCGCCCGCGCTGCGGAAATTCGGCAAGGGGAGTGTGCTGCGAAGGGTGGAGGGGGGAGTGAAGAGTAAAGAGTAAAGAGTAAAGAGAAAAAGGTGAATGCGGTCCGATATAATCGGCGGGGCGGTTCCTGTTTTCGTTTTTTCCGGTCGGTTTCAGCGTTGTGGCTGGGAATGCGCTTGTTGAAGCGATGGAGCAGAATACAGACATAGAGATCGCGGAGATGCGTAACAGGTAACTGTGCGAGCCGCGGTAATTGAGGCGAAGACGATCCGGTAACATCGGCACGTTTGCTCCTTTTTGCCGTGGTACCTTTTTCCTGTTCCACCATTTTTCCATCGACGCTCGGAACGGCATTCCCCCGCGTGACTGTCGCCGCACGCTGCACATGTGTCATCCGACGCACAATGCATAATCGTCACCTCGCCGCGGCGAGTCTTCGAGCTGAGCGACGAGCCCGCGGCAAGGATGATCGGTGAGAGAAGATCTTGGTTCGGGCTCGGAGTCGAAGCGTCGTGCATTTGGCTACGGAGGCTTCGACTCCGCGCCGTATCATTATTGTACCATTCCGGACATCCGTGCTCGGCGCTCCGCTCAGCCTGACGATACCCGAAGGCGCTAGTGAGGATTGTCAATGCCCGCGCTGCTCCGCCACGGCGGATCTTCGAGCTGAGCGACGAGCCCGTGGCAAGGACGTTCGGTGAGAGAAGATCTTGGTTCGGGCTCGGAGTTGAAAATCCGCCGGGGCGGGTCGAAGCGTCATGCAACTGGCTACGGAGGCTTCGACTCCGCGCCGTATCATTATTGTACCATTCCGGACATCCGTGCTCGGCGCTTCGCTCAGCCTGACGATTGGTGTCATTCGCGTTCCAAACCGGCGTAAGCGCTGATGAACTGACTCAGCGTAGCGTCACGCTGATTCCCTGGGACAATTCGAGATCGTAGTTCACTGAACGACCGATGGGCCGGCTGTCGTGGCGGTAATTGAGATCGATCAGAATGGCGATCACCTTGTTGATATGCACGGCAAGCGAACTCTCGGCAATAAAGCGAAAGTCCGCGAAGTCGTCCGGCCGGGGTTGATAATAGCTCACGGCGGTGAAGGTCACGCGATCGCTGTACTGCATGTAGAGCGTGAGATAGCTGGTGAGGCGTGGGCGGTTGTTCCGCACGGTTCCGGAGGTCAGTCCGTAACGTTCATACTCGTGCATGATTCCGGTACCCGCGTGCAGGCGCAGCCATTCGTGACCTTCTTCGTCGCGCGGCAGCGGCAGCGTCCACCGCGCTCCACCGCCGAGCAGCGTGCGGTTGCGCAGGGAAATGAACTCGTTGTACTGCACCTGACCGAAGGCCTCGAGGGCGAGCCAGTCCGCCACGTCACGGATGCCGCGTGCGTGCACGAAGCCCTTGTTGGCGATTTTGCCGTTGCCCGCTTCCTTGAATTCGTAGCGCCCGACGAGGAAATGGTAGGCGCCCTCGCCCGCATGATCCACGCGCGCCGACGCACCCACAGCCACATACTCGGAGTTTCCGCGCACCAGCCCGGCCGTGGCAGATAGGTTGGCGAACACCCCGCGCGTACTGTCGAGGCGCCGGAGTTTTTCGGTGTTCACCTGCCCCTCCATGCGTGCCGCGCCGAGGACAAGCAACAGCAGCGCGAGCGAGAGCCAAAGCGCACCGGTGTTCCGTGTCATGCGTTCAGGTTTCATCGAAATTATCATATGGGAAATGTACGCAACCATCGCGACATCACCGTCGCTGGTAGGTGGGGATGGCGGCGGATTTTATCCCTGAAGAGGTGGAATTCCCACGTGCTTCATCGGGTTGTAGTAGCATGCAAAGAAAGGACCCGCAACCATGACCACTTCTCATGTGGATACTCTCGTTGACGCTCTGCTCGAATCCTACGAGCGCGAAGGAGGCATCAATCACCTGCACGGACACACACTACCATCGCGCGACGGCGTCATCGGCATCGTGAAGGATGTGGAAGCACTGCTGTTCCCGGGCTTTCATCGCGATGAGAAGCTCAGCGCCGAGAACCTGCGATTCCACATCGGATCGAGTTTGCTCGATGTGCATGCGCGGCTGGTACGCGAGGTCACGCGGAATTTTCACTTCGACGCCGGTATGGAAGGCGAGGCCGACACCGCCCGTCGGCGCGCGGACGATGTCGTAACCTACTTTCTCCAGCAACTGCCGTCGCTGCGTGGTACACTCACCACGGACGTGGATGCCTTGTTGCGCGGTGATCCCGCCGCGCGATCGCGTGAGGAAATCATTCTCAGCTATCCCGGACTGCGTGCCATCGCGGTGCATCGTGTGGCGCATTTTTTCTGGACGCATGGCGTGCGGCTGCTCGCCCGCATGATGAGCGAGTACATACACAGCCGTACCGGCATCGACATCCATCCCGGCGCGCGCATCGGTCGCCATTTCCACATTGATCACGGCACGGGTGTCGTCATTGGCGAAACCACGGTCATCGGCGAACAGGTGAAAATCTACCAGGGCGTATCGCTCGGCGCCCTGTCGGTGCGCAAGGAATTGCGCGAACAACAACGGCATCCCACCATCGAGGATCGCGTCACCATTTACGCCGGAGCCACCATCCTTGGTGGCGAAACGGTGATAGGGCACGATTCGGTGATCGGGGGCAATGTGTGGCTGCTGCGTTCGGTGCCGCCCTATTCGCTGGTCACCAGCGAACCGCGCGTGAACGTGCGTCCGGGTGGCGCGGATGCGCCGATGGAATACATCATCTGAACCGTCGATGGCGTCGCATTCGATCAACGATACAACGACGAGTCATTTCAAAGGAGATACAGGCATGCGCTTCAACAACATCAACGAAACTATCGGACGCACGCCGCTCGTGCGTCTCTCGCGCCTTTCGCCACAGGGTGGCGCGACGGTGTGGGCGAAACTCGAATCCTTCAATCCTCTGGGCTGCGTCAAGGAGCGACCGGCGCTGTACATGATCGAAGCCGCCGAAGAGGCGGGCCTGATCCATCCCGGTCGATCCGTTATTGTCGAACCCACTTCGGGCAACACCGGCATCGGCCTGGCCATGGTATGCGCCGTGAAGGGATATCGCCTGATTCTCGCCATGCCCGAGACCATGAGCATCGAGCGTCGCGCGCTTGTGCGTCACCTCGGCGCCGAACTGCTGCTGACCGAGGGCGCCCTGGGCATGCGCGGCGCGGTGGCCAAGGCCGAAGAACTTGCCGCCGCGGATGCCGCCGTGTTCATTCCCCAGCAATTCCGCAATCAGGCCAATGTGCGCGCCCATCGCGAAAGTACAGCCGTGGAAATCCTCGCCGACATGCATGGTTTGAACATCGATGCTTTTGTGGCAGGTGTGGGAACAGGCGGTACCATTACCGGCGTGGGGCAGGTGCTGCGCGAGCGTTTCGCGGCGGATGTGCGCATTGTGGCGGTGGAGCCGGCGGATTCGCCGGTGTTGTCGGGTGGCGCGCCCGGGCCGCACAAAATCCAGGGCATTGGCGCGGGCTTCGTGCCGGACATTCTCGATCGTTCACTCATCGACGACATCCTCACAGTGAGCAATGACGAAGCCATACTCATGGCGCGGCGACTGGCGCGAGAGGAAGGCATGCTGGTGGGCATTTCCTGCGGAGCCGCGGCGCATGCCGCCATCGAGGTGGCGCGGTCGTATCCCGAAGGACACAATGTGGTGACCGTGCTGCCCGATACCGGCGAGCGCTATCTGTCCACGGCGCTGTTCGAAGCGGCCTGACGCGCCATACTTCCGTTGTGCCTTTGTAAAACCGTGGCGTCAGCGGTCTCCTTTTCCTTCGCCACGTGATTGATAGATCCCGCCGTGCTGCGCATATTGGATGATGGACTCTTCAGCATCGCTCACGGCCGATTACGCGCATTGCCAGCGCATTGTGCGCGGACACTACGAGAATTTTCCCGTGGCATCCATCGCGTTGCCGCGCCGGTTACGACCGCATGTGGCGGCGGTGTACGCGTTTGCCCGCCATGCCGATGATCTCGCCGACGAGGGGAGTCGGAGTACGGACGAACGACTGCGGCTGCTCGACGCGTGGCGCGAGGAATTGCATCGCTGCACACGCGAGCGCAGTGCGCTGCCGGAATTCCGCGCGCTCGGCGATACCTTGCTGCGTTTTTCCATTCCGGTGCAATTGTTCGATGATTTGCTCGACGCTTTCGCGCAGGATGTGGTGAAGCATTCCTACGCCACGTACGACGAAGTGCTGGACTATTGCCGGCGCTCGGCGAATCCCGTTGGACGCATCGTGCTCGCCCTGTTTTCCCGCCTCGACGAGCGCAGTGGGCGTTACAGCGACGCGATTTGCACAGCGCTGCAACTGACGAATTTCTGGCAGGATGTATCGGTGGATCGGCTCAAGCCGCGCGTATACATCCCACTCGAGGACTTGCATCGCCACGGTGTGCGTGAGCAGGATGTGCTGGAGGGGAGGGACTCGCCCGCCTTGCGCGAGTGCATTGCATTTCAGCTGCGGCGGACGCGAGAGCTGTTCCGCGAAGGGACGGGGTTGTTCGATCACTTGCCGTTGCGTTTGCGCATGGAAGTGCGGGCGGTGTGGCAGGGCGGCGTTTCCATCCTTGAAAAAATCTCCGCGCTGCGCTATAATGTGGTTTCGATCCGTCCCACGCTTACGTTTATCGACCACGTCCGCATGCTTCGCGCGGCGATGAGAGCAGGTGCCCCGCATGTCTGAGCAGGATCACGCAGCAGAGATCACGAAGAAGAGCAAGACCAATTTCATGGTCTCCTTCGCCATGTTGCCCGAAGAGAAGCGCGACGCCATTCACACCGTCTACGCCTTTTGTCGTTGCACAGACGACATTGTGGACGAGGCCGGCGATGCCGACAGCAAGCGTGCCCGGCTCACACGCTGGCGCGAGGAATTGGAAAAGGGTTTGCGCAACGAAAGCGAGCATGCGCTGCTGAACAAGCTCAATGTGATCGCCCGGAGATTCGGCATCCCCGTGGAACATTTTTTCGACCTGATCCACGGTATGAGCATGGATCTGGACCGCAATCGTTACGCCACGTTCGAGGAGTTGCACGGGTACTGCTATCACGTGGCGTCCACGGTGGGACTCATGTGCAGCGAAATTTTCGGCTATCGCAATCCACAGACGCGGCAATACGCCATAGACCTGGGCATCGCCCTGCAGCTCACGAACATTGTGCGCGATGTGAAAGCCGATGCCGACATCGGTCGCGTGTACATACCGCTCGAGGATTTTGAGCGTTTCGGCTACACGCCCGAGCAGTTGTTGCGCTCGGAGTACAACGAGGCCTTCGTGCAGCTCATGCGATTCGAGACGCAGCGCGCGCGCGAGTATTACAGCCGAGCCCGGCTGTCGCTCGCTCCCGAAGATCACGCCGCGTTTTTCGCCGCGCGCATCATGGACCGCATCTACTACCGCATACTCGACGCCATCGAGCGCAGGAATTTCGCGCTGTTCCATGAGCGCATTTCCATTTCTTCCTTCGAAAAAATCCGCATCGCCGTTTCCGAATATTTCAGCCGCGCCCCGCTGCCCGCAGCCGATCCCGCATGAAACGTGTCGCGATAGTCGGCGGGGGCTTGGCCGGACTCGCGGCCGCCGTGCACGCACAGGCGGCGGGTGCCGAGGTGTCGCTCTTCGAGGCGCGCAACCGTCTCGGTGGCCGCTGTTTCTCGGTTACCGATCGCGAATCAGGCGTGGCTATCGACAATGGCCAACACGCGTTGATGGGCTGCTACCACGCCACCTTGCGCTATCTCCGCTTGTGCGGTGCCGAGCATTTGCTCGATCGTCTCCAGGGGTTGTCGCTGCAAATGCGTCACGTTGACGGACGCGTGGCGCAGCTCACTGCGGGCGCGTTGCCTCCGCCGTTCGGTCCGGCGATGGCGTTTTTGCGCTACGGCATGCTGCGACCCATGGATCGTCTGCGCATTCTGCGCGTGGCACTCACGCTGCGGTTCATGAATGAAGGCGGTTTGCGCACACTGGATGCGCTCAGTGCGGAGGACTGGCTGCGCAGTCTGGGACAGGGCGACGAGGCCATCGCGTATTTCTGGGCGCCAGTGGTGCTCGCCACATTGAATGCGGACATTCGCGAGGCCTCGGCCTATCTGCTTGCTGTGGTCTTGCGGGCGGTGTTTCTGACCGACGCCCGCGCCATGGATATTCTCCTGCCGCGCGGAGATCTCTCGGATGTGCTGATCGAGCCGGCGCGATCGCTGCTCGAGCGAGGCGGCGCGCGCATTGTTACAGGCAGTGCAGTGCATACTCTGCTCATGGAAAATGGGCGCGTGGTCGCGCTTCGTAACGCGGATGGCGCCGAACACGTTGTGGATGCCGTGATACTGGCCGTGGCGCCCTGGCATTGCGCGAAACTGTTGGGAAGTCTGCCGATCGCCGCGCCATTGCTGCAGGTAGCCGGGCACTTCCATCCTTCGCCCATTCTCTCGGCGCACCTGTGGCTGCGCCGCGATCCCGGTGTCGCCATCATGACCGGCGGTTTGGGTGGAGCCTTGCAGTGGGTGTTTGGAAAAGGGACGGATGCATCGGGAAATACGCGCATCTCCTGCACTATCTCCGCCGCCGCCGCGTGGGAGCGGGCGTCGCAGCAGGAATTGCGCGACATGATTGTGCGGGAGTTGCTTCGTCTGTATCCATCGCTGAGCGAGCAGGACGTGCTGCGCGTTGTGCCGCTGCTCGAGCATCGCGCGACCTTCCTTCCCAGTCCCGGTCTGGAAGCCGTGCGTCCCTCTGCCGAAACGTCCATCGGAGGACTGTATCTCGCGGGAGATTGGACGGCCACCTCGCTGCCCGCCACGATCGAGAGTGCCGTACTGAGCGGTGAGCGCGCGGTGGCGGCGATGCTTGGTATGTGGAGCAGGAGCTGAATCGCCTCGCTGTGCCCGGCGGCGCAATGGCGGGCAAGGCGTTGCATGCCGGATTTTTAGCTGCGCTCCGTTCCGACCTTCGATACGGGACGCGACTCGGTAAGCGTGGCGATTAATTCATCGCCACGTGTTGGAAAATGGGTTGGTCGGATGCGGTACGATGGTCGGATCCCACGAGGGCGACGCAACGAACACCCGTTTTTCCCGCTTCGCCACGCTCTGCCTCAACCGCGTCGCTCGCGACGGATGCGGTCCCAGCGGGCATTGATCGATTCCGTTCCCCGCAGCACCGTGTCGTAGCGTTGAAAATCGCGTTCCATCACTTCGTCGCGTTGTACGTCCATCTCGAATTCCACAAGCTGCTCGAGTATGCTTGTGGTCATGTCCAGCTCCACGCGCTCCTCCCCGCGAATGCGCCAGGGTGGTCCAAATGCCACGAAAATCTCCGGCGCCTCCTGCTCCACAAACTCGTAGCGCAGCGCGAAGGGTATGGCGGTGACATCGGCCAAATCACGCAGCAATCGCGCCGTGCCGCCCTGAAAGCGCAGCGGACGTCGCTCCACTGCAAGCAACTCGCCCTGCGGATAGATCCAGAGCACGCGATCCGTGCCGCGCAGCAGATCGGCGGCGTAACGAAGGCTGCGCATGGCGCTGCGGGGATTCTCGCGGTCGACGGAGAAGCAGCCCACCGCGCGAAAGAAGCCGTAACGCGCGAGCTGCCGCTCCTCCATCATGGCGTAGGCATCGTGGCGAAACAGCACATTCGAGAGATACAGCGGCACCACCGCATCCCACCACGCCGGATGATTGCCGTACAACACCACGGGCACACCGGCCTCGGCCGCACGTACATGCTCCGCACCTTTCACGTGCAGGGCGGCAAAGCGCCCGCGCATGCGACGCGTGAAGTAGCGCACGAGCAGGGCCTGGAGGAAGGGGGATTTTTTCGCGGTGATCATTTTCCGAAATTGCGCTATATATAAGGTTCATGCAAGCGCCGCCGCGCCTGCCATTCTCGAAACGACACGCGATCGTCGGATCGCTTTTCCAATATGAAAAAATCACGCATCGTCATCGGTATGTCCGGCGGAGTGGATTCCACTGTCGCCGCGGCCATGCTCGTCGAACAAGGACATGAGGTGATCGGCATCACCATCAAAACCTACAACTACGACGAGGTGGGTGGCAATGCCGCCAAGGAATCCAACTGCTGCTCGCTCGACGGCATCAACGACGCGCGGGACGTGTGTGCGCAACTGGGCATCCCGCATTATGTGTTCGACTTTTCCGAGCCCTTCCGCCACAATGTCATCGATCCTTTTGTGAACGGCTATCTCGCGGGCACCACTCCCAATCCCTGCGTGCTCTGCAATCGCAGCATCAAATGGGAGGAACTCATCCGCAAAGGCCGCGCCATCGGCGCCGATGCCGTGGCCATGGGCCACTACGCCCGCGTGAATCGAGACGAACACAGCGGTCGCTGGTACATCTCGCGTGGACGCGACAGCGGCAAGGACCAGAGCTATGCGCTATGGATGCTCTCGCAGGACAGTCTCGCGCATACGGTGTTTCCACTTGCGGACTTCACAAAGAGCGAAGTGCGTGCATGGGCCGAGCAGCGGGGCTTGCGCGCCGCACGCAAGCACGAGAGCTATGAAATTTGCTTCATCCCCGACAACGATTACACACGTTTTCTTCGGGACAATGTCGACGGGCTCGAGCAGCGCGTGGCGGGAGGCGACGTGTTGCTCGATGGCGAGCGCATCGCGTCACACGACGGCTACCCGTTTTACACCATTGGTCAGCGGCGCGGACTGAATGTGGCGGCGGGCGAGCCGCTGTACGTGACCGGCATTGACGCGAACAGCAACGTGGTGCACGTGGGTCGCAAGAACGACTTGCTGCACACGCGTCTGCTGGCGCGCGATGTGGTGATGCAGAAAATGGAATTCCCGAGCACAGCGGTGGCGGTATCCGCGAAAATTCGCTACAAGGATACACCTTCACCCGCCACCTTGCTGCCGCGTGCGGATGGCACGCTGGAACTGCATTTCGAGGAAGCCAAAAGCGCGATCACGCCAGGGCAATCGACAGTGTTCTACGATGGCGACGATGTGCTGGGCGGCGCTGTGATCGATTCTGTGCTCATGTGAGCGGGGCGGGATTGGGTCACTCCCAGGGTTGGGTCATTCCCGGTCGTAACACAGAGGTCGCGGAGGTCGCGGAGGGCACGGAGGAGGGGTTGGAAGTGCGCTCGACGGGTTCTTCTTCGTTCCGCATCGTGCCAACGCAAGGGCGCAGAGTCGCAAGGCCTGAGATCTCCTCTGCGTGCTCGGTGTTGGCGAAGCCCTCCGTGCGCTCCGTGTTCCACCAGTGTTGGCGAAGCCCTCCGTGCGCTCCGTGTTCCAGCAGAAAATCGGAAGGTGACTCACCCGGCATCTCGCAGCGAATGAATCACCTTCATTTCGACCGAAAAAACTTTCAGCACAAAGCGCGTTAACAATCCTCCGTGCCCTCCGTGGCCTTCGCGACCTCTGCGTTGAAATCCGAAGTGACCCAACCCCGGAAGTGACCCCGAACCCGCTTTAGAGCAGATCCTTCACCACCTCGCGCTCGGCGAGCAATTCGTCCGTGGTCTTCTGGATTTTATCTTTCGCGAAATCGCTGAGCGGCAATCCCTGCACAATGCTCCAGTTGCCCGCGCCATCGCTTGTGAGCGGGTAGGAGAAGAGCAAGCCTTCGGGGATGCCATAGCTGCCATCGGAAGGAATGGCTGCCGAATACCACTGGCCGGCTGGTGTGGCTTCGATCAAGCTGCGCACGTGGTCAATCGCCGCATTCGCCGCCGAGAAGGCCGAGCTGCTTCCGCGCGCGTTGATGATCTCGGCGCCACGCTGCTGCACCTTCTTGATCATGTCGCCCTGCAACCACTCGAGATCCGTGATCACGCTCTGGGCGGGCTTGCCGCCGATCAGCGCATTCTCCGTGTCGGGGTACTGCGTCGCCGAGTGGTTGCCCCAGATGGTGACGTTGCTCACTTCGGCCACACCCACGCCCGCTTTCTTCGCGAGCTGCGCTGCGGCGCGATTCTGATCGAGGCGCGTCATCGCCGAGAAGCGCTCGCGGGGAATGTCGCCCGCATGGTGCATCGCGATGAGTGCGTTGGTGTTGCAGGGATTACCCACGACCACTGCGCGCACGTCGGCCGCGGCGTTGAGCAGGGCCTTGCCTTGACCGACGAAAATCGGGCCGTTGTCGCGGATCAAGTCGTTGCGCTCCATGCCCTTGGTGCGCGGCTTGGAGCCGACAAGCAGAGCCCAGGACACGCCCTCGAAGGCCACGGCGGGATCATCGGTGATGTGTATGCTGTCGAGCAGCGGAAAGGCGCAATCGTCGAGCTCCATCACCACGCCTTCAAGCGCGCCCATGGCCTGGGGCAGCTCGAGCAAACGCAGCGCGACACGCGTGTCGGGACCGAGCAGCTGTCCCGAAGCGATGCGGGGGAGAATGGCATAACCGATGGCACCGGCGGCGCCGGTCACGGCAACATGGACGATGTTGGACATGGTATTCCTCATGATGTGCGGGTACAGGTTGAAATGAGCTGTTGCTGGTGAAGCAGGGATATGCTACAGAGATTTTCCACGAATTTCAAGAAGCTGTCGTATTTTTCCTGACGGGTGGGATGCGCGAGCCCCCGCCTGGGATTCATCGGTGGAAGTCGATGTCTCACCGGCCTCGCAGCGCCATCCCGGCCCAAACCATGTCGCACCATTGTCGTAATACCATGACGCACCGTCTGCTGTTGTTGCTTTGCCTGCTGACCACCGCGCTCCCAGCGCAGTCGATTCTCGACCGCTATGATTTCCGCCGCGCTTCGTCGGTCGTGGAGTTGCCCGCCGCGCTGCGCGAAATCTCCGGACTCGCCGCCGCTTCGGCCGACGCGGTGTACGCGCACAACGACGAGCGCGGACGCGTGTTCGTGATCGATGTGCGCAGCGGTGCGCTGCTGCGTTCCTTCGATCTCGGCAGCGACAAACTGCGCGAGGATTTCGAAGGCATCGCCTACGCCGAGGGCAAACTCTGGCTTACCACCAGCAGCGGCACGCTGTACGAATTCCAGGATGGCGCCGATGGCTCCTCGATGCGCTACACCGTGCATCGCAGCGCGTTGAACAATGGCAACGATGTGGAAGGTCTGTGCTACGATGCGGCGAACAAGGTTCTGCTCCTTGCCTGCAAGGGTACAGCGGGTAAAGGTGCAGCGGGAGACAAGGCCATCTACGCGTTCTCCGTCGACACGAGGAAACTGGATCCGACGCCGCGCTTTTCGCTCCCGAAAGCGAAACTGGAACGCCATGCGGCCGGCAAGGGAATAGGACCCTCGGGTATCGAATACCTGCCGCAGAGCGGCACCTTCCTCCTCCTCAGCTCCGAAGGACGCTATCTTCTGGAATTGCGCGGGAACGGAGAAATTATCGGAGCAGTGCGTCTGGAGAAAAAACGGCACCGCCAGCCGGAAGGCGTCACCATGCTGCGCGACGGCACGCTGGTGATCAGCGATGAAGGCGGTAAACACGGGACGCTGACCTTGTACCGGCACAAATAAGCGCCGCAAGGAGATCCCCCGAATACGCGCCGCGCATCAGACGCCGGCGGGGAGCACCTCGTGCGTATCGAGAAAGCCGCGCAGCGCGTCCACGCCCAGCAGCGGGGTCTCGGCGGCGGCAACGCGATGGAAGGGACGCAAGCTGTCCGGAACGCCCGCTTCGTCCATGCCGTCGCGACATTTGTTCATCACATGCAGGCGGCGGGGAAACGCCAGACCTTCCAGCTCTTCGTCGATGCGCCGCGCTTCCTCCCACGAGAGGGCATCGGGATTGAACAGCACCGCGACAGTGGTGCTCGTGTCGCGGAACAGCGCCTCGGTGGCCAGGTAGCGGTTGCGTTCCATTTCCAGGCGGCGCAGCACATGGTCGCTCTCAACCTCCGCACTGCCGAAGCGCACGCGGGTTATCATTTCCTTGCGTTCGTGAATCGCCTTGCGCACGCCGATCAATTCATCCACCCACACCAGCGACACGGAAGGCGCCGCCAGAAAGCGCACGGCGAGCGCTGTTGGCGGCATGTCCAACACGATGGTGTCGGCAGTGCCGAATTCCCGCTGAATATGGCGGAAGGCCAGCGCCATGGCGTATTCGTCCAAACCGGGTGAATGCCGCAACACGCGGAAATAGCGGTCGAGGTTCAGCGCGGTCAGGTAGCGGTAGGATTCCGTCACCTGTCGTTCGATGTCGCGGAGATAGCGCTCGCTCCATGCGCGTATGTCTGCTTCGAGTACGCGCAGACCGGGAGCCACGGCAACAGCGTCGTCGCCGAAGGACTGTTGGAAAATATCCCGTTGATTGTGCGCCGGGTCGAGCGAGGCCAGCAGCACGTCCTCGCCGCGTCGCGCCAGGCCCAGCGCGAATAATGCAGACAGTGTGGATTTTCCCACGCCGCCTTTGCCCGTCATGAAAAGCAACCGTGGCATCAATCCACCCGCAACGAAGATACCAGACGCGAGAGGGGAGAGTGCGCCGTATCCAGACGCTGCACGAGCAGGCGGAAGTCGTCCTCCATATCCGGAAGCAGGCCGAGGCCCAGTTCCACCGGAGGCGCGGGCAATCCCACCGCATTTCCCAGTACCAGCAGCGCGAACACATGCCGCAATTCGTCGTGCTCCCACTGCAGCAATTCCACCGCCTTCTCACGCTGCATTTCATCGAAGGTGGACGCGGCGCCGCGCAGCGCGTCGAGCAAATCGCGCAGGGATTTCACAGGCGAACCCTGAGAACGTCTGCATTCTGGCGGAGTCGGCGCAATGACGGGTACCAGCGGAGCGCGCTGTATACACTCGCCAGATGTGCGAGCAAGGTGGGCATGGTGGAAAAATTCGCCACAGCAGCCCATACGGAAAACACAGGCGCGACAAATGCCAGCATCAGCACGTTGCTCTGGAAACGGAAGAATTGCTCCACACCCATCGCTTCCTGCGACCGCGTCATCCAACGCAACACGCGCAGGTACAACTGCGGAAGCACGACGCCAATGCCTACAGAGACGGCAACCATGAGGTCCGGGAGCCAGCGGTCTCCGCGATACCACATGCCTTCCAGAAGCGCCATCGAGCGCAGCAACTCCGCGATGGCGACCAGCACGAGCATTACGACCGCGCGGCGCAGCCAGCGTCGTCGCAGTTCGCCCTGGAGCTTGTCCAGCATCAACTCATTCATGTGGTCTTCGTCTGCTCGGTGGCTATCGTTGTCGCTGGAGGCGCGAAAAACGCGCGCAGGCCTTCGATGGTGATCCACAGCACGATGAGCAGAATCACGGCGTTGATGATTTGCAGCAGCACATTGTGTGATGCTCCATAGTCGATCTGATTGAGCACCGTGGCCCATATGGTGATCACGCTCATGAACACCGCGGGAATGCCGGCGAACAGCCATTTCCAGCCGCCCTGTCTGCGGAGGTACACGGTGACGATGATCAGCGCCAAGGCGGCGAGCGTCTGATTCACCGCGCCGAACAGCGGCCAGAGACTCAACGCGCCCTGTCCGTCGGCTCCGGAGGCGAAGGCCAGAATGGCCGCGGTGATCACGGCGAAGGCCGTGGCCACGTAACGGTTCTCAAAGCCCGGGACGCGCATGCCGGCGAACAGTTCCGTCACCACATAGCGCTGGATGCGCGTGGCGGTGTCGAGTGTGGTGCCGGCGAAGGATGCCACGAACACGCCCATGATCACCACCGCCACTTCGCGGGGAATGCCCAGGGTGCCGATCATATTCGCCGAACCATCCACGAACGCTGTGATCTTCGATCCCATGCCCTGTGCAGCCGCCCACGAGGAGTACAGATTGCTCCACGCCGGTACGCCGCTCAAAAATTCGCCCGACGATCTGGTGTAGCCGAGTCCGATGCCGGCCGCGACGGCGATGATCACGATGGTTGCCAGTGCGCCTTCCACCAGCATCGAGCCGTAGCCCACGAACAGTGAATCGCTTTCCCTGCGCACCTGCTTGGCTGAGGTGCCGGACGACACCAGCGCGTGAAAACCCGAGATGGCGCCGCAGGCGATGGTGATGAAAAGGAAGGGCCACAGCGGGGGAGTGTCGGCGGGCGCCGCCTGGAAGGCCGGTGCGACAATGGCGAAATCCGTGGTGAACGCGGCCACCACCGCGCCGATCACGAGCAGACCCATCGCGATGATTAGTTGATACGCGTTGATGAAATCCCGGGGCTGAAGCAGCATGGTGACCGGCAACACCGAGGCGACGAATGCATAGATAAGCAGGATGATCGTCCAGCTTCCCGTGGGCGGCACGCCACCCAATACCGGCAGATCGAAAGGTACAGCCGCACCCAGTAGCATGGACAGATACATCAGCGCGACTGCGACAAGGGAGGAAATGGTGACGGAAAATCCTTTTCTGTACATCACATAGCCGAGCGTCATGGCGATGGGAATCTGTACCCACACCGGTGCCACGGATTCGGGAAACATGTGGAAAATCACCGCGATCACCATGCCGAATATGGAGATGACTATCCACAGCTCAAGAAACACGATTATAAAGAAAAGGTAGCGCGTGCGTGCATTCACATATTTTGCGGTGAAATCCGAAATGGATTTGCCCTGATTCCGCATGGAAATGATTAACGATCCAAGATCGTGCACGGCTCCCATGATGATGCTGCCGAGAAATACCCAGAGCAGCGCCGGTACCCAACCCCAGATGATGGCAATGGCCGGCCCCACGATGGGCCCCGTCCCGGCGATGCTGGTGAAGTGATGCCCGAAAATGACTTCCTTGCGCGTTGGTACGTAGTCCACATCGTCCCGCATCGAAACCGATGGTGCGATGTTGGCATCGTTGATGCCGAAAATCCGTCGTCCGATGTACTTCCCGTACAGATGGTACATGACGAGATATCCCACGAAGGAGAGCAACATGACAATGAGGGCCTGCATGGCGTACTTCCCGGAGGTTGCGATGGAGTGACGGGTCCCGGCCAAGGCCCGGACGCGACGAAGCGATGAGCTACAACGTAGCATTTTCCTTGAAAAATCACAGCGTCCGCGCTTCCTCAGCAGTGCTCACCCCGCCGACGCGGCGCGCGGATGCGTCGCGCATGGTTTCGAGATTTACCGACTTTCCTTACCTTGGAGGATGAATTGCGGCGCCGTCATCTGAAAACCCGCGCTGTATTCGTGAAATGATTGGCGAAATTGGGCTTGGAAAGCAGATTGAAAAATCTGATATTACCGTGACATGATCGACCGGGTGATCCCGATCGGGCATGAGCAGGCCCCAGCTACAGAGAACCGAAGCGACAACCCTTGCGCAGCACCTTTCCTCGAATGCTTTATTCCACAGGCGGTACAGCACGCGCCGACCATGGCCTTGACCGGGCCGTTGGTAACGCATTCGCGGAATTTGTGTCTAGCATCATGGACGGCAGCTCCCGCGTTCGCTCCCAGCGTCGCGGATTCACAGCCCGGCTGCTTCCGATCACCGATGTTCCTTTACCCGCTCCCGCGATACAGAGATCAACGTTAGTCTTTAGCGTATAAACCCTTTGGAGGCTCGTATGCACAAAACGCTACTTGCAGTTCTGCTTCCGCTGCTGATGTTCCCCGCGCTCGCCTTCGGGCAGACGGGCAAGGTGTCCGGCAAGGTCACGGACCTGAAGGACGGCTCTCCGCTGATTGGCGCGAACGTCATTGTGGATGTCGGAGGTGTGACTCGTGGCGCCGCGACGGATGTCAATGGCGGTTATGTCGTCCTGAATGTGCCCATCGGCAAGGCGACAATCAAAGTCAGCTACATCAGTTACAAAACCACCACGATCGAGAACATTCTCGTGCGCTCGAACGAAACCACGGTGAAGGACGTCCAACTCGCCGATGATTCGTATCGCACCGAGGAAGTGATTATCGTCGCGGAAAAACCGCTGGTTGACAAGAACGTGACCAACGCGAAATCCACAGTGACGCAGGAGGATATTGAAAACCTCCCGGTGCGTGGCGTGGAAAGCATTTCCGCCCTGCAGGCGGGCGTTGTATCCCTCGGCGGTACCCTGTACATCCGAGGCAGCCGTGCCGATGGCACGGGCTATGTGATCAACGGTATGAACGTGAACAACCCGCTTGCGGGTGGTCGTGGTCTTTCCATTATTTCCAATGCCATCGCCGAGCAGAGCTTGCAGGCCGGTGGTTACTCCGCCGAATTCGGCGGCGCGAATGCGGGTCTGATCAGCACCACCACGCGTACCGGTGGACGCAAGCTGACGGGCCAGCTCGAAATGTACACCGACAATTACGCGAAAGTCGGCAACAAGACGTTGGGCACGTATTCGACAGGTTCGAGCGTGTACATCCTCACCGCCGGCGGTCCCGTGTGGGGCCCGGTGAAGTTCTTCGTCGCCGGTCAGAATTCCTTCAGCCGCACGCCCGCTTCGGGCTGGCGTGAGGACTACGATCTGACAACCAAATACGATGCCTTGCTTCGTCAGACCGAAGCGCATCAGCTTCTCGCTCCCGAGGAACAGGCCAAGATCGGTATTTTCGATCCGCGCCTTGGTTCCACTGCGCAGAAGGTTGACTATCGTTTCCCCGGAGGTCTTTTCCTCAACGCCGCCAGCCAGAGCTGGTTGCTCAACGGTAACCTGACCTTTGATCTCAATCCGATCAACATTCGCGTGGACGGAAGCTACGGCTACGGCACGAGCCGCGACGGCGCCGGCCTCAACACGCAGCTCGCCGAAAAACGCGCCGGCTACAACGAGAGCGAGGACTACAGTATCAACGCCAAGTTCACGCATCTTCTCAGCGCCAGCACGTTCTACGAAGTGTATCTTGGCTCCTTCGGCAACTTCGGTATCGGCATGGATCCGGATCTGAAGCACGACGTGTTTCTGTACGGCGATTCCGTGGCCAATGCGCAATTCGGCTATCATCTGCTGGGCGACAGCCGTCCCGAGCAGGCCGTGACCGCGTTCGGCGCGAGCTTCTATCCCGAGGGTTATCCTCTGGGCGCCGGGTACTCCAAGCTGCGTTACAACTCGATTCAGGCCAAGATCAACTTCGTGCATCAGATCGGCCGCCAGCATGAGATCAAGACCGGTGGTGAATTCACGCGCTACAGCATCCGCTCCTTCGGAATCGATGCCTTCGGTCTCGCGTCCTTCCTGCGATTGAATCCCGATGCCAACGATCTGGAAATCGCCGGTTCCTCGGGCACGAGCAACTACGGCTACGATTTCTACGGCCGTACGCTCGACAGCGGACCCGACGGTCCGAAAGAGCC
This sequence comes from Bacteroidota bacterium, assembly GCA_035362335.1. Classification (GTDB taxonomy): domain Bacteria; phylum Bacteroidota; class Ignavibacteria; order SZUA-365; family SZUA-365; genus JAOSJT01. The sequence goes on from DAOSDL010000038.1 coordinate 27,474, forward strand.
GACCTTCGCCTCCTTCTACCTTCAGGACAAGATGGAATTCGACGATCTCATCGTGAACGTCGGTCTCCGTTACGAATACATCAACACCAACTCGAAAGTGTTTGTCAATCCGGGCAACATCAAGTTCACTCCCGAGGGTTTGATCGATTTCGAGGATCCCAGCAATGTCAAGGATGCCGAGGCCTCGAAAACCGTGAGTCCGCGTATCGGCTTCTCCTTCCCGGTGACCGATCAGACGGTGTTCTATGCCCAGTACGGCATTTTCGTGCAGCAGTCGCGTCTGCGTGACGTGTATCTCGGCAACGCCACGATCTCTTCGCAGATCAAGGGTGGTTACGCCGTGTCGAGTCCCGTGGGCTTCGGTCTGCGTCCCGAAAAGACCATTCAGTACGATTTCGGTTTCCGCCAGCAGTTGGGCGACAACCTGGCTTTTGATATCGGTGCCTTCTACAAGGACATCCGCGATCAGATTCAGCAGCGCATGGTGCCCGCCGAATTCGGTGCCGAGCATCCCGCCTACTACGCCTGGGTGAACGGCGACTTCGCCACCACCATGGGTGTGTCTCTTTCCTTGAACCTTCGTCGCACCGAGCGCATTTACGTGTCGACCAACTACACGTACTCCGATGCTCGCGGTACAGGCTCCAGCCCCAGCTCGTCGTTCCGCGCCCTGTGGCTGTCCCCGACCGAGACTCCGTTCCTTCCGAAATACCCGATGACGCTGGCCTTCGATCAGACGCACCGCGGTTCGGTGAACCTGGACTATCGCTTCTCGCGCGACGACGGTCCGGAACTCTTCGGAGTCAAGCCGCTTGAGCGTTTCGGCATGAACTTCCTGTTCACCTTCAACAGCGGCACCCCGTACACGCGCGTCAACGAATTCAGCTTCGGTGACCGTCGTACGCCGGTGGAAGGCATCAACGCATCCCGCACTCCCTGGGTGTTCCAGCTCGATATGAACATCGACAAGACTGTGACCATTGGTCCGCTCGATGCGAACTTCTACATCCGTGTGAACAACGTTCTCAACATCAAAAACGTGACCGGCGTGTACGCCACCTCCGGCAGCGCTGAGAGCAACAACTACCTCGCTTCCGACGAGGGACAGCGGCAGCTCGCCACTTACGCTTCGTACGGCGACGTCTTCGCGCAGCTGTACCAGGATTTCTACTACCAGAACAACCTGATGAATGCCGGCGTGTATGGCCAACCCCGCCGTATTTGGCTCGGCATGCGCGTGGATTTCTAAGCCGGACAGCAACACCCGGAATCACACTGGACAAGAAAACTGGAGAGTGCATATATGAAAAAACTCACGCATGTCCTCATCCCTCTGTTGCTGCTGGTGTCGGCATCGGCCGTCATGGCGGAGTCACCCGAGGGCGCGAAGAAAAAGGACCAATCGCTGGCAAAAGAGGCGGTGAACGATCAATGGGATTTCATCTCGGTCAACAACTGCCTCATGTGGATGTCCAACAACGGCCGTATGGCGCATAACCCGCTGTCCGACGGTTCGGGCTTCGAATATCCGACCGGTTCGGCCAAATACGTGGTCTTCACCGACGGTATCATCTGGGGCGGCCGCGTGCAGGGCGAAATCCGCGTCGGCGGCGCCACCTACAACGCCGGTCTGCAAGCAGGCCAGATCCGTGGCGACGGTACGGCCTCCGATCCCGGCGATCCGAAAAGCCGTCTCTACAAGATTCGGAAAGTTCTGGAGGATTCGTACCTCAACCTCGACGCCGCCTATCAGATCGAGATGAAAAAGGACTACGAGGAATGGCCGGTGCAACTCGGCGCCCCGTGGAATGACAAGGACGGCAACGGCGTGTACGAGCCGGATTTCGCGGATTTCCTCGAATTCGGTTACGATAGCTGCAAAACCGACACACCGCTGCTCCCCGGCGACGAAACGATCTGGTTCGTGTCCAACGATCTCGATCCCCGCCGCACGCGCGATCTCTACGGTGTGGCTCCCATCGGCATCGAATTGCACACCCTGGTCTGGGCCTACAGCCAGACCGGTCCGCTTGCGAACATGGTGTTCACGAAATACACCGTGATCAACAAAGGCATCAACGACCTGACCGACGCCTACTTCGCGAAATGGTCCGATCCCGATCTCGGCGATGCGTTCGACGATTTCGTGGGTATCGACACCACGCTCAGCCTGGGATTTGTGTTCAACGGTTTGGCCAAGGACGAAGTGTACGGCGTGCCGCCCGCGGCGGGCTACGACTTCTTCCAGGGTCCGATCGTGCCGAGCGCGGGCGATTCCGCTGTGTGGAATTTCGGTCGTCGTCAGGGCTATCGCAATCTGCCGGTGTCGACGTTCGCATTCTACATCAACGGTAGCTCCGTGTATCGCGACCCGTATCTGAAAGATCCGCAGGGTTCGATTCAGATGTACAACTACCTCACCGGCCGCCTCTGGAACGGAGCCCGCTATGTCGATCCTTCGACGGGCAATCAGGTGACCGTGTGCCTCGCCGGCGATCCCATCACGGGTGACGGCTGGGTGGATGGTATCATCAACAGCCCGGGTGACCGTCGCTTCCTCATGACCGCCGGTCCGTTCACGCTGGCCGTGGGCGACACGCAGGAAGTGGTGGTGGCGACCATCGTGGCCCAGGGCGCGGATCGCATCAGCAGTCTGAAAGTGCTCAAGTTCTTCGACAAATTCGCGCAGTTGGCCTTCGACAATCAATTCGATCTTCCGAAGGCACCGCCTTCGCCGAAGGTGAATGTCGCTTTGCTCAACAAGCGCCTCATTCTCCACTGGGGCGAGCCCGCACAGGTGGCACGTATCGAGAGCCACAATGACCGCGGTTTCAAGTTCCAGGGCTACAACGTCTATCAATTCCCGACCGAAAGCTCCACGCTCGAGCAAGGCATCCGCCTCGCGACCTACGACGTGTCCGACGGCGTGTCCGTGATTTTCGATGAAATCATCGATCAGAAATCGGGCATCGTTCTCGAAATGCCGCGTCAGTACGGTACCGACGGTGGCGTGCAGCGCATTTACGATGTCACCATGGATGCCATCACGGATCGTCCGCTGGTGAACAATCAGCCGTATTACTTCGCCGTGACGGCCTATGGCTACAACGACGATCCCGAGGCCTCGCCGCGTCAGCTCGAGTCCTCGCCGGTTATCATCGAAGCGCGCCCGCAGTTGCCGGATCCCGGCTACCGCTTTGGCGAGCCCGCCGATGACGCCGTTCCCGTGGCACACACCAGTGGTACCTCGGCCGGTTATGTGGAAGTCGTAGTGGTGGATCCGCTGCGGCTGACAGGCGACACGTACGAAGTGACGTTCGACCCGCTCGGTCAGGTCGAGACCACCTACGATCACGATCTCGATGGTGCGATCGATGAGACCCTGACGGTGGAGAACTACAGCGCCTGGACGCTGCGCAACATCAACAAGGGGACGACGCTGGTGAACAAGTCCCAGGCCATGGCCGGACTCGACCGCGAGTTCTTCGTCCTCGATGGTTTCAAGATCGGTGTGTCCGGAACGGGCTATTACCGTCAGTTCAACAAGGACGGTTTCGACGCCGGCGACGTGAAATCCAACCACGACGAAATCCTGCGCATCGAATGGGAAGGCGGTCCGGAAGTGTTCGAACCCGCCGAGTCCAATCGTGGCGTTGGTGGTTATTCGTGGCAAATGGGTTACACCTCAATGGCCATCACCGGTCGTCCCGGCCAGTTCGGTTCGAGCCTGAAGGGCTACGAAGTGGACAAGGTGGTGGAAATCCGGTGGAACGAGCAGCGTCCCAGCAAGGGCTATCTCTACGTTCGCGGCGTGGGCTTCTACGGCTACGTCGGCTACTTCGATTCGCCCATTCAGATTTGGGACGTGACCGATCCGAATCCGCAGAACCACAAGCAGTTGTCCTATGCCTTCGTCGAGCGCAGCAATGTGCCGGGTAACAACCGCATGTACAATCCCACGGCCTCGGCCGATGATCGTGAAATGCTGTTCATCCTCGATGAGCCGTACAGCGAGACGCCGAATCCCGCATGGTCTTCGGCGGGCTTCTCCCTGCAGAATGGCGCTGCGCAGATGCCCATCATGTACTGGGGCTGGTATTTGCTGAATTCCCAGTACACTGGTCTGACCAAGGCGTGGCGCGATGGTTCGCTGTACCGCATCACCCCGAAGGTGCCGTTCCATGGCGACGACAAATACGTGTTCACGACAATGAAGGCGTCGTACGACAAGGAAGTCGCCAAGCAGGATATCACGCAGATCAGCGTGTTCCCGAACCCGTATTATGGCTCCAACAAACGCGAGCGCAACAAGTATCAGCGCTTCGTGACGTTCAATCACCTTCCGCCGCGCGCGAAATTCAAGGTGTACACACTCTCCGGCGTGCTCGTCAAGTCCTTCGAGAAGAATGACCAGACGCAGTACGCGACCTGGGACCTGCAGAACGACAACGCTCTGCCGGTGGCAAGTGGTCTGTACTACATCCATGTCGAAATGCCCGACCTGGGTGTGGAACGCATCCTCAAGCTTGCCGTCATCACGGAGACGCAATTCCTCGATCGCATTTGATGCCGATCGCGGAACCACCTGATTTCACGAGCACACGGAACGAAAGAACAAAAGGAGAATATCTCATGCGCATCAGTCTCTCATACATGAAAGCGACGCTTCTGGCCCTCGTGCTGCTCGCGTCGCAGGCTGTTGCCGGTGGCGGGAACAAGGAAGGCACTGCGGCCGCGGACCAGTTGCTGGTTCCAGTCGGCGCACGTGGCATCGCTCTCGGCAGTTCGTATACCGCCGGTCTGACGGGCGTCGAGGCGATTTACTTCAACCCGGCCGGTCTCTCCGGCTCCAATCATGGGGTGGAGGTCTTTTTCTCGCAGATGAACGGCCTCGATAACGACGGTGTGAGCTACTTCGTCATCGGCAGCAATGTCGAGGGCTTTGGCCATGTCGGCTTTTCCATCAAATCGTTCTCGTTCAGCGACATGCTGATCACGGACGAGCGCCAGCCCGACGGCACCGGCGCGGTGTTCTCGCCGACGTTCATGGCTCTCGGTCTCACCTACTCCCGTGCCCTCACCGATCGCATCCGCTCGGGCGTGACGGTGCATCTGGTGTCGGAGGAACTCGATCGCGCTTCGGCGTCGGGCTTCGCCTTCGATATCGGTGTGCAGTACAACGGCCTCGCGGGCATCGACGGTCTCGAGATGGGTGTGACGCTGCGTCACCTCGGCGGCAACATGAAGTTCGATGGTCCCGGCCTGCTTCGCCTCGTGGATGAAGTCGGCGCCGATCGCAGCGGACAGTTGCTGAAAATCGAGTCCGCCGGCTTCCAGCTCCCGACCTCGCTGGAGATCGGCATGGCCTATCGCCGCAGCTTCGACGAAATGCACGACGTCATGCTCACCGGCTCCTTCGAAAACAACAACTACCTCACCGACCAGTATCGTCTCGGTGTGGAATACACGTTCAACAAATTCCTCTCGCTCCGTGGCTCCTATGCCATCGCGGGCAATGACAAGACCACGCTGGACGACGAAGCCGGCTACATGTACGGCCCGGCCTTCGGTTTCGGTATTCAGCAGTGGGCGGGCTCGGCCAAGTTGTACCTCGACTACGCGTATCGCGTGCGCGAGGTGTTCGCGGCCCAGCACGTCGTGTCGGTGAAAATCGGTTTCTAAGTCCGATCACCACGGCAATTCCACATCCCCGCGATGGCAACATCGCGGGGATGTGCTATTTTGCTGGCACAGCGCGAGACTGCTTCCATGCGCGATTCGTTGAGCCGACCGGCGATGGCTCGCTTCTGCGACGCGGTGCAAGGTAGCCATCGCGCGTCTCCTCCGCGTTCATTTCATCGTATCGATATGTCTTTTTGCCGTAACCATCATCCCTATCGTGCTCTTGCCGGCTGCCTGCTGCTCTGCATGGCTTGCTTTTCCGTACCTGCGATAGCTCAAACGTCTACTTCGACCGTTCTCGCCACCGTCGACGGCGTGCCCATCACTGCCGAGGAGTTTCGCGCGCGCTACGCGTTGACAGTGTTTCCATACAAGGATCAGCCGGGCATGACGCCGATGGTGAAATGGCAGGTGCTGTACGCGCTCATCGCGGAGCGCCTGCTCGAACAGGAGGCGCGTCGACGGGGCTTTGATGCCGAGGACCGCTTCCGGAGGAACTACCGGCTCGCCGAGGAGATGTTCGTACGCGACAAACTGTACCGCGACAGCGTGCGCGCCGTGGTGCATGTGTCGGAGGCCGAGCTGCGCGCGCGTTTCCGCGATGAAGCGTCTGCGGTGGAAGTGGAGTTCGTTCGTGCGGACAGCGAGGAACGCATCCGGCACGTGCACGCGCTGTTGCGCGCGGGAATGCCTTTCGATACGCTGCTCATGGAGCAACAACGAATGGAGCGGGATGCGGAGGCGGCGACATCGCCGGTGGAAAGCGAATTGCTGTCCGCCGCGGCGACATTGCGTCCCGGGCAGGTGTCCGAGCCCCTGCGCATCGGTGACTTCTGGTACTTGCTGCGCAAACGCGATCTCGACGCGATGTTGAGCGGCGAGGAGGAATTCCAACGTCGTCGTCCCGTGCTGGAACGCGATATACGCGCGGAGCGCGAGGCCGAACGCACGGCGGCAGTCCTTCGTTCATGCTGGCGCGGCGATTCCGCCACCATCGCGCCGCATCCTTACCGCGCCATCGGCGATGCACTGCTACGCGATTACCGCAAGCAGCATCGGGCCGACACCACCGATATGCTGCTCGCCAGCGAGGCCGCGTTCGAGCAACTGCGGCAGGATTGGGCGCCGCGTCACGACACCACCTTTGCCACACTTGGCATGGGACGCGTTACGGTGGGAGAATTCCTGGATCGCATGCAGGCCCTCGATCTCCGCTTGAAACGCGGGGAAATGCGGCTGTTTCCGCGCCTGTACGAGCAACGCGTGCGCGAAGTCCTGGATCGCTTTGTACTCACCCGGCGCGCTTACGATCTCGGCTTGCAGAACAGCGACGATGTGCGACGCGATATGGCGATGTGGGCGGCCAACGGCCTGGCGCAGATGATGCCAGAATTGCTGTGGGAGCAGTTCATCGCCGATGACGACAGCGTGTGGCAGATGTTTCTGCGTCAGCAGTCCACGCTTGGTCCCGCACCGGAGGTGTTGCTGCTGGAAGTGCTGTGCGCGGATTCGTCCGAAGCGGGCGATGTGCTGAGCGCTCTCGATGCCGGCGAGGATTTCCGGACGCTGGCGCGGGAACGCTCCATACGTGATGGGGCGCGCGAACGAAAAGGCGAATTCGGCTGGTTTGCTGTCACCGAGCATGGCGCGCTCGGGCGCACGGCCTTCGGACTGCGTGTGGGTGAGCGTGCCGGACCCATCCGCCATGCGGAGGGATGGAGTGTTGTCGAGTTGCTGGGAAAACGTCGCAAGGGTGGAGGCGTGCTGGAGTGGAGCGATCTCCGTACGGCAATGGAGGAGAAATTGCGCGCGGGCTTCGAGGCGCAACGCGCACATAATCTCGTGCGATCGCTGGCAGGCAGGGAAGCGATTACCATCGACGCGGCGGCTGTGGAGCGCACGGCCGTGACATCGATGCAGATGTTCACCTTGCGCTTTCTCGGCTTCGGGGGACGCATCCCCGCCATGCCTTCCATCATGCCGCTGCACGAGGCCGTCATCGAAGGAATGTCTACCAGAGTCGATCCCTGAGTGATCCGGCAACGCATCTCGCGCGACGGGGGAGCGCATCGCTGTTGTAAAACGAAAAAAGGAAGTCCGAAGACTTCCTTTTCTTTTCCTGTCGGGGCGAGAAGATTTGAACTTCCGACCTCTCGGTCCCGAACCGAGCGCTCTACCGGGCTGAGCCACGCCCCGAGACAGTAGACTCAAATGTACGAAGAATCCGTGATCGGCGCAAGAATCGCGGAGAAAAAATCCACTGCGCCGAGATCAATAATTGCCGACTTTGCCGCGCAGCTGCTTGTAGAGCATTTCACGCGCGCGGAAAATATGGGCCTTGACCGTGCCGAGCGGGAGATCCAGTTGCTCGGCGATTTCCTCGTAGCTTTTCTCTTCCTGATGGCGCATGACGATGACCAGCCGGTACTTCTCCGGCAGCGCCTCGATGGCGGACTGTATCGTGTTCGTCTGCTGCCGTTGCAGGATGGGCTTGTCGGGGAGATGCGAATCGTCGGGAATTTCGTAGTGCTGCTCGCCGTCACTGGTCTGCAGCGGCCGGTCGATGGAAATGGTGCGCAGCTTGCGCTTGCGCAGGTAATCGATGCAGTTGTTGGTGGCGATTTTATACAGCCAGGTCGAGAAAGCGAATTCCTCGTTGAACGATGCGAGCGAGTTGAACGCCTTGATAAAGGCCTCCTGCGTCAAATCCTCCACGTCATCGCCGCTGCCAACCATGCGGATCACGAGATGGGTGATGGCGTTGTGGTACTTCTTCATCAGCCGCTTGAATGCATCCTGCTCGCCCGCCAATGCGGCGGCGATCAGCGCCTTGTCTTCAATGCGCGACTGCTCGCGTCGTTCGTCCGGTGTCTGGTACATGCTGGAATACGATGTGGAACGCTCGTCTCGAAACATACGGGTTTGTGGCTGGGAAATCAAATGCGGCGAGCGGTGCGTGTGGTGCGTGGTGAATCACCGGGAGGATGTGCATCATGGGCGATGTTTCTCGGCGCCGTTTGGCTTTGAAGCGGGGGAGAGGCAAATTTCGTGAATGAATCACATGGAGCGATGATCATGACGGGTTATACAGTGGCGGTGGTGGGAGCGACGGGCTTGGTCGGAGGCATGATGCTGCGCGTGCTGGAGGAGCGGTCCTTTCCCGTGCACCGGCTCGTGGCCGTGGCGTCCGACCGCTCCGCGGGACGCAGCGTCCGATTCGCGGGCGAGGAGTATCCCGTGCTGCCGGTGAGCGCCTCGGTGTTCGACGGCGTGGACGTGGCATTGTTTTCGGCTGGCGGCGATGCCAGTCGGCAGTGGTCGCCCGTGGCGGTGGAGCGAGGAGCAGTGGTGATAGACAACAGCAGCGCGTGGCGCATGACGGAAGGCGTGCCTCTTGTAGTGCCGGAGGTGAATGCCCATGCCGTGCCCGACAGCGCCCCGCGCATCATCGCGAATCCGAATTGCAGCACCATTCAAATGGTGGTGGCACTGCGTCCCCTGCGCGACCGCTACGGACTGCGTCGCGTGTTCGTCAGCACGTATCAGGCGGCCAGCGGGGCGGGACAGCGCGGGTTGGATCAGTTCGATGCCGAACTGCGTGGACAGGCAGCCGAGCGCCCCGTATTTGCCCATACACTGCTCGATAACGCCTTGCCACATATCGCGCCTTTTCTCGACAACGGCTCCACCGTCGAGGAAATGAAAATGGTGCATGAAACGCGGAAGATTCTCGAACTGCCCGCATTGCCCGTGAGCGTGACCTGCGTGCGCGTGCCTGTACGCAATGCACACAGCGAAGCGGTACACGTTGAGCTGAACGCGGATTTCACCATCGAGGAACTTCGCGAAGTACTTGCCGCCAGCGAGGGCATTGTGATCGAGGATGATACGAGCGCGGCACGCTACCCTCTGGCGCATGAAGTGGCGGGGCGCGATGAAGTGTTCGTTGGCCGCATCCGACGCGATACAGGTATGGAACGCGGTGTGGCCCTGTGGGTGGTGTCGGACAATGTGCGCAAGGGCGCGGCCACCAATGCGGTGCAGATCGCGGAGCATTGGCGCGCGCTGCGCGAACGCGGGAAGTAGCACGCGCCACAACGAAGGCGGTGACCCTCGGTGCGGCGAAGCTTCGGAGTGATCTGTCGGAATAGTTGACGCGTCAGCGAAGCTTGGGATTGTCCCTGTGCCGGGTGGCATCGCGCCGCGTTTTCTTCTCCAGGTTGCGCCGCAGCGCGTCGGTGAGATCCACGCCGGTTTGATTCGCGAGACACACGAGGACGAAAAGCACGTCGGCGAATTCATCCGCGAGATCCACCTCGAGATCCGAGGGCTTGCTCGATTGTTCGCCGTAGCGCCGGGCCATGATGCGCGCAACTTCGCCCACCTCCTCCATGAGAATGGCGGTGTTCGTAAGCTCGTTGAAGTAGCGGACACCGGTGGAGGTGATCCAGGCATCGACAATATCCTGTGCTTCCCGAATGGTCATGTGGACTCCTTGCGCAAAAGGAAGGGCTGCCGCCTCGCGCGATCACGCGGCGAGGCGACAGTTGTGGGGAGAGAGAAATGTAGGAAAATTTTTTTGATGCCGGCTATGCGTGCGCGCATGCCGGGATTGGTACGCTGCGCAGTCACGACCACGGTGTCGTGTGAAGGAGGGCGTGCTCAGACGTCGGTGGACAGCGTCAGATACTGGAGAAATTCCTTGCGCATCGCATCCTCGCGGAAGCGCCCGCGATATTCCGAACTCACAGTGCTGCTGTGCGTGTCCTGTATGCCCCGTGCGGCCACGCAAAAGTGCTTGGCGTCGATGAGCACAGCCACATCCTCGGTGTTCAGCGCGCGGGAAATTTCGTCGGCGATTTGCATGGTGAGGCGTTCCTGCACCTGTGGACGCCGCGCGTAGTAATCCACGATGCGGTTGATTTTCGAAAGACCGATCACCGTACCGTTGGAAATGTAGGCCACATGCGCGCGTCCGACAATCGGCAAAAAGTGATGCTCGCAGGTGGTGTGCACGGTGATGTTTTTCTCCACAAGCATTTCACCGTATTTGAACTTGTTCTCGAACACCTTGGCATTCGGCTTGTTTGCCGGATCGAGCCCCTGGAAGATCTCTTTCACGAACATTTTCGCCACGCGATGCGGCGTGCCACGGAGACTGTCGTCGGTCAGATCGAGACCCAGCGTCAACATGATCTCTTCGAAATGCCGCTCGATCACGCGCATTTTTTCATCACTGCCGAGCATGAAGGCATCGTCGCGCAGGGGCGTGTCGGTGGAGGTGGCGATGTGCATGTCGCCGGCGAGCGTCACATCGGGCATGTCGAAGTCGTGGGCGTGTGTATGGGATAAGCCGTTCGTTTTCATCGGTACATCTTCCGTGTCTGGTGATGGAATCCGCTCCGCGGGGAGGGGACGGGTGTGATGTGCGGCACGAGTGTAACAACCGGGGCCGGCGCGGTGGAGTTCCCGAAAAAATCCACGGAGGATTTTTTTCTCTTGCGGAATGCTTTCGGCCTGCCGTATGTTGTTCGTATTCCATGAACGGCTTGACCACATACACGCGAATCATTCGGCGCAGCCGCGACTCCCGACGCATGTCGGCTGCAGTGCTGTTGAGTTATCTGTGGTTGACACTGTTCGCCGGTCTGCACTGGCATGCGTTGGATTTGACCCGGCAGCGCAGCGCTGTGGGCATGCCCGGGCAACACGGCGAAGCGCATGGCCACCATGCCGCCGACTGCCCGCTGCACTTCATGCTTTCGCAGCCGCAATGCGCGGGCGCCTGCGCAGCGTCGAGCGAAAGCGGCGATTACGCTGAGGCATTTACCCCTGCCATCGACGCGGGTCGCTTGCAGACCTGTTCCGTCCACCCCGTCTCCCCCCGCGCTCCTCCCACTGTGTGAACTCGTATTCCATCGTATTCACCCCCGGGCATATCCGAGCCCGGAGGCTGTTTCTCCATGGTTTTTTTCACACAAGGATAACGAGGTTCAACCATGCGCACGCGCAGAGCATTCATCATAGCCACCATGTTGTTCACCACCCTCATCACGGCGTGTTCCGAGGACGATCCGGTAACGCCACAGGAGGATCATTTCGAAGCCATCGGCATGGCGCTGTATCGCGGCGATACCAAAGTGCTGGGCATTCTCCGCGGTGTGACCACCGACACGCTGCGCGCCACTGTCGGGGTAACGGGAGAGGACTACGACGTCCGTTTTTACAATGAGAATGAGCAGATCGTCGAAGCCGACGACGATCACGAATCGCTGGGTTGGGAAATCGCCGATCCTTCCATTGTAGACGTGGTTCAGGATGCCGGCAAGGAGGGGAAGTTCGAGTTTCGTTTACGCGGCAAGAAGGCGGGCACGACCACTGTGGAGTTTCTCATCGTGCACGAGGGCCACGCGGATTTCCGCAGCGGAAAGATCCCCGTGGTGGTGCGCTGACCGAGCGGCATCATGCGGAATAATTTCATCCGAGGGGGGCGGCGCTGGCTGGCGCCGCTCCTTCTCCTGCTGTTCATTGGCACTGTTGCGCAATCGCAGGGACTGCGCGGCGTTGTGCTCAACATGGAAAGCGGCGCGCCCGTTGCCCGCGCCTGGCTGTTGCTCACCCCTGTGGACAAGGCGAACGGCGAGGCGCGCACGCAGTCGGCGGACGAGGAGGGCATGTTTCACTTCCCCGATCTCCGGCCGGGACAATGGGAGATCAACGTGACCAGAGCGGGATTTCGGCCGCTGCATCTGGATGTGCGCATCCCCTCCGGCGAGGAGCGGGATATGATCATTCACCTCAGCGAGCAGCCCTACGAAACGCTGCCCGTGGTGGTCACCGGCACGCATCGGCACAGCGGAGTGGGGCATGAGGACGAGCTTGGCAGCGTGCTGCGCGGCAAACAGCTTGATCGCGAGTTGGGATTGTCGCTGGCCGCGACGCTGCGCAATGAAGTGGGCGTGGCCATGCGCAGCATGGGGCCTGCGCCCGCGCGTCCCGTAATCCGCGGCCTGGGAGGCGACCGCGTGTTTCTCGCGGAGGATGGTGTGAAAACCGTCGATCTCTCGTCCACCTCGCCCGATCATGCCGTGACCATCGAACCATTCGGCGCCGAGCGCATCGAAGTGCTGCGCGGGCCGCGCGTACTCACGAAAAGCCCCGTGACCATCGGTGGCATGGTGAATGTGGTGCGGCATGAAATTCCACTCGATCCGCACGATACCATCCTGGGCGCTCTCGGGCTGTATGGCGAAAGCGCCAATCGCGGCTATCTCGGGTCGCTCACGCTGGAGGCGCCTCTGCGGCCCGTGCTCCTGCGCGGAGAGATCAGCAGACGCGAAACCGGCGACATGCGCACGCCCGCGGGCGAGTTGCGGAATTCCTGGAGCCGCACGCTGAACATGGCCCTCGGAGGCAGCGTGGTGCGTGAGCAGGGAATGGTGGGAGCCGCGCAGCGCCACTACGCTCTGTCCTACGGCGTGCCGGGCGGCTTCATCGGCGCGCATCCCAATGGTGTGGACATCGAGATGGAACGACGACAGAGCAGCGTGAAGGCCTCACTCACGGCGCCGGTGCATTTTCTCCACGACATCGGCATCACCGCGGCACGCACGTACTATCGGCACAAGGAATTCGAGGCCAGCGGACTCATCGGGTCCGAATTTCTCGTGGTGGATTGGCAGGGCACGTTGCAAGCCAATCACCACGGCTTCGACGTGGTGGACGAGGGCAGCTTCGGCGTGTATGCCGCTTACCGCGACATCGGCTTTGGCGGCTATGTGTTCACCATGCCAGCGACGTCGCTGGCGATTGCGCCGTTTCTCTATGAGCGTTTCCATGTGGGCGTCTTCAGCTTCGAAGCGGGCGCGCGCTACAATTTCGACCGCATCACACCGCAGCGGGAAAAATCGGATGCGCGCATCGGTCATATACGCGAGCGCGTGTTCCACACCTGGTCCGCCTCGCTGTCGATGCTGTACCCGCTCACCGATATCGTGCGTCTCGGTGCGAATATCAGCCGCTCGTCCCGTGTGCCGACCATCGAGGAGCTGTATTCCGAGGGTCCGCATCTCGCGGCGTATTCCTACGAAGTGGGCGACCCGGAGCTGGAAGCGGAGCGTGGCATTGGCCTGGAGCTGTTTATCACGCATGAGTTCGACGGTCTGAGCTGGAATGTCAGTGCGTTCCGCAACACGCTGTCGTCCTTCATCACACCGCGCAATACCGGCACGATCAACTACAGCACCTTCCTGCCGATTTACCGCAGCAGCGGCGTGGAGGCGGTGTTGCAGGGCTTTGAAGCGCAGTTGGATTGGGACGCGAGCGAGCGCATACGCGTGGAGCTGTCGGCCGCCTGGACGCATGGCGGCTTTGCCGGGGACGGCGAGCCCCTGCCATCCATCCCGCCGCTGAAGGCGCGCATCGCGCTTACCTGGCGCGAGGCATCGTGGCAGGTCGGTGTGTCGTCGGACGCCGCGGCGCGGCAGGACAGGGTGGACACCTTCGAGCAGCCCACGGCGGGCTACGCCATTCTCAACGCGTTCGCGCAGTACACGCGCGTCGCGGGTGGGTTGGTGCACAATCTGTCCCTGAACGCCGACAACCTGCTCGATCACGAGTATCGGAATCATTTGTCCCGGGTGAAATCCATACTGCCCGAAGCGGGCTTCAACGTGCGCGCAACGTACAAGGTGCATTTCACTCTATGAGCGATGGTGCTTGTGCACTTATGAGCATAGGGGGAAAACCACAGTCTTTCATGTTCCTTCGTCACACCCGGGAGAATGAAAATGGTGCGGCGATAGGAATCTTCGGATTCGACAAAGGTTTAAAACCACAGATTGCACAGATTTCACACAGATTAGCACAGATGGATCGTGGAAAGCAGCCGTGGTCTTGAGGAAGTACCGGGAAAACGCCAACCCGGTGAAGTGCCATGCTCCACACAGGTGAGCTGAAAACCCCCGGGGTTGCCGGCAAATCTTGCGCCGGATACCGGCGTCGACTCAACCCGCGAGGAGCCAAACGCCACGCACGTGACCTGAAAACCCCCGGGGTTGCCGGCAATTCTTTCGTGTCTTTCGCGCCTTTCGCGGTTAGAACGCGAAGCCGGTGGTGACGTCCACGCGCGCACCCTCCCTGGACCGCGCAAGCGTGGCGCTCGCGGTGTAGTCCCTGCTCACCGGCGAGTACCAGACGCCGCCGCCCCAGGAGGCGTGCCAGCGATCGGAGCGTTGATGGTCGACGTACACGCGGCCGGATTCCACGAAGGCGAGCGCGCCGAATTCCGCGGGAAATATCAGCGTGGTGTGCCCGAGCGGTACACGCATTTCGGCGCAGGCGAACATGGAGGCATCGCCCGCGAAGCGGTTTTTCTCGAAGCCGCGCAGCGATTCCATGCCACCGAGAAAGGCCGCCTCGAAAAACGGTGTCTCGCCGTTGTTGCGACGCGCGGCCGCGCGCAGCGCCAGCGTCGATGCCAGCGGCCATTCGGCGCTGAACCAGGCGCGGGCTTCTCCGCGCAGCAGCAATGCCGCTTCGCGCTGATCGTACAAGGCCGGCAGGGCCCGCGCGGACAGATCCAACAGTACACCGCGCGTGGGCCAGACCTCATTGTCGCGCAGATCCAGACGCAGCGTCGCGTCCACCTCCGTCATCAGCATGCGGTCGTAGCCGAACGGTTGCTCGATGGCGAGGTACAGCGGCTCGTCGTCGAGATCGTGTCCGGTGTAGCGCAGCCAGGCGCCGATGCTCATCCGCAGCCGCGCGCTCACAGGCAGCGTGAGCGCGGCGCCGGCGCGCAGGGCGTTTTGCTTGACGAGGTAACTGTAGTCCGCGTTCCGTTGTACTGTGCTTTCATTGCCTTTTCCGAAGTAGTTCAGCACTTCGAAACTGCTGTACCGCGCCAGTACATCGAAGGACGCTGTGGTGTGCCTCGGGTGGAGATCCGCGGCAATGCGCACATCCAGATTCGCCGTTGTGGGAGCCACACCGGCCACAAGGCGCACGCGCGCGGCGTACGGCGCATTGCGAAAGCCGTAGCGCGTGTACGTTGCGCCGCCGCCCACAAGCACGCCGAGATCGCTGTTGTACAGCGCATGCGCCACGGGCATCCACTCTTCGCCCCAGTCGCGCTGCGCGGACTCGAAGCCAGCGGCATCGCTGTCTGTTTCGTGATCGGCATACCAGCGCGTGGACGCGGTGGCTTCGCGCAGCACCGTGCGTTTGCGGTCGTACACGGCGGTAATGGCGCCCTCATCCGATCCATGGCTGAGCAAGGGGGGACGCCCGTCGGCCACCAGCGACTCGTCGGCCACGGCGTCGCCGCCGCCGCCGGCGATGAAGCGCAGCGTGATGGAGCGCGGGGCCTCGCCGCGCAACGAAAGCGAGTCGTCGCCGTCACCCGCGTACACGCGGATTTCATCGGTGAGATCGGGATGGAAATGGCGTGAGAACAGCAGCGCCTCCGGTCGTTTGCGCTTGCGTACCTCCAGCGACAGTGTACCATCGGGATGGCGCGTGGCCACGACGAGATCGTCCTTGTCGCTCAAATGCACATCCACCTCGCGCGCGAGCACTTCGTTACACACCATCGTTTTCAACCGTGAACTCCCGCACATCCACCTCGCGCGCGAGCACTTCGTACCATGCGCGTACCGCCGCTGGCAATCCATCGCGCCGGGCGCGCAGCACGGGCAGCAGGGTGCGAGCACCTTCCTCGCGCAGTGGTGGTGGCAGCGTGTTCACAGCCGTCTCCAGCAACGTATCGTCGAGCAGGGGAAGCAGCGTGCCGAGCAGTGAATCGTACAGCGCCCAGTCGGCAGTGCCGAGAAAGCGGCGGTCCATGTGCCGTCCGCTCCAGGTCAGATCCTGCATGCGGGGATAGACGGGATCGCAGCTCTCGATTTGCGGGACGAGAAAGGCCACGATGCGGGGCAGCACGCCGTTGTAGCGCGCGAAGGCCTGATCGCGATCGCGCGGGATGGGGTACCAGTAGCGCGTTCCGGCGCTGTCGAAGCGCGCCCAGCGCCATTGGTCGCTGTGCCTGTCCCAATCGCCCATGAACAGATCCAGCATGCGCGCCTTGAGATACGCCGCGGTGTGGACTCGGTGGTCGTTGTCCTTACGCAGACGTTCGACCAGCTTCTGCGTGGACGACACATCGTCGGCACCGGCGAAGCCCGTCGCGGAGTCGGCGCCATCGCTGGGATGCACTTCGAGCAGACCGGCACGACCCCCGAATTCCGGGCGGAATGCGCCCAGTGCGCTGTCGTCGGGCAGAAGGCACAGCGTGGGCGGAGCATGCAGCACGCCGGCCGCACCCACGATGACGCCAGCGGGCAGCGCGGCGAGCGGATGCGCGGTGGCGATGAAGTCCTGCACGATGGATGCGACAAAGGTTTCGCGCAATTCGCGCGGGAGCACAGCGACGGGATTTTTGTCCAGCGAGCGGAATTTATATTCGACGCCATCGGTGCCGCGAAAGCGCAGCGATGCGGTTTGGAAGCCGCCACCACGGCGCAGCGGCGTGAGTCCGCCGGCCGTGGCGCGCAGGTCGAGCACCGGAACACGCAGGGGAGTGGTCCAGGCCTCGCGCCACAGATCGCCGAACAGCCAGCGATGCAAGCCACCGGCGGCATAGCCCGCCCCCGGCACGAGATCCACACTGTCGGGCAGCATCACAGGCGCCGCCTGCGGATACAGCATGGCCGTCGGCATGGCGACGAGAAGCAGCAGAAAGCATCGCGTACGGATTGATACAGGCATCACGGTGTTGCGCATCGGCATCGTGGAACACAGCGTTGAGCGGGCGTACGTGGCAATATACGGCGCGTCGCCGAGAAAGTGCGGGAGGGGAAATTCTCATCACCGCTTCCCCCCGCACCCCCTTCCGATTTCCCTTGCAGTGATGGCAAGGGTGGTTCTATCTTCCATGTTTACCCCCGCTGCCACGCGGATTCCACTCACGCAACGGAGGTCCCCGCATCATGACGACAAAGCGTTCGCTGTTCGCGCGATCCCTCGACCGCGTCGAGCGCATAGGCAATGCGCTCCCGCATCCCGCAACCATCTTCGCCATACTGGCGGGCGTGGTGGTGCTGCTCTCGGCCATCACCGCGTGGCTGGGCATCACGGCCACGCATCCCGGCACGGGCGAAACAATCACGGTACGCAGCCTGCTCAGCGGCGAAGGATTGCGGTGGATGTTTGAAAATGTCGAGCACAATTTCGTGAAATTCCCACCGCTGGGTCTGGTGCTCGTGGCCATGATCGGCATCGGTGTGGCCGAGGGTTCGGGGCTGCTCACCGTGCTCATCCGCGCGTTGGTACTCAAGGCGCCGCGCCGGCTGATCACCGCTTCGCTGGTCGCCGCCGGCGTGATGTCGCATCTCGCCTCCGAAGCGGGCTATGTGGTGCTGATACCGCTGGGCGCGGTGATTTTTCTGGCGCTGGGCCGTCATCCGATGGCGGGACTCGCCGCCGCCTTTTCCGGCGTGAGCGGCGGCTTCGGCGCGAACATACTCATCGGCAGCGTGGATCCCGTGCTGGCGGGCCTGACACAAAGCGCCGCGCATATCATCGACGTGAACGTGCATATCACGCCGGCCACCAATCTGTACTTCATGTGGGCCTCGGCGGTGATGGTGGTGGTGGTGGGCACGATTGTCACCGACCGCTTCGTCGAGCCGCGGCTGGGTCCCTATCGCGGCGAGCAGAAGGCCATTGAACTCGAGCAGCTCAACGCCTCCGAGAAGAAGGGACTGCTCTGGGCGGGGATCAGCGTGCTGATCGTCGTGGCGCTGTTTCTCATCGCGGTGGTTCCCGAGCAGGGCCTGTTGCGGCATCCGGGGAAAAGTGTGCTGCAGTCGGCATTTTTCAACGGCATGATCACGGCCATCATGGTGTTTTTCCTCATTCCCGGCATGGTGTACGGCTGGATCACGGGCAGCATACGCAGCGACAAACAGGGCGTCAAACAGATGATTTCGTCGATGAGCCATTTGGCCACGTACATCGTGCTGGTGTTTTTCGCCGCACAGTTCGTGTACTACTTCGGCTACAGCAATCTGGGGCTCATCGTTGCCATCGACGGCGCCGAGCTGCTGCGCGGCATCGGCCTGAGCGGCATACCGCTGATGATTTTGTTCATTCTCTTCAGTGCCTTCATCAACATGTTCATGGGGTCGGCGTCCGCCAAGTGGGCCATCATGGCGCCGGTGTTCGTGCCCATGTTCATGCTGCTGGGCTACCATCCCTCGCTGACGCAAATGGTGTTCCGCATCGGAGATTCGGTCACCAACGTGATCACGCCGATGATGTCGTATTTCGCCCTCATTGTTTCCTTCGCGGAGAAATACGACGAGCGCTACGGCATGGGCACCATCATCTCGACCATGCTGCCGTACTCGATCTCTCTGGCGGTGGCGTGGGTGCTGCTCCTCATCGGATGGATGCTGCTCGGCCTTCCCGTGGGCCCCGACGGACCGCTGCATTACACGCCGGATTTCGGCACGGCCCCGGCCCGCTGACATGGTGCGACGATGGCGCTAACGTCAATGATTCTGGCGGTTTGGAAGTTTTCGGCCCCACCGCTACATTACAATGCTGTACTGTACTTTCTCTCTTGTCGACGAACTCTACCCGCTATCAGTGCAAGGAGGACCCCTTGAAAGATTACACCCCGGAAACCATTCGGAATGTGGCGCTGATCGGCCACGGAAGCTCCGGAAAGACGATTATTGCCGACGCCATGCTGCTCACGACGGGAGCCACGACGCGCATCGGGCGCATCGAGGACGGTTCCACGACGTCGGATTATCATCACGATGAAATCGACCGCCAGATTTCCATCAACAGCTCCTTGCTCGCGATGGAGTACAGGGGGCACAAGATCAACGTGATCGATACGCCGGGCTATTCCGATTTCTTCGGGGATGTGGTGTCCAGTCTGTGCGTGGTCGATACCGCGCTGCTCGTGCTCAAGGCGGTGGAAGGTGTGGAGGTTGGTACCGAGCTGGTGTGGAATCACGCCACCGAGTACAACAAGCCCGTGGTCATGGCCGTGAACAAGATGGACAACGAGCATGCCGATTTCGAGCAGGTGGTGGAAGCCGCGCGCAACCGCCTCAGCGCTGATGTGGTCATCGCGCAGTATCCCGTGAACAAGGGCCCGGCATTCAACACCTGCATCGACGTGGTGCGGAAAAAGCTCATGGTGTTCAGCACCGATGGCAGCGGCAAGTACGAGGAGAAGGACGTGCCCGCCGAGCACGCCGGCAAGCTCGAGGAATTGCATCAGGCTTTGCTGGAGAAAGTGGCCGAGTCGAGCGAGGATTTGCTCAACGAGTTTTTCGAGAACGGCACATTGAGCGACGAGCAACTCGCCGCGGGTTTGAAAACCGCCATTCGCGAGCGCAAGATTTTCCCGATCTTCTGCATGGCCGCGCAGAACAACGTGGGCGTGGGACGCATCATCGAGTTCTTCATCAATTACTGCCCCGATCCGCTCACGGGTAAGATTTTCCCCGCGAAAAAAGGCAATGGCGAAGAAATCACCATCAATCCCAACCCCGCCGGCGATGCCACCGCCTTCGTGTTCAAGACCATTTCCGAGGCGCATGTCGGCGAACTTTCGCTGTTCCGCGTCTACAATGGCACCGTCACCCCTGGCATGGATTTGATCAATCAGGCCAACGGCAAGAGCGAGCGCCTGAATCAGATTTTCACCATGCGCGGCAAGGACCGCTTCGATGTGGGAAAAATACCGGTGGGTGACATCGGCGCCGTGGTGAAGCTCAAGGACACGCATACCAACAACACGCTGTGCACCAAGGCCAATCCGGTGGTCATACCGCCCATCGCCTTCCCCGAGCCCGTGATGTCGAGCGCCGTCAAGGCCCGCAACAAGGGCGACGAGGAGAAGATCGGCGTGGGCCTGCATACCATGCACGAAGAAGATCCCTCCTTCCAGGTGAAGGTGGATCAGGAAACCGGCGAGACCATCGTGCTCGGCCAGGGCGAAATTCACATCGACGTGATGGTCAAGCGCCTCAAGCAGCGCTTCGGTGTGGACGTGGATCTCAAGGCGCCGCGCATTCCCTTCCGCGAGACCGTGCGCAAGCACGCCGATGTGTCCTACAAGCACAAAAAGCAGACGGGCGGCGCCGGCCAGTACGCCGAAGTGTATATCAAGCTTGATCCGCAACCGCGCGGTGTGGGCTATGAGTTTGTGGACGCCATCGTGGGTGGCGTGATTTCGGGCCGCTTCGTGCCCGCGGTGGACAAGGGCATTCAGGAGCAGATGGCTCGTGGCGTTGTGGCCGGCTATCCGATGGTGGACATGAAAATCACGCTGTACGATGGAAGCCAGCACACGGTGGATTCCAACGAAATGGCCTTCAAGACCGCTTCGCAGATGGCGTTCAAGAAAGCCGTGGCGGATGCCGATCCCATTCTCCTCGAACCGATTTACGATCTCACCGTGAAAGTGCCCGACGAATTCATGGGCGATGTGATGGGCGACATTTCCAGTCACCGCGGCAAGATTCAGGGCATGGACGCGGAAGGTCCTTTCCAGGTGATCCGCGCCAAAGTGCCTCTGGCCGAGCTGTATCAGTATGCGACGCGCCTGCGTTCCATCACGCAGGGCCGCGGCATTTTCCGCAGGGCGTTCTCGCATTACGAGGAAGTGCCCTACGAAGTGCAGCAGAAAATCGTCGAAGAAGCCAAGGCCGCAAGGGAAGAGGAATCCTGAGTGCGTTTCAAAGCCGCATCATTGGCCTTCGTCCTGTTTGTTCTGGGATTTGCGTCCGCTTCGCGGGCGCAAATCCTCGACGAACTACCGACCTCCTCGGCGGTGTTTCCAACACAGGGAGGAGCGTACTACAATTTCTCCGGTGGCAGCGGGTGCGAACTCAAGGTCAGTGTGTGGGGATACGTACGCAACCCCGGCCGCTACAATGTTCCTTGCGAAACGGATTTGATAGACTTGCTCTCCTATTGCGGCGGACCGCTTGATCGCGGCGCGGAGTCGTTTCTGTACCGTATCAAGGTGATCCGTCGCGGCGATATCAACAGCCAGTACGAGATCGCGCGTGTATTCGAGGTGGATGTCGAGCGCTTCCTGCAGTTGACCTCCATACCCTCGTCGACTTCAGAGTTGTTGCTGTTCCCCGGCGATTTGATTATTGTTGATGGAAAGGAATCACGTGGCGACACCATTCTCCGCATCGCACAAATCGTCGTGGCGATTACATCGATCATCACTTCCACCATCGCTGTAATCAATCTGACGAAATAAGCGCCGCGCACGCACGATTCCGCGACGCGTCGACAGCGACACGCTCCGACGCGCCGTCCGGTGGATTTTTCCGAGACAGAGAGAGAGTACGCAGTTCCCATGAGCGCCCGAGACGATTTCAATAAACAGGTGCAGGAATACCTGCGCATTGCCTATGAAGGCAAGTGGGTGATTCTCGCGATTTTTGTTGTCGTGGTCACCGCAACCTGGCTGTACACCATGCAGCAGGACGATATTTTCCAATCCACGGCCACGGTGCGTCTCAAACGGTCGAAGGACTTGCTCAGCGGGCAGGCGGCGCAGCAGGGAGGGCTCGAGGATCTGGGCTGGGGCAGCGAGCGCATCATCGCCAATGAAATTCTCATCATCCAGAGCGACGACATGGCGCAGCGTGTGGCGAGCATGCTGCTGCGTCTGCCGGAAGCGGATGATTTCGAGAAAATGGATTTCCCCATTCTCCGTCAAAAGCAACGTCCCTCCACCATGCGCAAAATGGCGCGGAACTTCGGTGTGGAGGATTTTCTGATTTCGCTCGGCATGGGGCGGCTCGACACGTCCACGCGCATTGCCGATCAGCCCGTGGTGGCTGCGCGCATTCGTGGGCAAATCGCGGCGGAGCCCATCCGCGGCGTGGACTTCATTCAAATCAACGTGCAGAGTACCTCGCCGTTGGAAGCGGCCACCATCGCCAATTACTACATCGAGGCCTATCAGAAGCGCAACCTCGAATCCGCTCGCGAAAATGTGACCACCGCCCGCAGCTTTCTCGAAAGCCAGTTGCAGGACAAGAAGGATTCGCTCACGCAGGTCGAGAACATGGTGCGGGGCTTTCAGCAATCCCGCGGTATCGTGAGTCTGGATGCTGAGACGCAGAATCTCATCGGTCAGCTCACCACCTTCGAGGCACAGCGCGAACAGGCGAAAATTGAATTGGAAGGCGCGGAGAAAATCCGCAAGCAGCTTATTCAGCAATTGCGCGATGTCGAACCCGCTCTCGCCCAGCAACTCAAGGAGGGAGTGGACCCTCAGCTGAAGCGATACCTTCAGCGGAAGAATGAGCTTGAAGAAGCGATGCGCAAGGCGGAGACCAACCGACAGAGTTATTTGCGCACGCGCCCCGAGCTTGAGCCCTATGCCCGACAGGAAATCAAGCGCCTCGAAAAGGAGTATCAGGACGTGCTGGCGCAAATCGACGCGGCGAGTAAAACCGTACAGAACTCCTCCGATATCACCGGCGCGCCCGTCGAGTATGCGCGCGAATTGCGTCAGCGGATTTTCGAGCAGGAAGTCTCGATCGAATCCAACAAGGCGCGCATGCGCAGTCTCGACGAGACCATTCAGCAGTACAGCCGGCAATTCGATGCCATTCCGTCGCAGTCCATTGATTATGCGCGCCTGGAGCGCCGCAGACAGAGTTACGACAAGTTGTTCGGTCTGCTCGACGAGAAGTATCAGGAGGCCATGATCAATGAGCAGACCACCACGGGCAACGTGGAGATCGTGGATGTGGCCACCGTGCCCGGCGCGCCGATCAAGCCGAACAGGCCGATGAACATGATTCTCGGCATACTCATCGGACTCGGTCTGGGCTTTGGTGTGGCGATTCTGCTGCGCTATCTCGACACCACCATACGCAGCCCCGAGGATGTGGAGAAGCTGGGCATTCCCGTGCTGGCCTTCATTCCTTCCTTCGGCTCGAGCGACAAAGACATGCAGCGCGATCAGACCCTGGTCACGCTCACCGCTCCACAGTCGCCTCCCAGCGAATCGTATCGCACCATGCGCACGGCCATAGAGAATTCGCTGCCGGACCATGGCAAGTCGAAGGCGGTGCTTGTGACCAGTCCCGCTCCCAAGGAAGGCAAGTCCACCGCCATCGCCAATCTCGCGGTGAGCGCGGCCAACAGCGGTCGCAAGGTGCTGCTGGTGGACGCGGATTTGCGGC
>DAOSDL010000039.1:0-5834 GCA_035362335.1 Bacteroidota bacterium
ACATCACCGCGCAGATGAGCATGATGCAGGCAGCGAGACAATTTTCAGAGCAGATCGCACAGATTTCACACGGATTATCACAGATTAGTCGTGGAAGTCTACAAGGACCCGAGCATACGGCCGTGAACCCGGTGGATGAGGCAGCGGTCATTGTGCGAAGCACTGTCACCCCCTCCTCAGCGACCTCCGTGTGCTCCGTGCGCTCCGCGTGAAAACTCGTAGTGACCGTCGCAGCCGCCTGCGGCGCTTTGCGGGCGATGCCGGGATATGTGTATGTTTGTGCATTACTGAATGTGGCTCGTGCTCAGCGGATTCCCGATGATTGATCTCACAAGATTGTTCGATGCGGACACGCTGAAGGCGTGGGAGGAGACGTTGCTGCTCTGGGAAGTGGAGCGGCCTTTCGACATCAGGGACGACAACGCGTGGCTGCGGCATCTTCAGAAGGAATTCGACGAGGAATTGTGCGGCACAACGCTCGATGTGGAAACGGTGCGATTTTGGAGGGAGCGACTTCGCCCAAGGCTGAATGGCGCGCGCAAGGCACGGATCAGAACGAAGAAGAGGGGACAGGGGTCCGCACCGTCCGTGATGTCGCCCATCGAGCTGCTTCGCATCAAACGCGTGTCTCCAACGCGTGCGTTCATGCGTTACAAATTGCATTTTTGGCTGCTGAACGCGTCCCTCTTCGCCTCTCTGTATCTTGCGATCGGTGGACCCTTCGCTTTCGATGTGACCTGGTACTGGGTGATAGCCATCGCCGGTGTAATGCTTGCACTGTGGCTGCGCGTTCTCGAACGACGTAAAGACAGGCTCTCCCGGATGAAACCCGGATTGGCCCCGACTATCACGGCGACGGAACTTGCGGCGGTGCTGGTCAAGGACGGCGCCACGCCACCGACAATCGATATCGCGGCCGTGTTCGATGCGAAGACCATGCGACGCTGGCGTCGGACAATCGCGCGGTGGCTGCGGGACGAGCCATTCAATGTCGCAGCAACCGGGGAATGGGTGCAGCGGCTTCAACGCGAGTTCGAGGCCGAGTTGCAGGGGCGGCGGCTCGATCCTCACACGGTCAATTTCTGGCTGAATAAGGAATGGATTGATACGCGGAGGAAGGGATGATTGGAACGGCTGTGAAGTGACTGTCTGAGTTCTGTCACTTCTGGTTGGAACACAGGGGGAAAGCCACAGATTGCGCAGATTTCACACGGATTAGCACAGATAAGTCGGGGAAGTTCTCGCGGACCCGAGCACCTGGCGCGAACCCGGTGGACGAAGCAGCGGTCATTGTGCGAAGCACCATCACCCCCTCCTCCGCGACCTCCGTGTGCTCCGTGTTCTCCGCGTCGAAATGCGAAGTGACCGTCTCTGCCCGACCGTCCCTGCTCGCCCGTCTCTGCCCACTCGTCCCTGCCCGACTCAATGGAGCCCATAAATGCACAGCGTCCGCCTTGAGGGGCGGACGCTGTGGTATTCCTGCGGAAACGTGGGATCAGACGATGCCCTGCGCCATCATGGCGTCGGCGACTTTGATGAAGCCGGCGATGTTGGCTCCGGCAACGTAGTTCCCGGGCTGGCCGTATTTGTTGGCTGCGTCGAGGCAGGATTGGTGGATGTTCGTCATGATACGGTGCAGGTGACCGTCCACTTCCTCGCGCGACCAGCTCATGCGGATGGAGTTCTGCGACATCTCGAGACCGGACGTGGCAACACCACCGGCGTTGGCCGCCTTGGCCGGGCCAAACAGCATACCGGCATCCAGGAAGGCCTTCATGGCTTCCGGCGTCGAGGGCATGTTCGCGCCTTCGCACACGCAGAGGCAGCCGTTGTCGATCAGGGTCTTCGCATCGGCGCCATCGAGTTCGTTCTGCGTTGCGCAGGGCAGGGCCACATCGCATTTCACTTCCCACGGACGCTTGTTGGCCACGAATTCGGCACCGAAGCGCTCGGCGTACGGCTCAACGATGTCTTGATTGCTGGCGCGCAATTCGAGCATGTAGTCGATCTTCTCGCCCGAGATACCGGCGGGATCGAACACGTAGCCGTCGGGACCGGAGAGGGTGACCACCTTGCCACCGAGTTCCGTCACCTTCAAGGCAGCACCCCAGGCCACATTACCAAAGCCGGAGATGGCAACCGTCTTGCCCTCGAACGAGGTGCCGCGCGTCTTGAGCATTTCGGCCGCGAAATACGTCACACCGAAGCCGGTGGCCTCGGGACGAATCAGCGAACCGCCCCAGGTCAATCCCTTGCCTGTGAGCACGCCGTCGAAGGAGTTGCGGAGCTTCTTGTACTGACCGAACATGAAACCGATTTCCTGACCGCCCACACCAATGTCGCCGGCGGGCACGTCGGTGTTCGGACCGATGTGACGGAACAATTCGCTCATGAAGCTCTGGCAGAAACGCATGATCTCGTTTTTCGACTTGAACTTCGGATCGAAATCCGAACCGCCCTTGCCACCGCCCATCGGCAAGGTGGTGAGGCTGTTCTTGAAGATCTGCTCGAAACCGAGGAACTTCAGGATGCTCAACGTCACGCTGGGGTGGAAACGCAGACCGCCTTTGTAGGGACCGATCGCGCTGTTGAATTCCACGCGATACCCGCGGTTCACACGAACCTCACCGTTGTCCGCAACCCAGGGAACGCGGAACGAAATGGTGCGCTCGGGCTCGACGATGCGCTCGAGAATCTTCGCTTTCCTGTACTCGGCGTGCTTTTCCAACACCGGCATAAGCGTTTCGACTACTTCTTCCACGGCTTGATGGAATTCGTTTTCGCCGGGATTCTTGGCCTTGACTTCCTGCATGAAGTCGTTCAGTGCGGATGACATCGAAGCTTCCTTCATAAAAGTTACGGTAATGTGTGCGGGTGGCATGCCGCCCGCGAACCTCAATATACGGAGTTTCGCGTCGGGAACAAAAAAGTTCAGCTTCTTTTCGAGAAAAAAATCACAAGCGCGTCGGCAAATTGCCCACGTGCCGCTCTGTATTGGCGGAATTCCCTGATTTCCGGGAGCTTTTGTCAGTACCGATGAGAAAAAACGCGTTTTGCGCTACATCCCAAGCGTCGTCGCCTTCTGTACACTCGTCAGCAGGGCACCGCATTGCTGCAAGCTGTCGAGTAATTGCTCGTAGGCCACATCCGACTCCACTGCCTGGCGCTTTTCCATGAGTTGACGCTTCACCACCTTGGCGTACAGCGTGGGCGAAATATGCGCCGTGCCCTGCGCCAGATACGTGTCGAATTTACCCTCTTCGTATACGAACCAGATGTGAAAGCCCTCGACGATGGTGCTGCTGAGCGCGGCGCGCGATACCAGCGAATCGGCCTTCGCACGCGTCAAGCCGTGCTGCTCCATCAAATAGCGCATGCTCAGCGCGTAATGCGACTCGCCACGCCGCACGGTGTGCGGATCGGGCAGTTGTGCGAGCAAGTCGTTCATGACTTCGCGCGTCTCGGCGATGGCTTCCTGCTGTTCGAGCATCTCCTCGAGTATGCGCGCGCAGGAGGCATCCTCTTCTTCGTCGGCGCGCTGTTCGAGCAGGGCGCAGGCCTTGGCATCGAAGCCGCATTCCGCGTGAATGGTGAGCGGCAGACGATTCGCCGCTGTCACGGTTTGATTGTAGGATTGCAGCAGTTCGCGCATGCGCTCCTGCCGCCGGGCGATATCGCCGCTGTGCGTATCCATTTCCGAAGCGATGGTCCGGAATTCCTCGTAACTCAGGCGGCCGTCGCCGCAGGATGCGAGCAGGGCGAGCGTCAGTACGATAAGTGTGCGTCGTGTCACAAGATGCATGCGTCACGAAAGCGATTGTTCGACAACGGGAGCGGACGGAATGCCGTCACGCAGGAACAGGAATTGAAACGCGGCCACCACGAGTGAATGGCTGATGGCACCGCTCTGTATCAATGCGGGAATCTGCACGAGCGGCACGAGGCGCACGCGCAATTCCTCGAGATCGTCGGGACGGGGATCGGCCACGCGGCGCACCGCGCGTGCCACGAAGGAGTGGCACACATTGCCCTGAATGGCGGGGTTGGGATGCACCATGCCGATGGCATCGATGCCCTCACTGTCGTAGCCGCTCTCCTCCAGCATTTCGCGGCGCGCGGCCGCAAGTGGCGAGAAGTCTTCGGCATCCACGATACCACCGGGAATTTCCAGCGTCACCGCACCGATGCCGTGACGGAATTGCTCGACCATCACCACCTGTCCGTCGTCCGTGAGCGGGATGATGTTGCACCAGTCGCGGCCGTTCAGCACGAAAAACTCGCCCTCACGGCGATGGTTGCTCCGTGTGATGCGCTTGACGGTGAACACCCGGCAGTCGAGCAGCGTGTCGCTGGAGAGTGTGTCCCAATGCAGCGTACTCATGCGCGCACCTCCGTTTCTGCGGAGGAGAGCGCAACGTGGCATGCGTTGCGTGTCGCCCTCGGGCGTCGATATGGAATGCGTTCACTGTTCATGGCGCGGAGCCGTGAATCAGCAATATGCAACGATTCGGCGAAAGGACAAAGCGCGTCCCACAGCTGTGTCACGTCCCACGGCAGTGTCAGAGTTCGAGAGTCTCGCCGAAGGCCATCACGCGCGCGCGCAAGCCCAGGGCCTCCACGCCCGAGCGGAAATCCTCGGGATTGGCCGCGATGACGGGGAAGGTGTTGTAATGCATGGGAATGGCCAGGCCGGGCCGCACGAATTCCACCGCGGTGACGGCATCCTCCACGCCCATGGTGAAATTATCTCCGATGGGTGCGAGCATCACATCGATGGCATTGCGCTGGCCGATGAGCTGCATGTCGAGAAACAGTCCGGTATCGCCGGTGTGATACACCGTCTTGCCACCGATAGTGATCAATACGCCGGCGGGTTCGCCCATGTAACTGCCGTCGGGTGCCGCGCTGCCGTGATGCGCGATGGTGAATTTCACACGGCCGAAGGGGAAATTCCACGCGCCGCCGATGTGCATGTTGTGTGCCTGCGCGCCCTGCGCGATGGCGTAATTGGCCAATTCGTTCACCGCGATGATGGTGGCGCCGTCGCGCTTGGCCATGGCCAGTCCGTCGCCGAGATGGTCGCCATGCGCATGCGTCAGCACCACGAAATCGGCACGCACATCCGCCGCCGCGATGGGACTTGTGGGATTGCCGGTAAAAAAGGGATCGATGACAACAGTATGCGTGCCGTCGTTGAGTATGAATGTGGAATGGCTGGCGTAGGTAAGCTTCAGCATCATGTACTCCGTCGTGATGGATCGAAATGGAAATATAGGTGCGCTACGGCTGCGGGGCAAGACCGGGACGCAGAGTTCTCGGAGTTCGCTGAGGGCGCGGAGGAAGGGGTGACTGGAACGGCCGTGGGGATATTGAAGGTTCGTCGTTTGCCAAGGATTCAAGGCGCGGATTGTATAATCCCGGGAATGTGTTCAGGTTATACCCTGAATATGCGGCTGTAAAAATCAGGGTAAAACCTGATATGGGGCTTGATTCTATCAGGATACAATCTTATGTATGCTTGGTGACATGTACATGAGGAAATCCGTATGAAGCGCGAAAGCAGAAAACTGGTGCTCGAACAACTTGACAGGAAGCTCGGCGATCTGAGACCACTCGCCGCGAACAGACCCACGTCGACGAGGATGAGAAGCGGGGGCTTCTTCCTGATTTCGCCATTGCGGCACCCGATACACGGGAAGGAAGCATAATTTCCTCCTCCCTGCGGAAAGCTTATTGAATCGCGAAACGAGACAACGCCCTCTCGTCAGGTTGTGTCTCTGCTTCTTTGCGACGTTGCGTTCCATTCTCCTGAAGTCGGAAGGGAATTCAACGCA
>DAOSDL010000039.1:5934-47067 GCA_035362335.1 Bacteroidota bacterium
ATGACGCCAAGGCGCAATGACGCCAAGGCGCAATGACGCCAAGGCGCAATGACGCCAAGGCGCAATGACGCATAAATGGCTATTCTCACGAGCCCTGTCGTTTCGTGATATAAACACCTCCGCTCTGTTTTCGCCATTGCAGCACTCGAATCACAAACGGAATCCCCGCAAGTCATTAAAAACAATGGCTCACGATTGCAATCCCAAATAGCATGGCGAAGTCAGGAGGCCGAGGATAGTGAATACGTCGCGTCTTGCGAGATAGAACTTCGATCAAATTGCACAACATCCGATCGACTTCCGCGAGTGCCATCAACAGCTTCCCCTCTCCACGTCCGGAGGTTGGCAGGGCGGATAAAAAACGGCGCGGGGGAGACCCGCGCCGTTTTCCACGAAGTGGAGGAAGGAATTACTTGCTGAGCAGCATGCGCTTGGCGGTGCTGAACGAGCCACTCTCGAGGCGGTACATGTACACGCCACTGGGCAGCGTTCCGGCATCGAAGGCCGCGCGATGCGTACCGGCTTCGACGAAACCGTTCACCAGCGTCGAGACTTCCTGACCGAGCATGTTGTACACGCGCAGCGTGGTCTGGGCGCCCGCAGGCAGCGTGAAGGTGATTTCGGTGCTCGGGTTGAAGGGGTTCGGGTAGTTCTGCTGCAAGGCGAAAGCGCCCGGAGCCGCATCGAGCTGCTCAACGCCGACGGCGATACCGTCGAGCTTGGCGCCGCCCATGTACCACACGGTCTGATCGGAGAACACGGGATCGTCGTCGTAGTTCTCGCCAATGCCCCACTCGGTGAAGATGATGTGCACGGAGCCATCATCGCCGGCATAGTAGGCCATCTTCGTGAACTTGGCACCGACTTCCGCAAGCTCGGTCAGGCGCATCATGCTGTCGAGTTCCCAGGTAAGGGCTTCGGGATTGCCATGCTCCCAGGTCCACTTGTAGGAGAACACGGACTTGCTGTCCACATGACGACCGTTGAGGTAAATCTGCGTGAGCGTATCGTTGAACGCCGTCGGCTGACCGGCCACGTCGGCGACGCGGAAGGTGAGAATCGGGCTGATCCACTTCGCGAAGATCTTCTTGCCATCCAACGTGCGGGCCCATTTCGGCTCGGCGCGGAAGAGGTAGGGAGCATCCGTCGACGAAGCGGCGGTGA
The DNA here is from genome assembly GCA_035362335.1 of Bacteroidota bacterium. Taxonomy (GTDB): domain Bacteria; phylum Bacteroidota; class Ignavibacteria; order SZUA-365; family SZUA-365; genus JAOSJT01. Next base: position 7,099 of record DAOSDL010000039.1, read on the forward strand.
AGGAGTAACGATCCACGCGCGGACGGCGGGACGGGCCGATGGGGATGACGCGCCACTGGCCGTCGATCATGGTGACTTCGGACACGAAGGTGCTGTCCACATGGTTCAGCTTGACATTGCCGTTCTCGAGGGCTTCATCGCGGAAGCTGAACGGATTGAGATCGGCGCTGAGCACGACCATGAAATGCGGGACGTTGTTGTAATCGAGCACGCCATCGAGATCCCAAGCCATGTGGCATTTGTGATCGAAAGGCGAGGGGAGAACCGCATCCGAGGAGGGCTTCACGCGCTGAACGGCGCCCCAGGTGCGACCCTTGTCGTTGGAAATGCGATAGGCGATCTCATGACCCGGATCGAGCAGGAAGGCGCGGCCCGGCTCGCTCTCGATGATGAGCAGCCAGTACTGCATCATGGTGCCATCGGGGCTGATGTCGATTTTCAGATTGCTGTCGAAATAACCCTGCGGCACGAGATCGTCGGTGTACACCGGCGTGTTCAGATCCGGATGCGCGGCCCAGCTGCCACCGTTGTCGGTGGAGCGCAGCAGGTACAGCTCACCGGTGCTCTGACCGTTGGAAGGATCCAGCGCGAGTGCGATGGTGTAGAGGTCGCCCGTGCTCTGATCGGGGACGATCTGCCAGGGAATCGACCAATCCGGCGGCGTCGGCGCGGTGCTGTACTGCGGGTTGGCATTGTTGACACCGGACTTCATGGCGTTGATTTCGCCGAAGTTGCTGGTGCCATCACCGAATTGCTTGACGTGCGGCCAAATCACGCTCACAGCGGGATCGCCAGCGCCCTGGTTCGGATTGATGAAGATGATCGGGTAGCGCGGCTGCGGGGCGTTGGAGATATTGTTGCCCTGAGGACCCCAGGTCTGGCCGTTGTCGCCGGAGTAGCGAATGTACAGCGTGTTACCGTCGCTGGTGCCGCGATCATTGCCGCGGAAAATCACGCCGACGTTGCCGGTTTTCGGATCGCTGGAGATCTGATTGCGGTTCTCGCCGATCACGGCGTAGGTGTTCGCCATCTTGCCGATTTCCACCATGGTGCTCGGAACCATGGTTTTGCGAAGAGTGCTGTGCTTGCGTGCGGCACGCGCGGTGATGCCGGCTTCGTTGATGCCGAGGAATTCTTTGATCACCGACGGACCTTCGGCGGAATTGTCGCTCACGACGCCCGGGCCCGTTTGCTGCGGCGCGCGCACTGACACTTGCTGTGCCTGAGCCACTCCGGCCATGGCCACGAGGAGGGCTAACAGAAACAGTTTTTTCATACGTCACTCCATATTGTGTGGTGTAGAGAAGCGAGTTGAACATGCGTGAAAAAACACGCAATTCCGACGACACGCAAGGCAGATATTTTGCCGTGCCTTTCGGAGTACCCGATACTTGCCTGCCGATGTCGGGCTGTGCGGGAAAGGCGCCGGATTGCTCCGGCGCTTTTCATCGTGAAATCTACGTGTTTCGGTGAACATTCCCTAATACAAAGCCGTCCGATTTGCAAAGGGATGGATTTTTGCACCCATTACCAGCGATCCGAGGACAGGTCGATGGTGTAGGCGTCGTTGCCGTAGGTGACGTTGATCAGTTTCGTGTACTTATCAGCATCACTTTTGGTCGAAAACGGACCTACAAGCACGCGGTACCATGGAACACCGGCCACCGAGGCGCGGGTGATGAAGGAAGGGTAGCCCTGCTCCAGCAGTTTCCGCGCCTCGATGCGAGCGATGTCCAGATTTTTCAGCGAGGACACTTTCACCGCGTAGCCGCTTAAGGGCTGACGCACCACGTCGAATTCCTTCCATTCACCATCGGGATTGTCCCCCTTGGCGGTGGGAACACGATCGGCGGAGGCCGGCTTGGCAGGCGCCGCACTTTTCGGTGGAGACGATTTCGCCTTGGATCCGGTGGCTGGATCGATGAGCACGCTGTCGATGAACGCATCGCTGGGGATGAGACCCGGATGCGCGGTGGCATCGGCGTAGGCGGCGTCGGGACTGTCGTAGGGCCCGAGACGCACGCGGAATACGGTGCCAGCGCGGCGCCGCACGGCTTCGCTTTCTACCACCACGGGTAAACCCTCGGCGCGGTATCGCTCGGCATCGGCATCGGCTTTCGGCAATTCCTTCCACGACGACACTTGCAGGTAGTAATCCCAGAGGCGCTCGGGCGGTGCGGCGACGTCGTCCACCACGGGAGCGGGGGCGCTTTTCACCGCAACGGGAGCGGGCTTGCGGAACAGCGATTCGATGGACTCGCGCAGCGGCGGCCACGGATTCACATGCCAGATGAACGCCACGAGCACCAGCAAGCCCACGATGGTCCCGATGGCGATCAGCGGCCAGGATGAGCGCTTTTTGTCCTCTTTATCCTTTGCCGGAGCTGCCGCGGCGGGCTCTTCCGCCGGCGTATTTTCGGGCGGAGCGGCGGGTGGTGGCGGTGGTGTTGCTTCAGGAGCGGCACCCGCGGCCAACGCTTCGAGATGCGAGAGGTCGTGTTCGGGAAAACGGTCCAACACGCTGCCGCCCGGGGCGCGCGGAGGCGCGGCGGCAGCGCGATCGCCTGCGGGAGTGGCGGGCCGCGGGGTTGCGGACGGACGGGCTGGTGGCGTTTCCGTTAACTCGATGGGGAGATCGCTGTCGGCATCATGCGAGGAAACCGGCCGTTGCGGGCCGGTTTCCTGGAACTGATGCGCACCGGTCGGGGTCGAGCCGCTGTCTCCGCTCTTGCCCCCCTTCGCGAAGTTGAATTCAGGCACGATGGTTACCTCGCTGCGCTATGAACAACCGTTATCGACGACGCTTCGGAATCGTGATCTGCTTGATATTGTGTTCGACTTTTTTCTTGTAGTAATTCGATTCCGGACCCACTTCCAGATAGCGCGTGTACGCTTCGAGTGCGAGCTGCAAGTCGTTGAGGCGGAGATAGGCGTCGCCGAGAATGCGGAAGAGTTTGTTGTTCTCGGGTCCGAATTTGCGCGCTTCGATCAGCGTCTGCGCTGCGTCGGAATATTTGCCGTCGTGGAGAAGAAATTCGCCCAGATGCACGCGTGCCCACACCATGAAGGGATCGGTCTGTATGGCTTCGCGCATGGCAACGATGCCCGCGTCGCGCGTCTCGTCGCGATTCATGCGGCCGCGCGCAGCACGGGCCTTTTTCTCGGCTTCGTCCAGCGCCGCCATGCCCACCGAGTCGTACACGCCGTAGCGGAGGTGATTCGGGAGAAAATCGAGCGTGAGCACGTAGCGATCCACCATGTTCTTCTCGGTGCGCTTGCCGCCGCCGGTTTCATGAATGCTGTAGCGGACCACCAGCTCCTTGATCTTGTCGAAGTTGCCATCGGTCCAGGCGGCGTCCACGGCTTCGGATACATGCTTGCCGTCGCGCATGCCGTTGAATTCGGACCAGGAGGTCAGAATGATGAGCGCCGTCTGCTGATACCAGAGAATGCTGCCCTTGACCTCGGTGCCGCCGTCGGGCAGTGTGCTGCTGCTCTGCGCGTACATCTGCACGCCCTTGTCGAGCGTGATGATGGGGCGGATCAGCGCCTTGCCCGTGGGGAGCGGGAGAATATCCATGAGCGCGTACTTTCCGCCACCGGCCGGAGTGACAATCACCGTCACGTTGCAATTATTATTCGTGTACAGCAGCCACATCTCGTCGGTGCCGTCGCCATCGTAATCGGCCTGATAGCCCGAAAGCGTGCCCACCGGCTTGTCGTCCATGCAGATGTCCTTCATGGTGATGGACTCGCCGGATTCCCGCACGAGATCCGCGAGCGCGGATGCCGGGAGGGTGACCTTGGCGTATGCGTCCTCGGGTTCGCAGCTGTACTGCATGCCGAAAGCGAACTGTTGAGCGGAAACGCGGGATCCCGCCAGAAGCAGGCAGGCGAGGAGAAGGAAAGTCGCGCGATTGTTCATGAGCTTCGGAGATGGATATGAATAATGCGGAAAGCCGTTTCAAGATACGGAGCAGCGGTACCAAGTGCAACAAACGACAAGGAAACCTGTCGTTGTATGCGAAGCCGGGACGGATGTTCCCGCGCGTTGGCGATTTCTTCACTGTCGACAATGGAATGCGCGGTTGGCGGTGTCGCCGGGCTTTCGCACATTGGGATGAAATGTATCCTTTTATCGAGGTTACCCATGCGTTTCCAATCCCTGAACCCCGCCACAGGACAAGTACTGGAGTACATCGACGCACATGACGATGCCGAAGTGCTGTCGCGGTTGACGAAAGCGCGCGAGGCCTTCACGCACTGGCGCTGGACGGGATTCGCGGAGCGCGGCGAGCGCATGCTCGCTGCTGCTGCGGTGCTGGACGAGGACCGCGAGCGCTTTGCGCGCGCCATGACGCTGGAAATGGGCAAACCCATCGCGCAGGCCCGCGCCGAAGTGGAAAAATGCGCCTGGGTGTGCCGCTACTACGCCGGGCAGGCCGAGTCCATGCTGCGGGACGAGGCGGCGGAATCCGACGGCTCGGCCGCCTGGGTGCGCTTCGATCCGCTCGGTCCCGTGCTCGCGGTGATGCCGTGGAATTTTCCCTTCTGGCAGGTGTTCCGCTTCGCCGCGCCGGCGTTGATGGCGGGCAACGTGGGTCTGCTCAAGCACGCCTCCAATGTGCCGCGCTGCGCGCTGATGATCGAGGAGGTGTTCACGCGCGCGGGCTTTCCCGAGGGCTGCTTTTCCACGCTGCTGATTTCCTCGACCGAGGTCGCCGCGGTGATTGCCGATCCCGTGGTGGCGGCGGTCACACTCACGGGTTCGGAGCCCGCGGGAATGAACGTGGCGGCGACGGCGGGGCGCCATTTGAAAAAAACCGTACTCGAACTCGGTGGCAGCGATCCCTTCATTGTTCTGCGCGATGCCGATGTGGACAGGGCCGCCCGCGTGGCAGCCACGGCGCGCATGATCAACACGGGACAGAGCTGCATCGCCGCGAAGCGCTTCATCGTGGAGGATGCCGTGTACGAGCGCTTCGCGGAGGGCTTTGTTGCGGCCGTGCGTGGCCTGCGCGTGGGCGATCCGCTCGACGATGCCACGGAGGTGGGTGCGATGGCGCGCGAGGATTTGCTGCTGGAACTGCATGCTCAAGTGCAACGCTCGGTGGAAATGGGTGCGCGCGTGCTCACGGGTGGCCAGCGCAGCGACGGTCCCGGCGCGTTTTACCTCCCAACGGTCATGGACCAGCTCACCGCCGACATGCCGGTGTGGCGCGAGGAAACCTTCGGACCGGTGGCCGCGCTGTGGCGGGTCGGGGACGTGGAGGAGGCGTTGCGCATGGCGAATGACACCGACTTCGGTCTGGGCGCGAGCGTATGGACAGCCGACGCCGATCTGGCGCGTTATTGCGCGGCGCACATCGAGGCGGGCAGCGTGTTCATCAACGGCATGGTGAAATCCGACCCGCGCCTCCCCTTTGGCGGCATTGGCAAATCCGGCTATGGCCGCGAACTCTCGTCCTTCGGCATTCGCGAATTCGTGAATATCAAAAGCGTGTGGATGGCCTGACACGGCCGCCGCGAGCCGCAAGCTCTCCGCCTCGTCCCGGAATTGCCGGAGCGCAACACTTGCGGCGCATCGGTATATGCGCGAATTTGCGGCATTACACAAAGGCATGCGCATGGAGGACAGTGCATGAGCATTCGAGGAGACGAAGTGTGGGAGGCCACACCGTGGATTCCGCCCGAGGTGCGCGAGCGTCGTCGGCGTTTTTGGTCACGCTTTTTCGCCGTGGTGTTCATCGCGACACTGCCGCTCACAGTGCTGGCGCTGTGGTCGCTCACCTTCGTGCACATCTGGCGCGAGGAAGTGGATGTGCCCGCGCTCATGGCGATTTCGGTGGGAATTCTGGGCGTACTGGTGTTTTTTATTTTTCTCTACAAGTATCAAATGATCGCCGAACTCACTGATCGCGAGCGGTGGTGGGTGCTTGGCCTGCACGCGTTGGTCACGCTGATGCTCTTCCTCGGCTGCATCTGGCTGGCCTTCGATTCGCCGTGGAGCACGGCGATGGTGTGGGGCAATTACGATATGCAGTCGGTGGCGAAATCCTGGATCATCGCCGTGCTGGTGGTGGGGACGATTTCGTGGCTGGGGAGTTTTTTCGATCTCATCAGGAAACGTCTGGGCGGCGGTTAGGCCTTCCCTCGTCGAGAAAGGCGCGTATCGCACGCACGGCCCGCGAGGCGGCGTCGCCGTCGCCGAAGAGCGCGGGACGTTCGGTGGGTGCCTCGCGCCGCAGCGCCGCGTGTATGCGCACGGCATTCGCACCGGTGATGCCGCACCAACCAAGCGTACATAGCTCGTACCACGCCGTGGCGTCGTCGAGGCACAGCGAAGGAATACCGCAGAAATACGCCTCGCGCGTCAGGCCGCCCGAATCCGTCAGCACGCGGTGCGCGTGATGCAACATGGCCCGGAGATCTGCGTGCGGCAGGGGATCGACTATGCGCAGTGCGCCCGGCGGAAGCACGATGCCATGCACGCGCATGCGGTCGGCGGTGCGCGGATGCAGGGGCAGCAGCACAGGCAGATCAAGAGCGTTGAGCGTGCCGAGCAGGGAGGCGAGTCGATCCGCGTCGTCGGTGTTGACGGCGCGGTGAATGGTGCAGAGGTGGAAATTTCCCGAAAGCAATCCGTGTCGTCGCAGCAGCGCCGCCTCGTGCGCTTCGTCGCGTCCGCCGCGAAGGAACACGTCGTACATCACGTCGCCCACCATCACGGCGCGGCCCTGGCAACGTTCCTCGGCGCATTGGCGCACGGCCGCATCGGTGGCACAGAGCAACAGCGATGCGAGGTGGTCGATGATGATGCGGTTGCGCTCTTCGGGCATGGACGCGGGAGCGATGCGGTGTCCAAACGCGTCGCGACAGCGCTCGCCGGCTTCCACGTGCAGCACCGGCACACCCGCTGCCACGCCCGCCATAGCGGCGGCCAGCGCCGAATCCGTATCGCCGAAACACAGCAATGCGTCGGGCGCTTCCGCGGCGATGAGGGGAGCGAGCTGATCCATCCAGAGGGCCAGGCGGTCCGCGCCGTCGCGCTCGGCGCCGTGCAGCACGGCGCGCGGGGCGGGCAGCCGGTATTCATCCACAAACACGCGCGAGAGCGCGCTGTCGTAATGCTGCCCGGTGTCCACCAGCACTTCCTCGACATGCTGGCGCAGCGGCGCGCTCAGCGCGGCGTACTTGATGTACTGCGGGCGCGTGCCGATGACGGTGAGCAGGCGGTGCATGGCCGCTCAGAGACTGAAGCGTACGGAGGTGAGTTCGTCGTTGACGGCGGCGAGTTTCGTGTGCTTGAGTCCGAATTCCTTGACGATTTGCACCATTTCGGCGAGACTGCCGTCGAACTGGTATTTTTCGCGGAAATCGTCCTTGGGGTACACCACCCAGATCACGCCGTCGGGATCGATGGCGAGTTTGAGTCGGCGGGCTTTCTGTTTCCATTCGGCGGCGGAGGTGGGGGCGACGAAGGCGATGTCGCACACGCCCTGCCGGGCCATTTTTGTATCCTCGCACAAAGGCTCAACCAACTCCCGCAGCCAGGCGGGATCATTGTCGATGCGGATTTTCAGCCAGGGCATGATGCCCCATTTTTCGGCGAGGGACTTGTCGGGTTTGCGCATGATGGTGAGGGGAATCCTTTCAGATGAGGGCTTTTTTTCCAATATCGGTGCGGTAATACGCACCATCGAAGCGGATGCGGTTCACCGCTCCGTAGGCGAGGCGAATACTTTCGGCGAAATCCATGCCCTGCGCCAGCGCGGTCACGCCCAGCACGCGTCCGCCGGCGGTGATGACGCCGTCGCCGCCCAGAGCGGTACCCGCGTGGAACACGACCACGCCTTCCTTTTCCTCGTTGATGGCGTCGAGGCCGGCGATGGACTTGCCGCGTTCGTAGGAGTCGGGGTAGCCGTTGGCGGCCATGACCACGCACACCGCGTTGGCGTCGTGCAGCGGCAGGCGGTTCATGCCCAAGGCGCCGTCGGCGATGTCGCGCAGCAATTCGGCCAGATCGTAATCGATGAGGGGAAGCACCACCTGCGTTTCGGGATCGCCAAAGCGGCAGTTGTACTCGAGCACCTTCGGTCCATCGGCGGTGAGCATCAATCCCACGAACAGCACACCCGTGTAGGGAATGCCTTCGGCTTTCATGCCGTCGATGGTGGGTTTGATGACGCGCAGTTTGATTTCGGTGAGCAATTCGGTGGGCACGTGCGGTGTGGGAGCGAAGGCGCCCATGCCGCCGGTGTTTTTTCCGAGATCATTATCCAGAATGCGTTTGTGGTCCTGCGCCGGGGCCAGCGTCACGAAACGCGTGCCATCGGTGAGCGCGAATACCGAGGCCTCGATGCCGTCAAGGTATTCCTCGATGACGAGCGTCGTACCCGCTTCGCCGAAGGAAGAGCCGGAGAGCATGTCCAGCGCGGTGAGTACGGCTTCGTCGTACGCGGGACTGATCACCACACCTTTGCCCGCGGCGAGGCCATCGGCCTTGAGCACCACGGGATAGCGGGCGTTGTGCAGGAAGCTGCGCACCGCGTCCTCGTCGCCGCTCTGAAACACCTGATAGGCCGCGGTGGGGATGTGGTGGCGGCGCATGAAATCCTTGGCGAAGGCCTTGCTGGTTTCGAGCATGGCCGCCGCGGCGGTGGGCCCGAAAATACGCAGGCCCTCGGAGCGAAAGGCGTCCACGATGCCGGCGGCCAGCGGCGCCTCGGGTCCGACCACGGTGAGATCGATGCCTTCACTACGGGCGAAGGCGAGCAATCCGCGCACGTCGGTGGCGGCGAGCGGGAGATTGATGCCGAGCCGCGCCGTTCCGGCATTGCCGGGCGCGCACCACAAAGCATCGACCTGTTTGCTGTGACGGAGTTTCCAACAGATGGCGTGTTCGCGGCCACCATTGCCGACGACGAGAATTTTCATTGTATTCCGCTGCTGGTGGGATGGGGTTCGTCCTCCGTCCGCCGCCTGCCCGGGCGCGTGTGAATGCTGGATTCACCGCTGTCGCCGTGCACATGGGTCAGAAGGAGCTGGGCGAGTTGCCCGGTCAATGTCTTCCTGTCGAATTGCGAAACGTAGTCGAATGACGGACGCGGCAATCTATCATTTTTGAACAGGCTGAACAAGGTACGCAATTGTGCCTCGATGGCCGGCACATCATCGGGAGGCGCGAGAAAGGCCGCGCCACTCTTTTCCAGCACCTGTCTCGCCGCTCCCTCGGGCACTGTGCCCAGAATGGGTTTGCCCGCGCCGAGATACTCGTAGAGTTTTCCCGTGGACATCATTTCCTCGCCCGTGCCGCGGCCGATCATCAGCCACAGCACATCGGCATCGACCAGCGCCTGCACGGCCTGCGCATGTGGAAGGTAGCCGGGGAAATGCACACTGCCTTCGAGGCCGAGCTCACGCGCCAGTGCCTGATCCACCGTCCGCGGTGTGCCGACGATATGCAGCTCGACCTTGTTGCGCGTCTCGGGGTGCTGCTCGAACAGCAGCTTCATTGCGCGCAGGAGGAAGCCCGGGTGGCGATTGAAATACAGCGTGCCCGAGTACACAATGCGCAGCTTGCCGTCGCGCCCGCGCCCGCGCTTCACGCCCACGAAATCCTGCTGATCGTAGCCCTGCGGGATGATGGTCACATCATGATGCGCCACGGTGTCGTAGCGGCGGAGTATTTGCTCCTTGATGGGACGATTGATGGTGACAATGCCGTTCGCACGCTCGAGCACACCGCGCTCCAGATGCGCGTGCACGGCTTTGTGCAGCGGGGTGAGGTAGAAGTGCAGCGGATTATCGAGCCAGGAATCGCGGTAATCGACGATGAGCGGCAGACCTGTGCGCCGCTTCAGTTCCATGCCGATGAGGAAGTCGGTGTACGGCGGAGCGGTGGCGAAAATGGCCTGGATGTCCTGTTCGGCGATGATGCGCAGTCCCTCCTGCACGGCGCGGCGCTTCCAGCCGATTTTGTTGTCGGGGATGAACACGCACTGGCTGAGTTTGCCCAACAGGCTCAGCGTGCCGGCCGAGGGCATGCGCAGCACATCGCGACGGCGCATGACGTGCAGTGGATCGAAAGATGGAGTGCGGTGAATGCGCACGGGGCGCCCTTCGAGTTCGACGAGCAGCGAGGGATCTTTGGCGAAATACCCTCTATCCTCCACGGTGAGCACGGTGGGATGCCAACCGAAATCCGGTAGATACTTGGCGAATTTAAGCGTGCGCTGCACACCGCTGAGGCCCAGTGGCGGGAAGTAGTAGGCGATCATCAGCACGCGATGGATGGGCGGACCGTTTTCCATGTCACAGCTCCAGCCAGTCGCGCGAATGCGAGGTGAGTGTTGCACCGCCCTCGGGCGTCACCAGCACATCGTCCTCGAGGCGCATACCGCCTTCGCCCGGCAGGTACAGTCCCGGCTCGATGGTGACCACCATGCCTGCGCTCAGGGCCGCGGTGCTTCGGGAGGAAAGGATGGGTGCCTCGTGCACATTGAGGCCGATGCCGTGGCCCAGAGCGTGCGTGAAATACCGGGCCAGATCCGACCGTTCGAGCGAAGTACGGGCGAGGCCGTCGAGCGCCGAAGCGGTCATACCGGGCGCCACTGCCGCCCTGGCCTGCTCCTGCGTAGCGCGGAGTTGTTCGTACATGCGACGGAATTTCGCAGGCACGCGTCCGAATCCCACGGTGCGGGTGATGTCGCTGTGATAGCCCCGCACGGTGCAGCCCATGTCGATGAGCACGAGTTGGCCTTTGCGCAGGCGCGCTTCGGATGGTTGGCCGTGAATGAGCGAGCTGCGTGCGCCGAAGAGTACGATGGGAGGGAAGGCATCGCCGTCGGCGCCGGCGCGTCGATGGCGGTAGGTGATTTCCGCGGCGATGTCGCGTTCGCTCACGCCGGAGCGCAATTCGCGCAGGACTTCGTCCAGCACCTGTTCGCTGATGGTGATAGCGCGGCGGATGCAGTCGATTTCGTCGGGGGATTTCCGTTCGCGCAATTCCTCCAGCACGCCCGACACAGCACGGGTTCGCGCCGGTGCGCAGCGCTCGGCGATGCCGCGCTGCAGCGCAACGGTGACGTGTTCCTCTTCGATGCCCAGCGTGCGCAGGTTGCGGAAGGCCTTGTCCTGTTGCAGCGCTTCCGACAGGCGCAGCGTGCCGGCGTGGAGAATGCGGGCTTCGCGCACCTCGGCGGCGGCTTGCTCTTCGTAGCGTGGATCGGTGACGAACACCGCGTCGCTCGAGCGCAACAGCAACCATCCGTTGCTGCCGGTGAATCCACAGAGCCAGCGCACGTGAACGGGATGCGTGACGAGCAGCGCCCGCAGGCCCCGGGCGCGCAAGGCCGCGCGCAGGGCGAGCTGTCTGGCCGCGTACGGCGCGGGAGTACTCATTTCTCGGGATTCACGGAATGTGCGTGAAATGTGGATAAGTTCGGGAAAAGTGTGGATAACGTGATACCGAATGGGAAAATCGCGGAAAATCCGCTGAATTCCGCGAATTCCAGGAGTGTGCCGCCGCCCGAAGGTCCGGCGGAATGTGGATAACCCCGCGCGCCGTCAGCTTCCGGCCTGATAGTTGGGTGCTTCCTTGGTGATGAACACATCGTGGGGATGGTTTTCCTTGAGGCCCGCGGAGGTCACCTGAATGAACTCGGTCTTGCTCTTCAGTTCTTCAATGGTGCGCACGCCGCAGTAACCCATGGCCGCGCGCAGACCGCCGAGGAGCTGATACACCATTTCCTCCAATTTGCCGCGATAGGGCACGCGACCCTCGATGCCCTCGGGCACGAGCTTCTTGATGTCGTCTTCCACATCCTGGAAGTAGCGGTCCTTGCTGCCTTCCTTCATCGCTCCGAGCGATCCCATGCCGCGATAGGTTTTGTAGCGGCGGCCTTCGTAGAGAATTTTCTCACCGGGACTTTCCTCCAGGCCGGCAAACATGCCGCCGATCATCACTGTATCGGCTCCAGCCGCGAGCGCCTTGGGCACGTCGCCCGTTTGCTTGATGCCGCCGTCGGCGATGATGGGAATGTCGTACTTCGCCGCGGCCGCCGCGCAGTCCATGATGGCGGTGATTTGCGGCACACCCACACCAGTCACCACGCGCGTGGTGCAAATGCTTCCCGGGCCGATGCCCACTTTCACGGCGTCGACGCCGGCTTTGATCAAATCCTCGGTGGCATGCGCCGTGGCCACGTTGCCGGCGATGACTTGCAGCGCGGGGAATTGCTTCTTGATCTGCTTCACCATTTGCAGCACGCCGGCCGAATGTCCGTGCGCCGTGTCGATGATCACCACATCCACCGAGGCATCGACCAGAGCGCGCACGCGCGCGGGCGTGTCGGCCGAGATGCCCACCGCGGCGCCAACGCGCAAGCGGCCGTAGGCATCCTTGCTGGCGTTGGGGTGGTGCTTTTTCTTCATGATGTCCTTGAAGGTGAGCAAACCCCGGAGACGTCCTTTTTTATCCACCACCGGAAGCTTCTCGATGCGATGCATCTGGAGAATGGATTCGGCCTCCTCGAGCGTGGTTCCCAGCGGTGCGGTGACGAGGTTGTCCTTGGTCATGATGTCGTAGACCAGCATGGACTTGTTGGGCTCGAAGCGCAGGTCGCGGTTGGTGAGAATGCCGATGAGCTTGTCGTTCTCATCCACGATAGGAATGCCGGAGATGCGGTATTTGTCCATCAATTCATGCGCGTCGGCCACCGTTTTATCGGGGCGCAGGGTGATGGGATTGACGATCATGCCGCTTTCGGAGCGTTTGACCTTGTCCACCTCCTCGGCCTGGCGTTCGATGCTCATGTTTTTGTGGATAATGCCAATGCCTCCCTCGCGGGCGAGTGCGATGCCCATTTCGGATTCGGTGACCGTATCCATGGCCGCGCTGAGCAGGGGAACATTGAGTTCGATTTCCCGGGTGAGGCGGCTGCGGGTGTCGGCTTCGCGCGGGAGGACGGAGGACTTTCTCGGAACGAGGAGCACGTCGTCAAACGTGAGGCCGAGGCGAATGATTTTCTGCGGCATCGATGCTGTATCCGTACTGTGAAATCAACTGTATGCGGGAATTCCGGTAATGGCATGCCCGATGATGAGCGTGTGAATATCGTGCGTGCCTTCGTAGGTGTACACGGATTCGAGATTGTTCATGTGGCGCATGACCGGGTATTCGTCGAGAATGCCATTGGCGCCGAGCACTTCGCGCGCCTGCCGTGCGATTTCCAGCGCCACGTGCACGTTGTTGCGTTTGGCCATGGACACCTGGGCGAAGGTCATCGTGCCGGCGTCCTTCATGCGTCCAAGGTGCAGGGCGAGCAAGCGTCCCTTGGTGATCTCGTTGATCATGGTGACGAGTTTCTGCTGCACGAGCTGGAAGGATGCGATGGGCTTGTCGAATTGTTTGCGCGTGACTGCGTAATCCAGCGCGGTGCTGTAGCACATCTCGGCCGAACCCATGGCGCCCCAGGCGATGCCGTAGCGGGCCTGGGTGAGGCAGGAGAGCGGTGCTTTGAGCCCTTCGGCGCCGGGAAGCATGTTCGCCTTGGGAATGCGGCAATCCTGAAACACCAGTTCGGACGTGACCGAAGCGCGCAACGAATGCTTGCCTTTCATTTCGGGGGCGGTGAAGCCGGGCGTACCTTTTTCCACGAGAAAGCCGCGGATCACGCCGTCGAGTTTGGCCCACACCACCGCCACATCGGCGATGGTTCCGTTGGTGATCCACATTTTCGCGCCGTTGAGCACGAAGCTCTCGCCATCCTCCACTGCGCGGGTTTCCATGCCGCCGGGATCGGAGCCATGGTCGGGTTCGGTGAGGCCGAAACAGCCGATGGCTTCGGCGGTGGCGAGGCGTGGCAACCAGTGCCGCCGTTGCTCCTCGGTGCCGTAGCGATAAATCGGGTACATCACCAGACTGCTCTGCACGCTGGCGAAGCTGCGCACGCCGCTGTCGCCGCGCTCGAGTTCCTGCATCATCAAGCCGTACATCACGTTGTTGGCGCCGGCGCAGCCATATTCCTCGGGCAGTGTGGCGCCGAAAATGCCGAGTTCGGCCATGCGTTTGGCCAAATGCATGGGAAAGCGCTGTTCACGCGCAGCTTCTTCTATGATGGGCAAAACTTCCTTGTTCACAAAGGCGCGCACGGTGTCGCGCACAAGGAGTTCCTCTTCGGTCAGTAATGTATCGATGGAGAAGAAATCTGTATCGTTCCGCATTGGGGGGTCCGTTCTGTCGATGTGCGGTGGGGTGTGAAAAGAATCAATCCATTAAGCTATGGATGCGCGGTGGGAAAATCAACACACATCGTGGTGCCATGGTTTCCGCCGCGTGCCGCCTCCGGGTGAGCGCAACGATCCGGCGCGGCGGGTCCCGGGCTGGCAGGTGCTGGAGCGGGCGGTGTTTCCCAGTACCGGGCGTGTTCCTGGAGGGAAAACTGTTCGCATTCCATGCAGGGTTTTCGTACCTTGTGTCATTCATTTCAGTACACATTCCCGGAGGAATACATGCGGCTCGTCGGCACCATTTCCCTGATGCTTGTCCTTGTTACCTCCGCTCGATTGGAAGCGCAGTTGCGCATCGTGCGAGCGGACGTTGAAGGCACTCTCACCACGAAGGCGGTGACCGTATTTGATGCCACGGTCACACCCGACGCGCGTTTCAATCTTGGTACGAGCGGTGCGGGCAATACCTGGGACCTGCGCACGTTCACCTTCACTCCCACCGTGTACAACCGGACCTTCGTAGCGCCCTCGTCCACGCCGTACACCGATGATTTTCCCGGCGCCACACACGCCATGGTGTCGCAGGGAGATCAGCCCGCATTCCTGTACTTCAAGCTGAACGACGTCGGACTGTACTCTCTTGGTGTGGGTACGGAAATGCAAGGCGTGCCGTACATCCAGAAGAACGTGCCCGACATGCCGGATTTCCTTTTCCCGATGCAACTGGGATCGAAGTGGTCCTACACCAGTGATGTGAATGAGCCCTTCCCCGGCTTCACACAGGTCACCACGCAGCAGGTGGAGGTCGTGGCCAGCGGTACGCTGATCACCTCGCGCGGCAGTGGCGATGCGCTGTGCATCAAGAATGTGACACGAACCAGTCAGCGCATTGTCGTGGGAGGACAGGTGTTCTCCGAGGATTATCAGACCTCGGTGGATTTTATGCTTGTCACCAAGGACGGATACGGCGCCTCGCTGACCATTGACACGAACGATATCGCCAGCAACAATCCGCGCATTACCGATCTGTCCTTCAGTGTCGAGGGTGCGGTGAATTCCGTGCACGCCGCGGCTGCCGTGCAGCCGTTGAGCATCGAGGCCGTGTGGCCCAATCCGCTCGCGCAAGGTGACATGCTGCACGTGCGCTGGGCGCAACAGGCGTCGGAGCAGGTGGAGCTTTCCATCTTCGATCTCCAAGGCCGCGTTGTGGCCCGCCAATACGCCGGGCGGCGCGAGTCGGGGGCGAACAGCTCCACAGTGCGCGTTGGACAACTTCCCGCGGGAATGTACCTGCTTCGAGTGCACGGTGGAGGTGTGGCCGCCGAGCGCATGATCGGCATCATGCGTTGACATTTCGGGCGGTGCGTCCGGCAACGGGCGCACCGCTGCGCCATTCTGCGATGGTCTTTCCGCGGCGGTTTCATCCACATCGAAGACTACCACATGCGACAGCTCACACTCCGCGCTCTTCTCCCCACGGTTCCCGTCTTTTTCGCCATGGTGCTTGGCGCGCACGCCACCGGGACTTCTTTCCCCGACAGGATTCTTCTTGCGACCGCCGCGCCCGGCTTCGTGCCGGTGCAGGTTTCGTTGCTTGACGCTCGAGGCGATGACCGCGTCGTGGCGCTGTCGACGTTGCAGCGGAGTGGGCGGGTGTTTCTCCGGACAGGGGGCTTTTCGCTCGTGCACTATGCCAACGGCGGAGGCGAAGTGACGCTGGCCGATGGCCTGCGTGGAGCGCCCGCTGTGTCGATGCATCGCGTGGATTGGGATTTCGTGGATGCGCGCGCTGCCGAGGTGGAATTCATCGACGCACGTGACGAAGTGCTGACCGTCGACGTGGCGCATGCGCTGGGTGGCGGAGTCATACACGGCGGCGTGCGCTACCGCGAACTGTGGAAGGGTGTGGATTTTGAAATACGCATGGGCGATGATGGCGTGAAATACCAATTCGTACTTCACGCCGGCGCCGATGCGTCGCGCATCCGACTGCGTTTGCGCGGCGCGGACATGCCCCGCGAAGAGCGCGACGGAGGACTACGTTACCACTTCGACAACTGGACGCTGCGCGATGCGGCTCCCGTCGTTCTCGACGGGCGGGGCGCCACGACTTCGGCGCGGGCCTTCTGGAGCATCAAGGATGATGTGCTCGGCTTTTCCCTTCGCGGACCGCTGCCCTCCGGTAGTTGGATAATCGATCCGTTTCTGCAATGGAGCACCTTCATGGGCGCCGAGTTGTCGGATTACGCGCGCGATGTGTCGGTGGACGCCGATGGCGCGATGTACGCCGTGGGTTACACCGCGAGCACGGTGTTTCCGGTGACGCCCGGTGCGATGCAGGAATCGCCGCGCGGGAATTACGACCTCTTCATCACAAAATTCGCCCGCGACCGACGCCGCGTCTGGACCACCTTGTTCGGCGGCACGGGTTCCGAGGAGCATCCGCGCATCGCACTCGCGCCGCAGGGGGACATCATCGTGGCGGGATCGTCTTCGAGCCAGGATTTGCCGGTGAGCAGCGGCGCGTTCCAGGCCACCAACGGCGGGCGCTACGATGTGTTCCTGCTGGCATTGAACAAGGAGGGGCAGAAGCGCTGGTGCACCTATCTCGGAGGGAGTTACAGCGATGAATGCGGCGGTCTCGCGGTGGACAAGGAAGGTCGCATTTGTGTTGCCGGCGGAACGTACAGCACGAATTTCCCTGTCACCGTGGATGCACAGCAGACGAGCAACGCCGGAGATTTCGACATGTATGTGGCGCGTTTCACCGCGTCGGGCGGGAGGGAATGGGCCAGCTACATTGGTGGATGGAGCATGGACTACGCCGCCGATCTCGCGCTCGCGCCGAATGGCGACATGGTGATCGTGGGCCGCACCGAGAGCACGGGTTTTCCCGCAGCCAACACCGGGCGGCAGCAACAGTATGGTGGCGGAAGCTTCGACGCCGTGCTGCTGCGCATCGACGCGCGAAGCAAGCGCATAGCGTGGGCGACCTATCTGGGCGGCGAGGGCGAGGACAGTGGCGAGCGCGTGGCCGTCGATGCCGCTGGCAACATTGTCGTGACCGGTTACACGGGCAGCACGCGCTTCCCGCTGGCGGGCGTTTCCTACCGGCCGCGCCTCGCGGGCGCCATCGACGCCTTCCTGGCGCGCTTCGATGGCAAGGGTGAAATGCAATGGGCGACTTACCTCGGCGGTGTCGAGGTGGACAAAGCGTCGGGTGTGGCGGTGGATGCCAAGGGCACGATTGTCGTTACCGGCAACACCGGCAGCAGGGATTTTCCGGTGAAAGGCACGTCGCTGCAGAAGGACAAGGGCGCGGGTTACGAATTGTTCCTTTCGCAATTTGCCGCCGGAGGCGCGATGCTCTGGAGCAGTCTGTATGGAGGCGAGGGGCACGACATCAGTCACGATGTGGCCATGGATGCGCGGGGCAATGCCGTGGTGGTGGGTGGCACCGAGAGCCGCGGATTCCGCACAGCGGGGAATGTGCTGCAAGGCGATCTTGCGGGCCTGACCGATGCGTTTTTCCTGCGCGTGATTTTCGACGAACCTCTGGCGAACGCCGGCCGCGACACGACCATTTGCGCCGGCAGCGCCGTCACGCTGGCCGGCGACGCGGGTGGAGGCATGCCGCCGTATCAATTCGCCTGGGAGCCCGAAAACGCTGTGCGCCAGCCGGGCGTGCAGCAGCCGGTGGTCGCACCTAAAAGCAGCACCACCTTCGTGCTGACCGTCACCGATGCCGAGGGCGCGGTAAGTCGCGACACGGTGCTGGTAACAGTCGTGCCCTTGCCGGTGGTGGACGCCGGTCCGGCACTCGCGCTGTGTCCGGGCATTCCCGGCAATCTCAAAGCTGTGGCGAAGGAGGGCTCGCCCCCGTACACCTACGCCTGGTCGCCCGCCGAAGGTTTGAACAATGCCACGTCGGCTGCGCCCACCGTTCTCCCCGCGCGTACCACGCTCTACACTCTGACCGTGACGGATGCCCGAGGTTGCAGCGTCGAGGATTCGGTGCTGGTGACGGTGCATCCCGGCGTGCGGATTGCGCTGGGTGAGGATCGCACGCTGTGCGCAGGCGTGCCAGTGACGCTGAAACCCTCGTTGCAAGGAGGTACCGCTCCGTTCCGCTACACGTGGACGCCCGCCGCTGAAATGCACGATGCCAGCGCTTCCGAAGCGGTGTACACACCGCGTGGCAGTGGCATGGTTGTCGTGACGGTGCGGGATGCCAATGGCTGTGTGGCCAGTGACACCGTGCGCATGACGGTGAATCAACCCCCTGTGGTGGACGCGGGCGACGCGATGTCGCTGTGTTACGGCGCTCCCGCAACCTTGCGCGGACGGGCGAGCGGCGGCAAGGCGCCGTATGTGTACAAATGGTCGCCGGGCGATGGTCTTTCCTCGACTACGGTGTTGAATCCACAAATGGTTGCCGAACGCACGCGCAGCTATGTGCTGACGGTGACCGATGCGAATGGTTGCTCCGCGAGCGATTCGGTACTGGTAGCCGTGTATCCGCAACCGCAGATCACCTTGCCGAAGGAGCTTGTCGCCTGTGCCGGTGTGCCCGTGGCCATTGGCGCGGAAGCTGAAAACGGCACGCCACCGTATCGCTACTCCTGGTCGCCGGCCTCGGGTCTGGACAATGCGCGCGCGGCGATGCCAAGCGCCACACCATCCAAGACGACCACGTACACCGTGACTGCCACAGACGCCAAGGGCTGCGTGGCCACCGCGATGCTGCGTGTCGTGGTGCAACCGCGTCCGCAGTTGCGCGTTGCCGATCGTCTCACGCTCTGCGGCGGCAGCGCGGGCACCATGTCCGCCACTGTGCGCGGTGGAACGCCACCGTACAGCTATCGCTGGAGTCCCGAAACCGGCCTGTCCAACCCGAATGTCGCCAATCCCGTGGTGCGCCCGTCGCGCAGCGGCGAGTACACCATCACCGTCAGCGATGCCTCGGGATGCAGTGTGAGTGAAAAGGTGACTGTCACCGTACTCGATCCGCCCATTGCTGACGCGGGGCAGGATGTTTCGACCTGCTCGGGTTCGAAGGCCTCGCTCAGCGCCACAATCAGCGGGGGACGTCCGCCGTACCGCTACACGTGGAATCCCTCGATCGGCCTCAGTTCGGCACGCACGCTGAATCCCGTCGTCTCCGTTGCACGCACCACTGTGTACACACTGTCGGTGACCGATGCTTCCGGATGCACGTCCAGCGACACCGTGACGGTGTTCGTGTCCGAAGCGCCCACCGTGCGCGCCGGCGAGGATGTGCGCATTTGCGCCGGTACGGTGCACACGCTGTCTGCCGCTGCCAGCGGAGGGACCCCACCCTATCGCTATCAGTGGTCGCCCGCCACAGGTCTGAGCAATCCCGCGAGCGCCACACCCACCGCCACACCGCAAAGCACGACGCGCTACACTGTGCAGGTGACGGACGCCCGGGGATGCAGTGCGCAGGACGAGGTGCAGGTGACCGTGTCGGCCCCGCCGGCATTGACCCTGCCTCGTGAACTCACGATCTGCCGCGGTCAAGGCAAACGTCTCGAACTGTCGGTGAGCGGGTCGGGTGGTCCGTATCGCTACAACTGGACACCACGCGAAGGTTTGAGCGACGGTGCGGCAGCGACTCCCATCGCCAATCCCATTCAGACCACGACGTACATGGTGACGGTGACGGATAAGGACGGCTGTGCCGCGACTGCGACGATCACGGTGACGGTGCTTCCCTGCAACAAGGCGGATGCCGGCGACGATGCGGACCTATGCTCTGGCGAGCGTGTGCGTCTGGGAAACACTGCTACGGACACCGCCCACGCAGCGATTTTCTCCTGGTTGCCCAGGGAAGGGCTCGATGATGCGGATGCGGCCGCGCCACTTGCCGAGCCTCTGGCCACGACGTCCTACATCCTGACGGTGCGGAATGCTTTCGGCTGCGAGTCGCGTGATACCGTGCGCGTCAAGGTGCGTCCTTCACCGCGCGTGCTGGCGGGCGAGGATGTGACGATTTGTCCCGGGGCATCGACGCAGCTCGCGGCGCAGGCCTCGGGGGGCAGGGGGCCGTATCGCTACCAGTGGTTCCCGAAAAACGGATTGTCGCGTCCGACATCCGCTCGCACGGAGGCCCGGCCTGTTGCGACAACGCTGTACACGGTGACGGTAACCGATGCCGGGGGATGCACATTTCAGGATTCCGTTTTTGTCAACATTTCCTCGCCACCGCGATTACTCATGCCGAGGAATATCACCGTGTGCGAGGGCACGCCCACGCAAATCGGCGGCGGCGTGACAGGAGGGAACGGGCCCTTCCTTTTTTTTTGGAGCCCCCCCGAGGGGCTTGACAATCGCAACGCCGGCACGCCAGTGGCAACGCCTTCGCGGAGCATGGTTTACACCGTTACCGTCACCGACGCCGCCGGATGCCGCATGACCGACACGGTGCGTCTCAACGTCACGCCGCGTCCGCTGGTGGCCACACAGCCCGCAGGAGAACTTGCCTTGTGCGAAGGCGATTCCGTGTGGGTAACGGCCACCGAGGGCTTGACCCGTTACACCTGGTCGGACGGCGCAACCGGCGCACGCCGCGCCATCGGAGAACCGGGGAGTTATCAAGTGAGCGCTGTCGGGAATCGTGGCTGCCAGGGTAGCTCCGAAGCCCTGCTGGTCCGCGTCTACCCGCGCCCCGCGCCGGTGATCAGTGCGCAGGGACCATTGCGTTTTTGCGAAGGCGACAGCGTGTTGTTGGATGCCGGTCAGGGCTATGAGAGCTACGAATGGTCCAATGGCGCCACAAGCCGGGGCATTGTCGTTCGCGCTGCCGGCGAATATAGTGTCCGTGTGAAAGGAAAGGGCTCCTGCACCAGCACGTCGGAAGCGGTGCGCGTGGAGGTGCTTGCAGCGCCCCCCGCGTCCATGGTGCGGAGAGGGGATACGCTCATCGCCTTCGATGCGGTGGAATATCAGTGGTTCAGAGACGGGGCGCCCATCCCGGGTGCGACTGCACGCATGTACGTGGCCACGCAAAGCGGCAGTTATCAGGTGCGCACGCGCAATGCGGCGGGATGCGCCACGATGAGCGAGGCGCGCAGCGTGCGCCTGGGCGCGGCGATGTTGCCGCCATTCTGGCCGACGATACGGTACGTAAGAACGCTGATGGAAGGTGGGCAATACGCTTCTCGCTGGCGTGATGTGTCCGCGCGTGATACTTTACCGACTGGATTGTTCCAAGGACATGGCTGTCGGCAGCGCCTGTCATTCAGCGCCGTGACGGCGAGTGCCATGCCATCACCCTACTGTCGCAACGCCTGAGCGCCGTGCGGGGATCAATAGAATCATGGAGAGGCGGAGAGTCGTCATGAAACGTATATCAGCTCAATCATTTCCATCACATCGGCACAGGATCGCCTTGGTCCTGCTCGCGCTCGGCGCCTTCATCGCGTTGAGTATCGCAGCACCGCTGCGTGCGCAGACGCCGGAACCCTCGCCGTTGCGCTACGGGATATTCGCGAATTATCAATGGAACATGCACTCCGCGGATTTCAGCAAGTTGCCGGGTATTCCCAACTGCTGTCCGCGTTTCGAATCGGGTGATGGCAATGGCTTCGTCGTGGGTGTGATGCTGGACTGGCAGCTCACGCAACGTGTGTCCCTGCTCACACGGTTGGGGTATCACGATTTCAGCGCACTGCTCACGGATGAGGAGCCGATTCTCCTGAATGTGGGAGGCGAAGCCGTTCCCGGACGTTTCGAGCATCGCATTGACGCGGCACTCACCTCGGTGAACCTCGAGCCGTTGCTTTCGTGGCAAGTGGTGAACGACCTGTACTTCATGGCCGGTCCGTCACTCGGGTTGGTGCTGGGTGCGACCTACGAGCAGGAGGAACGCATCGTCGAGCCGTCGGACGTGGGAGTGTTCACGGATACGCAGCGTCGTACGCGCAACGAGTTCAGCGGCGACATCCCCGACGCTTCATCGTTCACGGCGGGACTGGTCGTGGGCCTGCGCTATGAATTGCCGTTGAACGAGAAGCGTTCGCTCATGGCGGCACCGGAGGTGTTGTACTCCATGGCGTTCACGCCGGTGGTTTCCGGCCTCGACTGGCACGCCCGCGCATTCCGTGCCGGTGTCGGTATCCTTTATCGCCCGGAAAGCGCTCCCGAGGAAGTCGCACCCCCGCCGCCGCCACCGCCACCGCCGCCTCCACCACCTCCGCCCGCGCTTGCGGCGGATGTGACCGCCGTTGCGGTGGATCCGAGCGGAGCCGAGCAGCCCATCGTGCGCATTCGCGTGGAGGAATTCATCGCCAGCGAAATGCGGCCGCTGTTGCACTATGTGTTCTTCGCCGAAAGTTCGGCGAGCATACCCGAGCGCTACGACCGCTTGACGCCCGAGCAAACACTGAGCTTTGAATTGCTCGATCTGAAACCGCGCGACAATCTGGGCACCTATCACCATATGTTGAACATTGTCGGCAAGCGCATGCGGCAGTACCCCGAGGCCAATCTGCGTTTGACCGGCACGAATACAGCGGCTCCCCCCGAAGTGGGCGATATGGAGCTGTCGCGCCGTCGCGCCGAAGCCGTGCGTGACTATCTCGTCGCCACCTGGGCCATCGACGCGAAACGCATCAGCATCGAGGCCCGCGGACTTCCGGAAAAGCCGTCGAATGTTGGCGAGGTTGATGGTGTGGAGGAAAACCGCCGCGTGGAAATGGTGTCGACCGATCCCCGCATTCTCGATCCGGTGATTATCGACGACACCTTGCGCTCAGTCAATCCACCGGTCATTCGCTTCAAACCGGTGGTGGAAAGCCAGGCCGGCATCACGGAGTGGTCGCTGCCTGTGTCGCAGGGTGCGATGCAACTGCGCAATTTCGACGGGCAGGGCGATGTGCCGTCACGCCTCGAATGGGCGGTGGAACGCGATCGCCTGAATATTCCACGCGGGAGCGACGCGCTGCGTTATCAACTGCGCGTGCGCGACGCCGCAGCGCAGGAGGCAATGTCGCCATCGCATGAACTTCCCATCGAGCAGCTCACCGTGCAGAAAAAGCGTCGCGAGCGTTTGGGCGACAAGGAAATCGATCGCTACAATTTGATTCTCTTCGATTTCAACTCCGAGGAGCTGGGCGAGCGGAATATCCGCATTGTCGGGATGATCACGCCGCGTATCGCCTCCAATGCCAGCGTCACTATCACCGGTTTCACCGATCGCATTGGCGAATCGCCGGTGAACCAGCGCTTGTCCGACGGTCGCGCGCGCTCGGCCGCTCGCGCATTGGGACAACCGCTGGAAAAAGCCACTGGCAGAGGCGAAACCGACATGTACACCAACGAATTGCCCGAGGGCCGCTTCTACTGCCGCACCGTCAGTATCGTGGTGGAAACCCCGGTCGAATAAACGCGTCTCGTTCTTTTTTTCACGAGCGCATGCGTTTGTACGCATGCGCTCGTTGCGTTATACCCGGGAGAAAGAACATGATGCGGATGCTGTGATTATTGTGGGAGTGGATGTGACAAAGGGGAAAAACCACAGATTGCACAGATTTCACGCAGATTAGCACAGATTATTCGAGGAAATCCGCGAGGATTCAAGCACCATGTCGACTGGCAACTCCGGGCGCGCCGAATGACTCCGCGGTTTCGGGGGACGAAACAAAGGCGACCGGGGCATCATCCCGATTCCAATGAACACCGAAGAATTGCGTCGTTTGTATCCTTGCGCTCTTGCGTTGCACGGCTGGATTATGTTCACAGCTGCATTTCCCTCGCGGATCGAAAAAAAAGTTCAAGGAATTTTCCCCATCCCTTGTGCGTCGTACCAATTATATGGTATGCGCACGGGTACTCGTACCTGTGTGACAGGTGGGATCGAACACCGCGTCCATGTTCGATCCCGCCGCTGTTTTATGGGAAAGTCTTACGAGTGGCTGTGCCCGGGTGTAACGGTGAGATGACTGTCGCCAAGTGGGTACGTGCGAATGACCGCATGAATAAATCCGTCATCGCGAATGGTGTCGCGCATCGGTGCATCATTGCGTACTCTGCTGCGTAACACGCAATCTGGAGGTGCATCATGGCATATCTCGTAGCATTCAGTTTTCTCCTGCTCTGCGCCGGCTTCATCGTCTTCGCGCTCGGTGTGTGCAGGATGTCCAGCGAAGCCGACAGAACCTACGCTTCGCTTTCCTCGCATCAATCCGGCAGCGGAACTCCGGCTTCCTGAGCGACCTCGCGCAGCAGCACGAGGAAGCGCTCGATAGTCAAGGGAGCCGAGCCCTCGTAATGGTTGTTGACATTCGCGAACACATCCACATCCTTTCCGATGAGGTCGACAACCATCCATGCGATGTCGCGCAGAGCCTCGTCGCGCTGTTCGATGCGCGCATTCCACATTCCGCCGCTCTGTTCCTCCATGCCCTTGCGATCCGGGCCGTGCAGGCGTAGCACGGTGCGCTGGCCGCTGTACCCGTGCTTGCGGTACAGCTCGACGATGGAGGGCATATAGTAGCCTTCAAGGAAGACATGATGCGCGCCCGATCGCTCCAGTATTGCGAAGTACTCGCGCCCGAGATAGTTCGGGTTGCGCGTCTCCACACCCACAGGCACATCCGGTGGAACACGGGAGAGCAACTCCTCGAGCTTGTCGAAGAACAGCGCGCGATCGGGCATTTTCTGCTTGTTCAAGTATTCGAATTGCAGCATGATCGACGCGCATCGCTCACGCAGCGGCGCGATGGTGGCGAGGAAATCTTCGAACAACTGTATGTCGAGAAAATGCGTGTTGGGCGTAGCCGAGGCATCCCGATGATGCGTCAGTGTAAGCGCGTTCGGCGCCTTGATGGTGAAGAGGAAATCCTCCGGCACGGAGGACAGATATTCGCGGACCACGTTCGCGCGGGGCAGGGTAATCTTTCCCGGGCCGTGCAGCGACCAGAACCACTGATCGATTTCCACCGTGCGGAAGCGGCGTGCGTATTCCTCGAGAAAGTTGATGCCTTTGTCGGCCGAATACACCAGTCCTTTCCACGATCCATATTTCCAGCTGCATGTGCCGATGCGGAAGTCCGCCATGTTCTGCCCTTTTATTTTTGAGGGGTAGTGTACACAGAATCCTCGAACTGTGGAAGCGTCCGCCTCGGCAGTGGCAAGGACAGTAGTGGCAACGACGTATCCGCGCGAAGGGGCCGCGACGTGACCAGCATTCACAACGTCAGGGAAGAAGATTCACGGAAGAACGCTCAAGGGACAAGAATGTCCGCTGCCTGGAAGGCGTTGTGAAAAATATTCTCTTGACAACGCTTTTTCTCCGAAATATATTGCGCCCCATAGAACACCCACCACATCGGAGCAGCCATCGCATTCTTGCCACCCCAGTGTTTTCACAGCGCAGCGGCAAGATGTCATGGCGAATCCCCTCATTTCCCCCCATTTTCCGGCTCAAAACGTTATCGCGGATAACATCGCCGTCGCGACGTGTCCTTTGCGTGCCGGGTCTTCCGTGCATGCTCGGACGCTGCGCATGTGCCCATGCATCTCTTTTGAGAGCGTGCACGCGGGAGTGACGCGGCGCGGTGTGAAATCTGGCATGCATTGTGCATGAAGTCCCGCACCCATCAACAATACACCGGAGGCGGAACAAAAAAAAGAAAACAGCGCACATATCGATCGCCGATCGCGCGGGATAACCAACAGGCGGGCGACATGCCGGACGAAGGAGCGGGGACGAAGCCGACGCCGGGCAATGAGGGAAGCCCCAGTAGCAGCGAGAGCATACCGCGACGGGAGGCCAAGGGATACCATCGGCCGACGTCCGCCTCAGGGTGGATGGGGAAACCGCAGTCGGTGCTCCGAAAACAAGGAGCTTGAATGGCGAGAGTCCCGCATGAACAAAACACATTCATGACCTTCACCATACATCACCACACCGGCGAAATGCGTTCGCCACGGCGGCGCATGCATTTCCGCATACATGGAACAGTGTTCCCGCCGACGCCTGTGCGCATTGACGCGCTGCGGCACCGCCGGTAATAAACGAACACTCCATCCGATATCTGGGCGCGCGATCGCGCCTCGAAGACTCCCCGATACGAAACACGGCGCACGCAACGCCGATCGACACCCCCCCATCGTGAACAGCGGTGCGGTCCTGCCACGCACGCCCCGGCCGGACGCCACGCACCGCATTACCTCCCTGCACGGAGCAACCGTTCACCGCCAATCCCAGGAGGGTATCATGGGACGATATGCTGTTTTGCTGCTCATTGCATTGAGCAGCCTCGCACCACGCGTACAGGCCGAGAAGGCCGACGTGCTCGACGGTGCGCTTGCAATGGACGGACACCCGCTGTCTGCCGCCACCTTCGGCGAAATGGAAACGCTGACGCCATCCGAAGGCGGGCTTCTCGCGAATATGTGGAATGATCGCTACGTGCTGCGCGTGGCGGGCAGTACCTTCATGCTCGCCATGCCGACGATCACCGTGGTCACCGGAACGGCGATACTTCTGATACTGCTGTTCTTCACGCCGCTGGGCTTTTCGCTGTTCCGCGCCGCGCCGCATCGCATGATCGGGCGCGTGCTGCTCACACTCGGTGTGGGCGTGGAATTCGGGGAGATGCTCGTGTACGGCACGCGCAAGCATCTCGAACGCGAAAGCAGCGCAAGTCGCGCCTACCGCGCGTTCATGATGAAGGACTTCCTTCCGCAGTACAAGCAGCGCATCACCGCGGTGGCCTTTCTCGGCACCGCCTTTCTCATTCTGGTCATAGGTCTGCGTGGTGTGAAATTCATCGCGCCGCATCGACCCGATCTGGTGCTGCTGGCCATCGTGGTCGAAGTGACCGTGCTTGGCATGCTCGGGCTTTCCACCTGGTACGAGTTGCCGGACGAGAGTACGACCGCGACGCCTGCCGCCGACACTGTGCGTTTGCCCAATGGCGAGTACGTGACGAAGGAGTACATACTCGACGCGCTTCATCGGGTGATCGACGACCTGGGCGAGCGCGCCTCCGCCGGAGGTGTGTCATGACCGCGCCGCGCATCGCAGTGCTGAGTATGCTGCTGCTGCTCTCCTCTGCGACGTTGATCGCTCAGGGAAGCACTGCCGCCGATGACTCCGTGAGCAACGACATCATGCTGGGCATGCTGCTCGCCGAAAGGGACGATCACGAGAATGCCGTACGAGCGTTCGACCTGGCCGTGCTGCATTCCGTGAGGCAAATGGAATTGCTCAACGCCCTCGCATATTCGCTGCTGCGGCTCGAACGTTACGATCGCGCACGCCAGGTATTGGAGCGCGCGCTGGAGCTGGACAGCAGCGATTATCTGGCAAATTTCAATCTCGGAATCCTTCACGCGGTCGGGGGCCGCTACGCTCTCGCCATCGTGTACTTCGAGCATGCGTTGCATGCCGCGCCCAATGATGTGGACGCGCTGTACTGCATCGGCCTGTGTCATATCGACCAGGGCGAGAGCGGACGCGCGATGGACGTCGTCCGCGTGCTCGCGATTGTCGACAAGGAGCGCGCGGCTGAATTGCTCGAATACCTCAACGACACCGATCTGGCCCGCAACGATCCACTGGCGGAATAATTCACTGGCGCGCGGCTGGACGGAGGCGTGAGGCATAGCGTGAACATCACGCGCAACGGGCAACGACTCGCGTCTCCGTCGGCCGACGCCGCATCGGGAGACACCCATGAACGAACAGAAATCCATGAAAAAGTATCAGGTGTACTTTTTCCTCTATCTCGCCGTGGTCTGCGAATTGCTGATCATCATCGTCGAGCGCGACGATGCCGAGGCGCGCCTCCTGCGCGAGCGTGACATGCTGCTGCGCCTGACGCGGAGCTTCGTGACCGAACTCGTGGAGACCCGGCCGGTGCAAACCGTCAATGGCAACAACCAGATGGAAGTGGGGGAGCAGCGCCGCTTCCTCATCGTCCTGCAAGGCATGGGCAAAAGTGATCGTGTAACGCAGAATCCCGAGGTCGACGTGCTGCGTGATGGTACACGCATCCAGACATTGCGCTTCAATCAGGAAATTGTGGAAGTACCCGGCGAGCAGCGCGACGGACAGCGCGCCTTCGCATTCACCTGGCGCGCTCCCGCGCCGGGGACGTACACATTCAGCGGCGCCTCTGGCACCGACCGCCTCGGCATTCTCGAAGGCGGCGATGTGAAAATCGCTTCGCTGACCTTTCCGATCGAACTCATCAGATCCTTCGTACCCGACATCGACCAGAAAATTGCCAGCACCGAGAAACTGCATAGCGAATTGTCGGTGCGCGTCATCGCCGCAGGCGACGCCCTTGTGCTGCGAGGACGTCGCATTATCACCGCCGCGGGCTTTCTCGACAGCGCACCCATCGAAGTACAGGGCACAGCCGCTGATAAAGTGCGCATCGCCGCATCTCTCGGATCGGTGTCCTACGATGGCGGCGGTCACCGTTGGACAGGCAGTGTGGCAACGCCCGGTGAGCACCGGATTCAGCTGACTGCACAGGATGTGCGCGGCGCAGGCGCCTTGAGCCGCGCCAGCGAGACCCTGATTGTCGAAGCGAGGCGACCGGTGCCCAAAGCGGCTCCGCGGCCCGCCTATGCCGGCGAACGCTACACGCACGACATTTCCGTGGCTGGACTGGAGACGCGCAGCGACTACGCGTGGAAAGCGACACTCGATGGAACTCCTCTGGGGCAGGGCAACAGTCCGATGATCGCGCTGGACCTTCCCGAGCGGGCGGTGGGCGGTACCCTGTCGATAGAAGCCACGTATCGCGGCCGCGTGTTTCCCGTGGCGCGCAATGAACAGGAGATCGCTGATTCGCGCTTCACGCTGCCTGTGCTCGCTCCGGTCACGCGCATCGAGAACGTGACCTTTTCCCGCAACAACGACTACGCCATCACGCAGGAATTCCGCTTCGATGCGTATGTGTGCGGCCAATGCAGCAGCACCCATCGACAGGCACCGAAGACCATACAGGTGAGCGCGGAGTCCGAGTCCGGCAGGGATTTGCTCGACACCTGGCGCCCCGAACCCATACTCGCGGCGGACGGACGCATCATCGGCACGCGGGTACGCTTTTACCTGAAGGGCAAGGTTTCGCGTGATGGAGAGGAAACCGAGATCGTGCTTCGCGCGGACGATGTCGTCCGTCGCATCACCGTCGTTATCTACCCCGATTGAACACAGCGTGATACGTCGTCGGGGCCAAGGCCGCCGCCGCGTAGCACGCCACGGTTTGCCTACACGTTCGCGATAAATCACGCGCCGCTTCGAATTCCGGAGCGGCGCGTGTTCTTATGCGACGCGCGCGGCACCGATCAAACGCAGTTCTGTCGAACACCAGTAATCGCACACACGGAGGCGGCATGTGGTACTATCCCATTTTCCTCGGCGCGGATGGGGATTTCGTCTATGCGCAGCAGCGCCCGGATCTCCGCGTCATTCACCACTATTTCGATCTCGAGAAACTGACAGATGCAGGCATCGAAGCACAGTGCAATATCGAAACGTTACTGATGCACGGCCTGGTGACGCGTCTGCGCGAATTGCGCATATCGGAGCCCGTGTTCTTTTTCCTGCAACGGCGCGAGGGCAAGGACGTGCGTATTTCGCATCAAACGATAGACTTCTGTCTGTCGTTGGATTGGCTTGACGGCTTCCCTGGATACCTGCATTCCGACATCGGCGCGTTGGGCCCGCATTGCACAGTGTATGCCATCTGGGACGGGGAATGGATGACGCGTCACCACTTTTTCCCGCGCGATTGGAAACCCGGGTATCCTTTTATCGCGGAGTACCAGGATCACTTCCACAGCAGTTTCACCTATCGCATCTTTCAGGTGGCGCCGTGGCGTGCCGGGGAAATCGCGCGGCAGCCCTTGCGCTATCTGCGTTTCAGCGTGCTACGCAGGCAGCCCACGGTGATGCTCACGCTGCACGATGAAACCATCGTCTTGCGGCAGCGTTTCGGTGGATTCCCGCTCCGCAGCCCGAAGCCCACGGTGGAAGAGCGGATTGGCACGCAGGCCTGGGCCGTGGTGAAGGATGCGACGCGCATCATCTGTATGTACCTGTTTCCGCTCGCGGAATACGCTTTCAACGAAGACAGCGACCTCGGCATGTTGCATGATGTGTCCATATCCGTGTTCGACGTGGAGCAGGCGTTCGTGGAAATGGAGCAACTGAGCACGCTGCCGCATTTCATCGATCCGCTCTACCGATACTTTCGGCTCATCGAAAAGCACGACATCGCACTGATGGTATTCGGGCAGTTGTACCGCATTGCAAATGCCTCGCCCGCGCATCCATGCCGGGATGCGACGGTGGATGGCTCGTCCTTGCGGATCATGCAGCGCATGCATGTGATGGGCAGCTGTCTGCTGGGGACACCCCGCCGACGGCTTCCGAAGCGCAAGACTCCGTTGCCTCCAGCGGAACCGCGTGATCCCTGGGAATTCCGCGAGCGCGAAGCCGAGCGCTTCCTGCGCCTCGTGCGCGTACCTGATTACGAGCGTACTCGCATCATCGCCCACACGCGCGAGGCGCTGCGCAGGCGAGAGCTGCAGAAGCAGTTGCTGAGCCGACGCAACTAAATCCCACCTGTGCGGCCCTGTCGCAACAGAGCAGACTAGAAACGCGGAAGCGACGGTGCCGGCCGTCGCTTCCGCAGCGTTTCCACCATGTCGAATCGCCTCAGCGAGCCATGGTTCCGAAACTGCGGATGGTGTAGCTGAAGGTCAGGAGGCCGTAGCGCTGCAAGACGTTGGAGCGCGTGTCTTCGATGTAGGTCTCGGTGACATTGCGCACGATGTTCTGATTTTCATTCAGCACATCAAAGAGTGTGAAGCGCAGCTCGGCCTGATTGTCCTCGAGGAATTTCCAGGCGAGACCCAGATTCCACAGGGAGGAGGCATCATTATAGCCCTCGCTCAAGCCACTGTAACTCGTGTGTGCAAAATCCGAGGTCAGCACGAAGCCGCCCCAGATAGTCCAATTCAGGCGCACGCGATACACCTGATTGATGTAGCGGTCATTGCGATCGCTGATCAATGAGTTTTCCACCCAGTTCAGATTGGTCTGCGACGACAGGGTGAAATCGAAATCTTGCGAGATGTTGCTGGCCAGCACCACGCCTACGCCCACGGCGGGCTGATAGGCATAGTTCTTCTCGTCGTTGATCAGACTGGGCGTGCGGGAGTACGAGCCCATCAGATTGAGGTTGATGTTGGATTTGAGCCAGCTCACCGGACGGCCATACGTGAGGAAGGAGCGCAGTGAGTAATTGCCGCTGAGATTCACCGGGCGCGTGAGTTGCGTGCCCCGCGCCATGGGTACGCCGAACAAGGTGGTGTCGGTGCGGGCTATCCATGAGCCGTTGGCGATGTAGTCATCGGTCATGGACGCCGAGGCGAAGGCGAACATATAGCTGCCGTTTTCGGGAAAGGTTGTGGAAAAACGCGTACCGATGAAGTGTGCATAGCTCTGGTCCAACCCGGGATTACCGATGGATAGTTGCAGCGGATTGGTGTTGTTCAGGACATCCTGCAATTGATCAATGCTTGGCGAATTCGTGCGCGAACGGTAGAATGCA
Source organism: Bacteroidota bacterium (assembly GCA_035362335.1). Taxonomy (GTDB): domain Bacteria; phylum Bacteroidota; class Ignavibacteria; order SZUA-365; family SZUA-365; genus JAOSJT01. The sequence goes on from DAOSDL010000039.1 coordinate 38,934, forward strand.
CGCCAATCAGTGAGTTTGGAGAATTTCCAGCGGAACATGGCGCGAGGCATGAAGGTGCCGAAACTGCGATCGATGGTGCTTGCGTAGGGATACACACTCTCGCTGTTCAGCGTCGCCACCTGCCATCCCGCGTCGAGTGTGACTTGCGCGTCTTCGTCATCGTAGCGATAGCCCGCGCCCGCCATGTGAGTGAGGTAGTTGCTGGTGAATTCGCTGCTGACCATGGGATCCAGGTCATCGTACATCATGCTGAGTACGTCGTAATTGAACGTCTTCTTGTCTGAGCTGTTGTCGCTCCACGAGGTCTCGTAGCGAAGCTGCAACATGGTGCTTTCGCCCAACGGTTCGGTGTACTGCAATTCGGAGCCGAGCGACAGGCCCTTTTTATCAAGATTGCCGCGCTGATCCACCGAATCCACCTGCGGATTCATGCCGAAGGACTCATAGCGCGAGAGCAGGGAATTGTCTCCGGAATTCGCGCTGTTTTCCATCGTGGCGCGCAGCGAGAAGGTGCGACCGCGCGTGGCGAAGGATCGGCGGTACAAGATTTCGTTGCGAATGTTATAGCCGCTGAGATCGGAAGTAAAGTTGGAGAAGCCATTGTTCAGCATGCTCGACGCCAGGCGGGATTGCGCGTCGGTGGCGCTGCTCCCGTCGTTCATCTGCATCGACACGCGCGGAGTGTACAGAATGGAATTGAGCGAATCGATAGTCCAGTCGACGCGCATGCTGAGGCGATGGTTCATGTTGTCGCTTTCGGAGCGGGCCAATTCGTCGTAGAGCTGCCCGTTTTGTCCTGCAAGAATGTATTCGCGTTGAAGGGCCGAATTGGCATTTGCCAGAGAGTAATTGAAAAAATAACTCCCGGACACATCCACTCCCGCGCCCCATTTATCCGAATAATTGATGCCGAGCGCATGCGTTGTCGCGATGCCGTTGTTGGCATTGACCATGAAATCGCCGATGCCGCCACTCATGCCGGGAGGACGGAAACCGCCGCCGCCCGGATTGAAGCCGCGGCTCATCATCATGCGGAAGCCCGCGCCTCGCGATGAATTGCCCATGACGCCGAGCAAATCGTCCATGGAGAAATTCTGCTCGTTGACATTGTTCGTCATTGCCAGAATACTGATGCGGCGGTCGCCATCGAAGAAATTCAGCATGCCGCCGGCGCGGTACAGTTCATTTTCACCCGCACCACCATACAGCTTGCCGAACACCGCATTGCGCAGCATGCCGCTGGTCATGAGGTTGATGGTTTTGCTTTCGTTGCCGTCGCTGAATCCAGTAAACCGGGCCTGATCGCTCTGGCGGTCGTAAATCTGGATTTTATCGATTACTTCCGCGGGAATATTGCGCAGCACCGCGCGGGCATCGTCGCCAAAGAATTCCTTGTTGTCCACAAGGACTTTCTTCACATCCTCGCCCTGGGCGCGCAGTGTGCCATCCTCTTTGGTCACACCCGGGAGTTTGGTTACGAGGTCTTCCGCGGTGGCGTCGCGATTCACTTTAAAGGCCTGGGTATTGAATTCCACCGTGTCCTCCTTGGCCACGGCCATGGGAGCCTTGCCGGTGACTTCCACCTCGCCGAGCGCGATTTCATCCTCGTCGAGCGCGATACGGCCGACCATCACATCCTCGGCGCCGACGCGAAGTTCGCGTACGACGGTGGCATAACCGATATAGGAGACGCGGAGCAGGTAGCTTCCGGAACGGACATTCTCAAGGGCAAAGCGGCCGTTGGCATCGGTCACGGTGCCTTTGGAAACAGAGTCGGGCAATTGAACAAGAACAACATTCGCGCTGCGCAAGGCTGCGCCTTCCTTCGATGCCACCACACGGCCGCGTACCGTATGTCCTTGGGCGATGGCGGAGGTGGTGAGCAGAAGGGTGAGCAGGAAAACGTGGATGATACGCATGAATATCGGGAAAATGGTACAACGAGGTTATGACAGCCGTCCGAAGAAAAGGTTTCATTGTCACGGCTCGACAATATACGATGCACGCTTTCCCGGAACGATGCATCCACGAATGCATCGGTCCGCAAATGCATCCGTCCGCACAGTTCGTCGCGAGGGGTGCCCGTGGTTCGCGAAAGCCCCTGCCGGCTTCCCGGCGAATTCAGAGAGACGATATCGCAATAACGGAGTGCGGAGACGGGAATCTGCATTGTTTCCGGAAACATTGGATACTACATTGCAATATCCGTGACGTTGGAAGTTGTACATCACGCATGGCGGTGCAACACCTCCATCGGACCGGGTCGTTATTTCATGATAAGCACCTTCGCCCGCATGGCCAGCCACATCGTGTTCAGTGGTGTACGTGCCGCAGTTCCGCAGAACTGTCGGCTGAGTACATCGCGTTTCGTTTCCCTGCGGATCTTGCGCAACGAGACGGATTCTCCACGACACCCGCTAATCCGCCAATTCCTGCTTGTATTCTTCATCCTGGCCACCGGCGTCCCAGCCGTGATGGCGCAGGACGTGATCATCAACGAATTCATGTCCAGCAACGACGGCTATCTTCTCGACGAGGATGGCGATGCGAGCGATTGGATCGAGTTGTACAATCGCGGCGACGTTTGTGTGACGCTTTCGGGCTACGCGTTGTCGGACAATGCCGCCATGCCGGAAAAATGGTCGTTGCCCGATACGCTGCTGCCGGCCCACGGTTTCATGCTGGTTTTCGCTTCCGGTAAAGATCGCGGCAGGACGGGAGCTGAACTGCACAGCAATTTCAAGATCAGCGCTTCGGGAGAGGAGTTGCTGCTATCCTATCGCGGGCTTGTGGTACAACATCTTCCCCCGGTCATCTCGACCACGAACAGCAGTCATGGACTGATGCCTGACGGTGTGGGGAATCTGGTAAAATTTCCCACTCCAACACCCGGTGCTCCGAATCACGACGATCACCTGCACGATGTTGTGGTCTTTTCCCATCCGTCCGGGATGTACCCCGCACGCTTCGATCTCGAGCTGTACTGCACGGATATCAACTGCGCCGTGTACTACACTCTGGATGGTGAGGAACCCAGCGCGGGCAGCATCCCCTACACGGGCCGCATACAGGTGAGCGATTCGTTGTGCGGCCCTCTACGTCTGGCCACGATGCTGCTCGCACCCCCCGATTTGCATGTGCTTCCCGAGCTTCCGGTACCGCGCTGTGTAATGTTGCGTGCCGCGGCATTCGACGCGGAGGGAAGAAGACGCAGCGACGTGGTGACACGCAGCTATTTTGTCGGCGAAGCTGCACGATTGCATGGCTCGCTGCCGGTGCTGTCTCTCGCTGTGGCTCCGGACGATTTGCTCGATGACAGCACGGGCATCATGGTGCCGGGTGTGCACTGGTCTTCGGATGATCCTCACTGGACAGGCAACTATTTTCAGCGCGGTGAAGAATGGGAGCGTGCCGGCACGGTCGAGTATTTCTCGCCGGAGGGAAGCGGATTTTCCCACGCCGTGGGCGTGCGCATCCACGGGCAATTCTCTAGGCGTCGTCCGCAGAAGGGATTCACCCTCTACGCACGCAACGAATATGGCGGCAACGCCATTCACTATCCGCTTTTCCCCGAGCAAGACGTAGATGAGTTTCGGCGACTCGTACTGCGACCCTATTCCTCTTCGACCTGGCTGACCGGCGTCGAGGACGCGTTGGCGCAGCGACTCGCAGCGCGCGTACGCGTCGATCACCTTGCCGGCAGGCCGGTGGTGCTGTATCTCAACGGCGAATATTGGGGCGTGTACACGCTGCAGGAGCGTTTTGACGAACATTACCTCGTATCGCATTATAACGCGCGGGAAGACAGCGTCGACATCATCACACCTTTTCAGGATACAGGTATTGCCGATCAAGGCAATACCGACGCCTATCGAGCGTTGTATGCGTTCATGCAGAGTGCGGATCTGAGCGATCCGGCGGCCTACGACAGTGCCACCGCGATGATCGACATCAAGAACTTCATCGATTATCATTTGCTGCAAATTGTGCTCGCCAACACCGATTGGCCCGCGACCAATACCAAGTTGTGGCGGGAGCGAGGGAGCGCGAGACCTTGGCGATGGGTATTTTACGACGGAGATGCCTGTTTCTCGCCGGAGAATTTCGACAGCTTCGCAAATGCGCTCGATACGGGCAGCGGGAGTTGGCCGACCAATGCATGGTCGACGCTGTTTCTCCGCCGCTTCCTCGAGAACGAGCGATTCCGGCGCGCATTTCTCGAACGACTGGAGCAATTGTTGAACGAGGAGTTCACCTATGGCAACAATGCTGAGGACTTCTTCGCGGTGACGAACGATTACGCTCCCGAGATAGAGCGACAGATGCGTCGTTTCCACAACCTCGGCGGTTATACGGAGTGGGTGTACGCACTCTCGCCGTTGTACGGATTTCTGCGCTACCGGCATTGCACGCTGGCGGCCGAGGTGCAGCGGCATCTCGGTGCAACGCTGCGCGTACCGGAATGTCCACCAGTCGGTATTGATCACCATCACATTCACGAGACATCATTGTCTCTAACCACCGCTCCGAACCCCGCATCATCCACCGTCACGTTGCATATTAGCGCGCAGACTCGTGGTGAAGCGGAAGTATGCATCGTCGATATGCTTGGCCGTGAGGTGCGTCGGTTCTATCCGGACATACAGGCGGGTGCGCAGGCAATCACTGTCGATATCGGAGGGTTACCATCCGGGGCCTACGTCGTGCGACTACGGCAACGAGGTAATAGCAGTTGTGCGACCTTGCTGATATCGGCTTCCCGATAGGCGAGCGCAGGCGCGAAGTACAGGGCGAGTACACTATTCCGATGTGGAATTTCCTTATCTTTGCACATGTCCATTTCCATCGAGCTCTCCGGCGTATCGAAATCCTTCGGTCCTGTCCGCGCTGTTGACAGGGTGCATCTGCACGTGGGCGAGGGTGAACTCTACGGGTTTCTGGGGCGCAACGGCGCTGGGAAGACCACAACAATTCGCATGTTGCTCGGGATGTTGCGGGCCGACAGTGGTACGTTGCGTATTCTGGGACAACCTGTTACCGCGAATGCACCGGGGATATGGAGCAAGGTAGGGCATTTGGTTGAGACACCAGCCGTGTATCCGGAACTCTCTGTCGTCGATCATCTGGAGATGTTTCGACGGTTGCGCGGTGTACGCGACGTCGGCGCCGTGGAGCGGATATGCGGTTTGCTGAGCCTCGGACCCGTCTTGCATCGCAAAGCCGGCGCCTTATCGTTGGGCAATGTGCAGCGTTTGGGACTGGCGCGCGCACTCTTGCATCGCCCGCGCGTGTTAATACTCGACGAACCCTCGAATGCATTGGATCCCGCCGGTGTAGTGGAGATTCGTGATTTGCTGCTTTCTCTGGTTCGATCGGAGGGAGTAACGGTGTTCATGTCCAGCCACATTCTCAGTGAAGTGGAGCGCACCGCCACGCGCATTGGCATCATCCACAACGGCCAGCTTGTAGAGGAACTGGATGCCGACCGTATCAAGGCGTTGCGTGCCAAAAAACTGCGTATCGTTGTGCGGGATGTCGACGCCGCAATATTGATGTTGCGACATGAAGGTTACCAGCCTGAGGTGGGTAATGAGCCCGGGGTGGTGTTTCTCGGTGAGAAGAGGGCGCTCGAAGCACCCGACAGCATCGCCGTACTGTTGGTCAAGGCCGGTACACCTCCGCTATCGCTCATGCTGGAGAAAGAGCGGCTTGAGGAGCATTTCCTGCGACTCACGGAGGAAGCAGCATGAGTGGTTTTGCAGCGGCATTGTGGGCGGAGACACTCAAGTTGCGGAGGTCGAAAATCCTCTGGCTCACTGCTGCGGGGTTCTGCATCTTGCCACTCGTTGCAGGACTGTTCATGATCATACTGAAGGATCCCGTCGCGGCGCGGGATATGGGCCTAATCAGCACCAAGGCGCAGCTTTCCGGTGCGAGTGCTGATTGGCCTGGATTTTTCGGTATTGTAACGCAGGGCATTGCCGTTGCGGCAATGATACTTTTCGCCATCAACAGCGCGTGGATATTCGGCCGTGAGTTCGCCGACCACACGATCAAGGAATTGATGGCGCTCCCCACCTCACGCGGAGCCATTGTTCTGGCGAAGTTCCTCCTTTTAACGGCATGGTCATTACTTTTGGCGTTGTTCGTATTCGGCGTGGGCATTGCCGTGGGCAGCATGGTAGGAATTCCGGCTTGGTCGATGGAACTGGTATGGGATTCCTTCCTCCGTTGCATTCTCATTGCCGCGTTGCATGTGTGTCTGCTACCCGCCGTTGCGTTGGTTGCGAGCATGGCGCGCGGATATCTGGCGCCGCTCGGTTGGACATTCCTCACGCTCGCGCTGGCGCAAATCGTGGCGGCACTCGGCTGGGGCGAGGTGTTTCCCTGGTCGGTGCCTGTCATGTTCAGCGGCATGGCTGGTGCGCATGCTGGAACACCGGGGTGGACAGGCGTGCTGCTTGTACTCTTGACAGGCGCAGCCGCCATGCTGTTGACAATGCGTTGGTGGGATAGGAACTGAGCGGCAGGGCCGGGCGAATCAATGTCCGAACCTGCGCCAATCGGGATCTGAGTATGTGCATGGAGCACCCACCAGACACGAGCCGATTATTCGCATGGAGAGTCACAATGATCAATGTCAGTGATACACGTACCCTCATTGCGGAGGCGTGCAGAGCGAGGCGGACTCGAAGCCTCGCCATCTGCGTTCTGCTCGCCGCCATCCTCACGATTCCGGATTCGGGAATGGGGCAGATGTACCGAATACCGCCGCAGGATAGCACGGTTGCTGACACCGGGTTGCGACACGGCCTCTATCTGGTGTTGAGGGATGGCACGGAGGCAGAGTGCTTGTCCGCGCGTACGGACGGCCAAACCGTTTTGATCCATGATGATCGTTTTCTTGAGGAGAAGTCGGACGATCCACCGGAGTATCTTCTCGTGCGCACAGTGCCTGATGTTCCACTGGTGCTCGCATTCGAGCCCGAGCGTGTGACGAACACGCAGGGACGCCCGGAATTACGTCTTGCTCTCTCGGAGCAGCATGTGGAAACCTTGCGCTTATTCACCGAACGAAATCTCGGGAAGCGGGTGGCGCTGGTGGTGGCCGGGCAGGTGGTGAGTGCGCATCGCATCCGTGCGGTGATCGAGGATGGTCGTCTGCAAATCACGCGTTGCGATGATGATGCCTGCCGCTACATACAGAGCACGCTGATGAAGGCGGTGCCGTTGGATCTTCGAAAATAACGGTTCGCCGGAATTGGATTGGAGGGAACGCCGATCATGAGGAGCGATGTGGCGGGGATGTTCGCCCGTTCGAGTCGCGATCTTTGAGGTGGTTTCACAACCGCCGAAGACCCCCGCGCTGCTCATATATCATTTCGTGGTTTCAGTCAATAGCCAAATCCGGGTGGGGCCTCTGCGCCGACACCATCGGTCTTTCATGTTCCTTCGTCACACCCGGAAGAATGAAGATGGTGCGAGTGCCATGATTATTGTCGGAGTGGATGTGACAGAGGGGGAAAACCACAGATTGCACAGATTTCACGCAGATTATCACAGATGGATCGTGGAAGTTAGCGAGGTGCCGAGCGAATCGTCGCAGTTGAAGCAATCCAACGCCCGCAGACAGAAGTGGTACGAATCGATGGACATTGCTTGCGGGGACAGCGGGGGTGCGGGTTGACTCCCGGCTACTTCCGTCAAAGTTTACTCTTCACTCTTTACTCAACTCATCACCGTGCAGATGAGCATAATGCAGGCAGCGGGAATATTTTCAGAGCAGATTTCACACAGATTATCACGGATGAATCGTGGACGTTCAGGTGGATCCAAGCGAATATCCACAAGCCAAATCCTGGCGACCGCGCCACGTTCCGCGCATGGCTTGGGATATTCAGTGAATAGCCAAATCCTGGCGACCGCGCCACGTCCCGCACATGGCGTGAGATATTCAGTGAATAGCCAAATCCTGGCCGACCGCGCCACGTTCCGCACATGGCGTGAGATATTCAGTGAATAGCCAAATCCGGGCCGACCGCCTCGGGAGGTGAGATATTCAGTGAATAGCCAAATCCGGGCCGACCGCGCCACGTTCCGCACATGGCGTGAGATATTCAGTGAATAGCCAAAT
>DAOSDL010000040.1:0-47046 GCA_035362335.1 Bacteroidota bacterium
ACCATTTTCATTCTCCCGGGTGTGACGAAGGAACATGAATGACTGTGGTTTTAAAACCCGTGTCGAATCTGAATAATCCAATCACCGCATCATGTTCATTCTCCCGGGTGTGACGCACGCAGCCCTCTTCACCGGCGTTCATCCCCTGCCAGCAGCAAGGCCCGCGCCGGCGCACCATCGCCATCCGTGATGAGCAGCGGCGCGACAACGAGGGTGTAGCGGCCCGGAGCCACGGCTGCAAGACGCAGGCCCTCCACAATCAGCACGTCGTTGCCCAGCAGGATGCGATGCACGGGGCAGACGGGATCGTCGTAGCCCTCGACTGACAAGGCGTCGATGCCCAGCAGTTGCACGCCCGCATCCACCACCACCTGCGCGGCGGCCGCGGTGATGCATACGAAATCGTCGGGCGCGGCGTCGGCCGGACGCGTGGCGTTCGCCTTCAGCAGCAAGGCATCACCACGCTGCAACGGCAGGGCGGCGATGTGCCCGGCATCGATGCGGGCGCCCACAGCAAACTCCGCCACCAGCGCGGGTGTGACAAAGCGCGCGGGATCGATTTCATGCACGCGTTTGCCGTCGTCAATGAAATGCGAGGGCGCGTCCATGTGCGTGCCGCTGTGCGCGCTCATGCCGAGCAGCGAAAGATTGAAGCCCGTACCATCGGGATTGCTGCGCGCCACCACCTCCCGTCGGAAGCGATGGTCGCCCGGATAGTACGGTGTGCGCTCGTCGAGCGGCGTGCTGATGTCGATGACGCGTTTCATATCCATGCGGTTGCTCCTAATTTCCTATGGCGGCCAGCGCCCCACGCAATTCCTCGAGTTGCGCTGTCGAGTAGCCGATATGTATCGAACGAATGATGTCGCGGCCATCGATCACGAAGGCCACAGGAATGCTGTCCACGCCGAGTATCTGCACCGCCGAGCCCTGGTTGAACAGCAGTTGGTACGGCAGTGCGCGCTCGCGCAGATAGGCGGCCGCCTTGCTTTCGTCCGGATCGAGACTCGCCAGCACCACGTCCACATCCCCGTTCCGTAGCAGCGAGGGAAGCTCGGCGAGCAGGCGTTTCGAGTTTTCGGATGTACTTGCCCAAAACACCAGCAACACCGGCTTGCCACTGCGGCGCGGGAAGGAGACTTTCTCACCCTGCTCGTTGCGGAGATTGAACTCCGGCAATTCGGTGTTGAGAATCTGCGCGCGCCGCTGCTCGCTTTGCAACTGGCGGTCGCGATCCTGCATCTGCTTTTCCTCACGATTCACCATGCGCAGCACCTGCGGCCATTGACGCGCGGGCGGGATGCGCTCGCGATAGGAGAACGCCCTGGTTTGATCCTGCAAAAGGTAGTACCAGGTCTGCGCCGCAAGATTCAGAAAATCCTCCTCGGTGCCGTACAGCCGTTCCAATTCCTGCAAGCGGTTCGCAATCCGCTCCTGTATGCGCACGGAACCGCGCCCCTGTTCGATGAGCAGCGAGAAATACTGATGGTAGGCCGGGAAGTTCTTCGGGTAATCCGACAGCTCGCGTTCCATCTCCCTGATCAGCAAGCCGATGTCCTGCCCCGCGAGACGCATGAACTGCACGTTGTAATACCGCGCGTTCAATGCCGGAACGCCGTCGGGACGCAGCACATATTCCACATACGTGCGCTCGCCGTTGCCGTCGAGATGCTCGCCGTCGCCCACCACCCACGACAACAGTGCGGCATCGCCGGGAATGGCAATGCGCGCTTCCCAGCTTTCGCCCTTTTTCGTCATGGGCTGCATGCGCAACCGCGAGGTGTCGGGACGCAGCACATTCTGCCACAGCGCCATGCGGGTGCCGTAACGCACATTCCAGAAATCGAAGACGTACAGCAGGGTCAGTTCCCTGGCGCGCGCCAGCGGCGAGGAGGGATGGGGATTGTACACCACCGTATACGAGGAGCCCGCCACCGGTCCGCTTTGCGCGGGAGCGGGTGTCGGAGCGAGGGCGAGCAGGGTGGCGACGAGTGCTGTTAGCGGAATTGCGAGCTTCATGGGATCCGTATGCTGTGTGTCTTCGTGAAAACGTCCCCTCCCACATGCATCGCCGGGAGGGGACAGCCTTGTTCTACGCACGTCGACCCGGATCAGTTCATCGGGTCGGCCGGTGTGGGAAGATCTTTCGTCTTGAAAATATTTCCACCGATCACGCCACCCAGCGCTCCGAAGCCCGCGAACACCACGGCGGTGAACAGCAGCACCATGAGAAAGAGCATGAAGGGATTGGTGAGCAAGGTGGTCATGAATTGCTGCACGCCTTCGAGCACGGCGGGATCGCTGCCCTGCGTGGCGGCCTGATCGAACGCGCGTTCGATTTCCTGCTCCATCTCGAAGCGCGCCTGCTCCGAACCCAACCCCATGGTGATCGTTTCGATAATGGCGGTGAGCACCGAGCCGACGAGACCGGAGAGCGTGCCGACAATGACACCGTCGGAAATGCGGAACGGCATGTCGTAAGGGAAATTTTTCTTGTAAAACCATACCGCGAGAATCGCTCCGCCCATCACCCCCGCGCAGCAGAGGCAATTGAGAAAATTGATGCCGGGAATGACCGCCGAGGCGGTGATAGCCGCGCCACCGATGAGCACGGGAATGAGTTTCGGGGGTTTTTCCATCATGGTCGCATCGTTCATGTTGCCTCTATTCGAGTTGTTGCGGGAATTCCACCGAACAATTGAAACCACGCCTCCATGTACGGCGGCATGATGTACAGCGCCAAGACCGCTCCCGCCACCGCTCCTGTGACGCTGCGGGAAAGCGCATCGTTGTGCCACCATCCCAGCACATCCAGACCGTAATCCAGGGCCATGGGCAGCAGCGCTGCAGCGAGGCGCTTCAAATCCATCGAACGCGCGAAGCCGCTGCGCCGCACTGCGGGGTAAAACAGGAGCATCGCGGTGAAGCCGAAATAAATCGCCGCGCAGCGGTGACACACCGAAAACGGAAAGCCGAACAGTGCCTGCGAACGCTGCACGTCCTGATGACACACGGGCCCGTAACACCAACGGAGCAGAAAGGCCTCGTTGTCCTGTCCGGCCTCATGCAGAAAAGGCGGAAGCACGATGCCAGCCGTCCACAGCACACAGACGATGAGCAGCAGCCGCCATGCGCGGGCGTGCCAGTGCGCTCCCGTCATCCTTTGCGGGATTGCAGGAAGTCGTTCCATCGGGTCGTGCGATAGCTCCCGCTCTGAATGTATTCGAGCACATGCACAAAGGTCTGCTTGTCGATGTAGCCCGGCAGCACGGTGATGAGTTCGCCCTTCGGACTGAGAAACACCGTGCTGGGATAGCCGCTGACGCCGAAGGATTTGGCGATTTCGCGCTCGCTGGCCTCGCGTCCCTGCACGGTGTGTTTTGTGGAGGACTCGGCGTCGAGCTTCACGGCAATGAAGTGCTCGCGCAATGCCGCCTGCACGGTGGAGTCGCCATACACCTCGGCGTCCATCCGTTTGCACCAGCCGCACCAATCGGTGTACACATCCACCACCACCATTTTATTCGCACTGCCGGCCTCGCTGATGGCTTCGCCGAATTTTTTCCACTCGGGTCCATCGCCTCCGGCAGCCGCATCGCAGGCGGTGGCTATCAACGTCACCGCCACAATGGTGCGCACCATGCGCCACGCGTGTTTCATCCGCCCTCCTGTTCCAGTTGTCGGCGAAGGCGGCGGAATAGCGGGATATCGGGCAGGGTCTGCCCCTCGGAGTCCTTGCCATCCGCGGCCAGCACGAGATATCGTTTGTATGCCACGAGCGCTTCCTCCACACGGCCTGTTGCATGAAGGGCCTGAACAAGAAAGTACAGCGCTTCGGGAAGGCGATCACCCAGCGCCAGCGCCTGTTCGCAGGCGTCGATGGATTGCTCGTACAGCTCGGCCTCGAAACTGATTTCGGCGACGTCAATCCACACGGCGGCATTGCCCGGTTCCAGTTTCAGAATGTGGGCGAGACTGTCCAGCGCGGCGCCGAGTTCGCCCAGCTCGAATTCGAGGTCCGCCTTGGCGTACCAGTAGTCGATAGTGTCGGGCGCGAGCGCGGCCGCCGAATGGAAATCCGCCAACGCCGCGCGGTAGTCGCCCAGCGCTTCGTGCGCGCTGCCGCGCCCGTACAGCGAGTCCGGATTGCGCGGCGCGAGCTTGATGGACTTGTCATAGGCCTGTATTGCCTGGGTAAAATTCCCCAGTTCTTCAAGTGCGTTGCCCAGATTGTGCCAGGCATGCGGGTCGTTGGGTTCGTGTTCCAGCGTTTTGCGGAAGCACTCCGCCGCCTCGCCGAAATCTCCCAGGTTCGCGCAACTGTTGCCGCGATTGTACCAGGCCGAAGCGAAATCCTCCTGAATGGCCAGCGCGAAATCATAGCTCTCGATGGCCTTGCGCCACGAGCCCATTCTATTGTACACGATGCCGCGATTGTACCAGGCGTTGTGGTTGAACGGAGCCAGATCCAAGGCGCGGTCGTAACAGCGCAGGGCCTCGTCGAGATTGTTTTCCATGTCGTGGGCGTAACCCAGCTCGTACCAGGCGTCCTTGTTCTGTTCGTCGCGGCGGACCAATTCGGTGAAAAGACCGATCGCCTCTGCGTATTTGTCCGCGTGTTCGAGAGTGATGCCCTTGCTGAACAGGGCCTCGTCGTTTTCGGGCTCGAGCGCGAGTGCGTGATCGAAGTAATCGAGGGCTTGCTCGACCTTCCCGAGATTGTCCAGCGTGATGCCCTTGTTGATCAGCAATTCGATATCGCCGGGGTTGAGGCGCTCGGCTTGTTCAAAGGCCTCGAGCGCGCGCTCGTATTGACCGAGATTGTTGAGCGCCATGCCGGTGCGTTCCCAGGCCTCGGAGCTGTAGGGCGTGAGTTCGGTGAGAACGCGCAGAAATTTCAGCGCATCGTCGAAATTGCCCTTCTCCAGATGGTAGCCCGCGATTTCTTCCAATGTATCGATGCTGATGGAACCTTCCTGCGCGGCGTTGAGCAATTCGGCGGCATCCATATCGCCGTAATTGCGCGCGCCGGTGCTGCCACGCTCCATCCAATCGTCTTCGTTGTCGTCGTAATCCAGAAAGCTCATCGTCCAGTCGTCGTCGTCGAATAGTGAGATAAATCCATCAAAAAACATACCCTCTCCCCTTCCCAAATGCAAGGGAAGCGGATGTCCCTCCGCTTTCGCGCGGCGCCACTCAAGCGCCGGCACCCTCGGCGGACGGCAGGCCATGCCACCACTTTGTCCACAGCAGCACCCAGGCCAGCCCCAGGCCCCAACCGGCCAGGACATCCGTCGGGTAATGCACTCCGAGATACAGCCGCGAAAAGGCAATCAACAGCAGGCCGACAATCAGCGGCACAGCCACGAGCCAGCGGCCGTGCTTAATCGCGCGCAGCCGGGCACTGTCGAGCAGCAACAGCGCGAGCGGCAGGTACACGGCCACGGACATCAGCGCGTGTCCGCTGGGGAAGCTCAGCGTGGATACCTCCGCCAGCGCCGTCACCACCCCGGGCCGCGGACGGGCCAGGAATTCCTTCGTCGCCAGCATGAGTACCACGCCGCCCAGCGTACACAGGGCCATGAACAGGGCATCGCGCGTGCGACCCCGCAGTATCGACACGAGCACCGTGGCCACAGCCACCACACTCAGTACGGGCACATCGCCCGCCTCGGTCAACACGCGCAGCAAGGGCAGCAGCCATCCCGCCGCGAACGGCGCGGCGGGTCCTTCCGGTCGCAAGGCGAGCAGCAGCAGTTCGTCCCAGGCCTGCGTTGCTCCGGTCAGCATCAGCACCGCGAGGCCGGCGAAGGAGAGCATGGGGGTGAACACCATCCATGGCTCAACGCCCGGCGTATTGTGTCCTAGCGTCATTCGAGTTTTCACCGGCGTTTGAATTTTCACAATGATGGCGGAAGGCGGTACAACAGTGCCGCCGCTCCGGCGGGCAACAGAATGCGCAACGCCGCATCCACCGCGCCACCGGTTTGTATGCGCAGCGGTCGGGGCAGCAGATGCAACGAGCCGCGGAAAAACGGGCGCAGCAGTTCCAGTCCACTCGGCGTACACATGTCCAGCACGAGATGGCTGAGATAGCCGGCGGCGAACCACAGCCACAGCACGGGATAATCGATGAGCGTGCCGAGATACCAGACGCCCACGGAGAGCACGCCGGCGGTGAGCAACCAATGCGTTGCGGCCCTGTGGCCACCGGCCGCGACGCGAATCAATCCCGACAGGGCGCGGAATATCCATCGACTCAGCATCAACGGCAGCGCGAGCGTGCGTCCCGCGGCGCGTTGCTGCTTGTTCCGGCTGCGGAGCAGCCGCTTTTTCGCCGCATCGGGCGAATTGACAATGAGCGACTCCGGCTCGTCGATGTCGGGCAGCAGCGCGGCCAGCACGCACAGCGTCGCGCCGAGCACATACAGCGGGATATCGGCACCCGCCAGTTGTACCGTACCGCGCAACAGCGCCCAATCCCCGGGGAGTTGCGACGCCGAGGCCGCGACGGCGGCCGCGGCCGTCAATCCGCCGGATATATGCGTTTTACCTGTCACCTTGCGACGTCCTCGCTAAACAATGGTCTCTTCGTCGGTTTCAGATTTGTCGTCACCTCGCCGCGGCGGGTCTTCGAGCTGAGCGGGCTTTGGTAATCCGCGAGGGAGCCTCCGTGTATCGTCAGGCTGAGCGCAGCGCCGAGCACCTTTGTCCGAGATGGTACTGAGTGATTCCGGCGCGGAGTCGAAGCCTTCGACTCCGCGCCTGAGCCACGTTCTCGGAAAGAAGCACGAATTCTCTCGCAGGCCCGTCGCTCAGGGTGACGGGATGAGTGAGCGAAGCGCCGAAACAGAACTCCGTCACCTCGCCACGGCGAGTCCCAGACCTGAGCGGAGCGCCGAGGACGATCTCGGTGGCGAAGAGGGTATGCATTGCGGCGCGAAGTCGAAGGGTTCGACTCAGAGCCCGAACCAAGATCTTCTCTCACCGAACGTCCTTGCCGCGGGCTCGTCGCTCAGCTCGAAGACCCGCCGCGGCGGGGTGACGTAAACGAGGCGATGCGCAGGAGTCCATGTCATCGGCGAACGAACGTTCAGCGCACCACCACATTCACCAGTTTATCCGGCACGGCGATGATTTTCGCTATGGTTTTGCCCTCGGTGTAACGACGAATGATTTCGCTGTCGCGCGCGGCCGCTTCCAGTGCGTCGCGATCGAGGCCGGCGGGCACCACGATTTTATCGCGCACCTTGCCATTCACCTGCAACACCAATTCGATTTCATCGTCCACGGTCAGCGCTTCGTCGTACTGCGGCCAGGCCTCGTAGGCCAGCGATTGTTCATGGCCCATCAGGCGCCACAGCTCTTCGGCCAGATGCGGCGCGAAAGGTGCCAGCAGCAGGATGAAGGGTTCGAGCACCGCGCGGGGACGGATGTCGCGCTTGTTCATTTCATTGACAAAAATCATCATCTGCGAAATGGCAGTGTTGAAGCGCAGCCCTTCGATGTCCTCGCCCACTTTGCGTATGGTTTTATGCAGCAGGCGCAGCGCGTCGATATCCGCATCGGCCTCTTGCACCGAAGGATCGAGCCGGGCGGTATTCGCCTCGGCATCCTCCTGCACGAACAGCCGCCATACGCGATTCAGGAAGCGATGCACGCCCTCCACGCCCTTGGTATTCCAGGGCTTGACCTGCTCGAGCGGACCCATGAACATCTCGAACAGCCGCAGTGTATCGGCACCGAATTCGCGTATCACATCGTCGGGATTGATCACATTGCCGAAGGACTTCGACATTTTCCTGCCATCCTCGCCCAGAATCATGCCCTGGTTGACCAGTCGCATGAAGGGCTCTTTCGTGGACACGTGGCCGAGATCGAACAGCACTTTGTGCCAGAAGCGCGCGTAGAGCAAATGCAGCACCGCATGCTCGGTGCCGCCGATGTAGAGATCGACAGGGCCCCAATAGGACTCGGCTTCTTTTGAAACGAAGTGCTCATCGTTCTCCGGATCCATGAAGCGCAGGTAATACCAGCACGAGCCGGCCCATTGCGGCATGGTGTTGGTTTCGCGGCGCGCAGGCAGTCCGGTTTCGGGATCGGTGGTATTGACCCATTCCTCGATGGTCGCCAGCGGCGATTCGCCGGTGCCGCTGGGTTTGTAGGACGTGACTTCGGGCAGGGTCACCGGCAGCATGTGTTCGGGGAGCAGCTTCACTTCGCTGCTGCCGTCGGGATGGCTGACGTGAATGATGGGGAAAGGTTCGCCCCAGTAGCGCTGCCGCGAGAACAGCCAGTCGCGCAATTTGTAATTCACCTTGCGCCGGCCGAGTGCGCGCTCCTCGAGCCAGGCCACGACCTTGTCGAAGGCCTCGCGATAGCCCAGTCCGTTGATGAAATCCGAATTCACCGCCACGCCGTGCTCGGTGTCGGTGTAGGCCGCCTGCTCCACATCGCCACCGGCAATCACCTCGCGGATGGGCAGCACGAAGGTGCGGGCGAATTCCCAGTCGCGGTCGTCATGCGCGGGCACGGCCATGATGGCGCCGGTGCCATAGCTGAGCAGCACATAGTCGGCGATCCAGATGGGGATGCTTTCACCATTCATGGGATTGATGGCGTGGGCGCCGGTAAACACGCCGGTTTTTTCCTTCGCGAGTTCGGTGCGCTCGAGATCGTTCTTCAGAGCCGCCGATTGCACATAGGCCTCCACGGCCGCGCGCTGCTCCGGCGTGGTGAGTTGCGCCACCAGCGCATGCTCGGGCGCGAGCACCATGTACGTGGCACCCCACAGCGTGTCGGGTCGCGTGGTGAACACGGTGATGGACGCGTTGTGTCCCTGCACATCGAAGCGCACTTCGGCGCCTTCGGAGCGCCCGATCCAGTTGCGCTGCATTTCCTTGAGACTTTCGGGCCACTCGAGTTCATCGAGATCGGCCAGCAGACGCTCGGCATAGGCGGTGATGCGCAGCATCCATTGCCGCATGGGTCGGCGGATCACGGTGTATCCCTTCTCGACCTGTTCGGGTACTTCCTCGTTGGCGAGCACCGTACCGAGTTCGGGGCACCAATTCACCGGCACCTCGGCCAGATAGGCCAGGCCCTGCTTGTAGAGCTGCGAAAAAATCCACTGCGTCCACTTCACATAGCGGGGATCGGTGGTATTGATCTCGCGCTCCCAGTCGTAGGAAAAGCCGATCATCTTGAGCTGACGGCGGAAGGTTTCCACATTCTGCCGCGTGGTGATGGCCGGGTGGACGCCGGTTTTCACCGCGTATTGCTCGGCGGGCAGTCCGAATGCGTCCCATCCCATCGGGTGCAGCACGTTGAATCCGCGCATGCGCTTGTAGCGCGCGATGATGTCGGTGGCGGTGTAGCCCTCGGGATGGCCCACATGCAACCCGGCTCCCGACGGATAGGGGAACATGTCCAGCACGTAGTATTTGGGCTTGCCGGCTTGCGGATCGGCGTGAAAGGTCTTGTTGCTCTCCCAGTGCTGCTGCCACCGGGCTTCGATGTCGTTGAACGGGTATTTCATGGTCCTCGTGCTGCTATGCCGATATGCGTGATGCAAATGCATCGTGCCTAATCCGGTAAGTTACCATTCCCCCGGCATCCCGCCAAACAGCAGCGAAGCGCGAAAATCGGCACGCATCGCGGTCCCGTCCTCGTACTATTGCCGCCGTCCGGCAGCGCGGGATTGAATGGCGCACGCCGCCATGCGAAACGACACAAGCCCCGCCGGGTGGCGGGGCTTGTGAAAATAAAAGCGGAATCGGCTTATTTTTCGCCCATGAAGGGATAGCGCCAGTCCTTCGGCGGATCGAAGGTTTCCTTCATCGTGCGCACCGACATCCAGCGCAGCAGATTCATCGCACTGCCGGCCTTGTCGTTGGTACCCGACGCGCGGCCGCCGCCGAAGGGCTGCTGCCCCACCACGGCGCCGGTGGGTTTGTCGTTGATGTAGAAATTGCCGGCGGCATTGCGCAGGCGATTGGCCATGTGCGTCAGCGCGTAACGGTCGCGGCCGAAAATGGCGCCGGTCAGGGCGTAGGGCGACGTGCTGTCGCAGAGATCGAGCGTCGCTTCCAGCGCCTCGTCCTCGTAGACGAAGATGGTGAGCACGGGACCGAAGATTTCCTCTTCCATCGTCTTGAAGCGGGGATTGGATGTGACGATGGTGGTGGGTTCGATGAACCAGCCCTTGGAGGCGTCGTACTTGCCGCCGGTGATGATTTCGGCATCCGAGGCCTGCTTCGCGTAATCGATATAGGCCGTGATGCTTTCGAATGCGCCCTTGTCGATGACGGCGCTCATGAAGTGGGTGAAGTCTTCGGGATCGCCCATAGTGATGGCCGACACCTGTGCGACATATTTTTCACGGAATTCCGCCCAGATGGAGCGCGGAATGTACATACGCGACGCGGCCGAGCATTTCTGCCCCTGGAATTCGAAGGCGCCACGGAGCGCGGCGACGACCAGCGCATCGACATCCGAGCTGTTATGCGCGAAAATGAAGTCCTTGCCGCCCGTCTCGCCCACAATGCGCGGGTAGGATTTGTATTGCGCGATATTCTCGCCCACCGTTTTCCACATATCCTGGAACACCGCGGTGGAGCCGGTGAAGTGAATACCCGCGAGCCAGGGGCTGGCCATGACCGGATTGCCCACCTTGCTGCCGGAACCGGGGACGAAGTTCACCACGCCTTTCGGCAGACCGGCTTCCTCGAGCAGTTTCATCAGGAAGTAGGCCGAGTACACCGCGCTGGAGGCGGGCTTCCACAGCGACACGCCGCCGACCATGGCCGGTGCGGTGGGCAGATTGCCCGCAATGGAGGTGAAGTTGAACGGCGTGACGGCGAAGACGAAGCCCTCGAGAGCGCGATATTCCACGCGATTCCACGTGCCGGCGGGCGAATAGGGCTGATCCTGCATGAGCTGCGTCATGTAGTGGACGTTGAAACGCCAGAAATCGATCAATTCGCAGGCGGAGTCGATCTCGGCCTGGAAGGCCGTCTTGGACTGACCGAGCATGGTGGCGGCATTGATGGTGCTGCGCCACGGACCCGCGAGCAGCTCGGCTGCTTTGAGGAAAATGGCGGCGCGCTGTTCCCACGGCATGGCGACCCAGGCGCGCTGGGCTTCGACGGCGGCCTCCACGGCCATGTCCACTTCCTTCTGCGAGGCGCGGTGATACACACCGAGCAGATGCGCATGATCGTGCGGGATGCGCATTTCGGCGGTATCGCCCGTGCGCACTTCCTCGCCACCAATGATCAGGGGCACCTCGATGGTACGGGACTTGAGTTCAGCGATTTTCGCCTTCAGGGCGGCTTTCTCCGGGCTGCCCGGCGCATACGCTTTGATAGGTTCGTTAATCGGCGCGGGGACCTTGAAATACGCGTTGCTCATGAAATTCTCCTCGTTGCGGATAACGTCTCGGTGATTCGGCGCAAGCACTCATGCTCGCCTCGTGCGCGCGATGGAAATCGCACCACACGGGCCGATATTCAAGTTACGACAGCCCATGGAGAAGAAAAAGTGCGGAAGGAAGCCCACGCTTTTGCATGCAATCCCGCGCGTAGGCGGGGAGTGGCGTTGCGGGGTGGGGACCGGGCTCCGTGCCGTTAGCTGACGTTGACAGTCGCCCGATGTGCAGGAAGGATGTGGGGGGGGTAATTAGAGTTGCGATTTTCATAATGCATCCCTGTCCTCCTGCGGGGAATCGTCATCAGCCTCCGCTGCCGATCCTGCCCAATCGCTGGCGATTTTATCCCAATCGATTGGGCGAGGCACTTCGTTGGTCCAAACATTCCAGAAATCCGGGTCGTCGGATTCCGGTCTCTGACCATCCTCCAGATGTTGAACCTCAACGAGCGCGGGTACCTTTGATGCGACGCCCAAGAGAATGCAATGGCGTGTGGGTAAGCTGGGCAACTCTCGAAGCAACCCGCGTGCGTTAGCAGGAACCAAGCGGGAGATCAGCTCTTGATCTCGATCATTCGTGATCCGGTGGAGGAGGAAGGAATTGCATTGAGACAGTACCGTTTCAGATAGTTCAGACGGCCTCTGTGATGACAGCACAAGCCCCAATCCAAACTTGCGCCCCTCTCTCGCGACTCGCTCAAAAATCCCTCGACACATATCAGCAGGGCTTGGGATTTCATCTCCGCGAGGGAGCCGCTTCGCTACGAACGTGTGTGCCTCTTCCAGAACAAGTACGGTGGGTAGGTTCTGGTTATTGAGTTTCCGGTAACGCTGCAGTGATTCCAGTATCAGCCGTGATGAAACGGCGATAACAAGATGGAGAATTTCATAAGGAACAAGGGATAGGTCTATTACGGCAACAGGACCGTTTCCACCACCGTCGGAGCCGACATGAAGATCAAGCCAATCTTTCAAAGATACAGAGGAATCGGGGTTAATGACGCCGTTCATTCTCGGATCTGACATGATCCCTTTGATCCGCATCGTCAGAGTAGAGATGAATTGGGACGCCGAACCACCTTCTTGCATTGCCAAGGATTCAAGATGTTCAGCCAAAACCTGAGGATCAAAAGGCAATGGGTTGTCTTCGTTTACCGATCCAGCATTTTCGCCTTGAGGAAATCCCTGGAATATATTCTGAAGCCACTGGCCGACCGAAGATAAATCTGTATCACCAAAGTCATTGAAACCGGTTCTTCCATCCCGACCTGTCCACATTCTGTTGTCAAGGATTTGCTTGATTGCGGCGGCAGCTCTTTCAGTACGAGCTTTAATATCTCCCGAAAGCTCCTGGGAATAGTTTGAGACATCTTCCCAAAAACGAGTTAGCTGCTGGCCGCAATTATTGCTGCTCTGAAAACCAACAGCACCGATTCCGGCGTATTGAAGCAGAAAAGAAACCAGCGATTTACATCTTGCAAATAACCGATTTTCCATGGTGAGCGTTATTTGCTTATTCGATCTTAAATTTCGCAATGCTTCCTGTAACAATGGCCTTTGAGCACGGGGTGCCGCCTGGGCAACGGCTGCCCACTCGGAGCTATTCCACATCCAAGCAGGTAGAGTGAATTCAGCGGCATCGGTATTGGTAAGCGGCGGAACCTGAAACACCCTGCATCCCGCTCCCAAATCCTGGAAACATTTCGAATATTCGCCATTAGGATCAAGGATTATAAAACGTGCGTTTGGATTGTCTTGTCCGCTTTGAGCTTCCTCGGCTCTCGCAGGGGTCTCGGGTTTCTTGATGGATTTTTGAGCCGATTCAACGGCAGATCGCACCAAGGCCGCCAAGGTGCACGACTTACCACTGCCAGTGTTACCCAAAACGGCAAGATGGCGGCCAAACAGCTTGTCAGGGTCAACAGCGATTGGCGCATCGTGTGCGATAGGACAGGTACCCAGCGGAACTCGGCTGTCCTTTCCTTGGCCGGTAACGATGGCAATGGTTTGATCCGTTGTTGGAAGAATTACTGGATCGCCAACGGATGGAAAACTCTGGACGCCTCGTTCGAGCCGCCATTTATTCTTTTCTGAATGCAGGGTTCCAATCGGACACACGGTCATTATTCGCAATGGGAATGGCAGGTCGATCAGGCCGAAATCCTTGAGCCCTTGTCGTTTGGGATAGGCCGATCTTTCCACCCCCAGCCACACGACGATCCCGACAACCGCCCCTGATTCGTTCGGTAACAGAACGAAACTATTTATTCTCGGAAACGGTGTCGGGACACCGGTGTTGAGGGCGGTATTTCTGGGAGAATCGATATCCAGCAAAACCTTGATTTCATCCGGGGCAACACTCTCCACTGTTCCAATTGTCAGGGATGAAATTTTCGAGATCGGTGAAGTCATACTTATTCCTCCCCGCTTTTGTGGACGGCTGGTTCCCAACCTCGATTACGAAGCAATTCAGTCTGCCGGATTGTGATGCGATCTATCGCTGGCTTTGGAAGATAGTTATCGACCAAGGTCGGCATTTTCCCAAAGTGCGGACCGATCAATAGCGATATCTGTGCTTTTCTGCCTACGTGATTGCAGAAGGAGCTAATTCGTCCCCCTTCATCACCGAAGGAAATAATGACCAGATGCGTAGATGGAATAGTAAGCATGTCGGCAATGGTGCGATTGATATGCTCGTCACCAAAGCCATATCCATAGGTGACAAGCACCGAGTTCGGGCGGCAGACCGCAGCCGCATAATCGCGGAATAGCTCGACGTAGGGATACTCGGATGTCTCCCGATCTTTGGCAGAGTTGGGGTAGATCATAACGGAAGCGCATGGCTGGTTGTTGACCGCCGGATGGTCATCCTGCGGGCCGAATGGTAGTCCGACCTTTCGAACAAAACCCATTCGGTAAACCCAGTCCATAGACCCGTGTAATTTGGTAAGACGGACCACTCCCTCCAGATAACGTGGCTCACCGCGGATGCCAGGTGGATTGTAGTGCATATCGATGTCCAAGCGCGAAGACCTGAAAATCGGTTCAAGGCAGCCGACAAAGCGATCAAGCAAATGCAGCCCCGCCAGATCTGCGCCATATTCGATCAACCGGTCGTAATTAGTCGTGAAGATATGGAGGCGCTCCCTTGTCGCTGTTCGACTAGAGAAGCTGAGCAGAAAAGAGACGAGCATGACAAGTGGGTCGAGCTTCTCAGAAGTTTCTTCCCTGGCTTTTTCGTCGGTTTCAGGTTCCGCATCTGCTGGCTCAGGTGCCGCGCATTTTTCCACCGCTGATTTCAGATCCCGCTCGGTTTTGGAGATCCCGTTCAGAAACTTTTTGAACAAAGCATCAAGGGCGGAGATGACCTCAGTGTGACGGTCATCGCCCATAATTTTCAAACCTTGGGCCAACGAGTTGGCGGCACGGATCTGATCCTCAATATTTGCCTCGCCGCGCCCCATGGCCACAGCTGCCTGCTGAGCGGCATCCTTCAGCTTTTCGTCCAGTGGGAAGCCAGCATAGTCACATGCCATGTCAGCTGCGCTGGTTCCGGCCTGATCTGCTACTGCCTTTGTGAAACCGCTACCAAGCAAGAGAGCAAGGTGCTCACTCTGAAAAACAGCCGCCAACCAGGGCTCGATATGCTTTTTCCGGAGCTCGATGCTATCGCTGTCATCGGGGTCTCGGACATCAAGGTTTTCCTCGTTCCCGACGCGATAAACGTGAGTTCCCCATGTGTTCTTGCTCATATCACCATCCCCTTTAGCCGATAAAACAGCTTGTCGATGTAACTGTCCCGGTCATTGGTCATGAACAGCACGTGCATATCCTCGAGCTCGTCCTGCGTGTTATCCCATTTCAGTTGCGGGTACCGCGTCCAGGAAAGGATGAAACTGTTGAGGATCACGGTCGGGTCCTTCAATCGTTGCTCGACATCCTTGATCCGTTTGTGAAACAGAACCTTCTCGCTGGCGGGACCTTCGTGCGAAAGACCGTGCGGCTCGATGAAGGTGACGTACTGTTTCCCGTCGATCAGCATCCACAGAATGAAATCGGGGTGGAAGTTGCCTGCCTCGAAAAATCCCACACCTTTGCCCCGGCTCATGTTCCTGAGCAGGAAGAGTTCCATTCCGTCCTCTTCCAGAGCGGCTTTGTGGCCGTCGCACCAGCTCTTCAGATCGGTGACAAACTGATATTCGCTCTCGCCCAGGGCGACAGGCAGGATGGTGATTTTCCCACCGCGCCGAACGTGAAAAAGCGGCTGGAACAGGTGCTTGCCGAAATTGCAGGCGTTCAGATCACCAACCTTCAGCAGATCATCCCTCTTCTGCTCCAGATCCTTCTTGATCTGCTGAATCCCCTGGATGACCTGTTCTTCATCGCCATCCACGATGAGCTGGTAGAATTCCTCCTGCGGGATGTTGTCATCATCCTGCGTCAGATCGCGTAGCTCCAGACGCGGTTCGATGTATTCCCGTTTGCGATAGTTGTAGTAGTGTTCGCAATACCGCTTCAGAAGCTCTGACGCCACCTGCTGCAGCAAGAGCACGCCATCAAAGGTTGCCGGGTTCAGGCGGGTTTCGGGCAGGTAGAGTGTGTACCAGTTCGGGTTCCCGAGCAGGCGTTTGATGCCATCCTTGGTGATGTTGAGGTTGTACCAGCTCCGTTCGCGCTTGAACCGCTCAAGTTCGAAAAAGAGGCTGTCCAGGTCCAGAAGGGCCAGGTGCTGTTCGCGTAATGATACCTTGTCCTTCTGGGTCGAAAGGGTGCTACCGCGTGACTGCATGGCCTGAATGCGCGGGTACCAGTCGGCGACTACCGTGTTGTGCGTCATGTAGTCCGGGATATCCCCGACGGTGGGAACCGCTGCATCTTTCTTGAAGTCGTACTCCTTGCCGTCAGTGGCCTTCCGCTTGGGCCGGAGGATTCTAAGCTTCTTGCCGAAGTCATAGGTGACATTCAACGGGATGGTAATGATCTTGCGGCGCTCGTTGCCGGGTAGGCCTTCCTCTTTGAGGAACTCGCGGAACTTCTCCATGAAGTCGGCTTCGATGCCGAACACGTTGAGGGTTTCCAATTCCTCGATGAAGGTCGGCCGAAACGGCGCATGGGAATGGCCGCTGCGTTTGAGACTCCACTCATAACCTTTCAAGCGGACACCGCGCCCAAAAAGCTGAATGATCTGCGAGCCTTCCGAGCGCCCGACATGCATCAGGCCCATGGTGCTGACGCGCCAGCAGTCCCAGCCTTCAACGAATCTCTTCGAGCCTATAAGCAGATTGATAGGTGACGTGGAATCCTTCACTGAGGCGAACATCGCCTCGGTAAAGTCGCTGTCTTCCACGGTCAGTCGAGTGCCGTTCTGTGCTGCCACTTCGGCCACGTGGTCGCACAGGCTCTTGGCAGCACCGACGTAGATCAGACCGAAGGGCGTTTCGCTCGTGCCCACACGCAAGGCCACTTCGCCGGATTCACCTTTGATGCGATCCAGTGACAAATGGCCGCCAGCGGCATGGTTGAACAGCCTGGCGAGAATGTCCCGGTAAAGGGCTTCAACGGTTTCGCCGCCATTCATGGCCTGGGCCAGATAGTTAAAGGCCCCGGCAAAGATGTCGTTCCCATCCTTGTCCAGCAGGCCGGTATCCTGGCCTTTGCCGGTGAGGATCTCGTGCATGCGCCGCGTAGCCATTTGGCTGTTGTCGAGGAAGTCGGCGATAAACTGGATGATGAGCGCCACGTCCGATACAGAGGGTGATTCCGGATCGAAGGTGGAAGTTGTTTTTCCTGTTTTCTTGTCTTTTTTTTCTTTAACAACCGTGCTTCCGACAAAGACCCACAGCGGCTTTTCCAGATTGAACGGCTCGAAGTCTTTCGCCTTTTCCTTGTAGATCCGAAGCTGCTGATAGAACTTCAGCAGACAGGCTGTCATATAGATCGACTGCGTCTCTTCGAATGACTCTGGCAGGTTCAGGATCTGATAATCCTTGCCGAAACCGTCCTCATAGAACCACCGGTAGGAGTAATCAAAAACGACCGTCTTGGCGTAGCTGTCTTCAAAGCCGGCATTGCCTGATGCCTGAACGGCCTGCTCGAAGGTGGCCGAATACTCGAAAGTGAATCCCTTGGCGCAAAGGTCTGAACGGCGGGAGAACCAGACGCCTTCCTCTTTGCCGCTCATGCCACGATGACCCTCGTCAACCAGCAGCAGGTTCTGATCACCAAGACTTCGTGTTGAAATTTGTTGAGGGCCTTCTTTGTCAGCCAGCTTGGTAATCTCCAGCACATCCACACGCTCAAGGCCCTGGGCCAGGCCGAACAGGCCGCCACGGGATTGCAGGTAGCTGCCTGCAGAAATAGCGCTTTCCCCGAATTCGGCAACGTGCTGTTCGGACAAACGCTCGTTGGGCGTCAGCAGGATGACACGGGAGAGTTCCTTATCCTTCCCATGCCTAGCGGCGTAGTGCCGGTATTGCAGCAGATTGACGTGCATCAGCAGCGTCTTGCCGCTGCCGGTGGCGTTCTGCATGCAGAGCTTGTTCAGGTCGTCCTCGTTGTAAGGCGGCACATCGGCGTAATCGTCCCAGTGGCGGTTGAAGCGCTCAACGAATGCATTGAGATCGTTCAGTAATCCCTCGCGGTTACCGAAGAAGCGATCCAGATAGATCTCGACGAAGAGCAAGGTGAGCCACTGGTAATATTTCCACACCACCGGCCGGCGACGCTTTTCATTGATCGCCTGGGTATGGCGAACAATGTTCTGCTCGTAGGTCAAGAGCAGGTCCCGACTGATGCGAAAGCCCGGCAAATCAGCCGTTGGATCGGCATAGCTGAAGAGCGGGCTATCGCCGAGATGGTGGTAGAAGAAATGCAGATTATCCTGGTCCAACCCTTCCAGACGCGGATCGCGGATGGGTTCGGCCAACTTGTGAAAGGGGCGAACCACTTTGCCATGTACTTTGTGTTCGGCAAGCGGATCGATGCCGAACAGGCTGATCAACCATTGGTTGAGCAGCAGCTTGTTGCGGAACGCGTGAGATTTTTGCCCTTGAGTTTTACCCCTCGACATCGTCAATCCCCTCCAATTCCTGTTCGATTTGCTCGATGCTGGGCAGGCTCGTTTGCAGGGGTTCGGGCAAATCCTCCAGCAGTTTGAAGTCAGCAATCCCCATGGGTTGGGTTTTGTCGCCCAGGGCATATTCGGCAACGACCTTGTTCTTGCTTTTACACAGTAGCAAGCCGATAGTTGGGCCATCCTGTTCACTTTTCACCTGTCGGTCAACCGCCGTCAGGTAAAACCCCAACTGGCCAAGATGCTCCGGCTTGAATTTACCCGCTTTTAATTCGATCACCACATAGCAACGCAACTGGAGGTGGTAGAAGAGCAGGTCGATAAAAAAGTCATCACCGGCGACTTCCAGATGTACCTGCCGACCGACAAAAGCGAATCCCGCGCCCAGCTCCAGCAAAAACCGGGTGACATGCTTGACCAGCGCCGACTCAATCTCACGTTCGTCCGCCTCCTTGCCGACATCCAGAAAATCAAACAGGTAGGGATCCTTGAGCGATTCCCGCGCCAAATCACTGCCTGGCGAGGGCAGACGTTCGGCAAAGTTGGTAACGGCCTTGCCGGTGCGTTCGAGAAGGCGGGTTTCAATGTGAATATTCAATACATTGCGCGACCAGCCCTGCTCAATGGCGGCACGGGCATAGGCCAGACGAACTTCCGGTTGCTTGAGTCGGGTCAGTAGTACCAGGTTATGGCCCCACGGCAATTGTCCAACAGCCTGTTGGACAATTTGCTCGTCCGCCCATGCCTCGGCAAAGGCGCGCATATACATCAGGTTGGCACGGGAAAAACCCTTCATCTCCGGAAACATGCCCCGGAGGTCGTGGGCCAGCCGGTCGATGACCTTGCTGCCCCAGCCCTGCGCCGCCTGCCGTTCCAGGATGTCCCGACCAATCTGCCAGTACAGCCGTACCAGTTCACGGTTGACTGCCAAGGTCGCCCTTAGCCTGGCGTGATGGATACGGCTTTTCAGCTCCCCCAACCATTCGCTATAGCCTTCCGGCGGCAGAGTCAAAGCGACAGGAATGTCCTTCCGCTTTTTATCGGGTGTATTCATGCCTGCACCTCCCACATGCGCTTCATGAACTCTTCTTCGATGAGTCGGACCTTCCAGTTCTCGTTATCCAGCTTCAGATTGGGCAGATTGTTGCTGCCGTTGACATAGATGGTGTCGAATTCGAAATCGCGGGTGCTGATGCGGTTCTTCTGGAACCATTCATCCAGCATCAGGTTGTCCTGCTCGATGTCGCCGGTGAGCTTGCGCCAGACGATCAGGACCTTTTCCCGCTGCTCCGCCTTCGCCGGATTGGGATTGGCCGCATCCCTGGGAACCCAGCCCTCGACCTTGCGGATGCACCAGGTTTTCGCCTCAGGCGAAGACGCGAGGGCGCGAATATGTTGGAGCTTGCCATCAAGCACAAGTTTGGTTTTCTGGTCTTTCGGCACTTCGGGGTCTTCAATGCGCTTGAATCGGGCGGTGAACTCCTGCGGCACGCCGTAATGAAGCACGCGCAGGCCGATCAGATAGTTGAAGGTCTCGATCAGGTCGACCGCACGGGTGGCGTACTCGTCCGTCCCCGGCTTCTTGACATCCAGGGTGTAGGCGGTCGGATCGGCAAAGGCATCGATGTTGAGCAATGACTGACTGCCCCGCGTCTCCACATCCAGAAGGTAGCGGAGCATGTAGTCTTCCTTGAGCGCCGGATTGGCCGCGACCGCCTTTTTGCGCTGTGGATTATGATCGAGGCGCAGGTTGTTGAGCGTGTCCTCGTAGGATTCCAGGCGGAGGTATTTGAAGCAGTGGGAGATGCCGGTATTGCGTGCCGTGGGTTTGCCATCTTTCCAGCTTTCGGAATACACTACCTTGGCGATGCGGGGTTTTAGTACTGTATCGAAATAGTCGCCTATTTCTACGAGAATATATTTGCGCTTGCCGCCAAACTCCCTGTTAAGATTTATGGCCGCATGCCCTGTGGTACCTGAGCCGACGAAGAAATCCATGATGTAGTGGTTATGAGCACACGCTTGCAAACAGAAACGTTTAATAAGTGATGATGGTTTTGGATTAGAGAAACTGCGACTCTTACCAAATAGGTTCGCCAATTCCTTCTCGCCATCCGCATAGTCATTAACTACTGATTTTGCTACATTCGTTTCAACTTCATGCAAAAAGCTTTTTTGCTGAGGAATTTTTGTTTCATCGATACCCCAAACAATTCTATGGTCTTCAGCCAATTTGCAAAAATTGTTCTTCTGCTTGCCATGTGCTGCATATGGCCAGCGCCATCCTGTTTTCGGAGAACTACAGTGTTTTTTTGTAATAGGGTGAACAGGTCGATAGAACCTGTATGTTGGACTATCAGGATCACGAAATTCTTGTTTCTGAGAATCCTCCTTTACTTGTGGCATTGATGTATCAACTTCACGCCAAATCCATATTTTTGCACCTACTTCTTTGGAAATATTTTCTTCTACTAGCTTTCCATCGGCATCTCGATACTCAGCTCTGTTGTAGTTATAGAGGCTCTTCCATTCATCATCTTCTTTTGAAATTCCCTGTTCTCTGAGTGTTTTTTTTCTTTCCTTAAACAGATTTCTTACTGCTGTTTCCACCTCATGGATAGACGGATATCTCGGATTCAGCATGTTTACCAATTCCATTATTTCACTGAAGCCTGGCTTTGCCTCGCGAAACATAGAGTATTCATTTTTGACAACGTTTATATCCTTTGCATAAACCTCAACATACTCATGATTTGTTGAAAATGTTGGCGACTGATTCTTTGTTGTATTTTGAGCCCATATTATTTCTTCGACCCGGTTTGACTCACCCATGGTATTTTTTAGAGTCAATTCAAGCATATTTCTCTCGGTTGCATCTATGCTGGAATAGATAACTCCATCATTTCTCAATAAATTTGAGAAAAGATGCAATCGGTCTTGAATCATTGAGAGCCAAGATGAATGCCTGTACGAATCCTTATAGAAAAACCCATCCCCACCAGTATTGTATGGGGGGTCGATATAACAAAACTTTAATTCCCCACCAAAGCGCTCTTGCAACAGATTTAGTGCCTGGAAATTCTCCGAATGAATCAGTATACCATCGCACTGCTCATCGAAGTTCTCAATCGACGCCACCAACCGTGCTTTGAAGCTGTCATCGAAGAAGCGGGTATCCAAGACCAAGAATTTAGAATCTAGGAGGTAGGAGTTAGGAGAAGAATCCAGCGGAGTGGAGACGCCGCTTCCCTTTGCGAACAGATCGGCAGGTTTTCCCTCTAACTCCTTGGTTCTAACTTCTAACTGCTTCTTCGCTGCTTCCTCAATCGTCTCTTCTTCCACAAAGCCCAGTGTCCGCCATTCTGCCCATTGCTCGCGATTGGCCGCGATTTCAGGAAGCAGCGAAGGGTCAATCCTATCCAGGGTGATGCAGTAGTTGGTTTCAATAATGAACTTCTTCTTGAGCCAGAGCTTTTTCTGGAAATCCTCCAGTTGAGCCAAGAAATCGATCAGCTTACCCGCGATCTTGCGCAGCACCTTGATCCTGGCCAGATAGCTTTCGACCGCCGGGGCGTCGGCGTTTTCAATGTCATCGAGGCGCATGACCTCGTTCTTGATGTAGAAGTCCAGCTCGCGGCGCAGGAAGCCGCCCAGGTCCTTATGGATGAAATAATCCATGGTGTTGCGGGCGGTGTACTGGTTCACGTACTTGGCCAGCACGGGGCGCTTCTTGTCGCTCTCGGTCGGAGCGGGGACCTTGAACAGACGCAGATATTCCGCGATCTGTTTTTCGTGCTCGCCACCGGCGGCAGCCATGGCCTGGAGACGCTCCAGAATGGTCTCCACCGCCTCGGCGTTGCGCTTGTCCCGCCATGCCCCTTCTTGGCCGGTTTTTTCCGGGTCGGGCCGATATTCGAAATTGACGAGCAGCTCGCCGGTTTCGGTCAGGGCGACGGGATTTCCGGCATGCAGGATGAAGAAACGCTTATTGGTTTCGGATGCCTTGACATTGCCGTGCTCCCCCTCGGTGGCATCGACGACGCGAAAATGGACCTTGAGCGGAGAGTCTGGAATCTGATTAAGTACACGCTCTTCCTTCGACATTTTTCTAACTTCGGCCGACTGAGTGAGATCGAAGGTGAAATTGGAAAAATACTCGGCGCTTTTGATGTAATACTGGTCGGCATTGGCCCAGTGCAGTTTCACTTCCTCGCCGTTGTAGGGCACGGCAAAAGGCGCGGCCTTGCCGGATGTTTCGCGGGTGTAATAGCGGCGGGAAATGAAGTCGCCGTCGTCGTAGTAACGTTCAAAGAAGCGATACAGGTGGTCATACACATCGGCCTCGGCGCTGACGGTATCCTTGGCTGCATCGTATGCGGCCCGGGCTTCTTTGACTTTCGGAGAATGTTCAGGATCGGCAACGCCGTATTCTTTGGCGGCGGCAATTTCCTTGTCGATCCTCGCCTTCAGTTCCGCCTTACGGGCCTCGTCCACATCGCCAAAGGCATCCGCCACAATGTTCAGCAGATCGGTGCCGATGAAGTCCTGAACTTCCTGCGCCTTGGCGTGCATGATGCGATAAAAGCCGAAATCGAGGTCCGGCTGGTCAAGCTGGAAGAGCTCGGAAAGCTTTTTCAAAAGGCGGCTGCGAAGTTGTTCGGCAGATGGCATGATGATCTCCTGATTCCTTACACCACGCTCCACCGGATGGTGAACAGCGGCGTGATGGTTGTTTTCTGTTGCATGCGAATTTCGAGCAATTCCACGAGGCGCTCGCGCTTTTCAGCAATCTCGTCCTCGATGTCGAAGATCCGCTCGCGCAAGGTGCGTTTCCTGCGCTCGAGCTTGGCTATTTCTTCCTGCAGACTGTGTTGCTCCTCGATGGTGGGAGCCTGGCGGCTGCGCCGTTGCAGGTCGCGGATCTGGCGTTTGGTATCGTCCAATTCTTTTTGGGCCGCCATTTCCATGTCCTCGGCCCATTTGTCGAGCTGGTCGCGGGCCTCGGATAAGTGGCGGTTGTTCTCCTCCAGATTTTTAGCCAGTGTCGCCATGGCATGGCGCTCCTGGTCACGCATGAGTCGTTCTGCAATGGAATCCGGGATAGCATGGACAGCGCGGGCCTGACCGTTGCAATTGAACAGCTTTTCGCAGCTTTCCTGGTCGATGCTGTTGCCCGCATCATCCATTCCCGAGAAAAGTAAATGCTCCTCCGAATCAAACGACTCGATGCGCAGGTGCTGGAGACGAAGCCACCCTGATGTTCCTTTGAGCCGCTCCACCGCTGCGATGCGGGTGGGGTGGCTGGATATATCAAATATAACTTCGGCTAGCGGGCAAGGCCGTATTAAAGCCTCCCGGATCACATGCTCCCCGAGGGGGTGGCTCAAGCGATAGAGATACTCGCCGAGCACGTTCTCCTGGGTCTTGGAAATCAGGCGATAACGACCAGGTGAAACATGCGCTACCGGACTGTGTTGAAGGGTGAAGGAGAGGCTCTCATCGTCAAATTCGGCATAATTGTGCAATGCATGCCGGGTGACAGCCCAGAACAAGCGGCCAATACGGTCGAGCCGCTCCCGAGTCCCAGCCAGGTTCACTTTCAGGCGGTCGTGTACGTCCTCGTCGAAATGCTCCAACAGCATTTTCCGCGTGTCGCGCATCTTGATCTGGATTCGTTCGTCCAATTCCTCTTGCAACTTCTCGAAGGCGGACTGAATTTCATCTTCGCTGCGACACCCTTGGTAGATTTCCAGGATACGGCGCTCAAAATCCACCCCGGCTTCAATGGAGCCGAGGACATCGTCACTGGCACCGAATACGCCGGTGAACAATTTGAATTTGTGCTCCAAAAGCTCGTAAACGCGCCGGTCGGCAGCGTTGCGCTCGTTGAGAAAGTTGAAAACAACGACATCGTGTTTCTGGCCGTAACGGTGGCATCGACCGATCCGCTGTTCGATGCGTTGAGGGTTCCAGGGGAGATCAAAGTTAATGATGGCCGAACAGAATTGAAGGTTGAGGCCTTCGGCACCGGCCTCTGTTGCTATCAACACACTTGCCCGGTCGCGGAAACGATCAATGATTGCCGCTCTAAGGTCCACCTGACGAGAGCCGGTCGCCCGACCTGATACTTTGTTGGCGGCAAGCCATTCCTGATAAATCTGGCCGGAAGCGTCATCCTTGTTGGTGCCATTGAAGGTCAGCACCTGACCGGCATAGCCGTTCCCTTCGAGAAAGTCTTTCAGCCAGTTCTGGGTTCGACGGGATTCGGTAAAGATGACGATTTTTCTGGCCGCTCCCATTTCATCCATGGTTCTGAAACCAATGTCCAGGGCTGTCAGGAGCGCTCGGGTTTTTGTATCAATGCCGAGGCTTCTGGCCCAGCGAATGTATTCCGTGAGCAGTTCAATTTCAGCATTGAGCTTTTCCAGATCAATCTTTTTAGCCTGCGGTTCCGGTTCTATCTCGGGTGCCGGGGATTCGTCATCGATGAGACCATCTTCTTCGTCCTCGAGGATTTCATCGCAGAGATCGTCATCAATATCCTCACCTGAAATCAGCAGATCCAAGGCGCTTGCGTTCTGCCTGGCGTCGTCCCGCAATTTCAGCAGACGATCACGCATGATTTCAATTGTTCCGGCAACGGCGTGGGGCGAGGATGCCAGAACTTTTCGGACAAGCAGTATGAGCAGATGTTTCTGCCCTGATGGCAGTGCATAGGTTTCGTCACGCATGAGATAGCTGGAAACCGCCTCATACAGTTTGTGCTCTTGCTCCGTGGGCTTGAACGGCCGGGTAATGAGTTTGCGCTCGGTATAGCGCACGAATTCGATGACCTGGCTGCGCAGCGTCCGCCAGCAGAATGCGCCCATCCGTTCCCGCAGGCCGGAAATATCACCGCCATAGTTGATGTACTGCGTTCTGAAGGATGCCAGGTCACCAAACAGCCGGTCATCGATCAGGGTCGAGAGGCCGTAGAGTTCGAGCAGGGAGTTTTGCAACGGCGTTGCCGTCAGGAGGAGCTTTTTGCGATCTTCTGTTGCCCAGCGGATACGCCGGCCCAGTCGGTTGCTCTCCCGGTAGGCGTTACGGAGCTTGTGGGCTTCATCAATAACCACAAGATCCCAGGCAATCTCTTTGAGTTCTTCCGCCCGGCTGGCGGCAAAGTGCATGGAGCAGATGATGATTTGTTTGTCCCTGAACGGGCTTGGAACCCCCAGCTTCTGCTGATCCTTATAGGTTTTTGCATCCAGAACTATGGATGGCAGGTTGAATTTTTCGGAGAGCTCCAGAGCCCATTGCTTACGGAGCGAGGCAGGACTGATTACCAGAATGTTTCGTCTGCGTTCGGCCCAGTATTGACATAGCGCAAGACCTGCTTCGATGGTTTTGCCAAGGCCGACCTCGTCGGCGAGTAGCACGCCCTTTGAAAGGGGCGAGCGTAAAGCAAAAAGAGCTGCTTCAATCTGGTGCGGATTCAGGTCTACACATGCATCAAATAGCGCACGACCGAGGCGGTCGACACCGGGGCCTCCGATCCGGCTCAATTCATGCGCGTAGTAGCATGCATGGTAGTCCGTAATCATTCTCCCGAATCCCTCTTAGTGCGATCCGCCGCGCCGCCGGCCTTGAACTTCCAAAGACGGCCCATGCGATAGGCGGGCATCGCAAATCTGTCGCTCCAGTGGTAAACGGTGTCACTACCGACACCGAGGTACCTGCCTGTCTTGTCAACGGACAACCAGCGGTTCACCATCTCGGCCATGTCTTTAGCTCCTCAAGGCGTGCGACGCCAGAGATCATAACGGGGATGCCGGATTGCACTTCCCCAACGTAACAAATGCTCCAATATATTTACACAAAGTCTGATTATCAAACGCTTTCATCCGGAATCCCACGCATTCGTAGGGAGTGGCGTTGCGGGGTGGGACCGTTCCAGCTCCCGTTCGCTATGCACTTGACCCGGCTCCAGAAAATCGAAGGTGTAGTCGTCCTTTACTACCAGCCTGGTCACCGCGCGAAGCCCAGGTGTGAGCGCTCGGTCGAAATTGGGCTGACCCAGCACGGATTTCTCATAGCTCAGGATTTCGATCTGATGAATGAGGACATTCCTGGACCAGCCGAATTAGCGGGTCACGCGGATAGAGAATTCACGTTCCAACGGATAACAACGGCGCTCCATGATGACGATGTTATGGCTCCAGCCGATTTCTCGCACCAGCGGTGCGAGTTTTTCAACCCCTTGATAGGCCAAAAATACCTTCATTCGCCACAAGGTGGAGGCCGAAAAGCCGCCCACGCCTGGGAATTCCGCCCGCAGATCCGGGGCAAGATTTTCCACCATCGCCTTGCCCCAACCTTCAGCATCCTGTCGCTCGACGATCATCCGCCCGATATCCCGGTACAGCCCGACAAGCACGGTATGGCACCAGCGCGTCCTATCTCCGATTGGCCTGAAACGCCGTGTTCCTTCGGTGCGGATGCTATATCGGCGTTGCGATCACATCGATGGATCCACCCGCAGGGACCATGCCGCTCACGTTCTCGAAAGTAATTTCCTTGCCTGTCTGCAAATCATGCATGGCATATCCGCAGGAGACGAGTGGATGCACAAGCGCTTCGAAGGTGATACCCTTCTCTTCGAGTACATACATGGCCAGCTCGAATATCACATAGGGCCGTTGCTTCGCGATGACCTCTGCCGCTCCCTTCAAGACTTCGTATTCATAACCATCCGTATCGATCTTTATCACATACACATCGTCAATTCCCTGCGATGCGCAATAATGGTCCAGGGTCACATACGCGTCGACTGTCGTCAACGATAGACCGAAATGCACGGGATGGCGCCCCCCCCCCCCCGCAAATCGTCGACTCTCCAACTTGAGTAACTTGTATAATCATTCGCGACGTCCATCACATCCGATACAAATGCCGGCACACGTACCACTCTCCGCGACAACTCCGGATTGAGCGAACAATTATCATCCAAACGCGCATTCGCATATACGGAGGGCTCGAACGCATGCACCACGGCGTTCGGCAGCAGGTGTGCGAACTGGAGAGTCATCATGCCGACGTTCGCTCCGACGTCCAACACCGTGCATGTGTTCTCCGTTTGCGGAACCCGCGATATCACATGTTTCTGGAATCCGCCAAAGAGAAACATCGACAGATCGATACCCTCGGCCAAATCCAATTTGTATACAACCCCGTCGATCGTTTTTTCCTGAATGCGTTTCACTCCAAGCAGGCGAACCGCCTTGTACAGCAGATGCGCGCCCATCATTTTGTATTTTGTTGCAAGTTTCATATTACACCGCAATGAGAGTTTACTAGATTACAACACAGTGCTACCGTCGCCATTCAGAGAGCAGCGGATCTCTCAGTCACGGCGGACAGGATAAGATTCTATCCGCAAGCCCGCCCTGGTCACATATGCGATGCTGATTGAAGTCGGGCTATCAATGTATGATAATATCCCGCTTGCGTTTTCTGATTCAATATCTACTACAGCATCCATCATGATGCGATTCAACATCACATCGATCAGGACAATGCCAACACTTTTTGTATCCGCATGGAAATCTTTCGGGATATACTGGACGAGCAGCAACCCTGATTTGTAGTCAACACCTGATATTGCCGGGAGGAGGAAGCTAAAGAGACTATCGCTCGAAATTACGCTATCCGCCAGCGTGGTTTCAAGAACACGCTCGGCATCAATTTTGGCGAGAGATCCGGCAAGTTGGTGCCGAGAGATACTTTTGGGCCTGAGAAGCGTTCCGAGAACACGGAGATACGAATTACTGTATTCCTCGACAAAGACCGAGCACGTATCCCTTTGCGTAAAATACGTTCTGTACAATACTCCATCCCGCGCAAAGCCGAATTTTTCAATAATCGGACTTCGCTTGATTGGCAGAGCAAGGGCCGTATCGCTGGCGAGGCTGAAAGCAACAAAGCTGTTGTGTCTGGAGAATGTATCGGCGGTCTCCTTTCCATTGACATACGGACAAATAAGCAGTGTATCCACCGGAGAGAACGACCACTGTCTGACGTCCATCGGAGGAACTCCATCGTTGTTAATTGCTTTCGCAAAGACCAATGTGCCATCCGGTGTATACCGCAGGAACACAAGCTTTTTGCCCACTCTCACCCGTGTGTCCGTGGATTCCTTGGCAAGATAGGGAAGCGAGACAACGACTCCAATCTCACCATCGTGCAC
This sequence comes from Bacteroidota bacterium, assembly GCA_035362335.1. Classification (GTDB taxonomy): domain Bacteria; phylum Bacteroidota; class Ignavibacteria; order SZUA-365; family SZUA-365; genus JAOSJT01. The sequence goes on from DAOSDL010000040.1 coordinate 28,725, forward strand.
AAACCTGGCCCGATAGACCGATTGCAGATTCCTTATCGGCTTGCTCTCCGGCAATTTCAGATCGATATTGCTGGCAATAACCGAATCAATTATTGGTATCCTGGACAGGTTCCCGTCCTTTGATATGTAAAATACAGCTCGATTGAAGGCGTCCGTGAATAGAAATGCTCCCGTCTCATGATCATACGTGAGATCGGAGGCCTCCGAAAAATGCATGTCTTCGTTGAATGGAGTTATATTCGTGGCACGATCTTCGAGCATCCGACCTGCACCCTCATGCCCGGCCATGAGGGAGTCAAAGGCAGCAAGAAAGGAGTATCCTTTTGTGTAGGCGAGAACACTCGGCAATGAATCCCTGATCACGATACACGCGGGAGTTGGAATAGTAAATGATTTTAAATCGACCAAGATTGGGACACAATCCACGTCAATCCTTGACGCGAAGGTACGCGCCTCATTTTCCGTTCCATTCAATACGCTCAAGTATTGCTTGAGTCCGGGATAATTCCGTGCCGCGTGTCGGGCAAGAAAAGAGATGGACAGATTGCAATTGACGCAGTCATCCCGTCGCACAATGAAAATGAGCGAGCCGGACAGATCTACAGCAGTGGGCATGACCTCCAGTGGAATCGATGGCTGCGCAGTCACGACCTGCGTGAAAAGTAGAAGAAACAGTGTTATTGCTCTCTGCATGGCCACCTGCCTGACTGCTTAACACATGGAGTTCGATGACAAGGAGGAATCCTGCGAGCAAGATTCCTCCTTGCAGTCATGTAAAACCAGCTATTACTGATACACAGTCACAATTCCTTGTTGCGCGGACATCTCATGCGTGTACGCCGTCCCGGTATTAGAGAATCGTTGCGTTCCATCACCGGAGAAACCAGTCACTGCGATGCCACCGCCACCCGGAATGTCGGTAATTTCGATGTAATAACACGTCTGCTTGCTTTCAAGACAGAAGAATGTATGAACCTTGTTCCCATTCTCGTCGCGGGTAATAAGTTCGGCGAAGGTTCCTTCCACACCCACCTCGATTCCAACCGCAAGTAGCGATGCATTATCCTCAACGCGTGTGCTCTGCGACTGGTTTTCGCCCGGTCGTGCAGTCCAGTCGGGATTGTTGGACATCGCTGCAGATGCAAAAGCAAATGTTAGAACTGCAACAAATAGTATCGCCCTCATATCGACCTCGAAGTATGTTTAACATGGACGATATGATAATAAAAAAAAAAAACTGCGTGAGTCAATAGGTGTATCCAATATTTTTATCACACACAAATTCACCTTAGCGCGAATAGCTACTGATGGGGAAGCGAAACACGCGGTATCCTTCTACACGTAGCTTTTATCCGCTAGTCCGACACAATGCACCACATCCTCCATCGTGATCAAGTCAGGATTTCGATTTTTCCATCATCAGTGGCAGTCACCAATGGCAGGGCGGACACGGAGTGGACATCGCGCAAGATGGCAGCATGCCAGGAATGAGCGATCCTGAGAGCGGGGCGGACACGGAGTGGACATCATGCATGATGATAGCATGCCAGGAATGTGCGATCCTGAGACGAGGGCGGACACGGAGGGGACATCACGCATGATGATAGCATGCCAGGAACGTGCGATCCTGAGACGAGGGCGGACACGGAGGGGACATCACGCATGATGATAGCATGCCAGGAATGTGCGATCCTGAGACGAGGGCTGACACGGAGGGGACATCACGCATGATGATAGCATGCCAGGAATGTGCGATCCTGAGACGAGGGCTGACACGGAGGGGACATCACGCATGATGATAGCATGCCAGGAATGTGCGATCCTGAGACGAGGGCTGACACGGAGGGGACATCACGCATGATGATAGCATGCCAGGAATGTGCGATCCTGAAAGCGGGGCGGACACGTAGGTCCGCCCCGACTGGAGATTCTCGTCAGGGGGCGACTTCTTTCGCGATGGATTTGAAGCGCAATGCAGCGAGTAGGATGTAGAGTACGGACAGAAGGAGCAGGGAGAGGAGTTCCGGCTGTATCACTGTCCATCCGGCGCCGGATTGCGTGACCATCCCCAGCGCCTGCAGAAAGGGTGTTGTGGGAAAGGCCCAGGCGAGCCAGCGCAATACCGGAGGAAGCTGCGCGGCGGGCCACGCGTAGCCCGACAGCATGAACAGCGGGTAACTGCTGAATCCCAATACCACGAACACCGTCACGCGGTGCCGGAAAAAGCTGCCCAGAAACAAGCCCAATGCCGCGGCAGCGAGAAAACCCAGGACGAGTACGCCCAACAAGGCGCCGACCGAACCCGCGAGACGCACATCGAAGCAGGGCACAAGCGTGAAGCGCAGTATCAGCGCGAACACGAGGAACACCACGACGAACATCGACGCCTTGCCCGCAACGCCGGCCAGCGGATGCGCGCGTGCCGCAGCGAAATATCCTCGCCATCCGTCCGTCGACCATTCGCTTGCGGTGGCTGCGGCCGCTCCGATCAGTACCAGCTGCATGAGAATGATACCGAGCAGCGCGGGAAGTATCATGTCGCCGTACGTGAGCCAGGCATTGCCGCGCACACGGTAATCGAATGCCACCGGCTGCGCGAGCGATGGATCGGCGAAGACCGGGACGCCCTGCCGCGCGAGTGTGGCGGCAGTGATTCTCGCTCCATGCAAGGCCACAGCCTGCGAAATCCCCAGTCCGATATCACTCAATACCAACAGGCGACCGGGAGACACCATGAGATGCACGTCGCTTCGAGTGCCTTGAAGTATGCCCTGTTTGAGTCCCTTCGGAATAAGCAGATACGCGTGTATCGCACCCGTTTCCAGCAAAGCGCGCGCCTCGACCTCGTCCTTGCCCACCCGCGTCACCGAGCAGCCTTGCAGCGCGTCCACCGAACGCGTCAGCGCCCGGGAATGCTCGCTGTTGTCCAGATCCACCACGGCGATTGGCACATCGACTTCGATTTTGTTCACATAAATCGCTCCGTAGAGCAGCGGGTAGGCCAGGGGCGCGATGAACAGCACCAGCGCCAGATTGGGGTCGCGCAGCAGTCGCCGAAATTCCCTTGTGGCGCTGCGCCACAGCGCTACGGCAGCCGACCTGAACACCTTCATGCCTCACCCCCTGCGTCGATCTGCCGCGCGCTCGCAGCCGCACGCGCCGAAAAGCGCAGACGGATGCGCTGCATGAACCAACGCTCGCGGGCGCGGAAACGATCGCCCGGTCGTGTTGCCAGCAGCACGGAGCCACCCCAGAACAGGAGGAGGAAGAGCAGCAACGCGGGAATACCATCCATGGTCGATCGATTGTAGAGGATGAGCGGAAAAAACCCGTCCAGCACATGCGTCAGCGGAATGATTTCGGCGAACGCCCGTATGCCATCAGGCATGGCCCAGCGCGGGAAGGTGTACCCGCTGAACACGAAGGCCGGCGCGTTGATGATGATACCGATTTGCGCGGCCGAAACGAGGTTGCGGAACAAGCCCGACAGCAATGCCCCCATGCCCATGCACACCAGCGCAAACAGCAGCGAGCGCCAATACAACGCGGGCAGCGCCTGCATGTTGGGGACTCCCGCCAAGGGAAACATCACCACGAACAGCAGCAGCACGGCGATGGCATTGGCAAGAAACAGCGGGGTGATCCGTGCGAGAAAGAAGGCCGCCGTCTCACCGCGCGCAGGCAGCAACAGCCGCGCATCGCGGTCGCGATGCTCGCGGAAAAACCACAGCGCGGAAAAACTCGCCGACATCTGCAATATCGCCATCATCATGCCGGGTGCGAGGTACAGCGCGTAGTCGTACCAGGAATTGCCCACCGCGTGTATTTCGGTGTGTATCGGCAGCGCGCGCGCCTGCGCCTGCCCGCTGCCCATGCCTCGCGCCTCGAAGCGACGCACTGTTATTCCGGCCGACACGGTGTACGCGCTCATGGCCACGGCGCGATAGGCGATTTTCGCATGCAGCAACTGCCTTCCATCCACAAGCACCACCATGCGCGCGGAGCCGCCGCCAGCGATGGCGCGCTGAACATCCCGCGGGATGTACACGATGAGCGAAACGTCCCCATTCTCCATCGCCCGCCGCGCGCGCTCTTCGTCCCTGCCGACTTCGGTAACGCGCAAAGCCTGCGTGGCATCGAGCGAACGGCACAGCATGCGCGAAACCCGGCTGTTATCTCCATCCACCACATACACCGGGATGTCGTCGATCACTGCGTCGCGCAGCGACACGGCGATGCATGCCCAGGCGATCAGCGGCAGCAGCAACGCGGCCGCCAGCGGCAGCGGACGATGCCGCAGCAGCGCGAGTTCGGAGAGCAGAATGCGTCGGAATTTCCTTGCGAAACTCACCGCGCATCACTCCCCGAGCCGCACGCGCACGGTCATGCCGGGACGCAGGCCCGCCACTGGCTGCTCGGGACGCAGCGTCACTGTGAAGCTGCGCACCTCGAAGCTCCCTCGTTCGTCCTGAGCGCGCCAGTTGGCATAATCCGCCATGGCGGCAATGTTGCGCACGCGCAGCGCGATGCTCCTTCCCAGCGCCGGCACTTCCGCCCACAGCCTCGAGCCGATGCGCAGGTAGCGCAGCTCGAATTCCGGCACGTTCAATTCTATCCACGTGTCGGCCGGATCGAGCAATGTGAGTACGGGATAGCCCGCCGAGACCATTTCTCCCACATCGTTGTAGCGCTTGGCAACGATGCCGGCGATGGGCGCGCGGAGCACGCTCTCATCAAGATAGGATCGCGCTTCCTCCACGGTGGAGCTGGCCCGGCTGTAATTTCCCTGGGCCATGGCGCGCTCTTCCGAGCGGGCGCCGTTGCGGGCCATGTCGCGCTGCGCTTCGGCGGCATCCATGGCGGCTTTGGCTGCGCGGTGCTTTTGTTCCACCACATCCATTTCCTGATCGGAGAGCAGCCCGTCGCGATGCAAACCTTTCATACGCCGCAGGGTGCGCTCCGCCAGCTCGAATTGGCTTGCTGCCGCGGCGAAATTGTTCTCCGCCATGGCCACCTGTTCGCGGCGTGTACCGCGCGCGGCCATGTCGAACTGCGCGCGTGCGGCGTCCCGCGCCCCTTCGGCCTGCGCCACGCGCGCGCGCACCTCGCGGTCGGTCAATTTGAACAGTTCGTCGCCGGCCGTCACGCTGTCGCCTTCGCGCACGCGTATCCATTCAACGCGTCCGGGAATTTTCGATGCGATATCGATTTCCCTCACCTCCACCTGGCCTGTCCGCACGACGCGGCCGTCTCCCCGGGGCCACAGCAGCAGCGCGGTGGTGCCGAGCACGAATATTGCCGCGGCGATGACAAACAGAGTGCGGTTGCTGAGAATCCTGCTTCGCATGGTGCCTGTTCCGTTGTTCTGTTTCATGGTTGTTTACGGTTGCCTGTCGTTGGTCCAATCGCGCAGGAACGCTGCCGCGTCGCCCTGCAGCGCATGAAGCGACAGCACGGCGATGGCGCGCTCGTGCATTGCCTGTGCACGTTTGAGCATGATGGCCTTCCACGAGAGTTGCGCGTCGATGAGTTCGAGCGAGGTGCCCAGACCTTCGTCGAAGCGGCGCGCATTGAGGCGGATGTTTTCCTCGGCCTGTTCCCGCGCGGCTTCCAGCGCCTGGAATTGCTCGGCGGCCAGCGCGGCATTCATTTCCGTGGAGCGCACCAGCAGCGAGAGTTTGCGTTCAGACTCGCGCACACTCGCATCCACCGCTTCCGCTTCCAGGGCGATCTGTTGATGTTCATTGCTGCGACGGAAGCCATCGAACAGCGTGAAACTGGCGCCGAGACCAACGGCCCACTTCGGTTCGGCCTTGTCGATCATGTAGTGGTCGAAGAGATTCACCATGCCGAAGCCATAGACTGTCGGCAGATAATTGCCGAAGGACGCCTTGCCCTTCTCCCGCATGGCGTCGTGCGCGGAGCGCAATTGCCGCAGCGACGGATTGCCGCGCAGGCATTGCCCCACCCATGCATCTTGCGACAGACCCATGGCCAATGGATGAAGGGAATCGGCCAGCACGGGATTGTCTCCGAGATCAGGCAGCAGCGAGCGCAGGGCTGTTTCGGCCAGGCGCAGCTTTTGCGTGGCATCGATCACATCGCGGCGGGCTTCGGCCAGCGCCACCTCGGCACGCTGCTCGTCGTGGCGCGCGATCACGCCGCTCTCGCGCAGCTTCGTGGCGCGCTGGGCGTGCTGCTCGATGGCGTCGAGCGCGGCACGGCGCACGGAGAGATTTTCCCTGGCAAACAACACGCCGAGATAGCGCGTCACTGTTTCCACCACGGCGTCGTTTTCCACTGCCAGTCGACGCGCCATGGCCATATCCTCCTGCGCCCGCGCGGCGCGTATGCCGGCGAGAATTTTCCCGCCCGCGAATATCGGTTGCCGGGCTGTGACCGCTCCCTGGAGGAAGGTCCGTTCCTTAAGTACTTCCTGAAAATGCGGCAGCGAAGCATCCAGCGTTCCCGCCGCGCGCGAAGCCGCCGCCGCACGTTCCTGCGCGGTCAAGGGCCGACCCTGCGTAAGCATGGATTCGAGATTGGCAAGCGCGCTGGCATTCCCGCTCTGCAGATGAATCATCACCGAGCGGATGGGATCGAGATCGAGCACGAGATCCTTGTCCATGTGCGTGTACAGTACGTCCACCTGCACTTCGGGCAGCAGGCGCCCCCACGCGATGCTCACGCCGTGCGAAGCAGCTTCCTCCTGCGCGCGTGCCGCCGCGATGCCTTCATGCCGTACGCTCGCCGCGTCGATGGCATCGCGCAAACGCAGCTGCGCCCGCACAGGCGGGGTGGACAGCAGCGTCAATACAGTGAACAGGAGCAGAGGCGCGATGAATAATACTGAACGATGGTTCATTTTTATATCTGCGTATGGTGGTGCGGAATGGTGAAGCACTGGGTTTACAGAAATGTGGAGTTCGGGGGATTACGTCGTCGGCGTTTTGAGAATGCCTTGAATGGCGATGATGCGTATTCCCTGACGAATGCTGTTGAGAGGAAATTCCTTCTGCGAACGCGCCCAATGTTGCAGGAGTTGGCGCATCCCACCGAAGACGAAATTACTGAACACCCGCGCATCCACATCCTTGCGGAATTGTCCCTTCTTCACGCCGTCGCGGATAACATCTTCGGTGAGTTTGAGAAAATCCTCGTAGTACTTCATGAACTCTGCCGTACCCTCGCGGACGAGATGGTGCTGTTCATTGACGAATACCAACGCCAGCGAAGGATTGCGCGAGAACAGCGCGAAAATGCGATCCACCAGTTCTTCCAGCTTCTCCCTCGGTGTGATGTCCGTGCGCGATACCACGCCCATGAACTGATCGCGGATGCGCTGCCAGATTTCGAAAAACAGGTGGTGCAGAATGCTTTCCTTGTTCTTGAAGTAGAGGTACACGCTTCCCGTGGCCACGCCCGCCTCCTCTGCGACGCGCGTGATGCGCGCCCCGTGGAAACCATCGCGCGCAAACACCTTGATCGCCGCATTCGCGATGTCCCTGTCCTTGTTTCCGCTCTTCGTTCTCATCGTCGATTCAACTCTGATTAATGAATCATTATTCAAATATAACGCGCCCCGTTTACGCTGTCAAGTCCCCATGTGAAAAACCGCCGACCGTGCGCATGCGCGTGCCGTGGGGGTGTAGAGACGGTGCTCCCGGTACGCCATGGCGATTCGTCACCATCGATGTTGTCAGTGCCAGAACCAACCTTTCGCGCTTTTTCGCGCCTTTCGCGGTCATAAACCTTTCGCGTTTTTTCGCGCCTTTCGCGGTCCACCGATTTTTCGCGGTCCATAAAACGAGCACCGCGGACACTGCCAGGCAGTATCCGCGGTGCGGAAAGACATCTCCGCTTTCGCGGCGTTATTCCACCACCACCATCGCTTTCGCGGCCACGTGCGTATCGCTGCGCAGCATGTAGTGGTACACACCGGGTTGCAAGCCCTGCACAGGCAGCGCCACGCTGTGCGCGCCCGCAGCAACCTCACCCAAATCCTGCTCGCGCAACACGCGCCCGACCATGTCGGTGACGTACAGCCGCATGTGCGTGCTCTCGGGTGTGATGAAGCTGATGGAGGTGCTGCTGTGGCGACCGAGCGACACGGGATTCGGTGCGTTCTGCCGTACCGTGAAACCGGGACGGTCAATCATCAACCGCTCGGCCGGCATGCAGTAATTCAGCAGTGTGAAGCTGCCGTTCACCAAACCCGCCACACGGGCGTACCCGCCGTTGAAGGCAAAGGAGGACAACGTCAGTTCCGTGCTCAAGGCGTCACCCACCAACACGCGGCAGCGCAGTATCGCGATGGGTCCGACGCCATCGCCCATGAAGCCGCTGCCCGTGGTGCGCAGTGCGACTGTGGATGTGCTGTAATCCCACGTGAAGTTCGCGGTAAACGCCGACGAAGGCGTGCCCGCCACGATGAGTTCCACCGGATACAGCATGCTGCGGTTGAAGTTGATCGCGGCGCTCCATCCGGTTACCGAGGCACCGGCCAGCGTTTTATCCACATACAGCGGAATGTCCACGATCTGATCCACCTCGCCCTGCACCGCACCCAGAGTCAGACGCGCATCGACGATCGGCTGCGGTATGCCCTCGCCGCTCAACTGTCCGGCGATGGAGAACGCGCAGGGTGAAGGCGACTGCACGCGTACACTGTCACCGACCACACCCACCACCTGCGGCAGGAATTCCACCGTGATGGTGATTTCCTCGCCCGGAGCGAGCGTGAGCGGAGTGACGCGCGACATGGCGCGAATGGGGAAGGCCGCATTGGCCGACAGCACCGAGGCGATATCCACTGCAATGCTGGACGTATTCCGCAGCCGCACTGTGCGCGTGCCGCCGGACTGACCCAGTACCGTGGGCGGGAATGTGGCGCTTTCAATACTCAGCGTCGGCACCACCGCTTCGGCAATCAATACGGTGCGCCGTTCCACCGGCGTGCCAAAGGCGGTGTAGCGGGCGACCACCGTGACGGTGAGCACGCGCGAACGCTGGTCGGGCACGAGTTCAACAGAGAAGTTCTGCGTGCCACCGCTGGAGATCTGCAGCGGCAGACTGGCGGGATCCGGACTCAGCAAGCGGAAGAACGCCGCATCCGCGCCTTCGAGCAGAAGCTCATCGAGTGTGATGTCCTCGAGATAACTGCTGCGTGCGGTGAAGGCAAAGCCCCGCGTCTCGCACCACGGCGCGGCGGGAAGCCGCACGGTGTCGGTCTGCGTGAGTGTACCCTCCTGCGCCGAGGCACTGAGCTGGAACACCGTCGAGTCCGCACAAGGCGCGGTCACTCCGAGTACGAGTCGACCGTTGAAGCTACCCGGCGCCGGCGCGGTGAAATCCAGCGTCAGCGTGGTGCTCTGTCCCGGATCGAGGCAAATGGGCGGCATGGGTGTCATGGTGTAATTCGAGGGCAGGCTCACACTGCTGTAGCAGTAGCGCGTGCTTCCGTTGTTGCGCACGGTCACCGTACGCTGTTCCGTCAGTCCAACCTCGGTTACACCAAACGCCACCGAACCGCCGGCGTCCACCACCTGTGTTACACGTCCCGCCTCCAACGGCACGTCGAACACGGGAAGCACGTTGTCGTCGGTGCGCACTTGCAGTGCGGCCAACACCGGGCCGTCGGCCGGCGCATTGGCCGCGCGATAGCGCACGCGGAAGATGCGCGTGCCACCCGCTGCGATGGGCTCGGCGGCGCCCACCGGCGTCAGATTGGTGAATGCAGCCGCACCACTGCCGGTGATGCTGGCCGCGATTATGCTGATGGTGCCACTGCCCGTGTTGGTGAGTGTGTCTTCGAGAATCACTTCACCACACTGCGCATGCGTGCCAAAGGCGAGCAGCGACGGACGAAGCACCAGGGTACCGCGTACGGCGCTACCACTCAACGAAACGCACAACGTATCCGGACACGGAGCGCTGATGATCACGCACACCGTGGCGGCGAAGCTACCTTCGGCCGTCGGGGAGAAACGAAGGCTCATGTTCTCGCTGCCACCCGCTGCAATACTCGACGGCACCGCACCCTGAAGGGTGAAGGGACCGTTGGGCTGTATGGTCACCGAAGCGATGGTCGCATCGAAACCGCCCGTATTCTGCAGCGTGATCTGCCGCGTTGTGGTGCCACCCACATTCACCGTCGGGAACAGCACGGGATCAGGCGCCAGTACATAGCCCTGCTCCACGCTCTCCGCATCAAGCGCGATGCTCCACAGCGTATTGCAGCGGCTGCTGCGCAGCTCGATGACATCGCTGTGCACGCCGTAACCCGGACGCAGATAGGTCACATCGAAACTGTAGGACTTGCCCGGTTGTATCGTCTCCGGTCCCGCCATGCTGATGGCGAACGCCGTGCCCGTCTGCAGCGATGGCGTCACCGTCTCGGGTAGTGTGCCGGTGTTGGTGATGGTCACACGCCGCGTGGACGCGCTCTGGCAGTCGGCCAGTCGGCCAAAGGAAATGGCATCCGTCGACACCATAATCGCCGAGGAATCGCGCGTGGAACGCAAGGCCACGGTGAGCAGCGGATAGGCGGGATCGTTGCTGCGGATTTGCAGCGTGCCCACCTGCTGTCCTATGGCGCCGGGCAGCGCGCAAATGCGTACAGTACGCTCGCCATTCGCACCGAGTATGAATGGCGTGGAGATGGCCGGCGAGATGGCGAAAGTCGATCCGCTCTGGAGTATGGTCAAACCGGACACTTCCACCGCTTCGGGACTTTGATTGCGCAGCACAATGTCCTGACAACTTCCTGTGAAGCTGCACGGATCGAGCACGAAGTCCAGATTGCCTTTATCCGGACTCAGGCCGTCGGTGTCGCCACTGCCTCGCAGATTCATGGCAATGGTGAGATCGCAGGGGATTCCCGAGATGATCACCTGTCCGTCGAAAGGTCCGCGCGCATTGGGTGTGAAAATCACATCGAAGGTCATGGTGCCGCCGGGTTGCAACGCGTGCGGCAAAGTCACCGCGGGCTGCACGGCAAACACACCCGCCTCGCGCGTCACCTGAATGTCGGTGATGGTCATCACCTTCGTGCTGGTGTTGCGAATGGTGTAACTGCGCGTCTCTGGTACGAAGAGCCGGGTGAAATACGCGGTACCGGTATCGCCTTCGGCAATGAATTCCGACACGGTGCGCTCGGCCGTCACCGCGATATCCGTCAGACCCGCCTCGAAATCATTGTGCGTGAAACGCAGAATGGCGTTGCTGCGGCCCGCTGTGGGACGGTTGAATTCCACAATCACCGGATAATTGCTCTTCGCCCGCGCGGTGTCGTTGATCTGCGGCCGAATGATGCGGAAATGCAAGAATTCCTTGCCCGTCACCGTCGCGCTGTAAAACACCAGCGGACCGTTGCCGAGATTTTTAATCCAAATCGTATCGCGCAACGCCTGCGGGCATTCCTGCACGCCGAGATCCGCCGAGGATGGCGCATCGATTTCGGGATTCGGAACGCAGATGGCATTGATTTCCGCGGCGAGCGTGTCGGGACAACGCGAATCCCAACGCACAATCAGGCGCGTGGTGAGGTCCTCGATTTTCACCGGCGAATAGCGCAGCGTCACGAGAATGCTCTGCGCGGGCAGCAGCGGCGCGGGAAGCGCGGGCACGCCCGACAGTTGCAGCGAGGGATATGCATGGGCAAGCGATATATCGGTAATGCGCGCCGGCGTCGTGCCGGTGTTCGTGATGGTGACCTGCTGCGCGGTGAAGCGGTTCACGAAAATCGGGCCAAGCCGTATCGGACTCTTCGGTGTGATTTCCAGTTTCGTTTCAATACCGCGTCCGCGGAAGGTGAAGTACACCGTGTCCGGGCACAGTCCCGACACCAGACGGTAGCGGCCTTCAATGGCGCCGGTTTTGAATGGTGTGAAAAATACCGGGTACTTCTTCGTGCTGTCCTGCTGTATGTACACGGCGAAGTCGGGCGAACCGAACATGGGATCGCCGCTCACGTGATCCAGCGTGCCGCCCATGGCGAAGGTGTTGCCGACGTTGCGCAAGGTGATCAGCGAATCGCGGCGCGCTCCTTTGCACACATCGCCGAAATCGATCACCGTCACCGACGGCTGCACCATGGTGCGCTGTCCGAGACCGCTGAGCGTGAGCAGCGTGGTGTCGGGACAGCCGGGATTGCCGTGGATGATTCTGTACGTGCCCACGCGCATCGCGGTATCCTTTGGCGCGAAGCGGAAGGTAAATATCTCGCTGCCATTCACCACCTTGCCCGGCGCGGGCGAAAGCAGGGCGAAATCGTTGTGCCCGCTCACAAATTGTATGCCGAGGAAGGTGGGCGCGCGGTTGCCGATGGAGGCGAACACCGTGGGATAAATCATCGTGTCCTTCAAACAGGTGCCGTAGGATACCTGCTGATTCTGCACGAAGTCGAGCGCGCCATAGCGGCGGTTGAGACGCAATGCCACCACCCAGGGATTGTGATCGGGGTCGTTGCTCACCACGTTCATCAGCGCGGTGACGTCGCCGAACACCGTGCGACCGGGCGTCCAGCGTACACGTACGACCACCGATTTCTTCGGACGCACGGTGATGGGATAACCGGGACTCACCACGGACAATTCGGGACTGTTGAAGCTGATACCGCCCGGACCGATGGTCAGGTCGCCGGTGCCTGCATTCCGTATCACCACATCCGCTTCTATGCTCTTCTCGCATTCCGACGAGCCGAAGTTCACATCCGTGTCCGTGGTGGAGAGGTCGGGTTTCGGCGGCGATCCGAAGAAGCGCATGATCCACGACGTGTTGGCTGTGGCATCGCCACCGCAAGCCCAGCCGTTCAGCGGATCCACGAAATCCAGACCGGTCATCGGTGTCGTAGGTGGAGGGACGGTGCCGACGCGGAACGTGGTCCACGTCGATCCGTTGTCGTTGGTCAGCGCCGTGTACTGCTGTCCCGTGCCTATCCAACCGTTGTCGACATCATGGAAGTACACATCGTTGATGCCCTCGATACCTGCCGGCAGGTTGAGCGGCAGCATGGACACGATGCGCGAACCGCCACGAATGGAGCGGTACGCATAGGGCGCCTTGGTGTACATGTCCTCACCCACGATGAAGAACTCCGTGGCGGACTTCGCATCGATGCCCTTGTACACTTGCGAATACATGCCGGGCGGATTCACCACATACTGCTGTTGCCAGCTTCCCCCGGAAAAGACACCGAACAGTCCATATTCTCCCACAGCGAACAGCGTGTTGTCCACATAGGCGCAGGCGAGGAAGGCCCCGCCGTTGTAACCGAATTGCGGCGCCGACGGCGTCACATCCATCCACAGCGTACCACCGTTGTTGGTGTGCCAGGTACATGTGGCATGCAACTCGCCGCCATTCTTGGCCGCCTGCATGCCGTCGCCACCCACGATGTAGCCCCGTCTGTCGTCGAGCAACACCACATCGTGCAGTGTGGGACGCGAGGCGAAATTCGGATTCAGAAACAGCGAATCCTTGCGCCAGGTCAGGCCGGCGTCGCGCGTACGATAAGCCAAGGCGCTGTCTCCCACGATCACCGCGATGCGATCATCCAGGATGTACACAGCACGCCACACCGTGTAATCGGGCAGTTCAGGCGTGAATCGCGGCGACATGCTCTCCATCATATACCAGGTTCCACCACCGTCGTTGGTCCACATCACGCCGGAGTACCCCCGGCCACCGACAATATCGGACTGGCCCACGGCGAGGCCCCACGACGTATTGCGCATATCGATGTCGTAGAGCATGGGGAGACCTGTTGGGATGCGCTGGGTGTTCCAGTATCCGGTTTGCGCCGTCGCCACGGACGAAAGTGCAACAATACAGGCGAGAAGGAGGAGAGAGAAGGTAGAGCGTGCCATAACCTCTTTCACAGCAGGGGTAGGAATCGTGCAACATGAAATAATAGAGAAATATTCCTCCCCGTTCAAGATGTTCAGGAAAATTGGAGCGCGTTATCCCCTCGGCATAGACGATTTCCCACACGGAATCGCGCCGTTGAACATCGCTAAATCCTTGCACCACCGCGCGTTAGCGCGAATGCCGCCACAACCGCGTCATTGCGCCCCTGTGCGAATTTTCCACATCCTCAGACACTCCCTGATTCGCGGGAATGCAGTGGAGAATGCGGTTGAAGCCATTTCAAGAGAGTGGAGAGTAATGAGTGTGGTGAGAGTGAGGAGGAATTGTGACCCTCTGGCTTCGCTATGCCCTTCACTCTTCACAATCCCGATAAATGCGACAGACCATGCCGCTTGCGGGCGCCGATTAAAGCGTGCGACCATCGCCCCACGTCACTGCTCACCCCGGTAAATTCGCAGGCGCTCCACCACTTCACCATGAACGAGATGCCGCTCGACGATTTCCTCCACATCGTCCACAGTAACGCCGCCATACCACACGCCTTCGGGATACACGACGATGACCGGGCCTTGTTCGCAGGCATCGAGACAGCCCGCCATGTTCACGCGGCGCGTGGGATGCAGGCCGCGCTTCTGCAATTCGGCGCGTAGCTTCTCGCGGATGGCGGCCGAGCCCTTGCCGCCACAGGAACCGCGCGGATGCCCTTCGGGGCGAACATTTTCACACACAAACAGATGCTGAATGTACCGTGCCATATCGTTGCTTCCATTAGATGCGCATCAGCCCGGCGGCCAGCGCATGGCGCGCCCGCCGAGCAAGTGTAGATGAATGTGGTACACGCTTTGCCCGCCATCGTCCTTGCAATTCATCACCAGGCGGTAGCCATCGGCGAGCCCAAGCTCCCCTGCGAGGCGCCGCGCGGTGAGCAGCATGTGGCCGAGCAGCGCCTGATGCCGCGGCTCGAGGTCGTCGGGCGTGGCGATAGGCTCCTTGGGCACGATGAGCACATGCACCGGGGCCTGAGGAGCGATGTCGTGAAAAGCGATGAGGAGGTCGTCCTCGAACGCAATGTTCGCGGGAATGTCGCGACGGATGATGCGGGAAAAAATGCTGTCCATGTGCGGAATCTTGGAAAAATTTTCCCGCGACACAAATCCGTCGCGGCTGCGCGGGCGTTGCGACGCGCGAGCAGCGGTGGCCCGGTTGGCGGATTTTCAGCCCGCCTGCATTTTTCCTATCTTTCGGTTTATTACCCAGGAACGCAGGACCCCATGCATTCACCCTTCATCGAGGCCCTTTCACGGCGCGTGCTCGTCTTCGACGGCGCCACCGGCACCAATCTCCAGCGACAAAACCTCTCGGCCGAGGATTTCGGCGGCGCGGCGCTGGAGGGCTGCAACGAGCACCTCGTGCTCTCGAAACCCTCGGCGGTGGAACTCGTGCATCGCGGCTTTCTCGAAGCCGGGGCCGACATCATCGAGACCAACACTTTCGGCGCCACCAGTGTGGTGCTCGCCGAATACGACATCGCGCATCTGGCCTACGACATCAACCTGGCGGCGGCCCGCATCGCGCGCTCGATGGCCGATGTCTTTTCCACTCCGGCGCACCCGCGCTTCGTGGCCGGCTCCATCGGGCCCACCACCAAGCTGCCCTCGCTCGGACACATCGGCTTCGCCGACTTGCGCGATTCCTACCGTGAGCAGATCGCCGGCTTGATGGAAGGCGGAGCGGATGTGCTGTGCATCGAGACCTGCCAGGACATGCTGCAAGTCAAAGCCGCGCTCGCCGCCACGCGCCTCGAATTCGAACGCCTGGGCCGCCAACTCCCTGTCATCGTCTCCGTCACCATCGAAACCATGGGCACCATGCTCATGGGTACCGAAATCGCCTCCGCGCTCACCACCATCGAGGCCTACGACATCGTGACGGTGTTCGGCATGAACTGCGCCACCGGTCCGAAGGAAATGGAGGAAAACCTCCGCTATATCAGCCGCAACGCCACTCGTCCCATTTTCGTCATGCCCAATGCGGGCATCCCCGAAAACATCGGCGGTCACACCTGCTACAAACTCACGCCGGAGGAACTCGAAGCGTATCTCCGCCGCTTCATCGAGGAACTGGGCGTCTCCATCATCGGTGGTTGCTGCGGAACAACACCCGAGCATATCGCGCGCCTCGCGGCGCTGGCACAGTCCGCCACACCCGCCACGCGCGAGGTGGACCGCACGGCCTCGGTGTCGTCGCTCTATTCTTCCGTACCGCTGCACCTCGATCCTCCGCCGCTGCTCATCGGTGAGCGCTGCAATGCGAATGGTTCGAAGAAATTCCGCGAGTTGCTGCTGGCCGATCGCTACGACGACATCGTGGCCATGGGCAAGGAGCAGATACGCGAGGGCGCGCATATTCTGGACATCTGCACGGCCTATGTGGGACGCGACGAAGTGCGCGACATGATCGAAGTTGTGCGCCGCTTCAACACGCAGGTCACCTTGCCGCTGATGATCGATTCCACCGAAACACCGGTGATCGAAGCCGCCTTGCAGCACTACGCCGGCAAGGCCATTGTCAACTCCATCAATCTCGAGGACGGCGAGGAGCGCGCCTCGGAAGTGCTGGAATTGTGCCGCGTGTACGGCGCGGCTGTGGTGGCGCTCACCATCGACGAGGAAGGCATGGCGAAAACCGCCGAGCGCAAACTCGCCATCGCCACGCGCATCCGTGAACTGGCCACACGCCGCTTCGGTCTGCGCGACGAAGATTTGATCTTCGATCCGCTCACCTTCACACTTGGCAGCGGCGACGAGGAATTCCGCCGCTCCGCCATGGAAACCGTGGAAGCCATCCGCCGCATCAAGCAGGCCTTTCCCCGATGTTTCACCAGTCTGGGCGTGTCCAATGTGTCCTTCGGCCTCGCCCCGCATGCGCGCCATGTGCTTAATTCCGTATTTCTGCACCATGCCTGCGAGGCCGGACTCGACATGGCCATCATTCACGCGGGAAAAATCATGCCGCTGTACCGTATCGACGACACCGGTCGCCAGCTCGCCATGGACCTCATTCTCGACAATCGCCGCTTCGAAGCGGCCTCCTGAACATTCAGCGATAACATGAGCAAGGATTTGCCACTATGAAATTCGTCACATACGCACATCAGGGCCGCAATCTTCTGGGAGCGCTGGTCGACAATCTCGTGCTCGACCTGCAAGCCGCGCACACCATGCAGCGCTATACCATGAAGGATGGCGACGATCTGCTGCCCAACGACATGCTGCACCTGCTGCGGGCGGGCGACGCCGCCATGGCCACGGCGCGCAAGGTCGAGCGGTGGTTCCGCGACGCCGGCAAGCCGCTCGAGGTCGAGGGCGAGCGCATCGCGCTGCCCGCCGACGAGCTGCGGCTGCTCGCGCCCGTGCCGCGCCCCACATCCATGCGCGATGGCTACGCCTTCCGCCAGCATGTGGAAGCCGCGCGACGCAATCGCGGCGTGCCGATGATTCCGGAGTTCGACGAAATTCCCATTTTCTATTTCACCAATCACAACGCCGTCACCGGCCCCGGCCCTGTCGAGGTAATGCCTCTGCACTGCGACCAACTCGATTTCGAACTCGAAGCCGCCATCGTGATCGGTCGCGAAGGACGCAACATCCCTGCCGCCGAGGCCGACGACTACATTGCCGGTTACATGGTGATGAACGATTGGAGCGCCCGCGCCCTGCAGATGCACGAGATGAAGCTGAACCTCGGGCCGGCCAAAGGCAAGGATTTCGCCACATCCATCGGTCCGTGGATGGTGACGCGCGATGAACTCGCGCCCTGGCGCATCTCGGGCGAGCAAGGCGAGCGCTTCGACCTGACCATGACCACCACGATCAACGGCGAGGAAGTGAGCCGCGGCAATCTCAAGGACATGCACTGGACCTTCGCGCAAATCATCGAGCGCGCCTCGTATGGCGTGACGCTGTATCCGGGCGATGTGATCGGTTCGGGCACGGTCGGCACCGGTTGCTTCCTCGAATTGAACGGCTCGAAAGTGTACGAGCCCGCATGGTGGCTCAAACCCGGCGATACCGTGGTATGCGCCATCGATCA
The DNA here is from genome assembly GCA_035362335.1 of Bacteroidota bacterium. GTDB lineage: Bacteria > Bacteroidota > Ignavibacteria > SZUA-365 > SZUA-365 > JAOSJT01. Next base: position 46,686 of record DAOSDL010000040.1, read on the forward strand.
GCTCGGAGCGCTGGAAAACACGCTCGTCGCGGCGGAGTAAGCATGCGCGGCATCGATCCATCGGAGCATCCCGTCCCCTTCGTGCACCGCGTTCTGCTCAGCGGCGTGGCCCCGCGGCCCATTGCGCTGGTGGCGTCGGCCGATGCCGACGGCGGAGTGAATCTCTCGCCGTTCAGTTTTTTCAATGCCTTCGGGGCAAATCCTCCGGTTATCGTGGTGTCGCCAGCGTATCGCGGCAAGGACGGAACGAGCAAGCACACGTTCGAGAACATCGTGGCCACGCGCGACTTCACGGTGAGTGCGGTGTCGTATGCCATGGTGGAGCAGATCAATCTCGCGTCGGCCGATTATCCGCGCGGGG
>DAOSDL010000041.1:0-45642 GCA_035362335.1 Bacteroidota bacterium
CCACGATCATACCTGATAGCGTGTTCATCCCCGCGCCCAATGTGGTGCGACAAATCTGCGATTCCGCCGCTCCCGCCTGGCGCGGCGAGGCGCTGAGAGTGAACGTGCTCGACCCGTCGTTGCAGAACAGAATGAAGGCCGAGCGAATCATACTTCACCCCGAAGCGGTGGATTGTTTCGCAGTGCGGGGATCGTACTCAACAGCTCAGGGATCTGAATTTAACGATCTTCCCCTCACCGCTTCGAATCTTGCCACACCGCTCGTCACCGATAATCCAGACATTCGCTGTGTACGAATGGAAAAAAACCGCGGTGTCATCGAATCCGTCAGCGATTCGATGAAAAAGCAACTCTCCATGTTCCGATTCTCCTGGGATCCGACTGATCAACACAAAAATCGTGCGTCCGGGCTCTACGTGCTCTCCGTGATCGTACGCGTGGAGGAGCCGGGCATGGTAAGCAATACCAACACGCCGATTCTTACCGTGGACGTGCTGACCGCCGATTCGCTACGCGACCAGCAGGGACGGTGCATACCGAAAATCCTTCCATTCCAACTCGTCGAGCATGATTTCTTTCGAAGCAACCAGGTGATCACGGAAGCTGTGGAAATCCCCATCGGTTTTCTCGAGCTGTGTAAATCCGTGGACAGTGTGGTGTATTTCAGGTCAGATATAATTCGGGCGCATCACTGGAACGACACCACCGCTGGTAGCTATGCGAAGATTATCAACGACAATGAGTTCTGGAATCCCTACATGAATCGCAAGCATCTCGACACGCTCGACATTCGCATTTCCCATTCACAAAGCGATGTGACCGTGCTGCTCGACGCGGTGTGTCTGAGTTCGCCGCGCGCCTTCGCACTGTTCAATCCCGAGCACCCGCTGGTGCAACCCGGCGGGAATCTTGCGGCATGGCAATGGACGCGCAACGGCTTACTCGAGCGCCTCGAGCGCATACTCTACTCCGATGGCAATCCCAACAGCAACGTGCGCTTCATCGACGGTCCCGAGCATGGCTGGCGAAGCGGTTTCTGGCCTGTGGCTTCCGTGGCGCAGCAGTTCGTGGCGGAGCGCAGCGAAAACCGTACGACGCTGATCTGCTCGGCGGGATACACGGAGAATCCGATGCTGAGCAGCGCAATGAGCGGTCGTTTCGCCTCGGCGTACTATGGCTACCCTATCCGGAATGAATACCCGATTCCGACGCTCGATTCGACAAAGCCGTGGATTTATCACGAACTGGTGAATCGCTACAATCATCGCGGCTTCGTCGACATCGCCTTGCGCTACCGTATGCACTCGGAATTTCGGAAACATGTACAGAACCGATATCCTTGGCTTCCTTATGTCCAGAACCATTCGAACCTGTTCACAACAGATGTTCCAGAGTTCGACGACGGTGATCCCCTCCGCGAGCCCAGCGCCGCGGAGTTGCGTCTGCAATGCAACCTTGCTCTCGCGTCCAACGCCGACGGTCTGTACTTCTACCAGTTCGTCTCCTGGCCGTGGAAGACCACAACGCCGTATTGGCCACTGACGCGCGGAGAATGGGAATTGGCGGTAGCCGCCAACCCCTTCCTGAGCATGGATCCCAACGCTGGATCCCTGGGCTTCCTTGACGGGAATCTACAGCCGCGTCGCATGGACTGGAACGGCGAGAGTAAATGGGACTCGGCGGTGGTATATGTCAATAAGTTCCTCCGGCCGATGGGAAATTTCATCAAGGAACAACTCGAATGGCAGGATATGAAGATCTGGAGCATTCGCAATCACAGCGCCTGCGGAGTGAACGAGCACGTCAACGACGTGCGCAGCTTCAGGATTCGGGATCTACAATGTTGGGATACGGAGGACTCCACATTCGTACTCGTGGGCGAATTCCGGCATCGCGATACCGACGACCCGTACCTTTTTGTGGTGAACGGGAGAACGCATCCCGGTGACGGTGACCGCTTCATCACCGTCAAACTCCGGCCCGGCGAGAATCCGGAGGCCTATTGGAAGGTGACCAATGTGATCACCGAAGACATCTGGATCGTTCGCCCCGTGGAGGATCCGGAACTGAATCTCGCCAATGGATTCACGGACTCCATTCCGATGGGCGCCGCGATGTTGTATCGACTCGAATTGGTCGAGCACCCCCGGCAGCACATTCCCGTTGATGTCCCTTCGATGCTCTACGTTACCGCCGGCGCCGATCTCTCGCTCACGGCGGATAATGCGCATACCTTCCGACAGGGGAAGGCGCTGTACGTCGAAGGAGTCTTGTCGGCGTATTTGTCCGAATTCCGCGCGGCCAATGAAGTCTGGGATGGTATCATCGCCGCCAACGAGGGATCGGTGTACCTCAGCCAATGCCAACTCGAAGGCGCCGGAGCGGTTGCGGGATCCGGCGGCATGGTCAGTATCGTCGATTCGCGCATCGAGAACGCGCAGTACGCCTTGAGAAACCTGGGAGGCACGCTCTACTCGACGAACACCGTGGCACCGAGTTCATTGTACGGCCACGTATGGATGTACGGTGGCCTCAGCAAACTCCTGTCGGACAAGGGCACCGGGAGTGCAACACCCGCCAGAGGCACCGCGGTGGACTTGCTCGGGTGGGGGTCTCTCACGATGCGGCAATGCCGCATGGAGAATTTCAAAAACGGTGTGCGCTGCTCGGGCGGCCTGGTGCGCAGCAACAACTACGCGTGGGAAAGAGGGTGGAATGTTTTCAACACCGACTCGACCAACCTGATGACGCAAGGCGCCGGAACGATCAATTTCGGCACCGCCAACAATGGCGGCATGCAGAATTGTTTCACCCTGCAGAATCTCGCGAACGGTCATCACGTGTGGGCCGAGGGTGGGTACATCCTGTCGGATTCGAGCTATTGGAATATGCTGCCGCCGAAAGTCGTCGGGAACGCCAGCATCAACATGGAGCTCTCGCAGTGCCTCGCGCCCTTCACCGGTCCAGGTGGAGCAGGCACACTGTCGAAAAGCACCGCGCCGCCTCCACCGAACAACCCGTTGCTCGCCCTGCGGCAGGCGCTCGCCGACAGCAACTACACGATGCTTCGCGCGGGTCTGTCCGGACGAATGAGCACCATGCGTGGTGCCGCACTCGATGCGGAAATGCTTGATTTCATCCGCTTCGACGTGCTCGCGCATCCCGCACTCGAAGATTGGCGGGACACCTTGCTCGTGGAACTCCTGCTGCGACCGGGATTGCGGGAGAAGCTGTTCGCGGCCGATGTACTGCTCGACGCGCGGCGTTTCGACGAAGCGTTGGAACTGCTTGAGTCCTACAGTTTTGTCGCATCCCCGAGCTTGTACCGCGATCAGCTCATGCGTACTGCGGTGATCAAGCCGCATGTACGATGGGGTGGCTTCGCCGAAGGACTGCGGACGCTGGACACGCTGCGGTCGCTGACGGGAAACGACACGTCGATGTTCGTCTTCTTCGACCTGTATCCGAAACTGTACGCGCGGGTGTTTCCCTCGCCGGGGACAACCCGCGTGCCGAAGACCTCGCGTCTTTCGTCGTTGCTGGATGCCATTCTCCCGCACGACATTGCCATTGAGCAAAGCTATCCGAATCCGTTCAGCGATGTCACATCGTTCACCTTCCGTCTCGGCAAGGAAATGAACGTACGCCTCGCCGTCTACGACGCAATGGGACGCGAGCGCGCGGTGCTCGTCAACGGCCCTCATCAGCGCGGCGTGCATTCCGTGCCGTTCCGCAGCGGCACGCTGCCCAGCGGACTGTATTTCTACCGCATCGACAGCGACGCCGGTACCATACAGCGCAAGATGATACTCGCGCGCTGAACACCTGAATACACTTCCCCCCGCCTCGGTGAGGACCGGGGCGGGGGGAGGTTGTAAAAGCAGTAGCCTCCCTACTCTTTACCCGAGGGGGGGGGTGGCGAGACAGCGCCTGAGTCTCATCCCCGCATGCTCTTCTCGCCGGGCTGTGCTATCTTGTTGTGTTGGTATCATTTATCGCGGCGCATGTTCAGCACACTGTCCATCATCATCCCCTGCTACAACGAGGAAGGCACCATTCTCGAGCTGCTCGCGCGCGTGGAGGCGGCGGATATCGGTACGCTGGACAAGGATATCGTCATCGTCGACGACGGATCCACCGACGCAACGCGCGCATTGCTCGCCGCGCACGCCGCGCGACACACGGTGCTGCTGGCGGAGCGGAACGAAGGCAAGGGCATGGCCATCCGCAGGGGCTTGGACGCGGCGCGCGGCGACATCGTTATCATTCAGGATGCCGATCTCGAATACAATCCCGATAATTACGCCGACCTCATCGCACCCATTCTCCGGGGTGAAACACGCGTGGTGTATGGATCGCGCGAGCGCAACACGAACAACCGCCTGCATTCGGGTGTGGCGTACTACGCCGGTGGAAAATTCCTCTCGTTGCTCACCAATGCGCTCTACGGCTCCGATATCACCGACGAGCCCACCTGCTACAAGGTGTTCGACGCCGCATTGCTGCGCGCCATTCCGCTCACCTGCACGCGCTTCGAATTTTGTCCCGAGGTCACGGCCAAGGTGCTGCGCCGCGGCGAGCGCATCGTGGAAGTTCCCATCGACTACTTCCCGCGCAAAAAGCACGAAGGCAAAAAAATCCGCTGGCGCGACGGCATCGAGGCCATCTGGACCTTGCTGAAATTCCGCTTCTCCTCACGGATATGACGCGCTCCCTCTTCCCATCGATGCGCGCGCGCGCGCTTGCGCTTCTCGAACGGACGCGCTCACGCGACATCATTCTCGCCGCGGTGCTGTTGCGTCTTGCCTTCGGCCTGATCTGGGTGCTGTTCGTCAACGCACCGCCGGAAAATGTGCCCGTGCTCGGCGCCACACGCGAGAGCGCCGGCGCCGATGGGTATCTGCAAATCGCCCGCACGCTGCTGGAATCCGGCGAGTACGCCTTCGAACCCGGCGGCCCCCCCGTGCACAATCGTCCACCCGCTCAGGTGGCACTGCTGCTGCTGTTCGCCGCCTGGCTACCGGAGTTGTGGTTCGTGCCGTGGATTGCGGGCTCGGCGCTGCTGTCCCTGCTCATGCTTCTCGCCGTCCGTGCGCTGGCGCGCGAATTGAATGTGGGCTTGCGTGGCGAACGCATAGCGCTGCTTCTGGCGGGATTTCATCCCTACCTGCTTTTTATCAGCAAAACCACCACTTTCATCAATCTCGCCGCGCTGCTGCTCGTTGCCGTGGCCGTGGCTGTGTTGCGCATCCGGCGACGTCCCATCGCCGCCAGCGCCAGCACTGGACTGCTGTGCGGAGTGGGCGCGCTCACGCACGGCACCTTCCTGCTGCTGCCCCTGCTGGCCGCCGCCTATACCTTGTCGCTGCGAGCGTTGTCCTGGAGGCTGCGTGTGCCAGCCATGCTGCTGCCGCTTCTGCTCACCGCCGTGGTGGTGGCGCCATGGACCTATCGCAATTTCACGACCTTTCAAACACCCATCCCCGTGGTGACCGGCAACGGCTACCACTACTGGAAGGGCGAGGCGGTATATTTCGGAGGTGATTATCCCATGGCCGACGTGTACCGCCGCGCCACGGGCAAGGAATTCCGCGAGCGTTATTACGGCGCCGTGGATCCGGCCGCCGATGCGGTGTTGTGGGAGGAAGCGAAGAAGGATATGCTGGCACGTCCCTGGCGCATACCGCAGCGGCTGGCCATCGGCTCTCTCGCCTTTTTCGCACCGTGGGACAGTTCACGCGCCAAGGCGGTCGTGTCGGCGGCGCTCAATCTCCCGCTGCTCGTCGCGCTGAGCCTCTTGCTCGTGCGCCCCGCGTACCGCCGACGTCTCAACCGCGAGCATCTCTTCCTCTTCGCGCTGCTGGCGTACATTGTCGCGGCCTTCGCCTTCTTCGTCGCCTGGGGCTCGTATTTCACCATGATACTCCCTGTGGCCTTGACGCTGGCCGTGCGGGAGGAGTAGCTGGCCTGCTCCGCAGTTGCGTTGCGAGCACAGCGCACTCAGAGGGCTGCGCCAACACAGTGCACTCGGAGGAGTTCGGTGTTTCTACGTCTCCGCGTCCCCGGTGTCAATGCCGGAGTGACTCAACGCGGCAAGAGCGGTTTTAGCCCAGTTTCTCCCGGAAGTACTTCGCCGTGCGCTGCAAGCCCTCGTGGCGGGGCACAAGCGGCTGCCAGCCGAGCAGATTGCGCGCAAGCGTGATGTCCGGCTGACGCACCTTGGGATCGTCCTCCGGCAACTCGCGATGCACAATGGCGGATGCGCTGCCCACCACCTCGCGCACCTCGCGCGCCAGATCGAGCATGGTGATTTCGTCGGGATTGCCGATGTTGACCGGATCGGAATAATCGGACATGAGGAGACGGTAGATCCCATCCACCAAATCCGACACGTAGCACACACTGCGCGTTTGCATGCCGTCGCCGAATACGGTGAGATCCTCGCCACGAATCGCCTGCGACATGAACGCGGGAATGGCGCGGCCATCGTTGACGCGCATGCGCTCGCCGTAGGTATTGAAAATGCGCACGATGCGCGTCTCCACGCCGTGATAGCGGTGATAGGCCATGGTCATGGCCTCGGCGAAGCGCTTGGCTTCGTCGTACACGCCGCGCGGACCCACGGGATTCACATTGCCCCAGTAGGATTCCACCTGCGGGTGAATTTCCGGATCACCGTATACTTCCGAAGTGGACGCGAGCAAAAAGCGCGCCTTCTTGGCTTTGGCCAAACCCAACGCCTTGTGCGTACCGAGCGAGCCCACCTTCAGCGTTTGAATGGGGAGTTTGAGATAATCGATGGGACTGGCCGGCGAGGCGAAATGCAATATGTAATCGAGCCCGCCTTCCACATACACGAATTCGGTCACATCGTATTTGACAAAACGGAAACCCGGCGACCCGAACAGATGATCGATGTTCGCGAGATCACCCGTGATCAGATTGTCCATGCACAGCACGTCGTGACCCTCGGCCAACAAGCGCTCGCACAAATGGCTTCCGAGAAATCCGGCTCCGCCGGTGATAAGTGTTCGCGGCATACCCGTTCCTTCAGAAAATAGCGGAGCGCGCGCTCGAAACGAACGCGCGCTCCTGAATGTGAGGTTACTTCCCGGCCAATGTGTCTGGCGCTGGCGGTGTCTTGCGACCCTCGCGCAGCCACTGTTCGTACTGACGGACGCGCTGCTCCAGCGAAGGATCGCCGCCGTACTGCGAGTACTTCTGTGCCTGACGGATGATGTCGATGCCTTTCTGATACTCGCCGGCGGTTTCGTAATACTCGATCAACACGCGGTAGGGATTGCGGTAGGTGTTATCGCCTGTTGGATCTTTTTTCAACTCTTCGAGGAAATACGACTCGAGCGACTTGGCGACCTTCAGATAACCAGGCGTGTCGCCCACCATCAGGTACATGCTCGCGAGATCGATGCGCAGATTGGGATCGAACTCGTGCAGCGCGGTCGGAATGGTTTTCTCCATTTTATCCAACACGGCCTTCATACCTTCGATGTCGCCCGCGTCCTGCATCATCACCTGTCCGAGTGCCATGTACAGCACGCGGAAGCTGTACACCATCTTCGTGCTGGCTTCGTCGAGGTTGATATCCGGGTTGGTGAGCTGGCGGAACATGAATCCGTAGGCGCGATCCTTCACCGGCTCGTTGCGCAACTGCGTCAGATGCTTTTTCACAATGCCGATGTTCACCGCGGGATAGTAGCGGTCGCGGCGATCGGGCATGGAGTAAGGCGTGACACGGTAGGCCATACCTTCCACGATGAGATTGCGTTCAAGACCGATGCGGTCCTGAGGCGCGGTGCTCAATGCGAAGTAAATGGGCCGGTTGTTGATGTTGTTGTTCAGGATGTCGATGATCAAAATGTCCTGATTGCGAATGCCCTGCGCGCCACTGGGATCGGTGTAGGTGGGCGGCACGGTAAAGGACATCGTACGCGGCACTTCGAGCGCGGCGCGTACAGCAGGCACATCCTTGAGCGTTGACAGGTCGATCTTCTCCGGATCGATCGGCACGCTCACGCTCTGTCCCTCCCACTGCACGGGACGCATCAGTTCCAATTCCTGATCGGAGTAGGAAATATTCACCGGCAAGGCGCCGTACGGCCGCTCGTTCTTGAGCTGCTTGGAATACCACGGTGTGTTGAGCAAGCTCAGATTCACCACCCGTACGTCGCGGCGGAAACCTGCGGCGTATTGCAGATACCACACGGGGAAGGTGTCGTTGTCACCGCCGGTGAAAAGAATCGCATCCTTTTCGCAACTCTGCAACAGATTGTAGGCGTAATCAAAGGCCACGTAGTTGTGATGGCGGTCGTGCGTCTGATAGTTGTTCGCCAGCATGTTCACCGGCGCCGCGACCAGCAACAGCAGCGCCATCGCGACACCCACGGCCTCGTTGCGATTGAGTTTCTCGGTGATCAGTTCAATCAAGCTGTACGCCCCGAGCCCCGCCCAGAGCGCGAACACCTGGAAACTGCCCACAAAGAAGTAATCGCGTTCACGTACCTGTGGCTCCGCCATGTTGAAATACAGCACCAGTCCCGCGCCCATCATGAAGAAGAGCACGGCCATGGACACACCGGTGCGGTAATCCTTGCGGAAGTGGTAAATCATACCGAGCAGTCCGAGAATAAAGGGAATCGCATAGTAGCGGTTCGGATAACCCGGGCTTTCGGACCAGTCTCCCACCTCGCCCACGAACGCCACCGGCGCATCCTGAATGTCGCCCGCGCGGCCCACGAAATTCCAGAGGAAGTAGCGCAGATAAATGTGGCCGAGCTGGAACTTGAGGAAATATTCGAAATCCGAACTGTACTCGCTGTAGGCCTTCACATGCTCGTGACTCCAGCGACGCGGCAGGAAGGTCTTCTTCTCCATGTTTATGCTGCGCGTCACGGGATCGTAATTCGGGCCGCTGAGCAAGGGATACGAGCCGTACTGATCGCGATTGAGATAGCTGTAGAGGCCTTCCAGAGTCGCGGGGGCATTTTCATTGAGCGCAGGCTGCTGACCCGCTCGAATCGGCACGATGGTGTACGTGGAAAAGCCCAGCGTCACCAGCAGCGTGGCGAGCGCCACCATGCGCAACTGCGGATGCAATTGCTTGGCGGCCACAACGCCGATCAACGCGAGGAGCAACACCAGCAGCACATAACGCATGCCGCTGTCGCCCAACATGGCCGGCACGTACTTGACGATGCCGGGATAAATCACGAAGAAGCCCGCTCCCATGGCCACCAAGGCGATGGCGAAGGCGCGTACACTCAAATCATTGCGGCCTTTGTCGCGGAAAAAGATGAGGAAGAACACGTAGAACAGCGCGAGCAGCGACAACAAGTGCACGCCGATACTCAGACCCATCAAATAGGCAATCAACAGCAGCGAGCGCTCGCTGTTGAACACACCGATCTTGAAGTACCACTCGGTGGCGATCCACATCACCGCGGTGATGAAGAACATGCCGATGCCGTACACTTCGGCTTCGGAGGCGTTGAACCAAAACGTGTCGCTCCAGGAGAGAATGAAGGCCCCGATGGCAGCAGCCACCGTCATGTTCACCGCGGCCAGCGTCGTGGTGGGCTCGCCCTTCCACTGACGCAGGAAACGAAGCGCAATGAGATAGGTGAACAACACCGCCAGCGAACTGCTGAAGGTGGAGAGCAGATTCACGCGGAAGCCGAGATCGTCGGAAAACGGCAGCAGTGAGAACATGCGTCCGACGAGCTGGAAAAACGGCGCACCCGGCGGATGCGGCACACCCATGGTGACCGCGGCGGTGATGAATTCGCCGCAATCCCAGAACGAGATCGTCGGCGCGACGGTCATCAGGAACACGATCGTCGAAACGACGAACACGATTCCCGCGGATACTCGATGCCAGAGATTGAAATTCATAGGAATTCGCTTGCTGATGGTGATGGACAAATGCTGGTATCGAAACCGCGCCTACGCGGGCTCGCTGTCCGAAGACTTTTTCTTGTACATAATCCCCAACGGGATGATCACACAGTAGGCGATGAACAGAATGATCGGCGCATAGGTCACCGCCGTCGCGCTGTAGGCATCACCCGATGCCATGATGAGCACACCGAACAACAGCACAATCACTCCCACGATCATGATCACGTAGTTGGTTTTCTGTGGGAGTTCGGCCTCGGAGATGGTCGACTTCGGCATCTGCTTGCGTCGACGTTGCTGGATTTTTGCCATCGCGTGTTCTCCACTCTCGTAGCTGTGAAAAGAATTCAATCAAATAATGAACATACGAAACCGCATGCATATCGCGCCATGCAATGCGAAGCGCCTAGGCGTCGCGCTGAAGCCCGCCATCGTGCAAGCGCCACACGGCATCGGCACGGCGGGCGAGCTGATTGTCGTGTGTGACAATCACGAAGGTCTGCCCCTGTTCCCGTGCCAATGTCCACAGCATTTCGTGCAGCATGGCGGCATTGTCCTCGTCGAGATTGCCGCTGGGCTCGTCGGCAAGCACCACGCGTGGCTGATTGGCGAGCGCGCGCGCCACGGCCACGCGCTGCTGCTCACCGCCGGACAGCTCGGAAGGACGCGCGTCGGCGCGATGCGCCACATGCACCACATCGAGCAGGGTGCTCGCGCGCTGCATGGCGGCCTCATGCGTCATTCCCGCGATCATGCACGGAATGGCGATGTTCTCACGCGCGGTGAACTCGGGCAAAAGATGATGGAATTGAAACACGAAGCCCATGCGCGCATTGCGGAACGCCGCCAGATCATTGTCGTTCAGAGCGAACATGTTCTCGCCATCCAGCAGCACAGAACCGGCGTCCGGGCGATCCAGGGCACCGATGATGTGCAGCAAGGTGCTCTTCCCCGCGCCGGAGGCTCCGACTATCGCCACCACCGATCCCTCCTCCACCGTCATAGAGGCGGAACGTAACACGTCCAGGCGCCCCGCGCCGGCGGCGTAGGCCTTGCTCACGCCATTCACCACCACGATTCCTTCAGCCATGCCGTCCTCCAAACATTATGGTCGCGCCGCGTCGCATATTATTCCCAACGCACCGCGTCGATGATTTCCACGTTTCGAGCCCGCCGTGCCGGATACCAGGCCGCAAGCAAGGTGAGTCCGAACGTGGCAAGCACGATGAGCACAATATCCGCGACGCGCACGTCCACGGGTATTGCTGGAATGATGAACGCGGCATCCAAGCGCACCAGCCCGAATTCCGCCTGCAGCCAGGTGAGCAACAATCCGAGCGCGAGTCCGCTCAACACGCCGATCAGGCCGATCCACACTCCCTGCATCAGAAACAGCCGCTGTACGCGCAGCGCCGAAAGCCCCATGGTGCGCAGTATGCCGATGTCTCGTTTTTTCTCCAACACAAGCATGGTGAGCGAAGCGAGAATGTTGAACACCGCCACGGCGATGATGATGGCGAGCAGGATGAATGCGCTCCAACGCTCGATGGCCATTACCGAGTAGAGGTCCCTGTGCAAGTCGTACCAGGTCAGCACATTCCACCCTTCACCAATGGCATTGGCCAGCTCCTCGCGCGCGTCGTTGCTGTCGTCGATATCGTTCAGGCGCAGTTCGTACCCCGTCACCTCGCCGGGCATGCGGAACAGGCGCTGCGCATCCGCGAGGGAAAGGAAGGCGTACGCGCCATCGTACAACTTGTTGCGCGATTGATAAATGCCCGTCACCGGACAGCGCAACACCGTGGGCGCAACATACTGGGTGAGAATATTTTCCATGCCGGCGGGACTGTACAGCAGCAAGGTGTCGCCCACCATTACGCGCATGCGGTCGGCCAGAGTGATGCCCAACACCACCCCGTTGCGCTGCCGCAGGTCGAAGCTGCCGAGCATCATCATGTCAGCCACCTTGGTCACACTGCGGGCGCTGTCGGGCGACACGCCTTTCACCCATACGAAATTCGCCGCCCCGCCGACCATGGCCATGGCCTTGCGCTGGATGAACGGTGACAGTCCGCGTACATCGTCGCGCTCCGCCAGCACGGCGCGCACCTCGCGCTCGCTCTTCCCTTCGCTGCGTGGAATGCGCTCCACCTTGATATGCGGATCGAAGTCCTGAAGTATGGATGTGACAAGTCCGTTGAAGCCATTGAACACCGACATCACCACGATGAGACTGGCCACACCGAACATGATGCCCAGTGTCGCCAGCAGCGAGATGATGTTGATGAAGCTGAAGCGCTTGCGTCCGAACAGGTAGCGTCGCGCGATGTAGCGTTCGATGTTCATGCGTCAGTGAAACCTGATCGAGCGAATGGGATTGAGGCGCGCGGCGAGCCACGCGGGCACCAGTGATGAAAGAAACGCCAGCAGCACGGCCACCAGCATCACGCCAACGAACACATCCAGCCGCAAATCAATGGGCACCGTGGTCATGAAATACACGTCCTGCGGCAAACTGAAGAAGCGGAATTGCAGCTGGGCAAAACACAGCACAAACGCGAGCACCGCTCCCACCGCCGCACCGGCTCCGCCTATCAGCAAGCCCTGCATCATGAACACGCGGCGGATGCGCTTGCGCGATGCGCCCAACGCCTGCATGATGCCGATGGCCTGCGTTTTCTCTATCACGAACAGCAGCAAGGTGGCGATGACGTTGAACACCGAAATCACGATGAGCGAACCCACCACCACGGGAATGAGTTGCTGCTGCAAATCGATCCAGATGAACAAATGCCGGTACAGCGAAAACACCGAACGCGGATCGTAGGGATACCCCAGCCGCGCCTGTATGGCGTCCACCGTGCTCTCCACAGCATCCACGTTGTCGCACAGCACGTCGTAGCCGCTGATGCGGTCGGGCAGGGCGAATACGCGCTGCGCGGTTTCCAGCGCGGTGAACACGTACACGTCGTCGAGGTACTCGGCCATGCCGGTTTCGTACAGGCCTCGGATGGTGCATTGCACCTTGGGCGCTTCGCTCACGTTGCGGAAATCCGACACTCCCAGCAGCAGCACGCGATCGCCCACGGTGAGGTTCAGCTTGTCGGCCAAGCGCTTGCCGATGAGCACCGAATGCCGTCCGTCCACCGGATTGAGCGTATAGCTCCCCAGTACAATTTTATCCCGGATGCGCGAAAGATCGCGGGCGGAATCGAGCCCTTTGACGCGCACACCATCAATGTCGTCGCGCGTGATGGCGATGGCCTCGCGCGAGAGATAGGGCCCCGCCGACGCCACATTGTCCACCTCGAGCAGGCGCGAGCCCACGCGGGGATCCTCGATCACCACATCGTCGCGGAACACACCCACCTGAACATGTGCCGAAAACCCGATCAGATTCGAGCGTAACTCCTTCTCGAAACCGCCGAGAATGGTGAGCGTGATGATGAGCGCGGCCGTGCCTATAGCCACGCTGCCCACCGCAACGGCGGTCATGAACGAAAGGAAGCGGGAGAGATTGCGCGTGCGCAGATAGCGCAAGGCGATGAAACGCTCGAATCGCATGAGTGTGCTGTCCGCGCGATTACGTGGGCATCGCCGCGACGGCGTTGCCGTATTTGAGCAAATAGGCCTGCACGAAGCCTTCGAGATCGCCGTCCATCACCGCCTGCACATTGCTGGTTTCATGGCTGGTGCGATGATCCTTCACCATGTTGTAGGGATGGAACACGTAGGAGCGGATCTGGCTGCCCCATTCGATTTTCTTCTTGCTGTCCTCGATGGACGCCAGCTTGGCGGCCTCCTTTTCGCGCTCCATCTGATAGAGGCGCGACTGCAGGAGTTTCATCGCCGTCTGTCTGTTCTGCAACTGCGAACGCTCCTGCTGGCAGGCCACCACCACGCCGGTGGGTACGTGCGTGATGCGCACGGCGGTTTCGACCTTGTTCACATTCTGCCCACCCTTGCCGCCGCTGCGGAAGGTATCGATTTTCAGATCGGCGGGATTGATTTCGATGACGATATCGTCGTCGATTTCCGGATACACGAACACCGAGGCGAAGCTGGTGTGACGCCGTTTCGCGGAATCGAAGGGCGAAATGCGCACAAGGCGATGCACGCCGATTTCGCTTTTCAGATAACCGAACGCGTAGGGGCCGGTGATTTCCAGCGTCACGCTCTTGATGCCGGCGCCTTCGCCCTCCAGCTCATCCACCAGCGCCACGCTGAAGCCGCGGCGGTCGCAGTAGCGCAGATACATGCGATAGAGCATTTCGGCCCAGTCCTGCGACTCGGTACCACCGGCGCCCGAGTGAATGGTGAGAATGGCGTTGCGGCGGTCGTCCTCGCCCGAGAGCATGTTTTTGAACTCGAGTTCATCCACCAGCGCCAGCACCGAGACCTGTTCACCGGCGAGTTCGTCGGCCATGCCTTCGTCGCCGCTTTCCTCGGCCAGTTCCACGAGGGCGATGAAATCTTCCGAGCGCGCGTTGGCTTTTTCCCAGAACTCCACCCATTCCTTGCGCAGCGAAATTTCCTGCATCACTTTCTGGGCTTCGATGTTGTCGTTCCAGAAACCGGACTGCTGGGTCTTCTCCTCGAGCTGCGCTATTTCGCTTTTCTTTTTATCGATGTCAAAGATACCCCCGGAGATCGGTGACCCGTTTTCGTATGTCTCGTGCGAGGGCGAGTTGTTCTTCGTACATAATCTATCCTTGATGGCAAACGGTGGTTGGAATCACTCTGTGGCGCGTTGCGGCGCGGTGGCGACCGCGGAGCATGCGTACGCGCAGGCGCTGCCGCGAGGGCAGCACGTACACGACCACGGCGCGCTCGGCGCGGGCCGAGGCGCTGTTAGTGGCGGGTTCGAACGAAAGCAGCAGCGCCAGAAGCACAACGAACAAGGTGCGCCGCAGCAGCGGCAAAGGCTGCTCAGCCGTCACTCCCGCGCCTCGCCGCTGTGGCGTTCGTATGCCTCGATGATGTTTTTCACCAGACGATGGCGTACGACGTCCTGCTTGTCGAAGTACACGAACGACACGCCGTCGATGCCCTGCAGTATGCTCTGGATTTCCACCAGGCCCGAGGTGCTGCGCGAGGGCAGGTCGATTTGCGTCACATCGCCCGTGATGATGGCGCGGGCGTTGGCGCCGAGCCGCGTCAGGAACATCTTCATCTGCATCGAAGTGGCGTTCTGCGCCTCGTCGAGGATGATGAAGGCGTTGTTGAGCGTGCGGCCGCGCATGTAGGCCAGCGGCACGATCTCGATGGTGCGGCGCTCGAGATAGGTTTTCAGCTTCTCGGCGGGCAGCATGTCATCGAGAGCATCGTAAAGTGGACGCAGATAGGGGTCCACCTTTTCGCGCAAGTCGCCGGGCAGGAAGCCGAGACTTTCGCCCGCTTCCACGGCTGGTCGTGCGAGCACGATTTTCAGCACATCGTGTTTGCGCAGCGCGGCCACGGCGGCCGCCACGGCCAGATAGGTTTTTCCGGTGCCGGCCGGGCCGATGGCGAACACGATGTCGTTCTGGCGAATGGAATTCAGATAGGCGACCTGCCCCGCGGTTTTCGCCTTGATATAATCCTTTTTCGCGTAGAGGACGATATTTTCCACTTCCTCGGGCGCGACCTCCGGCGTGGTGCCGGTAGTGAACACGTCGATCACCGTGTGTACGTCGCGCTCGCTCAGCGAATCGGTTTTGTTCACAACGAACATCAGCTCCTTGAGCACTTTCTCGACCTGCTCCACCACCTCGTCCTCGCCGCGGATGAGCACGGAGTCGCCACGCGCCACGAGTGTGGCGTCGAAGCGGTCTTCGATGATGCGCAGATTGCTGTCGTTGAAGCCGAAGAGCACCACCGGATTGGTTCCGTTGATGCGTATGCGTCGTTCTATTTCCACTATGTCTCCTGCCTGCGGGTCCGTCCGTCGATGCACTGCCGTCGGAAATGCGGAAAAACCCTTACATCATCAAATGTAAGGGTTTTTCCGCAAAGTACCGTGCCTGAGCTGCGCGCGGGGAGGCGCGCCGCCGGGGCGGAATTATTTATTCACGTTTTCCGGCGCGGTGGTGGTCGTGGCGTTCATTTCGGCTTCGCGCTTCTGGCGGTAGTACTTGCGCGCTGCGCTTTCCTCTTCCGGAGTGAGCGGCGCGGGAGCCGGAATCTTCAGGACCTGACCCGGATGAATGATGTCGGGATTCTTGATCTGGTCGCGGTTCTTCTGCCAGATTTTCGGCCATTTGAAGGCATCACCGTAGATATCCGGTTTCTTGGCGATGTTCCAGAGGCAGTCGCGATCCTTGGCCCAGGTGCCGACCACGTAGGTTTTCTCGGCGCGGCTCAGGGTCTCACGCAGGGTGCGGATATTCTCGCCCACGCGCTGCACGCGATCGTAGAACGCGGGCAGGAGGCTGATCTTGTTGCCGGAGAGGCTCTTGTACTCTTCTTCCGCCTCGTCCACTTCACCCTTGCGGGCGAGCAGATCCATGGGCGAAAGGCGCAGCAGATCGCTGATTTTGCCTTCCAGACGTTTCAGGCGGGCTTCGAAAGCATCCACATCCTGACGGGTGGCGCCGACGAGGGCGTAGAGTTCATCGACGCAGCGCTCGTAATCATCCTGCTTGGACTTGAGCACACGGTTTTTCTCCTCGATTTGCGAATCGAGGTTGCTTTGCTGCTTCTTGAGATCAGAGACGCGCTTTTCCAGGGTCTGGATCTTCTGCGCGGCCTGCTCTTCGGTCATTTCTTCCTGCTGGGCGAACACGAGCGAACTCCCGGCCATGAAGAACAACCCGAGCGCGACGGTAAGGAATGCGATTTTATTCCATCTCATGATTCTTTCCTCGCTTGAATAGATTGTTTTCATTGAACGGGGTTGACTCAGTTGCCTTTCCAGTTGGCCAGGCGCTGACGGACGAGTTCCTTGTCCTTCGCACATTGCTCCAGCTTGGCTTCCTGGGCCGAGATCTGCCGATCCAGCGTCCCGATCTGCGACTGCTTGGTTTGAATTGCGGACTCGAGGGCACTGATTTCGCGCTCCAACTCGGCAATGCGGGCCAACTGCTCCGGCGTGGCGTACGACGTACAGCCGGAAATCAAGCCGCCGCCGGCAAGGATTGCCGCAGCACAAAAAAGCACCACAGACTTACGGAGTTTTCTCATATTCTTCTCCTTGGTGTGGTTAAGTTAAAGTAACAGGTTTAGACTCAGGTATTAACTTCAACTATTTCAATAATACCATAATTGAACGAAGATGTCAAGAAAAAGCGAAGCTGCATCTCCGATTCAATTTTTCACAGGCCACAGAAACGTTCAACCCGCCAACACCGCGCCTGGTTCCCGGAAATGCTCCTCATTCGTGAGGATTTCTTCAAAAAAAAGCAGACTGTGCAATACGTCCTCGGCTTCGGCGAGTGTCTCGGGTTTCATCAGAATATGCCGCATCTGTCGGCTGTTTGGTACATACTTGAGATAGGCGATATAGTGCTTGCGCATTTCCAGCACCGCGCGGCGTTCGCCTTTTACCGCCACCGACATGCGAAGATGCCGCAGCGCTGTGTCGATGCGCTCGGCGAAACACGGTGGAGCGGGCAGTGTACCATCAGCCATCAGTTGTTTTGCTTCGCGGAAAATCCATGGATTGGCTATAGCGCCGCGCGCTATCATCACGGCATCGCAACCGGTTTCGGCGAAGGCGCGAGGCACATCCTCCGGCTCCATCACACCGCCGTTGAGTATCACCGGGATGTCCACCACCTGCTTGATGCGCGGAATCCAGCTCCAATCGGGATCGCCGCTGTGCCCCTGTTGCCGTGTGCGGCAGTGCACGGTGAGCGCCTCCACGCCCACATCCTGCAGCATGCGGGCGAGTTCGGTGATCTGTATCGAATCGTGATCCCAGCCGATGCGCGTTTTCAGCGTCACAGGTATGCGTACCTGTTGCACAATGGCTTCGGCCATGCGCACCATGTACGGCAGATCCTTGAGCAAGCCCGCACCCGCACCGCGCCCCGCCACCTTTTTCACCCAACATCCGGCATTGATGTCGAGAATATCCGGCTGCTCCGCCTCGGCAATGCCGGCCGCCTCGCGCATGGTGTCGAGATTGCCCCCGTAGATTTGGATACCCACGGGGCGCTCCTCTTCTCGGATCAGCATTTTCTGCCGCGTTTTGGTGGGCTTGGCACTGCGCACCAACCCGTCGGCATTCACGAATTCCGTGTACACGATGTCGGCGCCGAATTCCTTGCAAATCTGGCGGAAGGACATGTCGGTCACATCCTCCATGGGGGCGAGGAGCAATCCCTGGTGAGCACCGAGTCGTTCGAGTAAATTTCCTGACATATCCTGCGCTTTCAATCCGGGCGTTCGTATCGTTGTCAACGGCTGGGGCGGGCCAACGCACGCTGGTAGCACTCCACGGTGAGCGCGGCGGTACGCGACCACGAAAAGCGCGATTGGCGCGCCAGTCCGCGCTCCACCAGCGTAGCTCGTAAGGTAGCATCGGTCAACACACGGCGCAATGCGGAAGCGAATTCCTCCGTCGCTTCCGGATTCACGGTGAGCGCTCCATCCCCCACCACCTCGGGCAGCGAACTCCGATCGCTGCACAACACCGGCACGCCGTGGCGCATGGCATCCAACGGCGGAAGGCCGAATCCCTCGTACAGCGAGGGAAAGATGAAGGCCTCGGCGTTCGCGTACAGCGACGAGAGTTGCCCGGGCGCCACGTAATCGAGGAAGTGCACGCGATGCCGCACGTCCAGTTTCTCCAACTGCTCCGCGTAGCCATAGCGCTCGTCCCGCGCTCCCGCCACCACAAGGCACACGTCGCGCACACCATCGGCGTCCTTCACACGAGCGAACGCGTCGAACAACAATCCCAGCCCCTTGTATGGATCGTGCCTGCCCACGTACAGCGCATAGCGATACCCGCCGAGACGATCCCGCAGCGCCGCGGGCAAGGGCGCAGCATCCACCTCGACTGTCGCGGCCAGCGGCGTGACATCGATGCGCGCGGGATCGGCGCCGAGCATGCGCACGATATCGCCCTTGCTGTGCTCGGAAATGGTGAGCACGCGCCTGGCGACGCGCGTCGCGCGACGCATCATCCAGCGGTACAGCGGGAGAAGGCGCACTTTGAGGGATTTCGCGATATACTCGGGCTTCGCCAACGGAATCACATCATACAGCGTCACCACCGAGGGAATGGGTACGCGTGGCGGGATGATGAACTCCGGCATGTGCAGCAGGTCGTAGTCGCCCGCGCGCAGCAGCCGCGGCAATTCCCGCTGATGTTTCACGGCGTACAAACTGCCATCGGCGATGGCCGGAAGCTCCTCGACTGCGCGCAGCGGCCGTATCGCTCCATTGGCGTAGGCATGCATTTCAATCTCTTCGCTGGCTTCGTTCAGCATTGCCGCGAGGAGACGCGCACTGTATTCACCGATGCCCGAACGCCGTGGTGTGATCGCGTGAGCATCGAAAACCACGCGAGGGCGACGATCAGTCACCGAGGCGCTCCCACAAGGTCTCGGCGATGCGTTCGCTGGCCTGGCCGTCGCCGTAAGGATTGTTGCCCGTGGCCATGGCCGCGTAGGCCTCGGCATCGGTGAGCAGGCGCCGTACTTCAGAGCGAATGCGCTCGCGATCGGTGCCCACCAGGCGTGCCACGCCGGCATCGATGCCTTCGGGACGTTCGGTGACTTCGCGCATCACCAGCACGGGTTTGCGCAGCGAGGGACCCTCTTCCTGAATGCCACCGGAATCGGTGAGCAGCAGCGTGCTGCTGTCCATCAGATACAGCAGTTGCTCGTAACGCAGCGGCTGCAGGAGATGGATGCGCTCGCGACCGCGCAGCATGCGGTCCGCCAGTTCGCGCACATTGGGATTTGGATGCACCGGGTACACGATTTCCACGTCCCCGTGTTCTTCCACAATATCCCGCATGGCGGCGAACATTTGCTCGAAGGGTTCGCCGAAACTCTCGCGGCGATGGGCGGTGACGGTGATCACGCGGCTGCCGCCGTCGAGCATGCGCCGCATCACATCTTCGGGCAACTGCGCTTCCAGCAGCAGGGCTTCGCGCTCACTGGCATCGCGTCGTTCCAGGAGATGTTTGCCGAGAAACAGCGCGTCCACCACCGTGTTCCCCGTGACGAACACGTTGGAGGCATCCCTCCCCTCACGCAAGAGATTGTCGGCCGCGCGCCGGGTCGGCGCGAAATGAAAATCCGTGAGCGATGCGGTGAGTGTGCGGTTCATTTCCTCGGGAAAGGGACTGAACTTATCGAAGGTGCGCAGGCCGGCTTCCACATGTCCCACGGGTATGCGCGCGTAAAACGCGGCCAGAGCGGCGGCAAACACCGTGGTGGTGTCGCCCTGCACCAATTGCACATCGGGGCGCAATTCGGCCATCACATCACGCATGCGCGTCAGCACCGTGGCGGTGATGTGTTCGAGCGATTGGTTGTGTGTCATCACGTCGAGATCCACATCCTCGCGTATGCCGAAAAACTCCGTCACCTGCCGCAGCATGTCCTTGTGCTGCGAGGTGAGACAAACGCTGACGCGGAAGCGGTCGGGCCGCGCGCGCAAGGCGGCGACGACGGGTGCGAGCTTGATGGCCTCCGGCCTGGTACCGAACGTGAGCAGAACGTGAATCATATCCCTCTTCCATGCATGGATGACAGTGGACCACACAGCCGCGCGTACGCTGTGTCGCTGCGGCTGTACACATGTTCAAGGTAGCATGCCGCGACGGACCCGCCAAACCCTGCGCGCGTTGCGCACGCGCCTCGCCGGCAGATCAGAACAGCCGCGCGGCCTCGTCGTCGGCATCGGCCCGCAGCATGTGCCCGATGCTCCCGCGCAATTCCTCCACTTCGCCCAGATACTTGTCGCGCAGCTCACCATGCGAATTGCGGCTCTGGAACTTGCGAAACGCCAACCGCGTGGCGAGGCCGATATACTGTTTGCGATCGATGGTGGGCGACAGCCAGCCCAGAAGCCTGCGCTTGCTGGTGAAGGGCAGATACTGCAAATGCACGGCGGGAATCAGACCAAGTTCCGCCTCTTCGGTGAGTTCGCGGATAAGCAGTCGATTTTCCGCCAGCAGCGACAGTTGCAGCACGATGATGATCACGAACAGGCTCAGGAAAATGAACACCGTGCCGAGTCCGATGCCAGCGGGAGAACTGAGCGTGACCGAGTAGTTCCAGAAAAAATGCATGAACATCGCCAGTCCCAAACCCAGCAAACGCAGCGGCAGGCGCAGCAGCGACTTGCCGAATTTCGTGTAGCCGATGAAGGCACCGAGAATACCCGTGGCCATGGCGTGCATTACCGCAGTGAACAGCGTGCGCACCACCACCATTGTCACCCATTCGCCCGCAGTACTCGCGCCGAGGAAATAGAGAAAATTCTCCGTCATGCCGAATCCCAGGCCGATGGCCATGCCGTACACCACGCCGTCGGTGATGTTGTCGAAGCGCCGATCCCGCACAGTCCACAGCAAAAAGATGCCCTTGGTGATTTCCTCGGTGAGCGGCGCGATGAACACGGCGTTCTGTATGTCGGACGTGCCGAGCATCTCGCTCATCGACACGCTGAAGACAATGGCGAAGAAAATGGCGCCGAGCGCCCCCCAGGCGAAATTCAACAACAGCAGCCCGATGGGCTCGCGGTCGTAGCGGTCCATAGCCCAGATGCCCCACAAATACAGGCCCATGGGAACGATGGCGAATAACAGTGATGCGAGTGCTTGCATCGCGAGCCCTCCGGTCGTGCGTGCTACAGGGTCAACGAATGATGATGGTCGTGTAAAATAGCACCCGGACGCGAAATCACGAAGCCGTGTCGGCCTCTACCCGCGACAGACGTACACGGATCACCCGACGATCCTCGGCCTCGAGCACGTCGATGCGCATATCCTCGAAGTCGATGAACTCGCCGGCTTCGGGAATGCGTCCGAACAGCGAGGTCACGAATCCTCCGATGGTATCGTAATCGTCGCTCTCGGGAATGGTGTAATCCGTGTAAGTATTGAAATCGGAAATGTTTTCCATGGCCTCCACTTCCACCGATCCGTCGGGAAGCAGAGCGAAGGGACTTTCCTCCTCGTCGTACTCGTCGCGAATATCGCCCACGATTTCTTCGAGAATGTCCTCCATGGTGATAATGCCTTCGGTGCCGCCGAATTCGTCCACCACAATCGCCATGTGCAGGCGCTTGAGCTGGAATTCGCGCAGCAGATCGGAAATCGGTTTCGTTTCCGGCACGATGTAGGCGGGACGGATGATATCTTGCAGGATGATCAGATCGCGATGCTGAACGAGACTGATCACATCCTTGGCATAGACCACTCCGAGCACATTGTCCATGGACTCGCGGTACACCGGCATGCGGGTGAATCCTTCTTCGAGGAAGGTTTCGAGAATGCTGTCGGCGGGCATGCCGATTTCCACCGCCACCACATCAGTGCGCGGAATCATGATTTCGCGAGCAGTGGTTTCGGTGAATTGGAAAATACTCTCGATCAGTTCATGCTCGGTGCGGTCGAGCAAGCCGGTTTTTGCGCCATCCTCCAGGATGTCCATGAGGTTTTCCTCGGTGGTGACGCTGGCATGGAAGGCGGCGTTGGCCTTGAACGGTCCGAGAAAACCCTGTGCCACGGCGGTGTTGAGTCGCTGCAAGGGCCGAAGTACGCGATGCAGCGACAGAAACCCTCCAGCGACGCGCAGCACCAGCGCTTCGGCGTAGCGCGCGCCGATGGCGCGTCCGAACAGCACGGTCCACAGCAGAAACACGGATGCGATGAGCGCGCCCACGAAGAGCACGGCCAGCACGGTAAACACCCCGTTCAGCCAGGGTTGCTGCGACCAGGTGGCTACATCAATGGCCCATTGCAGCAGATAGGGCGCTATGAGCATGCTCGCCACGACGAGCAGCAGCGCCGAGGCGATTTGCACGGTGGCCTGACGGTCCTCGTCGCCGTCCTTCAGCCGCAACGCATGGCGCGCGGCAATATCGTGACGATCCGCCATTTCCTCGAGTCGGCTACGCGACGCGGCGGTGATGGCGGCTTCGGCAATGGCGACCATGGTCGCGATGAAAAGGGAAAATAAAAAGAGCGCAGCGTCAAGCCATTCCGTCCCGGTCATGATCGGACTCCGGGTCGAATGCGACGCTGCGATGGCAATGTACTAGGAGGCTCCATGATGTGCCCGGTGCAAGGACGACGGATGCGCCGAGCGCGGCCGTCGTGTGACCGACCGCCGCGTGGCGGCCGTCCAGCAGTGAGCGTTACCCCAGTTTCTGAACGAAACGTGCGAGCTTGGACTTCTTGTTTGCCGCGAAATTCTTGTGAATGATGCCACGCGTGGAGAGACGGTCGAGGAGTGCAGACACCTTCTTGTACTTCGTCTCCGCGCTGGTCTTGTCCGTCGTGGCGCGCAAATCCTTGATCGCCGTCTTCATCATCGATTTGTTCATGCGATTGTACAAGCGGCGACGCGCCGACGTGCGAACTCGTTTCTCTGCTGACTTATGCTGTGGCATGGTACTCCTTGGTTCAAAAAACACGAACTTGAATATACTATTCGAGGGGAATTGATGCAAGAATGCCGCTCGATCCGAGAAGAATTCCACCTGCCGGGCATGCAGTGGTGTTCAACGGGTAGAGATCGGCGCGGGTAGCGGGAGTGAGGAGAATTGTCGAATCCGCCATTACATCGAATTACTTCCGTCCGATCCGTGCGAGAAGAATAATCCTCGCAGGTGCCGGTCATCGGCTTTGCATCGCGCTGCGCCGACCACGTTCGCTCGCCCTCAGCATCCTGCGAGGGCACGCGCATCAATGGCAGGAGCAGGCCAGTGCGCCGCTGCGCGCTTTTTCGAAGGCCTCGCGACCTTCACGGAATGCGAAAACGGCGATGGCGAGCGAACCGATACCGTCGATCCACGGCAGGGCGACGAGCGCGTACAGTCCGCTGCTGAGCAGCAACACCACGGAGAGATACAGGCAGGTGCGTGTGCATTGCGCATCGGCAACGATGGCATCCGAGCGCAAGGCGCGCCCGGTACGCAGCTTTGCGCGCAGCAGGAAATACATGGTGAGAATGGACAGGACGGAGATGACGATGCCCGGCAGCGTGGATTCGGGCACAGCACCCGTGGCAATATTGTACACCGCGCCGACGAGCAAACCGCAACACAGCAGATAAAATGCCGTACCCGTGATGCGCAGGGCTCGCCGCTCGAACGCATCGCGGTCGTGCACCGGTGAGCGACGCATACGCAGCACCATGTGTACAATGCCCACACCGGATATCACCTCGACGAAGCTGTCGACGCCGAATCCAAACAGTGCGAGCGTTTCCTCCGACATGCCGAAGGCCACCGACACCGCACCCTCGGCGAGGTTGTAGGCGATGGTGATCAAGCCAAGAACAAGGGCGTGGCGCAGCAGGCGCGCATCGGAAGCGGGAAGGGATGGAGCATCGGTCATTGGAATGTCCATGGTATTCTGAAGGTCGGTTTCCATGCGAGCTTCAACACTGGCAGCGACGGCAGGGTTCGCCGGGCACGTCGCGGTTGCGGGAACAGCGCGGTGCGGGCTACCGGAGCGAAGCGCCACGCAGCGAAGCGCCACGCATTGGCAAATCCCGCGCTTCATTCTATTTTAGTCGATCATTCACCACGGAACAACCATGCAGATCATTCACGCGGATCGCATCACGAAAGTGTTCGAGGGTAAACGCAAGACAGCGGTCACCGCCCTCGCGGATTTTTCGCTTGACGTGCATGCGGGAGAAATATTCGGTTTGCTCGGCCCCAACGGCGCGGGCAAAACCACCTTCATCAAAGTACTGCTGGAAATCGTGTTTCCCACATCCGGCACTGCGTCACTGCTCGGCCGTCCCATCGGCGATGCCGCCGCCAAGAGCGGTGTGGGGTATTTGCCGGAGAATCACCGTTACCCGGATTTTCTCACCGGCGAACAGGTATTGCGCTATTTCGGCAAGCTCAGCGGCGTGGACAGCGCGCAGCTCGAGCGCCGCATCGACGAAGTGCTGGACCTGGTGGATATGGTGAAATGGAGAAAAACCAAAATCCGCAAATATTCGAAAGGCATGCTGCAACGCATCGGTCTGGCACAGGCGTTGATCAACAATCCACGATTGGTCATGCTCGACGAACCCACCGATGGCGTGGACCCCATCGGCCGCAAGCAGATTCGCGATTTGCTCGTGCGGTTGCGCGACGAGGGCCGCACAGTGTTTCTCAACTCGCATTTGCTCAGCGAAGTGGAATTGATCTGCGACCGCGTGGCCATTCTCAACAAGGGCAAGTTGGTGCGCCTGGGTTCGGTGGACGAACTCACCACGCAGCAGCACGTGTACAGCATCGGCATCGCCGCACCCGTGCCCGAGGCCCTGCGCATGCAATGGGATGCCACGCGCCTCCGCGTGGAATTCGCCGACGGCATGCTGCAATTGTATATCGACGACGTGGCGGCACTCAACGGGGTGATCGATCAGCTGCGCGCGCAGGCCGTGCCCATCACCTCCATACAGCAAAAGCGGCAGAGTCTCGAGGACATGTTCATCGAAGTGATATCCGGGGAGGAGAAGGCATGAAACTGCAAGCCATCATCGCATACACGTTCCGCGAAGGACTCGCACGCAAGACCATTATCACCTTCGCGGCGATTTCCACCTTCTTCCTGCTCATCGGCATACTCGTGGCCATTCTCGCACCGGACACCATCACCATGCCCGCGCAGAATGCGCAGGGGCAGCAGCAGAATGTTCCCATCGGCAGCATGCGGGAAGTGACCATGGGAATACAAGCCTTTCTCACGTGGACCATTTTCGGCATTGCAATCTACTTCTCAGTCTTCGCCACAGCGAGCATACTTCCGAATATGATGGAAAAGGGCAGCATCGATTTGCTGCTGTCCAAACCCGTGCGTCGCGGCACGATACTGTTGGGCAGCACCATCGGCGCGACACTGATAGTGGCGGCGAATGTTTCGTATTTCGTGGTTGGCATGTGGGTGATCAGCGGCCTGCGCACGGGCTTCTGGAACTGGGGTTTTCTCGCCATCATCCTACCCATCACGTTCGGCTTCGTGGTGCTGTACGCGCCTATGATGGCCATGAGCATCGCCTCGCGCAGTTCTGCCTTGAGCATCATCGTGGTCTACGCATATGCTCTCGTCCTCGGGCCGATACTGGAGGCCCGCGACATGATTGCCGAGATGGCGGATAAGCCTGTGGTCGGAACCGTGCTGGACTTTCTCTACTATCCGCTTCCCAAGGTGGACGGCCTTTCCAA
Organism: Bacteroidota bacterium; assembly: GCA_035362335.1. Taxonomy (GTDB): domain Bacteria; phylum Bacteroidota; class Ignavibacteria; order SZUA-365; family SZUA-365; genus JAOSJT01. Next base: position 26,251 of record DAOSDL010000041.1, read on the forward strand.
GTTGGCCAATGCGTTGGTGATGCATCAGCCCTTCAGCTGGGAGCCGGTATGGACCAGCGCGCTGTTTGCTGCGGCGCTGTTCGCGCTCGCCTGGTGGCAATTCTCGCGAAAGAATTTCTGACGCCGAACCCCACGGCAGCATTCCACTGCGCGGCGGTTTCCGAACGGAGGCCGCCGCGTTGCGTTATTCCGCATTTCCATGGAATCGGCCTTATAAAAAGTGCGGAAAACACTTGCGTCAAGGGAAATCGCGATATATTTTAGGGCAAAAATCCATCCCCATCAAAAGGAAATGGCCGCCTTTTTCGCTCGATGAGCGATCAGCTGTTGTGCAACGTGTCGCAACTGCCAAGGGTCAGAGACACGCAGCGGATTGTACCATACCCGATCTTCGTTTTCAAGGAGGCGTTATGCAGCAGGGCGTCGTAAAATGGTTCAACAACGCGAAAGGATTCGGTTTCATTCAATCCATCGAAGGTAGTGATGTGTTTGTACACTACAAGGCCATCGATGGCGAGGGCTACCGCAAGCTCAAGGGCGGCGAACTCGTCGAGTACGAAGCCCAGGCCGGCCCCAAGGGCATGCAGGCCACGGTGGTCCGACGGCCACAGCAGGTCCAGAGCGTTTTCTAGTATCTCGTGTCATACCGCGCCGGCGCCTGGACGCGGCGCTTGCCGCGGTCGCGCGTCTCATACCCACCCCATGCATCTCTCCTTCGGGAGAGATTTTTTTTCCAGCGGGAAATGCGCGATTTTCCGAGCATCCATATTTCCACGCGCAGCCGTCGCCCGCTGGCAACGACCGCGTTTCACGCTGAGTACGCATGTTTTCCACGCTGCCCAACACATTGACCTTTATCCGACTCGTGCTTTCGCCGGTGTTCTTCTTCATGATCATCGCCGAAAGCGCCGTGACGCGGCAATTGTCGCTGGCAGTGTTCTTCATCGCGGCGATCACGGATTGGTACGATGGCGAAATAGCGCGCCGCAGCGGCACGGAATCGAATCTCGGGAAATTCCTCGATCCGCTCGCGGACAAATTCCTCACCTCGGCGGCCTTTCTCGCCTTCGCGGTACTGGGCATGGTTCCCTGGTGGATGGTCATCGTCATCGTGCTGCGCGACATGCTGGTGACCGCCCTGCGATCACTGGCCGAGAATCGTGGCGAACACATCGTCACCAGTAAAACGGCGCAGTGGAAGACGTTCATTCAAATGATCGCCCTGTACTATTTGCTCTTGCTCGTGGTGCTCAAGGATGTGGGGTGGATACGCGCTGCGCTGGGCACCTTGCCTGAAACACTGCTGGATCCTCCGTTGGTGTACGGACTGATGCTGGGCGTCACCGTGCTGACGCTGTTCACGGGCGTGCAGTATATTGTGGATAATCGGATCTTCATTCTCCGGCTGTGCGGAGCAAAGCGGCAGGTGGCGGGATGAGCGAGGTGGTGTATCGCGAACCAGAGAAGGAAACTCCCCGCGTGCTGCGCATGCTCGCCTTGCTCTGGGGCTCGTTTTTCTTCACCGGCTTCGCCCCCATCGCATCCGGCACGGTGGGATCGCTGGCGGCGCTGGCGCTGTACTGGGTGCTACCTTTCACGGACAATGGCGTCATTCTCCTGCTGCTCGCCTTCAGCATCGCGCTCACCGGCATTCCGGCGGCCACGGTGCTGGAGCGGGAGTACGGCGACGATCCTTCGATCGTGGTGGTGGACGAAGCGGCAGGCATGTGGCTGGCGCTGTGTTTTCTGCCGAAAACCCTGCTCGCCGCCGGGATTGCGTTTTTGCTGTTCCGGCTGTTCGATATCGTCAAGCCCTCGCCCGCGCGGCAGTTCGACCGCATGCGCGGAGGCGGCGGCATTATCATGGACGATGTGGTGGCGGGCGTGTACGCCTGCGTGGCCACGCATATCGTGCTGTTGTTTCTTTGATCGATGTTCAAGGAATTTTTATGAAATACGGACTATCCCTTTTGCTGCTCCTTGTTCTTTTTACCACACCCGCATGGGCGCAGGAGGAAGACGATGTGGAGCCGCGACCGAATCGCCGCGAACGCGGTGGCGGCATCGTGGGTGGCGGCGGCGGCGTCGCTCCCACATGGAGCTTCATCAACACGGCGACGCTGAATCGCGAATTGGCCGCGAAAGGTCTTCCCGCTCTGAGCGAGGACGGCATGTTCATGTTCGGCGGACACGGGTACATTTACACCATGATCATCCCCAATCTGCGCGTGGGCGGCATGGGTTACGGGGGCGGTATGGAAACGCGCCGCGACAAGGATGGACAGTATCAAAGTGTGCGCCTCGATGTGAGCAGCGGCGGTGTGACGCTGGAATACGTGATCCCCTTGGGCCGCCTGCACGTGGCCTTCGGTGGTATGATCGGCGGTGGCAGTTACACGCTCACGCTCACGCAGTCGGACAACGCGGGAAAAACCTGGGGCTCGTTGATGCCCTCGAATCCCGCTTCCGCAGTGGATAGCAGGCATGAATTGGTGAACAGCTTTCTCGCCGTGCAGCCCACACTCATGCTGGAGTACGAAGTGCATCCCTTCGTGAATCTCGGCGTGCAGGCGGGATATTTCGGCACCGTGGGAGAGGATTGGAAACTCGACGATAATTTCGACCTGATGAATGTGCCGGATTTCGGCCTCGACGGCGCCTTTGCGCGGCTGCATCTCACCTTCGGGCTGTTTCTCGGCGAGTAGCAACGCGCGATGACGATTCATTCTCACGCCAAGATCAATCTCGGGCTGCGCGTACTCGGCAAGCGGGACGACGGGTATCACGATCTCGCCACGATATTCGTGCCGGTGGATCTGTGCGACACGGTGGAATTACATACGCGCGACCTCGGGTTGAGCATGGAATGCACACGCGACGACGTGCCTTGCGACAGTGGCAATCTCTGTTTGCGTGCGGCGGCGGAAGTGTATCGCTTCGCCGGTGGTGGTGGTGTGCATATCGCTTTGGACAAGCGCATACCCGTTGGAGCGGGGCTCGGCGGTGGCAGTTCCAACGCTGCGATGGTGCTGCGCGCACTGCCGCGGCTGTGGTGCGTGGATATTCCCGACGACGAGTTGCACGCCATGGCAGCGCGCCTGGGGTCGGACGTTCCTTTCTTCCTCCACGATGGACCCGCGCTGGCAGGCGGACGCGGTGAGATACTCACCCCGTTGAATGTGCGCCTCCCGTGGTGGATCGTGCTGGTGACGCCGGGGATTCATGTATCCACCGCCTGGGCGTATGCTGCACTCGGCACGCGAGAATGGCAACCCGATCCCCGGCTCGACCTGTTGCTGACCGATGCCGTACGTGGCGGCGATTCGGCACCACTGCTGGTCAACGATTTCGAGCCGGCGGTATTCGAACGCTGGCCGGCGATAGCTGAGATGAAGCGTCGCCTGCTGGAGAATGGCGCGGTGGGCGCGTTGATGAGCGGCAGCGGATCCACAGTGTTCGGACTGTTCAACGATGCCCTGGAGGCGCAGGCCGCGCTCGCGGAGTTTGCGCCGGGGCAAGTGCTGGGAGTGACGGCACCGGATTTTTCCCCCATGCCATTCACCCCGCGTGGGTAACTTTCGACGAAATCCGGTGTTGCTCAGAAATACCTTCTTTCACGAAGACCATTCACCATGCCCGATACAACCTCCACCCCGTCACCGCACAACACTTCGCCAGCGCTGCCATGGCTGCGTGTGACCGCGGTGAGCGGATTTCTCTTCGTTGCCCTGGGCGCCTTCGGTGCGCATGCATTGCGCGAGGTGCTGAGCACGGCGGCGGTGGAGACGTGGCGCACGGCCTCGCTGTACCATGCCATTCACACGCTGGCGCTTGGACTGGTGGTGCTCTTCCTGCGCAATACTCCGACGCGAGCACTGCGAGTGGCGGCTTGGAGTTTTCTCTCGGGCGTGCTGCTTTTCTCCGGGAGTTTGTATCTTCTCGCTGTCACGGGCATTCGCATACTCGGCGCGATCACGCCGCTGGGCGGTGTCGCATTTCTCGCGGGCTGGGTCGCGCTGTTCATCGCGGCACCCGGCGTTATCCCATCGTTTACCGCATCCTCACGGGATTTTTCATGAAACACCTCGTCGCTGTTCTCTCCGTTGCCACGCTTGTGCTGCTGTCCGCCTGTTCCGAAGACGATGCGCCACAACACGAGCATTTCTACAATCCGTTGTTCTCGCCGGATAACTCCGTGCTGGTGGCTGGTTATTCCACCGGTAGCGGCACGGATAGCAACGAGCCTCTGCAGCCGTCGACGCGGCTCGCCATCCTCGACATGAACACGCGTCGACTCCGCACGGTGGACCTCGGAACGATCATCACCACGCATCGCGTCTATTCCTTCGATCCCTCCGGCAGCGTTCTCGCCTTCGTGCAGGATGAACAGGTCGTCCTGGTGGATCTCAATGGTACGCAGCGTGGCGTGCTGGCCCGCGGCGGTAACATCAAACCGCAGGTGGCCACGTTTGCGCAGAGCAGCGGCACAGTGCTTATCTGGGCGGGTTCCGATGGTTCACAACTGGAAATCCATCGCACTGTGCTCGATCCACTGGATTGGAAGGTGGTGTCCGATTCTGTCCTCGTGCGTGAAACGCGCAACGGCACACCATTGTCCATCGCCAGTCTCACCGTATCGACGCTGGCGCTGCGTCTTGGAACGGGCGAGATTCTGGTGTACAACTACGATGGCACGTTGCAGCAATCCTTTACCACGGTACCATTCGACAGCAACAACCCCTGGCATTATCGCATGCATTATTTCCAGCGCAATCCCGATCCACCCGTGCTGTACGCATTGGAGAAGGAAGCGGTGGCGCGCCTGGAACTTGCCACGGGTGCGCACACCACGCCCATCAAGGGAGGAGTGGTGGATGTGGATGTGAATGCGGCGAAAAATGTGATGTTTTACGAAACCGCCACCGGCGACACCTGGATGGCGGTACCGACGTCGGTGTGGAGCACAAACCGCCTGGCACCTCAATCCATCATGCCCCGGCTCAGCCGGGACGGGAGCAGACTCGCGCTGGTGGAACGCTACGCGCGCACGACTGATTCGCTCCGCATCCTCCGCCTGCAGTAAGCCGGGCGAGGGCAACGCCGGCGTTGTCCCAGCATGTCACCCACGCGGCCGCGCAATGTTCGCGGCCGCGTCGCGTTGTGCCCTTTTCCACGCGCAGCGTCGCACCCAGGTGCTGATATCGTCCTCACCGGCGAGGCAGCGGGACTGCGCGATGGCGAAGGCCCGCTCGGCGGTATCCAGATCGCCCCGCCGATATGCGAGCATACCGAGCAATTTCCACTGCGCACAGCTGCGCCGCTCCTCCGGTACAGCGCGCAGCAAGGCCAGGGCATGCCCACGCGTGCTGTCGACGGAAGCGTAGCGAACAATCGCCTCGTCCAGCAGTGGGTCCGCAGGCACGCGCCGCGAGGCGAGGCGTTCGGCTTCGCGCGCATGTGCAAGCACGGTGGAATCCGGATTCGTCGAGACCCGCAGTCCTCGCAGGGCCAAAGCCCGCACCTTGTCGTCGCGCGGATAGACCCGCAAAAGTGTGAGCAAACGTTGCGCGCGTCCCGGCGTCCAACCCGCCGGCCTTTCGTGCAACAATGCGGAAAAATCCGCAGCGGCGCGCGCGGTATCGCCCAACGCCCAGAACGCCGCGCCACGCCACAGCACCATGGGAAAAATGGTGTAGGCTCTGTTCGTATCCGTCAGCAAGCGGGTGGTGAAGGCAATCACGGAATCGTGTCGAGCGAGTTGGTACAGCGATTGCATGATGCCGTACGCCGCACGCGCACCAGGAGCCTGGCGTTCGATTTCGCCATACACCGCCAGCGCCTCCACCGCATTACCCCGCCGCAGCAAGGTCGACGCCCTCCGCCCCATGTCGCCCACGGCCCGCGCACACATGGTCGTGAACAACGACGGCGCGCGGAAGAGATTCAGCGTCGCAATACTGTCGGGCGTGCGCCGCTCCACCGTGCGCAACCACGCGTGCCACTCCTCCTCCAGACGTGCGTATGTCGTGCCCAGCGTGCCTTCAATGTCGTCGGCCGCGTAGCAGCGTTTCACCGCCTCCACGCCACGGCTGTCCATCAGCCAACGCGTGAAGGATCCACTGGAGACATAGCCCACTGAGGACGCGCCGCCCAGGAATCCCGCGGTACCGATGAACGAAGATACAGGAGGCAATAGTCCGTAATGCAGCATGGCGGCGCTTTGCTCGTGCAGACTGCGCTCGCCGCTGCGCCACTCCACGGCCATGGCCAATCCCTCGGTCAATCCCAGCACGCGCAGAAACGGCACGCCGATGTAATGCGGTCCGAATTCGGCGGCCATCACGTGCACGAGCTCGTGGCGCAGCGATGCCTCGATGGCGTCGATACCGATGTGCATTTCGGCGAGCCATGGACGCGCAACTTCGGAAGTCACCGTGCCGAACAGGCGGCCTTTGGTCTCGTCGTCCGGATACAACCACGAGGTGATGCGCCTGCTGTAGCGAAGGTTCAGCGCGGCGCGTACTTCGGAAAACTGAAATTCGTGCTCGTCGGCAATGAAGGCGAGATCCCCGGCGGCTACGGACGCGGGATCGTAGTGAATATTGAAATGCTCCGTTCGCAGGGTAGCGTGCAACACTGTGCGCAAATGTGCTTCGCTGTTGCGAAAGCCCAGCGCATCGGCCTGTCGCAACAGCAGCGCACCCGGCAGCAGGCCCAGAACGAACACGAAGGCCAGAGCGATACGCGTCGAACCCCGGGAAGGCCGGGCCAGCGTGCGCAAGGCGGCCGTGACCGCCAGCATCATCACGACGAAGCTGAACGTCAGACCACGGAACAGCAGCAAGGTGTCGAGCGGCGGAGGCAGTTGATCCCAGGACAGTCCCACAAACATTCCGAATACGTGGTTGTAGGCGTACAACTGCGGCTGGGTGAGAATTTCCACAAATGGTTGCGCGAGCAAGGCGAGCAACAGGGCGAACAGCACCCACCCCGGCCGGCGCCGGAAGGCCGTGCTTAGCAGAACCACCACGGCCGCGATGAACAGCGCCCCCGCCCCCGGAATAAGCAGGTATAGCGCCCCGCCTTCCAGCGGTGCGCAATTCCGGATAAATGTCATCGCCACCACCATCACCGCGGCGGGAGGGAATAACAGCAGCAAACCAAGCGAAGCGAGCGCCCACCAATCGCGCAACACGCCGCGCAGAGCCGAGACGGCGGGCAGGCGACGCAGGCGTCGGGCCAGAGTGAGAAACACCGGTCCGCCTGTCCACGCCACCAACACACCCATGAGCACGGCGAATTCGTAGCCAAGCGAATGCAGCAACGGCAGTTGTGTCGCTACCAGCGCAACGAGCAACCAGAAAAGCCCGAGCACGCGTACCGATGTGTACGAGAGCAGCCGCGCGACGAGTCCCGGCATTCCCTTCCATTCACCCGCGCCTCTCATGGGCGCACTTTCGCGGGTTGCTCCGCGTCCGATGTATCGGAAGGAGTTGCTATGCCGCAGGATATTTTCGCGGCGCGATCTTTCGAGGTCAATCGCGGTACGCCCACCCAGGCCACCGTGTATCGACGGGTGTTCCGCACAATGCGATAGCCGTCCGGCACCACATCCTCGTGCGAACGATACACCCCCTGCGCGATTTCATCGCGTTCGACCACAACGGCCACATGGCCTTCGAGACGCATCGCCGATAACGTGGATTGGATGTTGCCGCTGCCCGAAACCCGTGGCTGCATGCGCAGGCATTGAGTTCCATCCTTCTTCCAGCCAATGTCCAATCCCTTGAGATACCAACTCAACTGCGGATTGTCGCCATTGCCCACCAGCACCAACAGACGCGGCTTCAGCGAGTCGATTGTCGCAGCCGTGCGCTCTGCGCCATCCACATATTCCCGCGGATGCACGACTTGCAGTGTCCACACCTGATGCGCAAACGCAAAGGCAAGAAACACGAAGCCCACCGTGGTGCCGAGCAAACGTCGTGTGGCAACGCGGCGCACACACCACAGGGTCAATCCCGCACCCAGCAGCAATGCCAGGAGCAACAGGAACAGCGGTGGCAATACTTCCCCCACGGGCGCATCGCCAACCAGCATGCGGGGAAGGCTTTTCACCGCCATGCGCCAGCTGTGCGACAGCGACCAGAGCAGACAGAACACCGCAGTCAACAGCACGAACAGCGGCTGCGTTGAGGAACGGCGCAGCACGCGCAGCCCGTGCACCGCCAGTATGATCAACGGAGGAAGCAGTGGAATCAGATACACTTCGAAACTCGAGCGCATCACCAGCAGCGCGGCAAACTGCAGTGCCACGTACACCGCCGCCAGCAGCAATGCGGGCGACCGGCGTTCACGCAACGCCGACATGACGCCGATCGCTGCGAAGGGTGTGAGCACACCCAGTTGCACCACGAGCTGGTTGAAGTAGAAAAAGATCCCGCTGTCCTTGGCCGTCCCCTCCGCTCCGGCGAGCGTGGCCCCGAGTGGCACCGCTCCACCGAACAGATACAGCGGATCGCCTCCGCCATGCGTTGCGACGAAGCTCCACAACCAGGGCAGCCACAGCGGCAGCGATGTCGCGGTGCCGAGCAGCGACAGACGCAGCGCGCGCCTGCGGCTCTCGCCTGTCATCAGAAAAGCAGCAATGAATACTGCCGCGGGGAGGACGAGGGCGAAGAGCATTTTCGTCATCAAGGCAGCGCCCAGAGCCAGAGCGAAGAGCCAGAAATCGCGCCGCGCGCCGAGACGCACATAGTGATGCGCCGTATGCAGTGCGGCGAACATGCACAACGTGAGCAGCAGATCCAGCTGGCCCAGGCGCGCGTACAGCGCAACCAGCGGTTGCACGGCGACGAAACCCGCCGCCAGCATTGCCCAGCCATGCGGCATCACGCGTCGTGCGTACCGGTACACCAGAGGGAGAAGCGCCGCGCCGGCAAGTGCCGAGGTGAGCCGATACACCCAGACATGCTCGCCGAACAGCAAGGTCCAGAACAACGAACTCCAGACATAGAGCGGCGGGTGCGCGCTGTAATAACTGCCCGACAGCATCAATGCGGATTGGTCCCACAGCGCGCCGAAACGCAGTATTACCTGCGTGCGCAGGGCATACAGTGATTCGTCCCATTGCTGCATTTCTCCGAAACCCAATTGCAGAAAACGCGGCAACTGGAGCAGGAGCAGCAGCAGCAGTGGATGAGATCGGAGAAAGGCGTCCATGCGCTGAGGACGCGGGGCCGCAATGCGAATGCGTCGCGGAGAGTCGGTGCGTATGTAGGTAATGCGTGCCATGATGTTTCGGAACAACTTCCCATTCTTCGAGGCGTTTTGCAACTACGGATGCGCGGATTTCCATCGCGTAGTCGCGACCGATCGCGGAGACCGCGCATCCAACAGGGCGACGCATGGGCATTGACTTTGAGTCACCCGGCGAATAAGTTACACTGTTGGTTTTTTTGAAGCACTGATTGACCGCCCATGTACCTCCTCAGCCTCATCATCATCCTCAGCTACATCGCAGGATCCATCCCCACCGGCCTACTGGTGTCGCGCTATTTCAAGGGCGTGGACATCCGCCAGCACGGCAGCGGCAATATCGGAAGCACGAATGTGTTCCGCACGCTCGGCTGGAAGCTCGGCATGCTCGTACAGGTGGGTGATGTGCTGAAAGGACTGTTCGCCGTGCTTGTCATCGCGCGGCTGCACTACGGGGATTTCCCCTTCAACAACCGCACTCCCTTCGACGACATCACCATCGTGCAGATCATCGCGGGACTTGCCGCCGTGCTCGGGCATATTTTCTCGGTGTTCCTGAATTTCAAAGGCGGAAAGGGCATCAACACCGCGGCGGGCATGCTTGTGGGCATCGCACCGGTGGACATTTCCATCGCACTCATCGTGTTCGCCCTCGTACTGCTGTCCACCGGGTACGTGTCGCTGGGTTCGCTCAGCGCCGCGACGGCCTTTCCGTCCACGATGTTCATTCGCTACAATTTTTTCAACGTCGACATCCCGAGCTATCACACGCTGATTGCGTTCAGTATCGCCACGACGTTGCTGTTGTTCTACGCTCATCGCGCCAACATCCAGCGCTTGTTGCGCGGACAGGAGAATCGCTTCAACAAGCTGCGCATTCTCGGCCGCAAGATGAGTACTTCCGCAAAACTGTTCCTGTTCTGATCCGGTCCTTACGCGGACACACGATGTGCCGACCCGCGTGAGGGCAGTCGGTTTCTCCGCCTGTACCGTACTGTCGAAGTTGGGAGAGCCGGCGGTTGCACGGGGCGCCCGCGCGCCAATCATCCGATCACCGCAGCGCGTCGCTCGACGCGGAAAGCAGAGTTTTTCTCCATGAAGCGTTCACTGAACATCGGCATTCTCGGCGCCGGCAGTTGGGGCAGCACGCTCGCCGCCCTGCTCATCGGCAACGCGCATCGGGTCACGTTGTGGTCCTGGTCGGCCGAGGATGCGGAAGCCATTCGCTCCACCGGCCGCAACGAGGCGTACCTCCCCGGTATCGATCTGCCGCGGGAGTTGCACGTGACCACCGACGCCGAGGAAGCGGTGAGCGGGCGCGACATCGTCGTTATCGCAACACCGTCGCAATATCTGCGTTCCGTGCTGGGCACAGTGCCTGCGGCGGCATTGCGCGACGGCCTGATCGTCAACGTGGCCAAGGGCATCGAACAGCATTCGCTGCTGCGCATGTCGCAGGTGGTGGCCGATTGCATTCCCGATTTCGACGCTGCGCGCTACGTGGTGCTGTCGGGACCGAGTCACGCCGAGGAGGTCATCCGCCGAAAAGCCACCACCGTGGTGGCCGCCTCCACCGACGAGCGAAGCACGGCGCGGGTGATTTCGACATTCATGAACGATTATTTCCGCGTGTACGCGAGTACGGATGTGATCGGTGTGGAATTGGGCGGTTCGTTGAAAAATGTCATCGCCATCGGCGCGGGAATTTGCGATGGGGCCGAATTCGGCGACAACACGAAAGCGGCACTCATCACACGCGGCATCGCCGAAATACGCCGGCTCGGTGAGCAGCTGGACGCCGATCCGCACACGTTTGCAGGTCTCTCCGGACTTGGCGATCTTATTGTCACAACGATGAGCCGTCACAGCCGGAATCGCTACGTGGGTGAACAAATCGGTCGAGGAACACCCCCCGCCGAGGTCATTGCTGGCATGCGCATGGTGGCCGAGGGCGTGCCCACGACGCAATCGGCGCGCGATCTGGCCCGCGCCCGGCAGGTGGAAATGCCCATTGTCGAGCAAATGTACGCGATACTTTTCGACGGCAAGGATCCCATTCTCGCAACCCAGGAGTTGATGACACGGCAGGCGAAACAGGAAGTGTGGTCGTAATGGACGACGGAAACCCCATTCCGTCCATTCCCGGCTATCGCATCGACCGCCACGTGGGAAGTGGCGGCATGGGAGCGGTGTACCGTGCACAAGCCGAGGGCCGCGAACACACTCTGGCCTTGAAGCTGCTGCACTCGGCCGACGCCGCGCAATCCGCCGCCTTGCGTGCGGAGTTCCGCCTCCTCACCACACTCGATCATCCCGCTCTGGTGCGTGTGCACGACTTCGGTTATCTCGACGATGGCCGCGCATGGTATGCCATGGATTGGGTGGACGGCCTGCCGATTGCGCCCGCACTGTTGCGCGACGCCGAGGGAACTATCGACACGGCGCGTTGCGCCGCAATCATCGCCGACATCACCGCCGCGCTCGAATACATTCATTCGCAGCATGTGCTGCACGGCGACATCAAGCCCGCGAATATTCTGGTGGAGACTCGCGAGGGACAGCCCTTCGTGCGCCTGATGGATTTCGGGCTCAGCGCGCGTCGCGGAGACGAGTCCGGCGGACTGCACGGCACCATCGATTACATGCCACCCGAGTTGATCCGCGGTGAAGCGGCCAGCGAGGGCAGCGATCTGTACGCATTGGGTTGCGTGCTGTTCGAACTGCTGGCGGATCGCGTGCCTTTTCAAGGTGAAAATGCTCTGAGCGTGCTGCGAATGCATTTGCGCGAAGCGCCACCTCCCCTTCCGCAACATGTCGACAGCACCATTGCCTCGTGGGTGCGCACGTTGATGGAGAAGGAAGCCCCGCGACGATTCCGCAGCGCCTTCCAGTTGCACAAAGCTGCCTGCGACATGTTGGGCCGTGACGTGAGCGTTTCCGCTAGCGACGCGCAACGACGGTTGCGCCTGCCCGACATTCCGCGTGAAATGGAGCAGGCCCGCGCCACGGAAATCCGCAACAGTGCGCGCGGTGGACCGGCTGTGCTGGCGGTGGCCGGCCATGAAGGCGCCGGCGTCACGCGCTTCCTCAACGCCATCGCGGCAGAGGCGCTGTGCGAGGGAACGCGCGTGCTGCACCTCGCGGTGGACGTGCAGGGCGCGCCGTTCCGGCCGTTGTCGCGCCTGCTCGCCACGCAATTGGAGCGCTTCGGCGATGAACAGTACGCCGCGCTCGGCATTCTCGCCGCCGCAGCGCCGAAGCACTTCCCCAGCATCACGCCGGCCGTGCTTCCCGAACTTTCGCCCGAAGCCACGCGTGTGCGTCTGTTTCACGCGGCAGCGGAACTGCTCGTGGCAGGTGGACAGCCCGTCGTCCTCGTATGCGACAACGCGCATGCGCTGGATGACATGACGCTGGAGTTTCTGGAATTTTTCGTCTCCTTCCTGGAGGCCCACCCCGAACACGCCTTCCTGTTGCTGCTGGGCATCGACGAAGCGCAGGCCGAAAGCCTGACCGAACTCACAGCTTCGCCCCTCTGCCAGCAGGTGAGTCTGCCGCCGTTGCCGCGCGCGGAGTTGGCCAAGGCGCTGGGCGCCTTGCTCGGGAAGATCTCGCCATCGTTCGTCGACGTGCTGCATCGACAGGGACAGGGCTTGCCGGGAAGAGTGGAGGAACTGCTCGCCTTTTGCGTCGAAGAAGGCATACTGGAAGCCACCGAGCACGGCTGGCTGGTGCATGAGCGCGACAATCTGGGCGCGGCCTTCCCCGCCGGACTGCGTCAGACCTTCGAACGCGCGGTGGCGCGACTCGATGCGCAAACACTGCATGTGCTCACTGTGCTGGGCGCGGCCGCGGCTCCGCTGGGACTGGACATACTCTCACGCGTGCTCGAAATGGATGCCGGGACCTTGCATCACGCACTCGCGCGGCTCGAGCAACGCGGCCTGATCGCGCACGGCGTCGACGGATACCTGCCCGCACACGAGGCGCTGCGCGAAACCCTGCCCGCTCTCGACGCCGCCACACATGCGCGGCTCTTCGCTTGGTTCAGCGAGCATCCACCGACGGTCGACGCCGCAGCCGTGCTCGCCCATCACGCGGCGGGAATGGGTGACGATGCTGCTGAGCTGCCGCTGCTGTTGCGCGCCGCCGATGAGCGCGAGCAACGCAACGATTACCTGGGCGCCCTGCGCTGCCTGCAGAAGGCGCTGCCCTTGCAGCAAAACGATGCCGAGGGCCGCTTCGCCACCGTGCGTTCGCTCGTACGGCTGTGCGGCATACTGGGCCGCCGGGACGAGGAGCAGGAATTGCTCGAGGAAATGCTGCTGCTGGCCGCGCAGACGAATTCTCCGGAGAAACTTGCCTCCGTCTATCGCAGTCAGACCGACTACTTCATCGCGACCGGCGAGTACGAACGGGCGCGACGCAGCGCCGAACGCGCGCTGGGCTTTTACACGCAGGCCGGCGACAGCGACGGCCAGGCGTTCTGCCATCGCACGCTCGGCATCATCGAATACCGGACACGTCCAGGCGAAACCGTTCTCACCCATTACCGCGCGGCGCAGCGTTTATATGCGGACACCGGGGCGACTGTGGACGAGGGAAATATTCTCGTGGACATCGGCCTGGTGTACTACTCGATTCTCGAGCAGCCCGAGCAGGCGCTCGCTTGTTTCGAGCAAGCGCGCACGCTGTTCGAACGCATCGACGATCCGCGTGGACTCACCCGCGTGTACGGCAACATGGGCTTGCAGTACTACGCTCTGGGCAAGTACGAAGACGCCTTGCGCCATCATCAGCGCGCGAACGCACTGGCGAAATCCTCGGGCGATCGACGCCTGATCGCCATATCCTGTGGTTCGATGGGGCAGTGCGAAATTGCCCTGTGCAGCTATTCGCCGGCGTTGCTGCATTTACGCGAGGAGTTACACATTGCGCGCGAACTCGGCGATCGCTACATCATCGGGAAATGTCATCAGAATCTCGGCACGCTTTACCTCACGCTCGGCGCTTACGACGCGGCAATCGAAGCGTTGACCGAAGCCAACCGCGTGGCCGTCGAAAGCGACGATCCCATCGGCCAGGCCAGCGCTGCCAATGATCTCGCGATGTGCCACATCGAGCGACGCGAATTCGACCTCGCACAGCGGCAGATCGACCGCGCCGCGCAGCTTGTCAGCGAAGTGCACGACACCAACGTCACCGCCATGCTGCTCTACCGCCACGGACTGCTGCTGCTGGCGCGGGGCGGAACGGGCGACGCGGAAAAGGCCCTCGAATTGTTCGGCCGTTACGGCGATCTGGCCGACGCGCAGGGATTCGAATCGCACAGCATTATTGCGCGCTCCTACGCCGCCGTGGCGCAAACGCGGCTCGGACGTGCCTCCGCGGCCCTCGAACTGTCGGAAGAAGCCATGCAGTTGCTGGCAGCGCATGGCGAACTCGAAGGCGGCTCGCGCGACATGTATCTGAACCATGCGCAGGTGCTGCGGGCCAACAAAGCCACCGCCGCCGCGCTGGAGGCCATCGAAACGGCCCATGCTGAACTGCTGCGCGTCGCCGAAAGCATATCGGAACCACAGTTGTACCGCTCCTTCCTCGAGCAGGTACAGGTCAATGCCGCCATCGTCCGCGACTTCGCGCTCAGTCACCGTTCCGACTCGCCGGGTTCGCTCGTCGCCATTCGCGAACAGAATCTCCGCACGCTCTACGACGTGGCGCGCAACATCACCTCGGTGCTGGATCTGAATGTACTGCTCGACACGATCATGGACAGCGCCCTGCGCGCCATGAACGGCGAGCGGGGATTGATTTTCCTCATCGAACAGGATCAGTTGCAGCTCAAGGTGTCGCGCAATGTGGAAAAGGAAACCATCAGCGACGCCACAGAAATCAGTCTCTCGATACTGCGCGACGTGCTGCACGCGGGGAAACCGATCATCGTGTCCGATACCTCGCAGGACGAGGCCTTCCGCAATCGCGAGTCCGTGGTGAATTTCCACATTCACTCGCTGATTTGCGTGCCCATGCGCGTACGCGACGAAGTGATCGGCACGGTGTATGTGGATTCGCGTGCCGATGCACAGGCGGCAATGGGCTTCTCCGAACCGGATGTGGAATTCCTCGAAGCCTTCGCCCATCTGGCCAGCATCGCAATCGAGAATGCACGGCTGCACGAACAACTCAAGCAGGAAAATGTGTATTTGCGCCGCGCGGTACAGCAACGCTATGGCTTCGAGAACATCATCGGCAGCAGCGCGCCCATGCAGCGGCTGTTCGCCGAAACCCA
The DNA here is from genome assembly GCA_035362335.1 of Bacteroidota bacterium. Classification (GTDB taxonomy): domain Bacteria; phylum Bacteroidota; class Ignavibacteria; order SZUA-365; family SZUA-365; genus JAOSJT01. Next base: position 41,798 of record DAOSDL010000041.1, read on the forward strand.
GGCCGCCATTCAGAGCGAAGGCGCCGTACTGATCTCGGGTGAAAGCGGCACGGGTAAGGAATTGATTGCCAAGGCCATTCACTACAATGGCGCGCGCAAGGACAAGCGCTTCGTGGCCGTGGACTGCGGCGCCTTGCCCGACACCTTGCTCGAAAGCGAATTATTCGGCTACAAGCGCGGGGCCTTCACCGGGGCCATTGCCGACAAACCCGGCCTGTTCGAGGAAGCCGATCATGGCACCCTGTTTCTCGACGAAATCTCCAACACCTCGCTGGCGTTTCAGGCGAAATTGCTGCGCGTGCTACAGGAAGGCGAATTCCGTCGCGTGGGCGACACTAAGACGCGACTCGCCGACGTACGCATCATCTGCGCCACGAACAAAGTGTTGCTCGAGGAAATCGCGGCCGGACGCTTCAGACAGGATTTGTTCTATCGCCTGAATGTCATCCCCATCACCGTACCGCCGCTACGCGAGCGCGTGGCCGACGTACCCGAACTGGTGCAATTCTTCATCACCCGCTACGCGGAGCGGCACGCCTCTCCCGTGCGTGGCATTTCGACCGATCTGGTGGAATGGCTGCAGCGGCAGGCCTGGAACGGCAACGTGCGCGAGCTGGAAAATCTCGTCAATCGCATGCTGGCCCAGGCGCGCGAGGAAACGCTGACCACGCGCATGCTACCCGCGGATTACGTGGAGATGAGTGCGGCGCAGCAGCGCGCCGCCGCCGGAGAGTTCGAAGTGTCGCTCAAGGGACCGCAGCGACTCGCCTCGCTGATGGACGTGGAGAAGGAGCATATCAACTTCGTGCTGCGCCACACGGACGGCAACAAGACCGAAGCCGCGCGCATACTCGGCCTCAAGCGCACCACGCTGGTCGAGCGCATGAAAAAACTGGGCATGATGTAACGCCAACCCGCTGTCGATCGACGGCCCGGCGTCGTCAACATTCCGACGTTCATGGCAATATCCCCCTGATCCGGCCTCGTTCAGGGCATGGATTTTGGCATGAAAATGGTATGGAATTATTGAAGCAATTAATCCAATTTTAACCTTGTCTTTCGTTGCATTCCTCGGAGCAAACGCGTAATTTTCAGAGGTATTTTCAGGTCCATCTGAATTGAAGCACACGTCCTCCATATTGCTGTTCGTGACACTGCTCGCGCTGGCAGGCCCGCTGTACTCTCAGCAGCTTCCACCGGTGCAGCAGCTCACCGCCGAGGTGAACTACAACGGCCACGTTGTGTTGCGCTGGGTTATCCCTTCGGGATACTTCCCGTCGAATTTCGACATCAAGCGCGGCTACGATACGCCGGACATCACCATCGGGCAGATTTACGACGGCACGTCGGTGCAATTCACGGACTACACCGCGCAGGCGGGGAAATCCTATGAATACGCCGTGGTGGCGCATTACTCCGCGGGCAAGCGCGCAACCGCCTACACATCGGTGACGGTGCTGCCTCCCGCGAGTGGATTGCAATTCACCTCAATCCCCCGTTCGACCGCGCTGGCGAACAACGAGTACTTCTACACACCGACCTTCAACCAGAGCGACGTCACCAACATCTCTCTCATGCTCATCGGCGAAGTGCCGGAAGGCATGACGGTGCACAACATCGCCTTGGGACCGTCCTATCTGTACTGGGTACCGAAGCAGGTGGGTCGCTACAAAGTCACGCTGCAGGCCACGGACATGAAGTCCGGCGCGCGCGCGGTGCAGGAATTCGACTTGACAGTGGTTGATCAGCCTGGCACCATTCGTGGCTTTGTCAAAGCGCTGAACAACGATCCCATTCCCAACACCATCGTGCGTTTCTGGACGGTGAGTCAGGGGCGGAATCTGCTCTCCGAAACCCGCACCGACGAGAATGGCGAATTCGTTCTGGAAAATGTACAGGCCGGCCGCATCTACGCGTACGCCGAGCCGCCCGATGGCAGGTATCTCCCGCAGTTCTACATCAATGCCAATTCTCTGAGTTCGGCACTCGAGCGCTCACTGCTCCCTAATCGTGAGCTGCGCTACGAGTTCTACCTCTTCTCCGCTCCGGGCACGATTGCCCCGGTGGTGGGTCGTGTACGTGACGAACTCGAGGTTCCTTTGCGCGATGCGAAGGTCACCTTCATTCGCAAGGAAGACTTCATCCACATCGGCGACACCACACGTGTGAACGCGCTCTGGCAGGAGAACAGCAACAACTGGCGCGAATCCATCGTCGACACTGTGGTGTACACGGATTTCAAAGGCGAATTCCTCGCGTATCTCCCCGTGGGTCGCGACTATTACACGATTGTGGAGAAGGACGAATTCCTCCGCGCCTTCAACGACGATCAGACCAATGCCATGCAGGCGCGCGCGGTGCGCATCGCGAATGGCATCACGATGAGTTACACGCTCTCGCCTGTCTCCACCACCAACAACAAGCTGGTTGGACAGGTGTACAGCCAGGCGTCCGGTGTGAGCAAGCAGGCCACGATCATTCTGATCGACACCGAGCTCAAGCGCGGCACGGGTGGTGGACACACGTATCGGAAATACCGTTCCGTGGTGACCGACACCAACGGTGTGTTCATCTTCGACAATCTTCCCGAAGCGCCGCCTTCCGCCCTGCTGGCCATCCCCATGGATTCGCGTCTCGCGCCGCAGTACTACCACTCGTCGGGTGGCAGCTACAACTTCCGCGAGAGCGATAATATCACGCCGCTCGGCACCAAGAATTACGATTTCGTGCTCCCGAGCACGCAGCGCAGCGGTATCGGCAGCTTCTACGGACAGGTCACGGTGAAACGCGGCGGCTCGCGCTCGCCACTCGCAGGCGCACTGATCTTCGCGCAGCGCGAACGCACTGGCGCCATCGCAGGGTATGCCATCACCGACAGCACGGGCTGGTACTCCATCACCGGACTCGATCCCGATCAGTACCTCGTCTTCGCGGATCATCCGGAGTACACCTTCTCGGAATATTTCTCTCCGGCAAAACCCAGCATCAGCATGCCGGCGACAATGACCTACATTTCCTCGGCCGATTTCAACCGCACTGTGCCGGTCAATTTCACCATCGAGGATTTGCGCGTGACGCCGGTGGACAATACGCCGTTGCCGTTCACAGCCACGTTGGAACAGAATCACCCGAATCCTTTCCATCCGTCCACCGCCATCCGCTTCGCCTTGCCCGCGCGCACGCATGTGACCTTGCAGGTGTACAACGCCCTTGGCGAACTCGTGGCGACGCTGGTGAACGAGACCATGGATGCGGGAAGCTACTCGAAAGTCTTCGACGGTAACAACCTGCCGAGTGGTGTGTACCACTATCGCTTGAGCGCTGGCGGAAGTTTCCTCGGTCGCAGTATGATGCTTACTCGCTGATCCTTCAGCGGTTAGAATTACAGCAGGGCACGATGTTCGTGCCCTGTTTTTTTATCCGCGAAGCGGGGACAACACCTTCTCGTCGCTTTGCGTCTCTGCTGCACTGCGACGTTGCGTTCCATTCTTCTGAAGTCGGAAGAAAATTCAACGCAAAGACGCCAAGGTGCAATGACGAAAAAAATGGATATTCTCGCGAGCCGTGTCGTTTCGTAAAACAGACACCTCCGCCCTGATATCGCCATGGCAGCACCCCCTGACTTCGCAATTGCAGCACCCAAATCACAAACGGAATCCGCGTAAGTCACAAAAAATGACTCAATCTGAAGAATGACGAAGTCGGGAATATCGGCGCGAGATACTCGCTTCTTGTCCCGGATTTGGGCTTGGCTATTCACTGAATATCACGCTCGGCGCGGAAGGCGGAGCGGGCGGCGGGGATTTGGCTATTCAGTGAATATGCCAGCTGATGCCGCTGGCGAG
>DAOSDL010000042.1:0-45148 GCA_035362335.1 Bacteroidota bacterium
GAATCTCTCCCTCTCCGCAAAAGCTCCGATCCGTCGGGGCTTTTTTCATTTTCCGCAGCGATACTCTACCGCGAGTTCTCCCAAAGGGACGCCTGTGGCGGAATCTCTCCCTCTCCGCAAAAGCTCCGATCCGTCGGGGCTTTTTTCATTTTCCGCAGCGATACTCTACCGCGAGTTCTCCCAAAGGGACGCCTGTGGCGGAATCTCTCCCTCTCCGCAAAAGCTCCGATCCGTCGGGGCTTTTCTCATTTTCCGCAGCGTCACTGTACCGCGAGTTCTCCCAAAGGGACGCCTCTGGCGGAATCTCTCCCTCTCCGCAAAAGCTCTGATCCGTCGGGACTTTTCTCATTTTCCGCAGCGTCACTGTACCGCGAGTTCTCCCAAAAGGACGCCTGTGGCGGAATCTCTCCCTCTCCGCAAAAGCTCCGATCCGTCGGGGCTTTTTTCATTTTCCGCAGCGATACTCTACCGCGAGTTCTCCCAAAGGGACGCCTGTGGCGGAATCTCTCCCTCTCCGCAAAAGCTCCGATCCGTCGGGGCTTTTTTCATTTTCCGCAGCGATACTCTACCGCGAGTTCTCCCAAAGGGACGCCTGTGGCGGAATCTCTCCCTCTCCGCAAAAGCTCCGATCCGTCGGGGCTTTTCTCATTTCCCGCAGCGATACTCTACCGCGAGTTCTCCCAAAGGGACGCCTGTGGCGGAATCTCTCCCTCTCCGCAAAAGCTCCGATCCGTCGGGGCTTTTTTCATTTCCCGCAGCGATACTCTACCGCGAGTTCTCCCAAAGGGACGCCTGTGGCGGAATCTCTCCCTCTCCGCAAAAGCTCCGATCCGTCGGGGCTTTTCTCATTTTCCGCAGCGTCACTGTACCGTGAGTTCTCCCAAAGGGACGCCTGTGGCGGAATCTCTCCCTCTCCGCAAAAGCTCCGATCCGTCGGGGCTTTTCTCATTTTCCGCAGCGTCACTGTACCGTGAGTTCTCCCAAAGGGACGCCTGTGGCGGAATCTCTCCCTCTCCGCAAAAGCTCCGATCCGTCGGGGCTTTTCTCATTTTCCGCAGCGTCACTGTACCGAGAGTTCTTTATTGAGATGAGGTCGATTGTTCACCATCCGTGCGCGATCGATGGACATCCCCGCGAGAACTATGCTGATTGCTGCGACAGAAGCGACACCGATGTCGCCTGCAACCATAAGCGTCCTCAAATATTCGCATGCTCAGGTCTGGATTTTCAGCACGAAACTGCGTAAGCTGTCGCATCCTATCACCGCAGGACTCGTGATCATGAAGCGCATCGTTCGCCTAGCTCTGCCTGTACTCGCCGCCTCGATCGTATTGCTGCTCGCTTCCACGCTCGGTGGTTGCGGTGATCCATACGATGATTACGTTGAGGCCTGCCGACTGATCGGCGAGTGTCGATTCAAGGAAGCTCGCGAGTTGCTGAACGGTCTCGATGCGAGTACATGGAAGCAGGGCAATCCGCGCGTGGCAACACAACTCTGCGACATTGGCCAATTAGCCATGGCGGGATCGTTCGACAAGGCGTTCGCACGTATGAGCGCATCGGATGCCAATGATCGCTACGAGATTATCGTGCATCCAGATGATCCCTTGCACGCGCCCGCTCTAAATCTCGCTCTGTGGATCAAGGTCCGCACGTACGAAGATAGAATCCTCCAGTTGCTCGCGCTCGAGCCGGAATCGGAGGAATTCGGACAAGCGCTCGTCGGACTCCCTCCGTCGGCGTATGTGTTTGAGGTCCTCGATTTCCCGCTCGCCGAGTATGATGCCAACGAAACTCGCCTGGGTGGCGACTACTCCCTGCCCCGAATCATGCAAGGCTCCTTCGCCACAGTGAAGCTGCTGCCCGCTTATGCCAAGGAATTGAGTGGAGTCGAGCAGCGCTTCCGCGATTACCTCCCTCGCCTCGAAGAAGCGGAAACTCGCAACACAGCTTGGGCCAATAGCTACTACGCCACACCCGAAACCATCCCCACCCCAACACCAGCGGAATAGCCCCGTACGGGCGAACCTACGTGTTCGCCCGAACCTACGCATTCGCCCGAACCTACGCATTCGCCCGAACCTACGCATTCGCCCGCCCTGCCGCACACTTGATCCCTGCCAGCCCATCCGATCCATCGCCGTACGGGCGAACCTACGTGTTCGCCCGAACCTACGCATTCGCCCGAACCTACGCATTCGCCCGAACCTACGCATTCGCCCGCCCTGCCGCACACTTGATCCCTGCCAGCCCATCCGATCCATCGCCGTACGGGCGAACCTACGTGTTCGCCCGAACCTATGCATTCGCCCGAACCTACGCATTCGCCCGAACCTATGCATTCGCCCGAACCTACGCATTCGCCCGAACCTACGCATTCGCCCGAACCTACGCATTCGCCCGATCATACGCATTCGCCTGCCCTGCTACACATGCGATCCATTCTCCGCTGCTGGGGGCAATGCATTGTTAGGGGCGGACACGTAGGTCCGCCCCTACCGCATTTTATCCTTGCCCCACAACGCCGGGTTATTCCTGATATATTCGCGGATTCGGGACAACGCGTATTCATCGCGAACGATACGTTCGTAATAATTCCGCTGCCACAACTTTCCGGGGAACCGCGGCCATCCGCATTGTTTCACCCCACGGATGTATTCGTTCGTCGTCATCGTTTTAAACCATTGTACGACGCGCCATAGGGGCGAACCTACGTGTTCGCCCTCCCCGCCCAAAAATTCCCCGCCCTCCACGCCAGGAAATTCCCCGCCCTCCTCACCAGGAAATTCCCCGCCCTCCTCACCAGGAAATTCCCCGCCCTCCACGCCAGGAAATTCCCCGCCCTCCACGCCAGGAAATTCTCCGCCCTCCCCGCCCAAAAATTCCTCGCCTTCCTCACCAGGAAATTCTCCGCCCTCCACGCCAGGAAATTCTCCGCCCTCCCCGCCCAAAAATTCCCCGACCTGTTCGCCCGGAATTCTCCAATGCGGCTCGCTTCGATTTTCCACTGGGATTTCATTCCAATACTCCACCCTGCTCTCCTGTCGCTTCACGTCATCCTTCCGATCATCCCGCACCGTTGCCGAGATGCTTTCGACCCTGCGGTATCGTGCTTCGCTTGAGGAATCGGGTCCGACCTGAGCACCAACATTGACAACCACGAAATGCACATGGTTGGGCATACAAACGAACGCATCACATACGATATCGGTGAACTTGTTTTCCAACTCCCGATACCAGCGCTCGACCATAGCGCCGGCTGGGTTGTGATGCATTGCACCGTCAATGATCTCACCGAATAAATGCTGTCGGGATTGGTTGCATATGGTGACGAAATACGCCCCCGGCTGCGAATAATCGTATCCTTGCAAGCGTATGCTTCGGCGACCATGGATTCGTGGATTGAATGTCATTGCTCATACTCCTTGCCAATCGGCATGATGGCATCCATCCCTGTCGATACAATCGGCACCATTCGTGTACGGCGAGTTGCATGTGGCTCTCGAAGGCTGTGTCCCTGGCACCAAGCAGTCGCGGAGGTTTCGACAATGAGGATGGAGATTCCCTGTTGTTGTTTAGCGCTTCACTGCTGCTCCGCCTCCCCGAAGCATGGTGATTTCCCTTGGCTATGATTAACCGAGATGGCGATATCGGCTCAATGCCGACAGATGTGAGTTGGCGGATTCGAGCGCTATCGTTCGCCCGCCATCCCGCTCGTTAGATCTCGGCTTTGAATGGCTCTCACGGAGGAGATGGTTTCGGTTGAATTCTCCTCTCGGACTCCCAAGCCTGAGCAAGACAACCTCAACCCTCGCATGAAGATTCATGTATCGTCTTGTCCGCGCTCTCCCCTATCACGCATCGCGAGGCGATCACCGCCTTCACCGAGGTACTCGGCTGGTGCGATGCATCGCGTGGTACACGCAAGAATAGCCGATTGTATGAAGGCGGTCAAGGTCATACCCGGTGACCCACGAATGCCATCGCGGTAGCATTTCTCGGCATGTGACGATGCCACAGCTTAATATTCGCGCAGTGCTGAGCAGGAGTTGAGCCGCCACTCGCCGTTTTGTTTCCCTGTGCGAAGTAAAGGCTGTCATATGTTGCGATTCCGCCATTACACCTGTCTCCACAGATCTGGACTCCCGCCGCGCTCTCACCCTCACACAACAGCGCGCCGCCCGCCGCATCTCCGGAATCCGGATGACACGGCGGGCGGTTGGGGTATGTGTGTTTTGTTCGAATGCGGAAAGTGGCGCTACACCGCCTCAGAAGAAGTAGTACGCTGCAAAGAGAAGCCGGAGATTGGAGACCTCGGTGCTGTTCTCCACCTTCGCTTTTTCCGACGACAGCACCGTGCCGTAAGCGGCGGCGGTATATTCGACTTCGGCCGCGAGTCGCATGCTGCCGATAGTCCATGCCACACGTGGCGCCACGCGAAGTACATGGTGAATGTTGCTGCCGCGCGCGTAATACGCTCCGCGCACGATATCGTCCGCACCGAGATTTTCGGTGTATCCGCCGAATACGGCAAGTTCCAGTTCCTTGCCATACACCACCTCACCCCACAACGAATAGCAAGACATTGGCGTGTATTCCTGAATACCGCGCAGCGTATCGACTGATGTCACCGCGTAGCCGCCCAGCATCACCAGGTCGGTCAGATTCCCGCCCCACACTCCTTCCAACTTGATGGTGAACGGTGCTGCATCAATGTTGGCAAAAGCCATGGCCGCCATGCTGGAAATGGACTCGTCGGTTTCATATCCCTTCGTCGTGCTCAGTCGGGGACGCAACGTCTTGTATCCTCCACCGGCACCGACAAAGCTTTTACCCATTCCATAGCGCGCCTGCACCTGCATGTCAGGAACACCGGCGTTTCGCAGAAAACCGCTACTGCCTACCGCAGCACCCGTTGCATCCGGTCCCATGCTCTGAAAATCGCGCTGCGCCACAGCGGCGGCCATCAGCTTCAGATCACCGATGCTGTGCGTAAGCCGCAATTGCGGATTGCGGGAGAATGGCTGAAAAGGAACCCCGGTGTTGAACGATACAACCCCGGGATACATCTCGGCAATGAACATGGGATGCCAGGTCTGACCGATAAGCAACGAGGTATTCGTCCACTTCAGCGAGAGATAGGCATGCCGTAAGCGAAACCCGTTGATGTCCCCTTCGCTATGACCGAAAAACTCGCCTTCGATCACACCCGAGGTTGCCGCACCCAAGGCATCGGGACCGGTAATCTTGCCGAGTAAACGCGTCTGTATGGAGAGCATATTGAGCGAAGGATTCGCATTGATGTCCGCTCCGTCGCGATCCTTCAGCTCGGCAGCGGGATAGAGCAAAAAATGTCCCTCGCGTAAATTCACAGTCTGCCGCGTGTCATAGATAACATCGGTTTTCACAAAACCGGAAAAGCTGATTCCAAATGACGATCCCCCTTGCTGCGCATATCCCCTACTCCCGATGCTGGCGGTGAACAGCACGAGAGCGACAATCAAACAATTTCGTTTGAGCATGAATGCCTCCATGTATGTGTTGTTATGTGCTTCGTTCTTTGACGCGGAGTCAAGGGCGGCCACGGGATGCGACCGCCCTCGATTCCATCGTTAGTTTCCTTGCGCCTGAATATCTGCCAATGCGCTATTCCGCACCGACACCGAGATAGGTACGCAATTTTTCGTCCTCGAACTTATCGGCGGCATCAGGCTCGCGAGTGAACAGCGACACCACGATACCAACGAGGAAGGATGCCGACATGGAGAACAATGCCGGATTTTTCAACGGAAATATCGGCGCCTCGTTGCCGATAATGTCCACCCACACCGTGGGACTCAGCACGATCAATACCACCGCCAGGCCCGCACCGGTTACGATGCTCGCTACCGCGCCCTTGGTCGTGTATTTCTTCCACAGTATCGACATAACCAGCGAGGGGAAGTTCGCGCTGGCGGCAATGGCGAAGGCCAGTCCGACAGTGAACGCCACATTCTGACCTTTGAATACCAGTCCCAGAATAATCGCCAGGGCACCGATGCAGAGCGTTGCAATTTTCGCAACACGCACCTCGCCTGCCTCGTCGGCATGACCACTCTTGAACACGTTCACATAGAGGTCATGCGATAAGGTGCTCGCACCCGACAGCGTCAGTCCGGCCACCACCGCGAGAATGGTGGCGAAGGCCACTGCCGCGATGAATCCCAGGAAAAATTGCCCGCCGACGGATTCCGACAACAACAATGCCGCCATGTTGCCGCCCTTGTCGACGCCGAGTATCGTATCATGCCCCACCAGCACCATTGCTCCGAAGCCGATGACAAAGGTGAGAATGTAGAAATAGCCGATGAATCCGGTGGCGACAAACACGGATTTGCGTGCCTGCTTGGCATCCGGCACGGTGAAAAACCGCATCAGAATATGTGGCAATCCGGCGGTCCCGAGTATGAGTGCGATGCCGAGCGAAATCGCATCCCAGGGATTGGTGACGAAGCCTCCCGGACTCAGCACGGCATCGCCGTATTTCATCGAAGCCTGACGGAACAGCTCCACCGGACTGAAACCGAACTGCGCCAGCGTGATGATGACGAGGAACGTCGCCCCGCCGATCAACAGCACCGCTTTGATGATCTGTACCCACGTTGTGGCAAGCATGCCGCCAAAGGTCACGTACGCTATCATCACCAACCCGACGATAATCACGGCGAATTCGTAGGGGAGGCCGAAAAGAATTTGCACCAGCGATCCCGCTCCCACCATCTGCGCAATGAGATAGAACACAATAGTCATCAGCGATCCGACGCTGGACGCGATGCGCACAGGCTTCTGTCGCAGACGGAACGCCACCACATCTGCGAAAGTGAATTTTCCAAGATTGCGCAATGGCTCGGCAATGAGAAACATCACCAGTGGCCACCCGACAAGGAAGCCGATGGAGTAAATGAGTCCGTCATATCCTTTGAGCGCCACCATGCCAGCGATGCCGAGGAAGGATGCGGCGCTCATGTAATCGCCGGACAACGCCAGGCCGTTCTGAAAGCCGGAAATGCTGCGGTCGGCCGCGTAGAATTCCGACGTGGTCTTGGTGCGCTTCGCCGCCCAGTAGGTGATACCCAGCGTGATAGCGACGAAGGTGAAAAAGATGGCTATGGAGGCGGGATTCGCCTGCCCGAGAGTGGTCTGAAAAGTTTCCACGATGTGATCCTTGTTGTTCGTCAATGCCGGGGTGTGATCAGTGACTGGTAATTTTCTTTCTCAATTCGCGAACGCTCCTGTCGTAGCTGCTGTTGGCCCAGCGGGTGTAGACGCCGGTAAGCAGCCAGGCAAACACGATGATACCGATGCCGATAGGCAAGCCTATCGTCATGTGCTCACCGATTTTCGCCGCCAGTAGTTCTTTGTTGAACGCGATGGTGAGAATGAAGCCGAAATACACCACCAACATCACGATGGTCAAGGTCAACGTCACCGAGACGCGCTTGCGCACCAGCGCCCTGAACGTCTCAGATTCGAGAATTCCCTTGATGTCTTCCTGTGAAATGCTCATTCCTTCTCCTCTGCTGTATGGGGGATGACAGAACGCACTGCGGAAGGCACACGCATGCCGCACACCGCGGGGACGCGGATACCAGGTGCTAACAGAGGTTTATCGGCTCCTGTTATCTTTTATCAGGAGACGCGAGGGGAGGGTACCCCCGATGAAGGTGCTTCGCGGACAAGACAACATACATCATTGTCGGGAATGCCACAACATGCCGCCTGCGCCTTTGCAGCGGGCGGGTACTCAGGTCTGGACGTATTCGACCGTTAGAGCGTGCCCTTGAAATCCAGGTTCATTTTTCCCTGAAAGTCCTCTATCAGCGCGAAAGCGCGCCGGAGCACAACGCGATCGATCTCCGTCAGCCCCGGCACCGGAATAATATTGTTGGGCACTCCGTGCGCCTTTCGCAACGCGAGTTGATGCCTGAATCGCAACCGCATCATGTACGCGTAGGCCTGCGCCAGTTCACGACCGCCAGCGGCACTCAACACTCCCTGCTGCTGCAGCAAGTCCAGACGTCGCGGAGTGTTGCGCTCGGCAATGCCGTGCCGAAGTGCGTACACACGCGCAAAATCCACCACCGCTTGCATTGCGGCTTTCATGTCCACACTGTCACCCGATTTGAGCGCCTGCACCGGTGGCTTGAAACGCTGTGCGTTCTGGGAGAGATACAGCAGAAACGCGTGATTCCCCACGGTTGCTCGACGTACCTGCTCCTGCAACTCGCGCACGAGCGACTCGTCGCCATGAACATGCCGGAAATCGAAGAAAATACTCGCCTCGAGTAAATCCTGAGGATTCGCATTTTCTATCCATTCGAGGAAATACTCCTTCCATACGGCGAGCGGTTGTGCCCATCGTGGATTCGACGCCATGATATTCCCTTCGCAGCGCCGGTAGCCCAGTGCGTGCAGCATGCCAGCGACACGCTCACCCAGCTCCACGTACCATGCCATCGCGGACGCGCTCGCTCCGTCCGCTATCACGAGGGCATTGTCCTGGTCGGTAAGCAAGGTCTGTTCCGAGCGCCCCTCGCTCCCCATGCACATGAAGGCGAACGCGGCCGGGGCCTCGCCCTGCGCCAGCAGTGCGATGTCCACCACTTTGCGTGCAATAATGTCCGATATCTGCGTGTTCGCGGAAGTGATGGCCTGCGCATCGGCACCGCTGTCGATCAGGGCTTCCACGTACATCAGCAGATGCTCGCGCGCAACGGTCAATTCGGCGAGAGTCTCCGCCTGACGCACACGCTGCATCACGCTCCAATGCCCGAGCAGTGCGGCCCTGCGCAATTCCTCCACATGCACCGCGCCGCGTAGTGAGCCATCGGCCCCGCTCACAGCGATGCAATCCGTCCCGTGTTGAAAATACCGTTCCAACACATCGTATACTCGAGCGCTTTCCATCACGCGGGGAAGTGGCGCTTCCATGAGTTCGACGATGCGCGTTCCGGCCTCGTGTCCGCCGTGGGAGCGGCAGAGCGCCTCCCTGGTCAACATGCCAATGCTGCGACCATCGCGATCGGCCACAAAAACACAGTCGAGCGAAAGCTTCCCCATGGTCCGCAACACGGAATCCACCGAGTCGTCGATCGATACGGCTGGAAGCTCCCGCACAAAAGGCGTGATGTGCTGCTGCAGCGCGAGCATGGGTAAATGCACATCGGCGGCGATACGGCGGAGCGGCTCCTCGGGCATCACCGCTTCTGTGGCGCGTTCGAGGACGCAATCATAAAAGCGCACATTACCCTGATCGTCTTTCATTGCGGTGACGGAGAGTCGCACCTGTACTGCACTCCCCTGCCGCGACCGCAACATGACCAAAGCATCGCTGATCATTCCCCGCTGCTGCAACTCCTCCCTGAGTTGCGTGAACATGGCGACCTCCACAAAGCGTTCGCCAAAGGCCGCCCCGGGCAGGTCTTCGTCGGAAGCAAATCCGAGCAGCACGGCCGCCGCAGCGTTGCCTTCGAGAATGCGCAAGTCTCTGCCCGCATCCACACGCAGCACCGCCAGTCCAAGCCGATTGGTCAAGGCGAGGAAGCGCTCCCGGCTTTCGTCCAATGCCTGGGTGATCTGCTTGTGATGAATCATGTCCTTGACGATGATTACCGTCCCGGAGCGATCAAACAGCGTGACGGACGACACGGTGAGGAGAGCGGGACTTTCCGTACCATCGCGATGCTGCAAGACAGTCTCGATATGTGTGCTTCCGCCATTTTCGCCAACGCTTGCCTGTTCGATCATGCTGAGATCGGATGGCGTGGCGCGGGGGAAGAGATCCGCCAGAGTGAGTACACGTGCCTCTTCCTCGGAGTAGCCGCTCATGGCCAGCAGGGACTTGTTGAAAAAATGCTGACTTCGGTCGAGTATCAGCAACATACCTTCGGTGCTGGCTTCAACCAGGGCTTCGTACTTTTCCTTCGCCTCGCGTAAGTCGGCCTCCGCGCGAAGACGCTTTCTTTCGCTGCGTATGTTCTGCAAAGCAATGAACAGCAGCAGCAGGGAGATGCCTACGGTGATCCACATCGAAATGCTGATGATATTCGATTCGAGCTTCTCTATCTCCTCGCGCACATCCTCGATGTAAATGCCCGTCCCGACAATCCATCCCCAGGGCGCGTAGGGTTTCACAAATGAGAGCTTCGGCACGATACGCGAAGCGTCGTCCTTCCACTGCCAGGTGTAATCCACATAGCCCTCGCCGCGCTCACGCACCACACGCACGATTTCCACGAACAGCAATTTCCCGCGCGAGTCGCGAAACGAGGACAAGTCCTTGCCGTTGAGATCCGGACGAAAAGGATGATCGATCATGAATGGACGGTAATCCGTGATCCAGAAATAATCCTTTCTCGCTTCGCCGTAACGCAAATTGCGTATCTGCTCACGCGCGAGGCGCTGTGCTTCCTCCAACGTGAGTACGCCACGCCGCACGTCCTGATCATAGCGCTCCGCTATATGCCATGCCGTGGTGGTGAGCTCGCGTATCATCTCACGTTTGCGATCGAGTACAATCTCCTCGAAGCGCGGGATAATAATGTCGAACAACGACACCACAAACACGAGCAACGTGAGAAGCACGGGCAGGATGGTGGAGAGAAGCGAGAATATTCTGGCATGACGCACGTTCATTTCACCCTCGCGTAAACTGTTTCCGTGAACCCAACGCTAACACCTCGAGGTGACGGTCCCTACTATCCCACACCATCACGCCGTTCGCGCGAGAGGTGTTTGCCACGCAGGGACAGACGAACCAGCCCCCTTCCCGGACGTCGATACGTTCGCCGAAGCGATGCGTGTCGAACGAATTCCACAGCCCCCGCACCACACCTTCCGGATGGCCGTGGCCGGAGAAACTGATTGTTGCGTCGTGATCACGCATGAAGAGAAAATGCTCACGCACATCCCGTGCAGAACGCGGGAAGCGGATCGAAGAACCACTGAGATTCGGATAATGGAAATGCGAAAGGAGAATGGTTGTACCGTCAACGGTCAACGTCTCGTACTCGCGCAGCGAGGCCACATACTCCATGGCCGAAGGCGAGAGGAAATGGGGCAGTTCGCTGTCCTCATACAACCACACCCTGTTACGCGCACAGCGCTCGCGCAACTCGTAATCAAGCTCGTACCAGTCCTCACCGTAGTGAAATCCGTCCGCGTATTCCGGAATCTTTCTCACGGCATACAGATCATGATTGCCGGCGACCACGACGCAGCATTGCTCACGCACCATGGCAACACAGGCCTCGGCATTGCGCTTGTGTATATTCCGTTGAAACGGGAGCGTGAATCCCACGATGTCGCCCAGACAAATGACCTGCTCGCATCCGTGCTTCTCCAGCACGGCGAACGCGGCTCGGAGGCTGTCGTAGTCTTCGTGAATGTCGGTGATGAATCCTGTTCGCATCGGTCCGTCCGACTGGTGAGAGAGGACGTCATCGACTGGCGCTGAGGCGCGGCGGTGTCTTCTGCGAAGGTACAGCATTTATCGGAGAGATGCACATCCTTTTTCCCTTCATGTGTCATCCCCGTAATACGACAACCGCCGCGTGAACGACGCGACGGTTGCGAGGCGGCGGAGGGTGAGGGACTCGAACCCCCACAGGATTGCTCCCGGCGGTTTTCAAGACCGCTGCACTACCATTATGCGAACCCTCCTTGCGGAGACGTTCAAATTACGTACGGATGCCGCGAAATGCAATCCGTGAAAAACCGGACTTCATCCGCAATGATGGGATCACGAACTGAAGCGATGCCGACGGAGCACTCGGCCTCACACATCGTCGGAAGTGCCCGGCACGTGTGTCGTCCCCGTCGACCTGAATGACGCCGCTCCATCGCGCATCGACGTTCGGTGAGAATAAAAAAACCCCGCCCTGAGGCGGGGTTTGGTCTATGGTGATCGACTCGGGCGATTACTTGTTGATCTGATACACGATTTTCCGAACCGTGTCGAACTGGAGGTAAGGGTACATCTCGCGGATCCTGTCGATCGCGTCCCCCGCACTCATGTTCTTCCGCATGTTCTTGAACATGCGACGGATCATGTAATCCCGGATGGCCTTCTCGCTGAGCAGCTTGTGCTTTGCCAGCTCGGAAAAAGTCGCATCGTCGATGATGTCGCGCAGAGGGTTGCCCTCAAGATACATGTCGTCCTGCATAGTGCCTCCGAAGAGATAGTGATGTGTAGAAGCCGAAAACGCTCGAAGCACTACCAACGAATCTCGATACGTCGTCTCCTGACAGTTCCTGTTTACGTCTGTGTAGACACGCGGTCAAGAAAAAAGTTACAAAAACGTGACCGCATGAAAAATGGGACAGCAGTATAACGTAATCCCGGGGGAAATTGTTTCAGTGGACTACTACTGCGGTAACGGAGGGGCGATAGGATGGGGTGTTGGTGATCAATGCGTTGAAAATAGCGGGATTTCACGCGATGTTCAAGTGTTTCCCGATAGTACCGAATTTTTACCCTGAAAACACGCCTTACGGAGTGAAGCGGCTCTGCCACAACCGCACGATTTCCTGCATGGACGCGCAGAGCAGATCCCCGCATTCCGCCGCGTATCCAAGGGTCTGTTCGAACACTTCACCCCACCCGGGGAAATCGTGCGCATCGAATACGGTGTTGTGGAACAACAGCACAGCTACACCCTGCTCCGCTCGCACGACGTCCAGCAATTGATGTAAGCGTTGCTGTGCGGCTTCGGGATCCATCGATCGATAGCTGGCCAGTGTCCCGTCCATCGCTGTGAGCGGCAGTTCCCAGATGTCGAAGGGACGATTCCGTTCGATATCGAATGGTTGAAAGGGATGGCAGAAACCATTCCGGAATCCCTCACGCTCGGCAAAACCCAGCGTGGAGTCCACGGACAAGCCGCATTGCTCGTGCAATCGCCAGGTCACGGGATACTCGAAGCGGAGATAATGCTGACGCACACTGCGTGGCCGCGAAGCGCCCGCTTCCGCTATCCTCGCCACCTCGCCTTCCATCATCCGTCCGTCGTTGTAAGCGTTGAAGCTGGGATGCACGCCCAGATCGTGCCCCTGCTCCTGAATTCGGCGCATCAGCGACCGCGCACGCTCTCCACCTGGATTGTAGGTCACATCGCGCTTGTCCGTACCGCCTGCCTTGAACAGGTAGGTGGCGCGCATGCCGTACCGCTGCTGCAGCTCCATCATGCGATGGATGGAATACACATAGGGATCACGCTCGCGTCGGGCGAATGCCAGGTATTCACGAAAACGCGTAACTCGCGCCCGTAGCGACACCTTCCGCCGGTTGAACAATAAATTGCGCACCGCCTCGCGAAATAGCAGTCCCGGTGTGAATTTCGAAATATAGTCGATGTCGTGCGTGAGACAGAGTGCCGCCGAACGTCCTCCAAAGCGGCCGGTGTCCGTCACCGCGAATCCGTTCGCGCGCAGCGCTTCGCGCAACGCGCGTCCATAGCGGCTGGCCACGGGCACATCAATCAGATCATTCCTGCCGAGCAGCGAAGCGGCGGCCGGAAAGCGCTTGAACTGATCCCGCTCCGGTACCGTCCATTGATCGTGCAGCATGAGGAAAAAAAACAGGGATGCGGGGAGATCGACGTCCCCGCTCTCGGGCATGACAAACAGCGGATGTATGGGAACACCGAAGTATGGCCTCTCCCGAAGGCTGGCGTCAATCCGCTCCTTGCGATACAGCCGCTCCCATGCGCCAGCATCCATCGGCACCCAGAAGCCCGTTTGTGGCGAAGTTGGCCCATAATGCAGCTGCGCCTCACCATCCTCAATCCAGCGCAGGTCGAAGCCCGCAATATCGGCGAGCGTCGCCAGGGCGTGCATTTGCCCTTCACGGGCAAATGCCGGACCCTCTATGCGAACGCTGAGTTGAGGCAACATGGATGTTCCGAAAAGCGGGGAAGAAGGATATCCCGGGGTCAGCTTCCGCCCCAGGCGAGCACTTCGAGGCGAACCTTGGACACGCCACGTTCCAGCATGTCGAGCTTGCTCGCCGCGGCGCGGCTGAGGTCGATCACACGCGATGGCACATGCGGACCCCTGTCGTTGATGCGCACTATCACCGACTCTCCGCTGCGCATGTCGGTGACGCGCACCCAGGTACCGAAGGGGTAATCGCGATGCGCGGCGGTGAGTTCGGTTTTATCATAACGTTCGCCGCTCGCGGTTTTTCTGCCGTGGAATTTATTGTGATAGTACGAAGCCACACCCTCGGACTGCTCGAGAACGTTGAAGGTGGGATAGTTGCGGATGTCATGCCATTCCGCCGTTTCTTGTGTTGATGAACATGCCATGAGAAGCATGGCCGTCAGCGCGAGAATGCCCGGTATGGCTAGGGGTGTATGTTTCATCATGCACCTCTGGGATTGTTGCACAAATCTTCACTGGGTCGGGTTGTCGATACGTCTTCTCCTGCGTGGTGTCGAAAATCTCCGGGTTGTTGCGTCCGAAAGCGGAATCGAAGGCGCGAACAGGAACAACACTGCAATCCGCGTCCCTCGTTCCGCCGGATTTACTCAGAGGAATTGCGTCATGCCCTTTTTTCTGAGGTGATCCACAATCTCCTTCACGTCCTGCGAGCGGCCCTTGCGGCATACCAGCACGGCATCGGCTGTGTCGATCACGATCACGTCCTCGACACCCACAGCGGCGGCTACACGGCCCGACACGGTGGAGATATGCACATTCGCGCAATCGCGGAGTATGGTTTCTCCTGCAATGGCATTGCCATGTTCATCTTTGGGAAAAATCCGCGCGACTTCATCCCAGGATCCGAGGTCGTTCCAGCCGAAATCCGCGGGAAGCACGTAGCGATTCTCCACCTTTTCCATCACACCGTAATCGATGGAAATGGGTCGCATTTCACCATAGGCGCGCTCCAGCGCGGAATCGAAACCGTCCGTGTCGATCGCGGGTCCGAGCCTGTTGAGTTCATCGGCGAGATCGGGTAAATGCTCGGCGATGCCATTGAGAATCGTCGAGATTTTCCACACGAACATGCCGCTGTTCCACACGAAATCCCCGCTCTCGATAAAGCGCTGGGCGGTTTCGAGATTCGGTTTTTCAGCGAAGGTCACCACCGAGTAGGCTTCCAGATCTTCGTATGGACGATCCTGTTCGGTTTTATCGAATTGGATGTAACCGTAGCCGGTCTCTGGTCTGGTGGGCGTGATGCCGATGGTGACATACCCACGCGATTGCTCGGCAAGCGCGAGGGCGTTGCGAAGCGTGGTCTGGAAGGTAACAATGTCATGCACCAGATGATCCGCCGGGAGAACGAGCATCACGCCTTCTCCAACGCGCTTGCGCAGAATTTCCGCACCGAGCCCGATGGCGGGCGCGGTGTTCCGGCCGAAGGGCTCGACCAAAATGTTCTCGGCGGGAATGCGCGGAAGCTGGCGCCGCACCTCCGGTGCCTGTATAGCGTTGGTGACGACGTAGATTCGCTCGGGTGGAACGATGGGATCCAGACGGTACACGGTGTTTTGTATCATCGTCCCGTGACCGATGATTTCCAGAAGTTGTTTCGGAGAGTGTTCGCGGCTGCGAGGCCAGAATCGGGCCCCCACTCCTCCCGCGATGATCAACGCGTACGCGTCCATGAACAGATTCCTGTGCTACGTGGTTGTCGTTGTGCGTTCGGTTCCCGTCACTCCAGCACTTCCTCTCCGAATTGCTCGCCGGTGAGGGTGGGCGGTGGGAACGTCCTTGGAACGAAAATCCCACCTCCGTGCGGACGGGAGGTGGGATGTTTCAATGCGTGGCCTGTCAGGCGCGGCCGACGGCCTTGAGACGATTGAGCGCGCGCAACATCGCAACGCGGGCGCGCTCTTGGTCCAACGAGGCGTCGCGCTGCTTGAGGCGCTCCTCGGCGCGTTGCCGTGCACGCGTCGCACGCTCCACATCGATGTTCGACGCAAGTTCCGCAGTCTCGGCAAGAATGCGCATGTGATTGTGGAAGACCTGTGCCACTCCGCCACTGATGGCGTAGGTGCGCTGCTGCTCATCGGCATCCACCAGCGTCAGTATGCCGATTTCGAGCGATGACAGAAACGGCGCATGGTTGTGCAACACCTGGAAACGACCCTGCACACCGGGGCATGTCACAGAACGCACCGGACCGGTGAATTCCACACGTTGTGGCGTGATGAGTTCGACGTCGAAGGTCGTGGACATGGCGGCCCCCGTCAGGCTTCCTGCATGGACTTGGCGCGCTCGAACACTTCGTCGATGGTGCCAGCATACATGAAGGCGCTTTCGGGCAAAGCGTCGCAATCACCGCGGATGATCATGTCGAAGCCCTCGATGGTATCTTCGATTTTCACATATTTGCCCTTGAAACCGGTGAACTGCTCGGCCACAAAGAACGGCTGCGACAGGAAGCGCTGCATGCGGCGCGCCCGATGTACGATGAGTTTATCCTCGTCCGACAGTTCATCGATACCGAGAATGTTGATCAAATCCTGCAAGTCCTTGTACGTCTGCAGAATGCGCTTCACGCTTTGCGCCACATTGTAATGGCGCTCGCCGATGACGTTCGGATCGAGGATGCGCGAAGTGGAGTCGAGCGGATCCACAGCCGGATAAATTCCCAACTCCGAAATACGGCGGCTGAGCACGGTGGTGGCATCGAGATGGGAGAAGGTGGTAGCCGGTGCCGGATCGGTGAGATCGTCGGCGGGCACGTACACCGCCTGCACCGAAGTGATCGAACCCTTTTTGGTTGATACGATGCGTTCCTGCAACTCACCCATTTCCGTGGACAACGTCGGCTGATACCCCACGGCAGAAGGCATGCGTCCCAGCAGCGCGGATACTTCGGAACCGGCCTGCGTGAAACGGAAGATGTTGTCGATGAACAACAACACGTCCTTGCCTTCCACATCGCGGAAATACTCGGCCATGGTCAGCGCGGTGAGTGCCACGCGCTGGCGCGCGCCGGGCGGCTCGTTCATCTGACCGAACACCAGTGTGGTCTTGTCGATAACGCCCGACTCGGTCATCTCGATGAAGAGATCATTCCCCTCGCGCGTACGCTCGCCCACGCCGCCAAACACGGAGTAACCTCCGTGGTGCATGGCGATGTTATTGATCAATTCCTGAATAACCACCGTCTTGCCCACACCGGCACCACCGAACAGACCGGTTTTACCACCTTTGGTGTAGGGTTCGAGCAAATCGATGACCTTGATGCCGGTCTCGAACATTTCTTTCTGTGTGGAAAGTTCGTCGAACTCCGGCGCATGCCGGTGAATCGGGAAGTAAATGTCGGTGTGTATCGGACCTTTGTTGTCGATGGGATCGCCCACCACGTTGAGCAGACGACCGAGCGTGTTGGGACCAACCGGAACGGAAATCTGCTTTCCCATGTCCAACACTTCCATGCCGCGCACCAGGCCGTCGGTGGAATCCATGGCCACTGTGCGGACGCGGTTCTCGCCGAGATGCTGCTGCACCTCCAGCACAAGCGTGTCGTCCTTACCCTCCGCATCGACGCGTTGAATCGTCAACGCATTGTAAATCGGAGGAAGTGTCCCACCGGTGAAATCCACATCCACAACCGGTCCAATAACCTGTACGATAACGCCCTTGTTCATTCTGCTCTTCGCTGTTTGATGGATACAAAAAATTCAAATAGAGTGAAATATAGCAGGGGCGCTTGGAAAATCCAATCCCACGCGATTACCATGCTCACCGCGCACACAATGCATCTCCGCCAACCGCGCTCCTTGCGAATAGCCCCCTCCCGGCAGCATTCGCTGCACTCCTTTCCTCAGTATCTGGGCACAAGCAGCGTGGCGGTTCTCCCCGGCAACGTTATGCTCACGGCGTCCCTGCGCACAAAGAAGGACACCCCGAGCAATGGATCCTCGAGGCGCACACCGTCCGGAAGGCCGAGATAACTGAGTGTGCAGACCTGCGGCCTGTCGCCCGCATTGACAGCGACATACACTTTCTCCGAACCACTGGCGCGCACAAACGCATACAGTGATGCCACATCGTCGAGCAACAGCGTCTGCATGGTACCGGTGCGGAGAGGCAGAAGATCCTTCCGCAACGCGTGCACCGTGCGGTAGTAGCGGTACATGCTGCTGTCGAAGGTCACCGGCCAGGCGCGATCATCGCCGTTCACTTCAAAGGTGCTTTCCGCTTCCATCGGAAATTCCGGCCACGGCATGGGCTTGCGATTGTCCGGATCGTCGCCACCCCACATCCCGGCTTCATCACCAAAATACAGCACTGGTGACCCGGGAAGCGCGTTTTGAAGCAGGATGATCATGCGCTGCAAGGCACGCGCGCTGTCGTCGGGCGGGGTGATGCGATACGCCGGATTCTCGCGGGGAGAATTACGCTGATCGTATGGGAGGCCAAGATTCTGACACATCGAAGCGATACGATCCGTCTCGTGACTGCCGACGAGATTGAGCAACACGTCGCTGCCACTCAGCGTTGTTCTGCTCCGCAACTCCATGAGTTGAGCATCGAGCGTGGTACTGGAAATGCTCTCGGCCAACATGAATGACGTGACCGCTCGGCCGAATGCGTGTGGGCGATCCACATCGAAGGGCGTTGCCGCTCTGCCCTTACTCTCTCCCATATTGACGAGAAGTACATCGGGATTCAGTGTGCGGCAATACGCGGCCCATTGCTCCCAGAATGCCTGCGGGAGTTCTTCCGTCAAATCCACACACCATCCATCAATGCCGTCGGCGGGATTTCCGTCGCCGTTGGGATCCATCCAGCGGCGGGTCGCCGCGTACACGTAGTCCTTCGGACCGGGTACGAGACCCAGGGTATCCTGCCGGAAGCGTGGAAAGGCGTCTATGCCCCACATTTTATCGAAATCAAATTCCGACGAGTACGGGGTTTCGGGTTTGTCCCACGATTTGACTGTGAACCAGTTGGCGTAAATGGACTTTTCCTGCTGCTTGAGCACATCCTGAAATGCCCAAAAATCGGCACCACAGTGCGCGAATTGCGCCGAAAGCAACACCCGGATTCCCCGCCTATGCAATGCGTTGATCACATCGAGGAACAACCTGTCGGCCGAAGTGAAATACCAGGTCTTCGGATCCACCGGATTCTCACGATTGAGAAATGTGGTGTCCACATCCATCCTCGGTCCGAAATGCCTGTCCACGTGATGGAAAGAAGCGGCGTCGTACTTGTGGGAAGACCGCGCTTCGAACACAGGGGTAAGAATGACTCCTGTGATGTTCAACGAATCCAGATAGTCGAGACGCTGAAGCATCCCCTGGAGGTCACCTCCGTAATGGCGCAGCAACGCGGCAGGGTAGAACGCCTCATGCACCATGATCTCCTCCACCGACCGCTTGTACCAGTTGCCCGTCCACGGCGACACGGTCCATGGCTGTGAGGGATCCAGACATATATCACGGGCCACAGGATCGTTCGCTGTATCGCCGTTCGCGAAACGGTCCGGCACCACAAGATACCAAATCGCACCCCGCGCCCAGGAAGGCGGGTCCAATGCCTGCGCATGGAGTAATCCTGCCGGCAGCTGGAAGGCGATGAAAACACCGAGAAGATACGTGTATGCTGTCCTTGCCCAAGCCATATCTCAAAATACGGAATGAGCGCGTTTTCCCAAGCGTCCCCAACATCTCGTTGCTGAATGGCGACGTTCCGCGCTTCTGCGTTTGCCGCACAGCCGCGGCGATATCTCCGGCGCTGTCGTGGGATCTCCGTTTCGCTGGCGTCCGAATATCGAGGATAATCGCTGCCACATACTGCAATCTGCATCCCATGTATGGGGAAACCACTCGCTATCCACAAGAGAACTCTAATTTTATCGAGCACCTGCATCCGGGCACCATCCGACGGCAATGCCGCCATAAAGCGTTGTGATGTAAGCATTTATCTCTCATGATGGGCATTTCTCTCCCTAAACCTTTCATTCAGGTAAGGCAATATTAAGCTCCCTGTAATACAGAATTCAGCTCCCCGTAAGAATGGCCTCCTAAATTGGCTAGTGGATCGTGAATGATCCAGTAGCGGAAACTGAACGGAAGAATAGGTGGAGGTTGAAATGAACTCGCGCATTGTCATGAAGAATTTGTTACTGGCCGCATTATCCCTGATTCTGAGCCTTGTGCTGCTTTCGGCATGCAGCGATCAGAATGACATCGCTAGCGGTCCGTC
The DNA here is from genome assembly GCA_035362335.1 of Bacteroidota bacterium. Classification (GTDB taxonomy): domain Bacteria; phylum Bacteroidota; class Ignavibacteria; order SZUA-365; family SZUA-365; genus JAOSJT01. The sequence continues at coordinate 20,215 of DAOSDL010000042.1, forward strand.
GCAGGAATCGGTTGGAGCGTTGAACAAGGATGCCAAAGGTCTCGAGCGAGCGATGGAAGTGCAGACACGCAACACCGAGCGCTTTCTTGCGAAAAAGGGCATCGTCGGAACGGGTACCGGTATCGCGGAGGATGGAACGCCCACGATCGTGATCTTTACGGAGACACAGCAGGGCAAGGGTGTGATTCCTGAGAACATCGAGGGCATCCCTGTTCGCGAAGAAGTCGTCGGCGCCGTTGAACCGCTGTCTGTAAAAGGCGGCGGGCAGCCCACCGCAACCAAGAAGCCGGGCACGGGCACATCCACGTCCACGACAACCTATTCCACCACCAGCCGCTGGCCGCGTCCCGTCCCCATTGGCGTGTCCACCAGCAATTGGTACGACTGCGGCGCAGCCACCATCGGTGTGCGCGTCCGTCGCGGCGACGCCTTCTTCGCCCTGAGCTGCAACCACGTGTTCAGCCGCCTGAACGCAGCCGCAGTGGGCGAGAAAATACTCCAGCCGGGTCGCTCCGATGTGAGTTGCACACAGACGTTGACGGATGAAATCGGCGTTCTCGCGGACTTCGAACCCATCATTTTCTCCACGATGGCCGACAACTACATGGACGCCGCCATGATCTCCACGACGACGGCGCAGATCGACAACAGCACGCCGGCCAACGGCTACGGTGTGCCTTCCAGCACTCCGGCCACGGCGTACGTGGGCATGCCGGTTCAGAAGTATGGCCGCACCACAGGTCTCACGAAAGGCAAGGTGTCCGCCATCAACGTCATCATCGGCATCAACTACGCGCAGGGCGCGGCGCGCTTCGTCAATCAGATTGCCGTGCAGCCGGCCCGCAAAGGCGGAGACTTCGCGCTCGCGGGCGATTCGGGTTCACTTATCGTGACAGATGGTGACAGTGCTCAACCGGTGGCCCTGCTGTTCGGGAAAAGCAGCACGACAATCTTTGGCACCCCGATTCAAACCGTGCTGACGCGCTTCAACGTCACCATAGACGGAAAATAGACTGTTTCCTTTTCTCCGTGTGTACATACCTCCGGAAGCCGCCCTGTCTCGTACACAGGGCGGTTTCTATTTGTGCAGCAAATGGTTATCACAGACGCAGAAGTAATCCCTTGAGATACAGCGACTCGGGCACATGCAGGGCGATGGGATGATCTGCCGCCTGCGTGAGTTCGCGAAACACGGTAGCATCGACACGGGCATCCACCGCCGCATCGGCCACGATTTTTCGAAACAGCGGGGTGGTGATATGCCCGCTGCATGAGAACGTGAGCAGCATCCCACCTGGGCGCAGCAGTTTGAAAGCGAGCAGATTGATGTCCTTGTATCCGCGGGCGGCTTTGGTGACTGTCGACGCGGACCAGGCAAATTTCGGAGGATCGAGTACGATGATATCGAAACTCCGCGCAGCGTCCCGGAAACTCCGGAGCAGGAGAAACACGTCACCCTGCTGCTGCAGATATCGCTGTTCGTCGCAGGATTGCATGCGCACATTGCGCTGCGCCAGGGCCAACGCGTCGCCGGATAGATCGCAGTCGAGCACGGAACGTGCACCTCCGTGCAGCGCCGCACAGGCGAAGCCTCCGGTATAGGAAAAGCAATTCAGTATATCCGCGTCCTCTGCGAGAGACCCAAGAAGCGCGCGATTCTCACGCTGATCGAGATACATCCCGGTTTTATGTCCATGAACAATGTCGGCAAGCATGGGCATGCCGTGTTCACACACTTCGACCGGCGCATCCGGTATGCCGTCGGCAACATCCATCCCGACGTCTGGCAGCCCCTCCCGCTTACGCACATCGCCATCCGAACGATCAAGCACTCGGCATGCCGTGAAACGCTCGCGTAGTGCGCTCAGGATGTGCACTCGCCAGAACTCCACTCCCGCCCCGTGAAACTGGCAAACCAGGTGATCCGCGTAGCGATCCACCACCAAGCCCGGCAATCCATCCGCTTCACTCGAAATCAGACGATAGGCATTCGTCTCGGGAAGAAAACCGAAATCATCCCGCAGCTCTGCGGCTCGTGCAATGCGCTGTCTGAAAAAATCCGGGTCAATGGATTCCTCCTGACGGAAGCTCCAGATGCGCACGCGCAATTGACTCTCTGGCGACCATGCACCCGAGCCCAGGAAGCGTCCATCGCTCGCGCGCACAATCACTGTCGCTCCCGGCTCCGGAGTCCCCGTCACGCGATCGATCGCACCGGAAAACACCCATGGGTGGCGACGAAGGAGCGAATCCTCTCTTCCTTTCTTGAGAATCGCTGTCGCAACGTTGGACATGACATCACTCCTGCTCTGCTGCCGAAAACCTGCTTGCCGCGAAATCCGCGGTATGGTGAGCAGTAAAAGTAGCACCGCGGCTGTCGTGGCACAACCTCGCACGCTCTATCTGCTCGTCGCGCTTCCGCCTCGGATGCAGCAGTCGGGCATGTGCTCGAACTTACGTCCCCATGGTACGCCGCTTCCCCGGGTGCGTGCGGATTTATAAATCCGTGCTGTCGCCTCGCCATGGGTCGCGGGTGGCGAGAGCGCACCCCGATACTGCGTTGGCATGCATCCGCGAGGTGTAGCTGCACCGAACCGGGAGCTGCCGCGATGCGGAGGCATTGCTGGTCCGAGCGGGGAGCTGCCGCGATGCGGAGGCATTGTTGGTCCGAGCGGGGAGCTGGCGCGATGCGGGGGCATTGTTGGTCCGAGCGGGGAGCTGCGCGATGCGGAGGCATTGCCGAGGGAGGATAAAAAACGCCGCCCCGCGAATCGCGGGGCGGCGTAGTTAGGAAAGGAGTCGCTCGGGATTAGCGGGCGAGAATCATCTTCTTACCCTGCACGTACGGGGCCGAACCATCAACCGGGCTGGCTTCCATGCGATAGAGATAGATACCGCTGGGAGCAATCTGACCGAGGTTGTTGGTGGAATTCCAGTTCGTGATGTAAGAACCGGCAGCGTGGAATCCGCTGACCAGCGTGGCAACTTCGCGACCGAGGAGGTCAAACACGCGGATGCTGACATTCGCATCGGCGGGAACGTTGTAGGCCACATTCGTGGTGGGGTTGAACGGATTCGGGTAGTTCTGCGTGAGCTCGAACTTCGCCGGGTTGCTGATGGCTTCCACCTGCGGAGCGGCCTTCACGTTGCGGGCAACGAGACGGACAACCGTGAGGTCGTTCAAACGCTCGGCAACGGTACGGATGGTGCCGTTATTGGTGTACTGCACGCTGCGCGTGTCGCGGAGCATCGTCGGGGCGTCCTGCTTCACAGTGCTGAAGTAGGCATTGATACGGGAATTGAGATCCGCGTTGCCCTTGGTGATCGAGAGCATTTCGTTCTCGGGGTTGCTCATCATGTCCACGAAGCTGCGGCCGGTCTCACTGACGCGGTTCACATTGGTCGGGACGGAGAGGAAGCTGTTCATGGATTCGATCTCTTTACCCGTGGCCACGGCCTTGAAGGTCTCGGTCATCGGGTTGCCGGCGGTCACATCCGCGAGAACCGCGAAGTCACCACCATTGAGCACGAACTCACGCGCCTGAGCGGCGGAGGCATTGTCGAGCGAACCAACCCACAGAACCTTGCCATTGGTCGGAAGCGTCACGTTACCGAGGGTACGATCCACAAACTCGACCTGGATGCCCTGCTGGGCGTACTCGGAGATGATGCGGTCCTTCAGGTCGCGAGCGATCGGACCGTCGGTGTTCACCATCATCGGAGCAAACGGAATCACGAGCTGGCGGCTGTATTCGTTGTTGATCAGGTTTTCGTCATCCGGACGGATGATTTCGGCCTTGATCGTGTACGCGCCGCTGGTGAGCGTGTTGAAGTTGAAAGAAACGGTCTCGACGTACGGAGCGGCGGTCAGATACACGCGCTTCTCGAGGGAAGCAATGGTCGCGCCGGTGTTGTTCATCACGGTCACGCGGCCGAAAGTGATCTGATTCGGCAGGTAGGAGTAGTGCGCGTAGGCGCCGAAGGTCACATCCACATTCAGACCACCGGCGGTGTTGTTGCTGTTGATGGCAATCACACCGACGTCAGACTGCTGCACGAAGTTCGGACGAATCATCTGCGTCGAGAACTGACGGAAGTTTTCCACGTTCCAGGAGCTACCACCGTCGAAGGAGAACCACTGACGATTCAGATCGGCGAGGCGGGAGAAGGGACCGAGCGGCTCGAAGGGGCTGCCGGCTTCGTCCATACCAATACCAGGGCCGAAGGAACCAGCTTGCACGGAGGTCAAGCAGTAGCCGATGCGATACTGGCCGGCCGGCAGAACGACGGGCGGCGAGAACGGATAGGACACCCACTTCTCACCTTGCGGCGGGAAGGCAACGGGACCGGTGGTCGCGACAAGCGCGTTCGTATTCTGATCCCACACGTTGATCGTCATCTGCGAGGTCGAAGGATTGGGCTCGAGCTCAACCACACTACCCTGCCAGATATCGACACTGGTGATGGTCTGCGGAGCGTAGATGTCGTAGGTCAACGCGTCGCACTCGTTGATGAACGGGAACAGCGTGTTCATCGCCTTGCCATTGTCGTAGGCCAGCGAACCGGCGGTGACATGGAGGGGCACATTCTTGACGTTGTCGTTGCTGGTCGTGAAGAGATCACCGCGCATGAACACGTCGAGAATCGCTTCGTGGTGACCAACCTGGCCCTGGAGGTTGAAGAACGCGACGGGATTGTACGCGCCTTCGGCCGGGATGCTCAGATCCGTCTCAACCACGTTGAGGCGGTTCGCATTCGGGTAGCGATGATCGATGGTGAAGTTCGCGATACCCGGGGTCTGACCGAGCTGGAACAGCGCCACACCAGGAACCTGGTTCGCCATCGGGCGATGACCGAGCACGGTGTACGGCGGGATGATGGTGATGTCTTCCACGAGACCGAACGGGTTGAGCGTGGTCACGCCCTGGTTGTTCAGATCCATACCCCAGCGGATGTCACGATAATTGTCGTAACGATTAAAGAAAAGGCCCCAACTTACGAGCTTGCCATTGTCACCGAGAAGATTATCCGAAACATTCAGCGTCCACGTTCCAGCAGTGTTGCCAGAAACCGGAAGGGCACTCTCGGGAATGTACACACCGCGGAAGTACGCGGTCACGTTCGTCGGCGAATTGATCGCGACGCCGGGAATGGCGGTGCCGGGATTGCTGTCGAAAATGGTGTTTTCGTAATTGGCGCCGGCCAGACCATTCTGCGTGGACAACGTGTAGTTGCCTGTGGGACCCGAGAGGGTGATCGTGAGATCACTTGCCGCTGGATGCTCGATATTCACGATAACAGACAGCGTGTTGATTGTAACTGCGTCGGGTACAGTAATGGAACTGGAGGTTGTGCTGAAATCCACGATGGGGGCGTTCGGGAGGGCCCGATACTCGTATTCCCGGACTTGCGCGTTCACTGTGAGTGAACCCAGGAGTGCGAGCGCCACCAACATGAAGGATAGCCTAGCAACTTTCATTGATTCCTCCGATGGGGTTATGAATGTGAAAAGAGATGATTTGGCTCTGTGGTAATCATTGATTAGACGGTAAACTACCAATTACCCGCCGGAAAGTCAAGCAATGCGGAGGCGGGTGTCCCCCGCCCGCACGGCCTGGCAAAACCACCGTGGCATAGGAATTCTGAGTGATCGACGTCCCGGAATCTCCGTAGGATGACAGCACATTCAGCAGTGCTACAATAGCACCTCCGCGCGGAAATGTCAATAGTACAGGAACAAAAGATTGCCAACTCCTCGTGACTGTTGTGCGGCTTGCATATGCCTCGGCTTCTCTCCATCTTTGATGATTATGCCGTCGACCTTCGACACCATAGCACCCCTGTTCTTCCTCTCGGATGTGCATCTCGGCGTGGGAAGCCCGCAAGAGGAAGCGAGGAAACTCGATTCCCTGCTCGCCCTGCTCGATCACGTGCGGGCACGCTCGGGCGCGCTGTGCATCGTCGGCGATCTGTTCGACTTCTGGTACGAATATCGCAGTGTCGTGCCGCGTGGCTGGCACCGCCTGTATTGCGCACTGGATTCCTTGACGCGCGAAGGTCTGCCCGTACTGTACCTCGCGGGCAACCATGATTTCGCCATTGGCGGATTTTTTCGCGACGACCTCGGCATGCGCGTGTGGCACGACGACCTGCTGTTGCACTGCGAAGGGGGCATCTTCTACGTGTACCACGGCGATGGACTGGCGCAAAAGGATGGCGGCTACCGTTTGCTCAAGCGCTTGCTGCGCGCGCGCTGGTCGCAATTCCTTTACCGACTGCTGCATCCCGATCTGGCCTTCGGTATCGCACGCCGTTTCTCACATTCCTCCCGCGATTACACGTCGGGGAAGTTCTACGGCGAGACCGATGGTATGCTGCTCGAAGCGCGGCGACGCATCGACGCCGGGGCCCGCTACGTTATCATGGGGCATCGCCACAAACCCTGCATCGAAGCCGTGGGCGATGGCACCTATGTGAACCTCGGCGATTGGATTCGCCATTTTTCCTTTGCGATGTACGACCGGAACACGCTCGCGCTGTATCGCATGAACGGCCGCAACATCGAAGCATGGAGTGATCCCTCGTGACTCTCACGCCCCAGCATTATCGCTATATCATTTTCCCCGCCATCGGCACCTTGATCGCGGGATGGATTTTCTGGTCCATACTCTCAGACGGGCTACCGACGCTTGAGGAGTTGGAAAATCCTCGACCGCCCTTCGCCACCCGGGTCTACTCGGCGGACGGCATTGTCATCGACCGCTTTTTCGAGGAGAATCGCTCGCGCCTCACTTCGCTCGACAGCATTCCCCGACCGTTCATCGAAGCTCTGCTCGCCACAGAAGACCGCCGCTTCTACGACCATTGGGGCGTGGACCTGCGAGCGGTGGCGCGCGTGATCCTGCAGCGCGTGGCCAGCTTCAGTCTGCGCGGACCCGGCGGCAGCACCATCACCCAGCAGCTCGCGCGCATTCTCTACCTCACACGCGAGGTGAGCATCATGCGCAAAGCACGGGAAATGGTCACGGCCGTTCAAATCGAGCGGCGCTACACCAAGGATGAAATCCTGATCATGTACCTCAACGTTGCGCCGTTCGGCAGGGGGGCTTACGGATTGCAGTCTGCGGCGGCGGTGTACTTCAACAAACGTCCGATCGATCTGTCGGTGTCCGAATGCGCCTTCCTCGTTGGCGCGCTCGCCAATCCCACGCATTACGATCCACGTCGGCGTTACGAGGCCGCCGTGCTGCGCCGTAACACGGTGCTGGAAAACATGGTTGAGGTCGGCTATCTCGATGAAGCGGAATTTTCCCGCAGCACGCGGGATTCCATTGTCACCACGAGGCGTGAGCAGTCGGCTGGCATCGCTCCGCATTTCGTGGAGTACATTCGACAGCAACTGCGCGAGCGCGCCGAGAAGTACGGCTTCAATCTCTATCGCGACGGTCTGACAGTGTACACGACCATCGACAGCCGCATGCAGGAGCACGCCAATCGCGCGGTGCTGGAGCATCTGCTCCCCTTCCAGCAGCAATTCAATGCACGCTGGAACTGGGACAATCCCAACAATCGCGCCATACTCGGCACTGCTCTGCGCCTGGCCATTCGCGCCACACCCGAGTACCGCGCCGCGCGCACGGAGGACGAACGCGACATCGCCACGATACTCCTGCGACGCAACGCGCGCTTTGTCGATTCGGTGCGCAACGCGCTGACGCGCATACAGGTGGGCTTCGTCGCGGTGGATCCACGGACGGGCGAAATCAAGGCCATGGTGGGCAATGCGGAGTTGAATTTCCGTTATGGTCTCAATCACGTCACGCAGATCGCGCGGCAACCGGGGTCCACGTTCAAGCCCTTCGTGTACACCGTCGCCATCGACAACGGCTACACACCGGCGCATCAATTGTCCAACGATCCCATTTCCATGAATGACGGCTCGGGCAAAGCGTGGCGTCCGCGCAACTTCGGTGGCGAGACGGGTGGCATGTACACGCTCCGCCGCGCATTGCAGAATTCGGTGAACCTGGTCGCCATCCGCACCATTCTCGAACTCGCTCCTCCCGACGAAGTGGTGCGCTACGCGCAGCGCATGGGCATTGAAACCCCGCTGCGGGCCGTTCCTTCGCTCGCCATCGGTACATCGGAAGTCGTGCCGCTGCAACTCATCGCTGCATACGGAGCCTTCGCGAACGAAGGCATGTACGCCACGCCGTTCGGCATTACGCGCATCGAAGACCGCGATGGCCGCGTGATCGAAGACACACGGCCGCAGATTCGCGAAGTACTGAGCAAGGAAACCGCCTTCATCATGGCCACCATGCTGCGGTCCGTCATGACCGGCGGCACGGGCGCGGCAACGCGGCGCTGGTTCACCGGAGCGGCCGGCGGAAAAACCGGCACCACGCAGGATTATGCCGACGCCTGGTTCGTGGGCTTTACGCCCAATCTCGTCGCGGGCGTGTGGACGGGCTTCGACGACCGCCGCATTACCTTCACCGGCTCCTACGGCCAGGGCAGCGTTGCCGCCGCGCCGATCTGGGGACGCTTCATGAAGTACACCTACGCCGATCGCCGCATCAACATTCCGATGAAGGATTTCGCGCAACCCGAAGGGGTGACCATGGAACGGATTTGTGTCGAATCGGGCAATCTCGCGAGTCCCTTCTGTCCGCATGCCGTGACGGAATTCGTCAACCGCAAGTACTTCCCCGGTTACTGCACGCTGCACGCTTCGCCTTCGTCCGGGAAAAAGGACAACAACATCGAGTATTAGCACCCGGTATTGCCCCGCTCGCCGAAGTCCGGTATCTTGCGGCATTCCTTCATTATCATTCATCGCGGAGGCGGAATGCGCATCTCTCTTGTTTTCACCCTCGTCCTGATCCTCGCCGGTTTGCCCATGCTCAGCGGCTGCGGTGGCGGGGAAAAATCCGAGCCCAGCGCGCTCGAAAAATTGCAGGAAACGGCAAAGAATCTCGAAACGGCCAGCAAGGAATTGCAGCAAGTCGGCGAGGAACAGGGCGAACCCGTTCCTCCCGTGAGTTTCCGTACGTTGATCAATTATCTCCCGGCCAATGTCGCCAATCTCGCGAAAGGCGAACCCAGCGGCGAAACCATGAACATGGGCGAGTGGAATTTCTCCCAGGCCAGCGCCCGCTACGAGCAGGGTGAAGTGAACGCCTCGGTGGAAATTTTCGACTACGCGCATATTGGGACGCTGTACGCGCCGTTCAAAATGCTGGTGAAAATGAAACTCAACAAGGAGAGCACCACCGGCTACGAGCGCAGCACCGAAATCGCGGGCTTCCCCGCCTATGAAACCTGGAACAACAAGGATCAGCGCGCTGAACTCACCGTCCTCGTCGGCGATCGCTTCATCGTGAAAATCCAGACCGGAAAGTTGCCCGAACTCACCGCGCGCCGCACTGCCGAAGGCATGGACCTGAAAAAATTGGCCAAGGAAACCGGTCCCGCCGCCTGACGCACCGCACAGTGTTCATCGATACAAGGAAACGGCTGCCGCGTGGCAGCCGTTTCCTGTTTGAGTGAGTGAGCGCCTACCGTTCGCGCAGTGGAAGCAAGCGCCGCAGCAGCTCCGATCCACTACATCGGATGCAATACTCCGCACATCACCGACTTGCGTACTTCGGAGTTGCAACTGGCGGGAGGATACTCTCGGCAATACTCTGCTATATCGCGACACCGGGTGCGGAGGACGCTTGCGGCAATCACCGCGCCACAGCCGCATGCATTGCAGCCAGCGCCTCGAACATACGCGGACCGGGCCGCATCAGCACGTCCGCCGGCAGGGCGTGCATGCGTCCGTTGCGCACGGCGTCCATGCTGCGCCATTCGGGAAATTGTCGGAGGGCCTGAGCGGGCGTAAGCCCGAGATCGTCGGGAAACAGCATGACCGCCGGATTCCACAACAACAACTGTTCACGACCCAGCACCGGGTATTGGCCCGGCGCCGCCGCTGCCACGTTGCGCGCGCCGGCGAGATGGAGGATTTCATCGATAAACGTTCCCGCTCCCGCGGCGATGAGCGGACGTATAGAGAGGAGGACCACCGCTCGAATGGAATCGCGGTCGGCGTGGGATAACAGCCCGGCACGCAATGCACGCAGCGAGTCCACCAGGCGTTTGCCACGGCGCTGCGTACCGGTGATTTCGGCGAGATCGCTGATCGAGGCGAGTATGCCGTCCAGGGTTCGCGGATAGGAGACGAATAAACGGACTCCCATATCCTCAAGACGGCGGAACGTGGCCTGGGTGTTGCCTTCGACCGAGATCAACACGAGATCGGGTTTCAGTGCGAGAATGCGCTCGACGTCCGGCGTGAGCAAGTCCCCGACCACGGTTCGTGTGCGCGCCTCCGGTGGATAGTTGCAATGCGCGGTCACACCCACCAGCAGCGAATCGGCGCCGAGGGCGAACAGCGATTCGGTGAGACTGGGCGCCAGACTGACGATGCGGCGCGGGATTCCGTCGAACGCCACCCGTCTGCCGATGTCATCCGTAAGCACGCGCGTTCCGCCCGGCCGTGAAACAGAAGGCCGGTCGCAACCCGCCGCGAACAGCATCGCGAACAGGAGCACCGGCCACAGCCAGAACGCACGCATGCGCGGGGTTACTTTCCGATGCCGAATATCGCCTTGACGATATGCAGCGCCATGGAGGGATTCTCCTTCAACCGCCGTGTGGAGTACGGGTACCATTGATCGCCGAACGGCACGTACACGCGCAGGCGATGTCCCTGCGCCACGATCTGATCGCGCCGCTGCGGACGCACGCCGAGCAACATCTGGAACTCGTATGCTTCGCGTTTCAACCCGAGGCGCTTGACCAGCGCGAGGCCGTGTTCGAGCAGCACATCGTCGTGCGTGGCGATGCCAATGTACACTCCGTTACCGAGGCCATATTCGTTGAGTTGCTTGAAGCTGTCCTGCACCTCGTTGCGCTTTTTGAAAGCGATGGCTTCGGGTTCGACGTAAATGCCCTTGCAGAGACGGATATTCGTCGGAGCATCCGCCACGAGATCGCGCAAATCGGTTTCGGTGCGGCGCAGATAGGCCTGCAGCACCACGCCTACGTGGCCCGGGTAATCCCGGCGCAGCCGCTTGTAGATGGCGAGCGTGGCATCGGTGTAGGGATGGTCCTCCATGTCGATGCGCACGAAATTGCCGTATCCTTTCGCGATGTCGAGCAGCACGCGCAGATTTTCCTCGCAAAAGGCCTCATCGATGCTGAGCCCCATCTGCGTGGGTTTGATGCTGAGATTGGAATCGAGCTTATGCTCGTGAATGGCGTGCAACACGGCCTCGCACTGCCTGCGCATGACGAGGGTCTCTTCGCGGCTGTTCACGCTTTCACCGAGCACATCCATGGTGGCCATGATGCCGCGCGCGTTCAGGTCTTTGACCACGCGGATTCCATCCTCCAGTTTCTCGCCCGCGATATACGGACGCGCGAAAAAGCCGACGACACCCTTCGGAATGATGGGGATCGACGCTGCGATAAGCTTGCTGATAAATGACATGATGCTCTCGTGGGAATGGGTCGTGAGCGATTACCGGCGCTGTCACCTCCAGGATGCGCTTTGCGCGCCGGCGACAACATTCTCATGAAGTCCACATGGGAATGGGCGTGCGAATCGTGAAAAAACGCGGAATTGGGGTCGGATACCGGGCTAGCCCGCCAATTCTTCGAGTCGCAACCGTCAAAAGTAGCGCGAAAGGCGACCAAAATCAAGATGTATTGCTCGATCTGCGAATTTCCCGTGCATCCGGCTCAGGCAAGCATTTCCCTGTACACTTCGTAAGTGCGGTCGGCGATACGAGTGTTGGTGTACAGCTCGAGCACGCGACGCCTCCCTTTTTCCGCGAATTCCGAGCGCAGAGTCGCGGAGTCAAGCAACTGCTGCATTCTCTCGAGCAACTGTTCGGTGTTGCGCTCCTCGAAGGTGAGGCCGGCGTCGCCGATCACGCGGGGAATTTCCGCATGCGTGGATCCGAGCACGGGTACTTCCGAGGCCATGGCCTGCACCAGCACCTGGCCGAACTGCTCCTTCCAATGCGGCACCGTGTACGATGGCAACACCAGCATGTCCATGCAGTTGATATGCCGCGGAATGTCGGCATGAGGAATGGAGCGTACGATGCGCAAACGATCGGCCACGCCCACTTCGGCTGCGAGCCGTCGCATCTCGTCCTCCAGCGCCCCGCCGCCAATGAGCAGCAGCGTGAAGTCACCCCGCAGCCGCCCTGCGGCGCGAATGAGATCGAGCACTCCTTTTTCCGGCACGAAGCGACCGATGAAACCGATGACCGTGCCCTTCAGCTCGAGTTCGCGGCGCAGCGCCGGCTGTTCTCGGCGTGCGAACAGCTCCGCATCCAAACCCAGCAGAGGCATGACGGTGACGGGTTTGTCGAAACCCTTCGCGCGGAGAATATCGCGGGCATCGCTGTTGCCGCAAATCGCCGCGTCCGAATGCCGGAGATTGAAGCGCTCGATGGCGTTGAACGGAAAGCGCAGGGTTTTCTCGAAATTCATCCATGTGAAAAACAGCGTGCGTACCTTCGGCGCATATACGCGGCTGTAGCACAGGGCCTGAAAATACGAAAGCGCATCGGTGCCTTCTTCGGCGTGGAGGATGTCGGGATGGAATCCCCGCATGGCCATGTCCGTCGAGACATACGCATGCGCCGCTTCTTTTCCCGAAAACAAGACCGGCATCGCCCGCATGTCGAGTTCGTCGTCGTGATGGTCGGCATAGCGCAGCGTGAACAGGTAATCTTTCCACACCGTGGGTACAACGATGCGCAAACGCACGTCCTCTCTCGCGGCGAGGGCGCGCCACTTCTCTCGTCCCACGCGTGTGATATAGGTGTGGCTGAGGACGAGGATGTTCACGCGCCGACTCCCTGCCGCATGTCGGCGATGGCCAGCGCATATACCTCCGCAGTGCGCCGGGCGATCTCGGGCCAGGCGAATTCCCTTTCCACGCGACTCCGCGCGCCGGCGCCCAGCGTGTTACGCAAGCCATCGTCGTCGAGCAAGCGCAGAAAGGCCTGGGCAAGTTGTTCGGGGCTGCGCGCATCCACCAGAATGCCGCTGCGTTCGTGCTCGATGATTTCGGGAATGCCCCCCACCTTGGTCCCCACCAACGGCAAGCCGCTGGCCATGGCTTCGAGCCCTGAAATGCTGGTAGCTTCCATCAACGATGGCAACGCGGCGATACTTGCCAGAGCATAGAACAGAGGCATACTGCTGTTGGGCACGTTGCCAGTGAACACCACATCCTTCGCCTGCCGCCATTCGCGAAGCATGCCTTCGAAGCGCGCACGCTCCTCGGGGAAGCCGCCCCCGACGATGAGGAACTGCACGTCGGGCCGCTGCTCGCGCACCAGCGGCACGGCGCGGATGAAGTACTCCACCCCGTTCTTGGGCTCGAGCCGCCGCGGACAGATGATGACGGGACGGGCGGGATCGAGGCCGTAATCCTTGTCGATCACGCCGAAATTGCCACCGGGGTGGAATTTCGCCGCATCCACTCCGTTGGGAATGTAGAAGTTGCGCTCCGCGCGAATTCCCGTGGCGGCGGATTTTTCGTACAGCTCACGACTGGGACTGATGATGGCGTCCGCATGTCCGAGAAAAAGCCGGATTTTCCTTTTTCCCATGACACTCTCGAACAGCTCGAGGTAGTTGCTCGTGTGGTTGGTCCACACCAGCGGCAGCGCCTTGCGCAGCGTGTAGCTGGTCCAGCAGTTGGGAGTCAGGTCGTGCCAGTGCAGCACATCGAAACGTACACGTGCGTGCAAATCGAGTATGTAGCGGCGCACCGCGCGAATGTAGAGCAGGTGCTTGATGCGCGGGGTCTGCCGATCCACAAACAGTTTGTGCACGGTGAAGCCCTCCATCTCCTCCACACGTTGCTCGCCGGCCCCGTACACCGGATGCACGAGATGCACGGCATGGCCGTTCATAACGTGTGCGCGCGCAAGTTCCAGGGCATGGGTGGCCATGCCGCCCACATTGGGAAGAAAATCGGAGGTGAGAAGGAGTATATTCATGCGGAGTCGATGTCAGGATAATGCGCGCACATCGTCGATGATGCGTTGCAGTCGGTGAATGGCCTGATGTTCGCGTTGCGCGCGCTCATGTCCGGCCGCGGCGATGGCGAGGCGTTCGTCTTCATGCTCGAGGTAGTAGCGAATCTTCTCGCGCAATTCCTCGGGCGTTTCGAAGCAGGCGATTTCCTTGCCTTCAATGAAAAGATCCTCGGCCTGTTCGCGTGACCGTTGCGTGAGCAAAAAGCCACCGAAGCCGGGAATTTCGAGTGTGCGCACGTTGTGCGAATCTTTGTTTTGCTCGCGCAGGAAGTTCAAGTGGATCTTCGATACGGCGAACAGTTTGGAAATTTCCTCACCGTACACCGCATTGGCGCGCCAGCGCGCGCGCAGCGGCTTGTCCTCGGCCACGCGCTCCCACATGTTGCCCCACACGGCGAGCGGGAGATCGGTGATTTTCTCAAGCCACCATTCACGCATGGGCTCCCAGGTGCCGGCGAACACCACGTCGGTGGCGTACTTCGCACGATCCTCCTCCGACACCTCCTTCGGCATGACCAGCATGTTCGGATCGTAGCAGAAGGGCAGGTATTCCACGCGACGCGCTCCGGCATCGCGCAAAGGTTGCATCAACGAGCGAGCGTAGATGTAGTAAATGTCGAACAACGGTATGCTGGCAATGCTGTCGCTCGTGGCGTTGCGGTTTTCCACGTTGAACGGGCCGTCGGGATACCACTGCAGGAGCACGGGATTGTACCGCTGTTTGATCTCACGCAACGCATCGACGCGAATCGTCTCGCCTTTGAGCAGCAGTACCACATCGGGCCGCAGCTCGCCCACAGTGCGAAGCAGTTCGGCGCTCATTGCACGGCGGTCGAGGCGTCGGCGCAGCGGACCCGGCATGGGCAGCGTGTGTTCGCGTTCCGCGCGCTTGCGGTAATCGAACACATGCACAGTGCAGCCCAGCGCTTCGAGCGCGGGCTTGTAGGTCCAACCACCTGTACCGTACCAGTATTCGCAGACGAGGAGGATGTTCATGGATGTCCGTTATGACGTGGCGCCGTTCATGACGCCGCGAATGTACTGCAAGTGCTCCTTCAGACGGCGACGCTCGGTCACCAGCTCCAGAGCGATAAAAATACCAATCAGGTACAGCGCTTCCAACCCGAAACGCACCATGGCACCCAGGCCAAGGTCCGGGAGCGGAAAGGACAGCACGACAACCGCTGCGATTGCTCCGAACAACAGAGGCAGTGCGAAGGCCTGCAACCAGCGCACGCGCACTTCGCGACGCACCACCAGCATGGCGCCAATCACACCCACCGCGTAATTCAGCACCACCGCAAGCGCGGCGCCGCTTATTCCCATGGACAACACGAGGAGGTACATGGCGGGAAGAAAAATCACCAACTGTACCACACGAACGCGTACGATAGCCCCGGGTTTGCCTTTGGCATACAGCAATTGCTTCATGTTCTCGAACATGGGCGAGAGCAACGCACCCGCGGCGAGAATGCGCAGCACGGGCACGGCATCGAGCCACTGGTCACCGATAATGCGCAGAAACGACTCCGGCAACACGGCGAACACCAGCACGAAAGGCATCAAGGCGCGCGCGAGGAAAAACAGTACCAGCGTGAAGGCCTTGGACAGGCGCTCCGCATCGTTCTGCACTTTCGCATACGTGGGCAACGCCACTGTGACCACCGCCGGGGCCACGGTCTGTGGAGCCATTTCCCAGTATTTCAACGCTCGCCCGTAGCTTCCCTGGAGATTCGTGCCAAGGACGGATTCAGTGACCAACGTTCCGTAGCGGACAAACAGCACCTCCATGCCTCTCGAAAAAATGAGTTTCCAACCCATGGAGAGAAACCAGCGGGCGGTGGAACGATTGAAGCGCAATCCCACCGGATAGCGGCTGACGAGAATCATGCCGATGAATGACACGACAAAGGAAGAGCAATACCCCAACACCATGCCCCAGGCGCCGTAGCCGGCGGACACAAGTCCGAAAGACACCAGCGGGAAAGCCAGCACCGAGAGCAGGTTGATGCGTGCGATAACCTTGTACTCGAGCTGTTTCTCGAGATAGGAGGAAAACAGTATGGTGAAAAGATTCAGCGTGCTGAATGCGGCGAGTACGAGGAAGGCCTCGATTTTGATGCGCGTCGTGCCTCGCAGTTCCAACACCCACGCCACGCCTATCGTGGAAATCAGCATGAGCACGGACAGCAGCAGCGTGAGCACGAAAGCGGTGGAGTACAAATCCTCCTTCTCTTCGTCGGATTGTATCACCGAAATGTTGAACGATACCGCCGCCAGAATGAACAGAATGTCCACCACTGCCAGACCGAACATGTAAATGCCGTTCTCGTCCGGCATCAGCAGACGATCACGGAATATCCCGAAGAAAAACCCCACCAACATGGCGAGGTAATTCATCCCACTCGTCCACAACGTCCCGATGATGGCCTTGCGTCCGATGCTCACGACGTCTCCTCTGCGGCCAGCACCTCCCGATACACGTCCACCACGGCGTCGGCGTAGCGCGTCCAGGTGAAGTCCTGCACATAGGCGCGCGCGCGCTCACCCATGGCAACGCGTTCCTCTTCGTTTTCATAAAAACGGAGCAGGGCATCCGCTATCGCGTCGGCGCTTCGTATGGGGAGCACCAGGCCGTGCTCACCATGCCGCGCAATGCTGCCGGTGTTCTCCGTCACCACCAGCGGCAGACCGCAGGCCATGGCCTCGTAGGTGACCAGTGCCGATCCTTCCTGCAGCGAAGGCAACACGAACACCGAAGCCTGGCTGTACTCGCGATACAGATCCTCATGCTTCACATGTCCGCGCAACACGATGCGGGAGGCGTGCCGTTCGAGCAGGGGTTGCAATTCGCTTTCGACGGTACCGATGAATACGAGTTCGGCCTTGGGCAGCGCGAGGCGTTCCCAGGCCTCGAGCAGATAGTGCACGCCCTTCTGCACACTGATATTGCCGACAAAGAGCACGCGGAACACATCGTCGCGCTTCTCCTCCTTGTGGAAATGCGCGGCATTGAATCCGTAAGGAATCACCGCGAGTTTCGCCTCCGGCACGCCCTGTTCCACGAAGGTGCGCCGGACGAATTCCGATGGAATGATTACGCGGTCCGCCTGCTCGATTTCCTGCAATCCCTTCTCGATGATCTGTGGATGCGCGCGCTCCGCGACGATACCGAAGCGCTCGTATTCCTCACGAAGAATGGCGTCCTGAAACCAGGGATGCGTCGAACCCCGCTCGATCACCACACGTGCACCGCGTTGCCGCGCAAAGGGCATGGAGATGAGGCCGTAATTGCCCCAGACATGGTAGATGTCGCAGGTGGGAATGTATTTGCGCGAAAGCGCATCGAAGAGATTGTCCTTCACCCAGGAATAGTAGCCGCGGTGCCGCAAGGCCGGCACGGCTCGCACCAACATGCCGAGGTATTCCGGCGCGGGAATGGCGGTATAATACCGCGCCGGGAGCAGCGAACGCACATACCAGCTCTTGGTGGTGATGATGCGCGCCAGCATTCCGCGCGAGTACAGTTGTTCGGCGAGTTGTATGGCGTGGAACCGCCCACCCACCGAGATGGTGACTTTCACTGTGTCAACGCGCTCCTGTGAAGGGCGTCACGCCGCCTTCCGTGTTTCGGATTTGGCCTGCAAACGCTTGCGTATCCACATACCCGCATACACCAGCAGGATAATCGCCAGAATGTAATTGGTGATGGTGGTGACAATGAAGCCCGATTGATAGGACGTCGGCTCGAAGCGCATTTCCAGCGTGTGCTTGCCGGCAGGAATGCGCACGGCACGGAAAAGATAATCGCTGCGCAGTATCTCGATCGGCTTACCATCGAGCGTCGCAGTCCAACCGCTGGGATACCACACCTCGCTGAGTTTCAACAATGCTTCGGCGGGCGTCTCCACTTCGTAGGTGAAGCCGTTGATGTCGAAATGCTTGAGTTCGGCCCGCGCGGAAGCAATGAGCGAATCACCGACTTCGGCCAAAGGCGCCGCGAGCGGCGCGCTCAAATATGCCACCTTGTCGGGCTGATACCCCGGCAATGCCGATACGGCCTTGAACATTTCCTCGTCCTTCTCGATCACCTGATGGCGACCCACGAAAAAGGCTCGCGGGAGATTGTACTGATTCTCGTATACGTGTTCCTTCTGTCCCTGGAATACCAGGCGCAACCACGGCCGCGTGAGCTGCCAGTCGGCGGGAACCACCACGTACTTCGTATTGAGCATGCTCAACATCGCCCAGTTCGCGCCGTCCACATACTCCGGACTCCGGAAGGTGAATTGTCCGAACATGGTGTTGCGTACGTCATCATACAACTTGAGCTTCGCGGGATGATAACCGGCCACGCTCTGGATGTTGTAGGCCACATACCAATTGTCCGACCCGTGCGTGGACGCGGGCAGGATGCGGTGTATGCTCTTGTCCTGCTGGAGGAAGTCCACCACATCCGTGCGCTGCAGCGATTGCTCCTGTTCGCGCGCCGGAACCATGTTCATGGGCTTGTTGTCCACCACCCACCAGTCCACCACGAGGACGAGCAACAATCCAACCTGCAGCGTCATCAGATTGATCTTGGCCTTGGTGAAGGCCCACAGCAACGTCGCCGCCAGAGCCATGAACAGCAATGCCACGAAAGCGTCGCGCATCGCATTGTCGTAGATCGTCTGACGCGTCCAACCCTGATACTGCTCAGGAATCTGCTGTCCAGCGCTGATGGCCTGCTCCACCTGCTGCAAGGTCTGCAGCGACTGGGGCTGGTTCTTCTCCATCGCGCTCGTCACAGCGGCAAGATACCCCGACTCCGAGGCCAGCAAGCCCAGCACGAACACCGCGGCAATCGCCACGGGGATCCACACCGCTCTGGTGACTTTCGTGGCGGCCTCGCGATCCTCGCGCAGGCGGCGGAACAGTTCCGTCACACCTATGCCCGCGAGCATGCCCACGCACAGCGCCATCAGGTACAGGATCATGGACGGGATGCGGAAATTGTTGAAAAATGGGACGTGATTGAAAAAGAGGTCGTAAATCAGACTGAAATTCCGTCCCATGGCAATAAGCAGCGCAAGCACGCCCAGCGCCACCCACAGATGCACGAACTTGTCCTTGGGCCGCAGTACGATGCCGAGTAACGCCAGAAAACTGATCACCACACCCAGATAGATGGGCGAATCGGTGAACATCATCGTGCCCCAATACGTGATCGAGCCGAAGCCCACAAACGACGGGACGAAGAAGGTGATAATTTCCACCGGCGAGAAAGACCAATTCGTCGCATACTCGTAGTCGAGACCGCTGGCCACCGTGCCGTGTCCGCTGCCGCCCGAACCCGCGCCTCGAATCGAGAAGTCCTTGTATTCCCAGGTCGCGAAATACGGACCCGACAACATCAGGAAGGCGAATACTCCGGCCGCGGCCAGGATTCCCGACACCATGAGCACAGTGCCGAATTTCTCGCCGCTGTACCATTTGTACAGCACGAACATTCCCATGGCAATCAGATTGTAGAACACCATCTGCACGTGACCCGAATTCAGCATGAAGTGCAGAGCCGCCACAAGCAGCACGATGCGCAACAGCGTGCGCCGTTCGAACAGCAGATCCGTGAGCAGAAGAATCGCGGGCAGCCAGGCGAATACCGTGACCTTGGTGTTGTGCCCCGCCATGATCCAATTGAGCGAATACAGCGTGAACACCACGGACACCGCCACGAGAAAGGCGGCAAAGGGATCGAATTTCTTTCGCAAGCCCAGCAGGTAGGTGAACAATCCGAGCAGAAAATAATTGAAAATGTCCCAGAACATTCCCGGCAGTGGCAACACATTCACCACGGACTGCACCCAGCCGTAGGCCTGCATGATCACCATCGGCTTCAGCGGATCAAGGAAGGTATGCAAATACAGGCCATGGCCCGGCGAGGACGATCCCCAGGTGGGCATACCGGCGAACACGTAGGGATTCCAGAAGGGGTTGAGTCCTTCCTCGTCGGCTTCCCGCAAATATCCCTGGTCGTACACGACGGAGGGAAGATTGTCGGGGACGAAAAACACCTTCCCGCCGAAGAAGGCATCACGGAAAAAGATGACGAGCAGCAAGGCGATGAGGCCGATGTACACCTTGTTTGCGTGCTTCTGCATGAAGGCGGGCTGGGAAAACGAGGGCAGCGTCACCCCTCGTGTGGATCGTTTTTCGGCGCTGCGTGCTTTTGCCATGGAGTGTGTGTCTATTGTGGGAACGTCGTGGAAGCAATCGGGAAAAATACGATGCGAAGCGGATAAGGGTCAATGCCCATCGCCGGTTCCATCCACTGCGTGCCGGCTGCCGGCTTGGCCGCGTGTTTCGTCCAACCGACGCTGGCACAGGAGGTGTCCTGTCGCCACGCCTCTCCTGTCAGCAAGGTCCCTGAGGCGGCCCGGTTCGGATCGGGAAAAGAAAAGCCCCCGGTGGGGGGCTCTTCGAATTATATGCTGCTATGTTCAGGCAACCTTTTTCGCGCTGCCTTTTTGTGCCGCGACGCGGGAGGCCTTGACGGTGACCTCGACACGGTCGAGATCCACGCTGACCTCGGCGTTGCAATACGGGCAGAATTTCGCTGTTTGTATGTCGAAACTGATGGTGTTCTTGCACATCGGGCATTCTGTGATCACCATACCAATCACCTTGCCGGTCTGCTTCACCTTCACGGGCTTCGGGGCTGCTTTCTCAGAGGTTTTCATTTGTCACCAGTAAATTCAACATTACCGCACTATCCGGTAAAGATACGAATATTCGCGGGCGGCATCAACTGATTTTTTTGCGCCCCTTGGCCGATTTCGCCGGTGAGGGTGATTTCAGCGCGATTTCAAGCACTTCCCGCATCTCTTCCACGAGATAAAACGTGAGCGCCTTGCGTACGGACTCGGGAATTTCCTTCAAATCTTCCTCATTCTTTTTCGGAAGCAACACAGCCTTGAGTCCTGCGCGATGCGCTGCCAACACCTTTTCTTTCACACCTCCGATGGGCAACACGGCGCCGCGGAGCGTGATCTCGCCCGTCATCGCCAGATCACTGCGTACCGTGCGATCGGTGAGCAAGGAAGTGAGCGCGGTGAGCATGGTCACGCCCGCGGAGGGTCCATCTTTGGGAATCCCCCCCGCCGGCACGTGCACGTGAATGTCGAGCGTGGAACGGAAGTCTTCGGGCACAGCAAGCGCGCCCGCATTCGCCGCGATAAAACTCATCGCCGCCTGCACGCTTTCCTTCATCACATCGCGCACCATGCCCGTAATCGTGAGCTGTCCTTTCCCCTTCATCTTCTGCGCTTCGATGAACAGGATGTCACCTCCCACGGGCGTCCATGCCAGTCCCGTGGCAATGCCGGGGCGCGTCAAACGCTCGGCGGCTTCGGGATAGAACTTCCTCGAGGTGATGTATTTCGGCAAATCCTCCGCGCGAACGCTGATGCGGCTCACACCGTGCTCCGCAATTTCGCGCGCTGCACCGCGGCAGATGTCCGCAAGCTTGCGCTCGAGTGTGCGCACACCGGACTCGCGCGTGTACACGTCGATAATGTCGCGTATCACTTTGTCCGCAAGCTGCAATTGGCCATCCTGCAAGCCGTGCTCGCGCTCTTGTTTTGGTAAAAGGTGGCGTCGGGCGATATGCAGTTTCTCCTCGAGAATGTAACTCGGGATCTCGATGATCTCCATGCGATCCCGCAGTGCCGGCTGTATGGTGTCGAGCGTGTTCGCCGTGGCAATGAACAGCACGCGCGAAAGATCGAAGGGCACCTCCAGATAGTGATCGCTGAAGTTCACATTCTGCTCGGGGTCCAGCACTTCCAGCAGCGCCGAGGTGGGATCGCCGCGGAAATCCATGCCGACCTTGTCGATTTCGTCCAGCACGATCACCGGATTGTTCGATCCCGCGCGATGAATGCTCTGGATGATACGGCCCGGCAGCGCACCGATGTACGTCCGCCGATGGCCGCGAATTTCTGCTTCGTCGCGCATGCCGCCCAGCGAAAACCGTACGTACTTTCTCCCCATCGCTTCGGCGATGGATCGCCCGAGCGAGGTTTTTCCCACACCGGGAGGGCCCACAAAGCAGAGAATGGGACCACGCATGTCGTTTTTCAACTTGCGTACCGCGAGGTATTCGAGAATGCGTTTTTTTACGGTTTCAAGGCCGTAATGGTCCGCATCGAGTTTCTCACGCACGGTGGCGATATCCAGATTGTCGTCGGTGGAGGTGGACCAGGGCATGCCGAGCAGCCAATCCAGATAATTCCGGGTGACACTGTATTCCGCCGCGGCCGGACTCATCACGGTGAGGCGGTGCAGTTCCTTTTCCGCGGCCTTGCGCGCATCTTCGGGCATGTGAAGCTCATCAAGTTTCGCACGCATTTCATCGACTTCGAGCTGTTCATTTTCCTCGCCCAATTCCTTCTTGATTGCTCGAAGCTGCTCGCGCAGGAAGTACTCGCGCTGACTCTTGGCGATGGAATCCTGCACATCGCTTTGGATTTTCTGGCTCAATTCCTGACGCTGAATGGCGGCGGTGAGCGCAATCACCAACTTGTCCAGCAAATCGCGCACGAGGCGGGTTTCGAGTAAATCCTGTTTCTCCGGAACCGGGAGGTTCAACAGTGCCGCGACGAGGAAAGCGAAGGTCGGCAATTCCTGCGTGTTGAGTATGAGGTTGAGCTGCTCGGGATTGAGTTCCGGGGTCAAATCCGCCATGCGACGAAGCAAGCCACGTACATTGGAAAGCAGTGCATCCATTTCGGCACCGCGGGTTTCGGCAATATTTTCCTCCCACGGCATGACCTCGGCAGTGAGGAAGGGCTCCTCGCTGAGCACCCGTAAAAACGCGGCGCGCTGTATGCCCTGCACCACCACGCTCTTCGAGCCATCGGGCATGGTGTAGATTTTCACCACACGCACTATGCTGCCAACCGTATACAAATCCTCGGGTCGCGGAATGTCCACACCCGAATCCCGCTGCGTCAACACAAACACCGGCTGTCCGGCGCGGTGCGCTTCTTCCACCAACCGCACCGAACTCGGCCGCCCGACAAACAGCGGCATGATCATGCCGGGAAAAAACACCATATTGCGTAGCGGAAGCAACGCGTGTATCTGTGGAATGTGTG
This sequence comes from Bacteroidota bacterium, assembly GCA_035362335.1. GTDB lineage: Bacteria > Bacteroidota > Ignavibacteria > SZUA-365 > SZUA-365 > JAOSJT01. Next base: position 43,472 of record DAOSDL010000042.1, read on the forward strand.
TGCTCTGCTGCGATTTCGACGGTGCGTCCGCTGATTCCTGCTCCGACATCGGCACTCCTTCTTGTGGCATCATGGCTGCGCGGCGTGTGTACCGCGTAAACAGTCCGCCTGTTTATGCAAACTACATGCCACACGGTAAATCTCCGCATCGTGACGATGAAATTGTCGATTTGTCAGCATTCGTCTCAATCATCACGCCACTCTGTCAGTCCGATCAATGTATGCTGTCGTAGTGGCACATTCCGAGAAGCTCATGACTGGAATTCGTGTGGCTTTTGTGCAGGTGCATGTGTTTCGCGAAAGCGATGAGGGCATACGCTACCTGCTGCTGCGTCGCGCTGAAGACGAGGTGGTGTATCCGGGTCTGTGGCAAATGGTCACCGGGAGCATCGAAGCCGGGGAAAGCGCCGTGCAGGCGGCGCGACGAGAGGTACACGAGGAAACCGGCCTGCGGGACATCGAACTGCTTCTTGTTCCCTACGTCGCGACGTTTTACCTTGCGGAGGAAGATCACGTCCATCACGTCCCGGTGTTCGCGGCCCGCGCCTCGCTGGCCGATCGCGTTGTGCTTTCGAGCGAGCATCAGGATGCGGACTGGCTGGATTACGATGCCGCCTATGAACGGCTGACCTTTCCCGGGCATCGCGAGGGCATGCGTATTCTGCGTCACGGACTGGAACTTCCAACTCGATATCCCTTTCTTCGAAACGTCTGACTTTTTATCTACAGAGGAGCAGCAATCATGCGCGGACTACAGAAATCCACCCTGCTCATGCTCGCCGCGGCACTCATTGCCGCTTGCAGCTTCACCACCGCCAACATCAAGAAAGCTGTGATGGCGCGAGAGATCAATGAGGACAAGTCTCCCGCCATGGAAGTCACCTCCTTCCACGGCTATGAGAGTATGTTGCATTGCTGTGTGGAAATGGCGAATGTTCCGTCGGGAACGAAGGTGAAAGCCATCTGGCGCAGCAACGAGGGCGCTGTCGTCATCGACTCCACGGAAATCGAGCTTGAAAGCGACAGCTGGATCGATTTCAGTCTTACCCTGTCCGAGCAGGCGCTGCCCTACGGAGCGTACACGGTGGACCTGTTTATCAACGGCAAAAAGGACCGATCGGTGCCTTTCACCGTGGTCCCGAAGTTCGAAGAGGGCATCATCAAGGAAGCGGTGACATCGAAAGCCATCAGCGAGAGTTACTTCCCGCAGCAGCCGACCGCCGTGTTTCCCACCAACACCGCGGTGGTGTACGCACCCATTTACGTGCAGGACGCCCCGCAGGGCTCGAAATTCTCCGCATATTGGTATCAGCACGACACCTCCGGAGGCCGCGCCCCGATCACCAGCGCCGACATCGAATTCGCCGACAGCGGGTGGATCGGCTTTTCCATGACGCTGAACAACGGTCTCCCGGCGGGTAAATACTCCGTGGACATCCTGCTGAACGGTGCGGTGGAGCAAACCCTGGAATTCAGCGCGAAATAGCGCTCACATCAGCATTTCCGCGCTTTTTCGGCGGCGATCGACATCGGTCGCCGCCGACAGCGCGTGTTGGCTCTCTTTACCGGCTGCCGCTACTCGAATGCTCGCAGACTTCCACGATCCATCTGTGCTAATCTGCGTGAAATCTGTGCAATCTGCTCTGAAAATAGTCTCGCTGCCTGCATTATGCTTAT
>DAOSDL010000043.1:0-34786 GCA_035362335.1 Bacteroidota bacterium
CAGGGCCGCCCATCGCAAGCGCCGCCCATCGCAAGCGCCGCCCCATCGCAGGGCCGCCCATCGCAGGGCCGCCCCATCGCAGGGCCGCCCATCGCAGGGCCGCCCATCGCAAGCGCCGCCCATCGCAAGCGCCGCCCCATCGCAGGGCCCCCCCATCGCAGGGCCCCCCCATGGGATGCCCGGATATCTTCTTGGGCGAACACGCGGGCGAACACGCGGGCGAACACGCAGGTTCGCCCGTACAGGCCCCGCCCCATCGGAAAAAAAATGGGCGCCTGCCGAAGCGGGCGCCCGTTGGGGGAGAGGATGGTTCGCGGATCAGGGCTGCGCGACTTCCTTGATGATGCGCTCAAGCTCGGCGCGATTGCCGCCGCTGGCAACCATGGCGCGCATGGCTTGAAGATAGGTGGCCCGGAAACCGGGATCCTCGTTCAAGCGACGCAACACCGGATTGCTGTCGGGGTCCTGACCGCCCGTGCGGTAGTTGTCGCGGGCGATGCCCACGGCGCGGTTGAAAATGTCCTCGGTCAACAGCTCGGGATCGGCCTTGCGGTTGCCGGGATCGTCGTCACCTGGAAGAGGATCGACCACACCCTGGCCGGCGGGAGAGGCGGCGACGCCACCTTCGGCCTTGGTGTCGAGGCCCATGGCGGCCATGCGCTGGTCAAAGTCGGGAATGAGTTCGCGCAACACCGACTCCATGGCGCCCACGCGCTGCTCGAGTGTGCTGATGGTTTCCTGCTGCTTTTGCAACACTTCCACACCGGCTTTCACCGGCATGCCCACGGCCACGTTCACGTAACCGGCAATGCCATCGGCCAGCGCGCTCCAGGCGACGCCGACAACCTGACCGGCCTGTGCGGCGGTCATTGCCGAAGGGGCCACCGCATGGCCCACGCCATTGTTGCGACCGGAGGGAATGATGTAATCGCCAACATTCACCGGACCGACCACCTTCACCGGCACCTGACCGAGGAAGGCGCATTTCTCGTAGAGATGCTCACGACCGGGAGCGGGAACGTTGCCCAAGACGATGGGCGATTTGGAAATCACCATCACCATGTCGCCTTCCGACACCGTGCGAGAGATTTTTCCACCTTGCACGCCGACGATGTCGCCGAACATGAAGGTCTCCTCCGGATCGGCGCGCTCCAGCCATTCGGCGTAATCGGCGTTGCCGGAGGTGTAGCCCACACCCCATTCGGTGAGGTAACTGGTTTGCTCGACGATGATGTTGGCGGCGAGGAGAATGATTTTCGCCGCCGCGTAGGCGATTTTCACCACACCGGGCGTCACGGTAACCGCGCCGAGGCCAACGCCGACACGGAAGTCCGCAATCTCGGCGATGAGTTCCAGTGCGGCGTCCGTTGCGTCGAATACGTGTCCGAGCGTCATCAGCACGTATTCGAGACTGCCGATGCGCTCGCCGAAGGTTTCGCCTTCGATGCGACCGCGCAGCGAACTGTTGTCCCAGAAGCCCACGTAGTAGTTGTTGCTGCTGGTGGTGGTTTCATTCAGCTTGATGGCGATACCCTGATTGCTGCCCTGCACGAGCACGGGATAGAGATCGCGCTGGCTGCTGGATATCGTCTTATTGGTGTTGACGTGGAGCTGACCGCCGACGTTCAGATTCTGGCCCACACCCACGCCACCGGTCACCACCAGGGCACCCGTGGTCTTGCTGGTCGAAGCCGTCGCGTCGGTCACTTTGGTTTTTTTCTCGAGAATAGTCTCGCCCTTGTTGGTGAACGTCACCGGCGCTTTGGGCGTGGGATTGAGATCGGCATCGAAATTCGGATCGGGATTGGTGCCGATTTCAGCGTGATTCTCCACAACGAGATTCTTGAAATTCGCCGTGCCGCCCACCGCGAGGTTGCGACCGACGTAGGTGTCGCGGCGAACGCCGAGATCCTCGCCGACATTGGCATTCTTGCGAATTCCAGCGCCGCCGAGCACGTGCAGCGAACCAAGGAAGTTGGCGTCGCTGGATTCCTTCATTTTCTTGATCACCGGAACATCGGTGAGATCGCGCAGTGTGGTCACGCCGTCAACGTCGAGCGTACCGCCCACTTTGGTGTTGCCGGTGATTTCGGCGGTACCATCGAGGTAGGAATTGCCCTTCACATGGAAGGCGTAGATGGATTCGGTCACGCCCGACCAGATCGGACCCTCCACCAGCAAGCCGTCCTCGGGAGCGGGATAGGTGCTGGCGTAATTGGAACCGATGGCGGTGTTGCCCGCCACGCCGAGATTGCTTAGCGGGGCCTCGGTGGCGATACCGACATCGCCCTGCACGATCAGACCGTTGCTCGGGGCTTCGAATTCGCGCGCGTACTGCGAACCGATGGACACATTGCCCGCAACACCGGCCGTGCTTTTCGGAATGGTGGTACCCACACCCAGCTTGCCTTCGATGGCCGCGCCGTTGGTGGGAGCTTCGTTCTCGGAGAATTTGTTACCGACGGCAATGCCGCCCTTCACGCCCAGCATACTGCGCGGGCTCTGCGTGCCGATACCCACGGAACCTTCGAACAAGGCGCCATTGGGCGGCGGGAGATACTTGCCGGTGATATTGGCACCGACGACGAGTTCCCCGGCCACTTCCAGATCGGCGGCGGGATACGGCACGCCGATACCGACCACGCCTTCCACGAGTAAACCGTTGTCGGGAGCGACATAGGTGCCCGCGTAATTCGAGCCGATGGTGACATTGCCCGCCACATCGACGAGCGAAACAGGATCCGTTTCCCCGATACCGAGCTTGCCATAGGCGGTCAGGCGCATGCGCTCGAGATTGTCGGTACGGAAAACCAGCGCCTCGTCGTCGGACGTGCCGACGAAATCCAGCGCGGCGTCGGTATTCACATTGCCGCGTGTGGACCAAGGCGAACCGTTGGAGCTGTTGTTGGTCGTGGTGCCGCCACCGGAGGCGTCACCCGACGTGAGTTTATCCGCCTTGTCGGCGTGCAGGGCATGAAACGCGTAGGGAACGGAGAGAAGCTGCGACGCGCCGAGAAGCGCATAGTTACTGCCGCCATTCTCGTCCATTTCCACTTGCAGCCAGTAGCCGCTCTTCGCCCAGTCCAGCGCGTCGAGCGCGCCCTGGCGCAAATCGCCGCCGCCGATGCGCAGCGTGAACATGCCGAAATCGTTGGTTTCGACGGTGTGGCGTTCGGTGTATACCGCATGGCCCACCGGACCGTCCTTGAGTATGCTCAGTCGAAGACTGATGGCGCGGTTTTGCATCAGCGTTCCATCGGTGCTTCGCGCGACTCCCTGGTAATTCATATACGGGGGCGATTGTGCGAGCAGCGTTGCGGCGCTGAGCAAAACGAATAGAAATAACGTGAGTGCTGTTCTCATGGTGTATTCGCAGGATGTTGTTATAACTCAGCTTTGACGACTTTATACAGCGCGCGCTGTTCACCCGAGGGCGAGAGCGCTGCAAGCAGGTACAGGCCCGGCGAAAGCGAGGCCATGTTCAATCGGACAATCCTCTCGCCCGCACGAACCTCATGCTGCAGCACCGGAGTGCCGATGAGACTGTACAGGACGAGCGTCATATCCTCGTCCGCCCCGGCGACGCTGACAATGGCCGCATCGACGGTGGGGTTGGGGTACATGGAGAGGGTGAATGGGACGCGATGCTCCCCTATGGGAATCACGCTGAGGTAGGGCTGCTGCACACCTTCGGTGATGGTACCACCGCGATGCGTGCGCGTCTCCACCGCTGTCTGGCCAATGGTCCACGACACGCTGAATGTGGCTGTACGCGAGAGTCCTCCCGCTACCGCCACGACGGTGGGTTCCAGCCGTTGCGCGAATGCGCCTCCCGTGCAAAGCAGAAGGAGCAGCGGCAGCAGCACGTGTAGTCGTTTGTTCATGATGGACACGACCTCCGTTGTGTCTGGATATGGTTGCGTAAACGTCCATACCCCGCCACGATGGCGGTGTCGCACCAATGCGTTACTGTTGTTCCTGCGAAGGTTCAGGAAATGTACTCGGATCGCGAGAGGATTGATATACGCACAAGCGCGTATTCGGCTATTGCGCAATATGATGAGTGGCGGGTCGGACCCCGGAAGGTGGTCCGGCGGGGAATCAGTTGGATCGGCGGCGGTCGAGCGACCAGGTCAGCAGGGCGTTGCTGCCTTTCAGTCCGAGTTTCCGCGCGATGTGTTCCCGGTGTTTCTGCACGGTGCGGGGGCTGATGAACAACTCCGCCGCTATCTGACGACTGGTCATGCCCCGTCCGAGGAATTCGACGATGCGCTCTTCCGTCGGCGTGAGGCCGGGGGTCGCGTCGTCACTGAATTCATCACGAACACGCACGAACGGCCTCGCGGCGAGCGTGACCCAACCGCGTCCCGCAAGAATATCACGCACCAGTTGCACCACCGTGCTCTCATTCTCGCTTGCCAGCATGATCGAAAGCCGCCACCAGACCTGAGTGGGAAACGCGGGCGCACGATCGAAGCTGAATAAAAGGAGCGCGGGACGAATACCTCGCCGCCGGCAGCCATCGAGCAAGGCCTGCGCTCCGCCTCCCAGCAGTTCGTTTTCCGCGATAATCAGCGATGCTTGCAACGAAAACGCCTCGGCAAGAGTCTCGTCCACAAGCGTGGTCTCGACCAATCGCAGCCCTGGTACGGCATCCTTGAGCAGAATGCGCAATCCGCTTCGGAACAACGGTACGGTCGAGGCAATGATCACGGTTTGCATATACGCGTCCTTTCAGGGGTATGGAGGAAAGAATAGCGATTGCCCGCGACATCTCCTACTGCAATCGCGACGACTGAACCTCAATCACCACATCCACGCGCAGCATTCGCGGCCCGCGCTGCCCTGAAACGACCGCGGCCGGATTCCCCGAAAGGAATCCGGCCGCGACGGACAGGGTGGAAACGCGTTAGCGCGTGAGCAGCATCTTGCGCACCAGTTGCTCGGAACCGGCGCGAAGCTGGTACATGTACACACCGCTCGGCAGGATGTTGCCGGCATTGTCGCGGGCATCCCACTCCACAGTGTACGATCCCGCATCCAGCGCTTCGTCGAACAACGTGCGCACAGCGCGACCCATAGCATCGTAGATCACGAGCTGCACGTGTTGACTTTCATTCGTGCCGAAGGTGATCTGCGTGGATGGATTGAACGGATTCGGGTAGTTCTGCTCGAGGACGAGGCGCTCGGGCACCGGCAGGCCGTTGCCTTCGAAGTCCGCATCCTTCGGCTTCTGCGTGGGCACAACCACCAGCGCCGTGCCCGTGTTCGTGTTGCTGGCAAGATCCGTCACGGTATAGGTCACCGTATACACGCGCTCGCTGTTGCCATTGTCGCGCTTGGCACGCAACTGGAACTGCGTGTCGAACACGCCAGTGCTCGCACCGGCGATATCGCCGCTGGCATTCTGATTGCAGGTGATGGAGGTGAGCACCGCCGTTGCACCCGGCACATTGTCGCTCACCGTAACCGTTGCGACAATGTCGTATAGCTTGTTGTCGGCCGGCCAGAGATAGCGCGGAGCGAGCTTCACGCTCACCTGCGGCGCTTCGTTGTCGACCACCGTCACAGTGAAGCTGCACGTGGCAATCTGATTGCTGCCGTCGATCACCATGTAAGACACCGTGGTGGTGCCCAAGGGGAAGAAGCTGCCACTGCCGAGACCGCCCGTGCGGATGATTTCGTAGCTGGCGCAGGTGCTGCTCGCGATCGGCTGGCTGTAGGTCACAAACGCTCCGGCCTGGCCGGGATCGGTGTTCTTGAGAATATTCGACGGGCAGGTGATTGTCGGAGGATCGCCCACGACAGTCACGATTTGCACATCGGTCGAGCGATTGCCCTGAGCATCGGTGGCGGTCCAGATAATGCGATGCTGCCCCGCGTTCAGCGTGAGGCCGGCATTGTTCTGCACCAGCGGGCTGATGTCGCAGTCGTCGCTGCCGGTGGCGGCACCGAGAATCGTGCTGTTCACCGTCCAGTAGCACTCGCCCGGATCCACCGTGACCTCGATATCGGGAGGTGCGGTGACCGAGGGCGGGTTGGCGTCGAAGATTTTCACCTTCTGCGTGGCCGTGGAGAAGTTGCCGTAGCTGTCGGTGGCTGTCCAGGTGATGATGGTTTCGCCCAGCGGGAAGGTTGCCGGTTTGTCGTTGGTGACGGTTACCGAGCCACAGTTGTCGCTGGCGGCCGCGGTGCCCAGCATGACATTCGCTCCATCACGTCCGCAGGCGTTGGCATCGGCCGCGAGCACCAGATCGGCGGGCGGGAAAATGCCCGGCGGGGTGATGTCGCGGACGGTGATGGCCTGTGAAACCGATGTGATATTGCCGCCGAGATCCACCGCCGTCCAGGTCACGGTGGTGACACCGATCGGGAAGGTCAGCGGCGCGTCGTTGGTGAGAGACACAGCGCAATTATCCGTCACCGTGGGCACATCGAGTGTCAATGTGGCGAGCGGAATATTGCATTGATTGGGTAATGCGTCGATGGTTTTCGGCGAAAGCGCGGACAGCACCGGCAAGGTGGTGTCGACCACGGTCACCATCTGGAACGCGGTGGCCGTATTGTTCGAACCATCGGTGGCCGTCCAGATCACCGTGGTGGTACCCAGCGGGAAGGTGGGCGGCGCGTTGTTGGTCACGGTTGGTACTCCGCAATTGTCGCTCGCGGAGGCGGTGCCGAGCGATACCGAGCCCGAAGACACGGAGCAGGAGGCCCCGGCGTACACCGTCAGTGGCGCGGGGGCGGTGAGTGTCGGCTTGCGATCGTCGCGCACCTGCACCCAGATGGTTTTGCTCGTGCTGAGCCAGCTCCGGTCGGTAACCGTGAGGGTGACCTGCACGGAATCACGATCCGCACAAGTGAAGTTGAGCTTGCTCGCTGTTTTCGAGCGAATGTCGCAGCGGTCGAACGCACCGAGAATCAGCGTGTCCACCGTGATGGTGGCCGTGCCGGCGGGGCTGAGATACACGAAAAAGCGCGGATGCGGCGTGAACGTGGGCGGCGTGGTGTCGAGTATGCCCTGCGCCTCGTACGCACCGATGTCCGGACGTGCGATGCCATCGTTGTCGCCATTCACCTTTCGCGCGCTTCCGCGCTGGTCCACCATGCTCCAGGTACCCGTGCTGTCGGCGGCATCCACCGCACGCGAGCATTCGAGCAGGGCATGTGTTTTGGTGAGACCCGCGTTCAGGCGAAGGTCATCCAAACCGGCATTCAGCGGATTGGCGATGGTGCCGAGCAAATCGGAACCGACCCAGCCGCTGCTGCCCGCGGAGATACGCACGAGATTGGTGCCGAGCGACGACACGCCACCCGCGACATCGGTGCCGCTGGACGCTTCGTTCTCCGCCACCAGCGTGCGTCGAATGTTCATCGTGCCCGCGTTGTTGATACCGCCACCGGATTGGGCCTTGTTAAAGGCGATGGTGGAGAAATCCATACCGACGGTTCCGGAATTATAGATACCGCCGCCGCTGCCAACTGCCGTGTTGCCGCTCACGGTGGAGCGATCAACTGCGAGCGTACCGGCGTTGTGCAATGCACCGCCATCCATGCCGCTGCTGTTGCCGTCGAAGGTGCAGGACATCACTGTGGGCAGCGAGCCCGTAGCGAAGCTCACCGCACCTCCATTGCCGTCGGCGGCATTGTTGCTGAATGTGCTGTTATGCAGCATCATCACAGAGCCCGCGAAGTACAGGGCGCCACCGTTGCGATCGGCCGTGTTCTCGAGGAATTCCGATTGGAGAATAAAGGCCAAGCCTGCGGCAACATACACAGCGCCACCGTCGCGGAAGGCCTCGTTGTTGCGGAAGGTACTGAGCGAAATACGCAGCGTGTCGCCGTACTGGTAAATCGCGCCACCATACTGCACGGCGGTGCTCCAACGGAACACGCAGCCCTCCACCTGCAGCCAGCCGGCTGAGCTGATCGCCGCACCCGCGGTGGCGCGTCCGGCGTTGAGCGAGAGATTCGCAAGAATGACCGACACCGTGGTGTCCACCACGAATATGCGGTTCATGTCGTTGCCGTTGATTTCGAGTTTGCTCGGACCGCTGCCTTGAATATGCAGATCGTGCAGGATTTCAATGTGTCCGAGAGTGAGAAATATCGTGCCATTGAGCACGGGGCTGAACACGATGCGGTCGCCCGAGACCGAATAGGCGACGGCCTCGCGCAGACTGGTTCCCGCGCCGACAGTGGAGTCGGCGGAGGCATCAAGTTCATCCGCGAGTGTGGTGACTGTCACGGTCGTTCCGGAGGCCGCCACCTGTGCCACGCCCTTCGAGAAGGGCAAACACAGGAACAGCGCCGCCGCGCAGACCATCAGTGGCACACCGCGGAGAATGCTGGAATTGAAAGATCTCATCGTGATCCTGTTCCGTTCGTTCATGATCGATGAATTGAGCGGAGCAGCAAGCCATCGCGCCGGATTACTGTGCCGTTGCAGTCTCGCTTCTGGCGAAATATGCTCGCGACACTACCGGAATGGCCGGGCTCCGTCTTCGCAGGAACAGAACACAGCGGCATCGGTTGCGATGGGATATGATGACATGGAATGTTAGCGGAAATTTCCCAAAAGCGATATACGCATCTATGCGTATTCGCTCGACACCATGCTCTTGCTTCGCAGATTCCCGTTCCGCCATGCCGAATGGAACGCTGGAAAGTCGTCGGGCAACACGCGACCTGCGGCTCCACCATTGCACTGCAACGGGGCTGCGGCGTAATTTGCTGCATCTATCGGAGTCTTCCATGACCACGCTTGGACCCTTGCTGGAGAATTTGCTGAACGGACGCATCGGCGCCCGCGATGTCGATGCGATCATCCACTCGGCGATCTCGCAGGCGCGTTCCTATCTGCGCTGGTTGATCTGGCAGCGGAATTACACCGTGCTGCCTCTGGGGCTGACCATCGACGATCTGGCATGCGACACGGTGGCGGAACTGGTCTCCGATCTCGACGGCGAGCAGCTCGCGCGGCTGAGGCGCGCCTTGCGCGACATGCGCGAGGAGGAAGAGGCCGTGTCGCTGGAATGCGCCTTCAAGGCCGTGGTGCTGCGCACGGTGCGCTTCAATCTGGCGCGGGTGTTCATGGACATGCAGCCTGTGCGTGCGCGGCTGCTGCGTTCGTTGCGCCGCGCAGCGCAAACCCGGCAACTGTTGCGCCGCATCGACAGCGTTTCGGGATACTGGTATGCGACGGTGGACGGCGATGCCATGCTCGAACTGCCGGCGGCACCAGTCGAGTTGCTCCGATCGCTGCTGCGCGGTCCGGTGCTTTCGGTGCAACCCGCGCCCACTGTGGCATTGACCCTGCTCCAGCGCCTCCGCGAGTTTCCGGACCTCCGCCAGGCGGTCGCGGAAGAGGACGTACTTGAGCTGACGCTGGAATTGTTGCAGGCCGATCAGGAAGCCGCCACTCCCGACGCGCAGGACGACGCACTGTCGCCTGATCTGTCGCTGCTCGAAAGCACGGCGCTCGAGGCCTTGCAGGCGATGCGTCCCTGGCTGTACGCATCCTATGTGGACAAGGGCAAGATCGACGACCATGAGGCCGCCGCCATGCTGGCCGCCGCCGAGGGCTATATCCGCGGCCTGGCGCGCAACGAGGATTCCACGCATTACGCTTGCCTTCGGCGGACGCTGCCGGGGCTCACCCACCCCGAATATCGCTCCCGTTACCGCAACACCTACGAGTACATGTTGCGCGGCGTTTTCGCCACTGCGCGCGAACGGCTGCAATTATCCGAGGACGCGGTGGATCGCATTCCTCACATTCGCGACACGGCACCGCAATGAACAACGCCCATCTTTCCGATCTCACCTTGCTTTCGCTCGTCACCGCGCGGCGGACACATCCGCATCTCGACCGTTGCGCTTTTTGCCGCGAGCAATACGAGGCGCTGCTCGATCTCGAGCGCTTCGAGCACGCCCCGCCTCAAGAAAGCGCAACGACGCACAACGATCATGAACCGCTGCGCCTGGCCGCTCAAAGCGAAGAGGAGGTAGTGGATGACGGACCTCTGCTGCGGCGCACCTGGTATCTCGACAGCGGCAACGTGTTGCTGCGCGTGTTCGAAGAGGACGAACGTCTCGTCGGATATCTGATCTGTGCGCCCGAACGCCTCGCTCGACTGCGCCTGCACATCGCGGAACTCCATCGCACCTATGTGCCCGATAAACGCGGGCGCTTCGTGATCGGAGACTGCGCGACAGCCATCGAACCCATGCATGTGACGCTGGAAGAACTGTCGCAGGATTGAGCATGGACGACGGCAGTGAAGGGCAATCCGTTCCGCGTTCTCCACTCGAACTCGATCTCGCCGCCCGCGAAGTCCAGCGGCAACTTGCACGGGGCATCTCGCCCCCGCGACGCTTTTCCCTGCTGACGGATTTCCTGCGCCGCATCAAGGAGTTGCCTGTCCTCTGGACCGACTCCTACCTGCGCGGTTTTTACTCCACGCTTTCCACCTGTGTGCGGCACGAGTACGTATGCTGGACCGATCCCGACGATTGGCGCATCACGGTGCATACCTTGGGTGTATTGCGTGACAGCGACTGGGCTGCCGAGACGGCGGACGTTGGAGCGACCATCGACACAGCATTGGAGAAATGGTGCCTGACGCTCGCCGGCCAACGCGCGTTCAGAGAAATCGACGAAGTCCTGCACACCCATGCATCGCCCCGGGCCCTGCTTCCCGAAAGCGCGTGGCTCGGCATTCACAGCGCCGCCACCGTCGGACGCGACCCCTTCCGCACGTACTGCGATGCTGTGTCCGCCATGGCTCCTCTTCCCCCCTTTCTTCAGCGCGCATTGGAACAGTGGGAACATGCCCGCCTGGACGGCGCGCATCCCGGTGTGATTCTCCTCGACACGCGGCAGCGCCACGCACGCCATCTCGGCATGGTGTTGCGCCTCGAATTGCGATCCGGGACCACCGGTGGGCGTCGCATGCATTTTGTCAACACGCTGGACGAGGAGAACACCGAAACCATCGCGCAGCTCGGTCTCGCGGCCGATGCGGCCGCCGCCGTGGTGGGTCGGCACATGCAGCGGCGTGCCGTCGAGCGTGAATGGATTGTGGGCTTTCACGAACACGACGCGGTGTACAGCGGCGCATCGATGGGACTCGCCACCGCTCTCGCGCTTGCCGTGCGCATGCAGGAAGATATGAACGGGCCTCTGCGCTGGACGCTTCGTCCGCAGCTCGTCTGCACCGGTGGACTCGACGAGTACGGCGCGGTGATGCCCTTGCCTGCGGACAGCGTCGCGCCCAAGGTGCGCACCGCCTTCTTCAGTTCCGCGGACACGTTGGTCCTGCCCGCCGCGCATCGCGAGGAAGCGCAGGCGCTGGTGTTGCGGCTGCGGGGGCGCTACCCCGACCGCGCACTCGACATTCAGGGCGTGACTTCGCTGGAGGATTGCGTGCATGCGCCGGCGATCATTCACAGCAGCAATCGTTCGTCCTACGATCGTGTGGTGGAATTTCTGCGGAAGCATCAAACCGTGTTGCTGCTGGCGGCGGTACTGCTGCTGGCGGCAATCGGCGCGTATTTCTGGTGGAAGGCGAATTACCGCTATCCCGATCTTGAATACACCATGAAGTATCCCGTGGGTGAAAATGCCCTCGTGTATAATCCCCGTCGCGCGGACGGCTGGCGCTTCCGCGACAACGACCGCGAAGTGCGGCCGCTGTTGGATTTCGGCGACATGGAAGTGGGGGCCGACATCACCCGCAACGTCTACCTCTGGAACATGACACCGCAGCGCATGTCCGTGCGCCTGGCCATCGAGGGACCCGACAGGGACCAGTGGTTCATCAGCTGGCATGGAGGCACGCAGGAAATCACGCCCACCGATTCACTGCGTGTGATGATCAAATACGTGCCGACACGTGCCAGCGCGGGCAACAGGGCCACATTCACGCTGCGCGATCCGGAAAGCGGCAGCGTGCTCGCACGGCTTGCGTTGGTCGGCAGGGCGGGTCCGCCACTGCCCGCCGGCTACGCGCTGCAATTCGATGGTGTGGACGACTGCCTCTTTTTCGGCGAGCAGGCGGCCGCCTTCGCGCGCGAGGAAGGGACGATGGAGATGTGGCTGCGTGTGGACGCGTCGGACGTCAGTATCATGTCCAACTCGCGCAACATCCCGCAGGGGCCGGCGATAGCCAACATGGGCCTGCGTTGGTACGAGCACAGCATCGAAGTGAACATCGGCAACAACACCAGCCATGTCCCCTTCGGCACAACGCACCCCACCGGAGACGGGCTCTGGCATCACCTCGCCGTGGGATGGTCGCAGCCGCAAGGTCGCATTCTCGTGCTCTTCGATGGCGAAATCGTGCTGGACAAGCGGGAGGAGTTTCTTATCGAAGCGGCGAGCAAGCCGCACGTATCCATCGGTGCATTCAACAATGGCGAAGCCGAGAGGGGCTACCTCACCGGCGCCATGGATGAACTCCGTGTCTGGAAGACGTTACTGCCGGCGGACAGCATACGGCTGCGCATGCACCGCCGTGTGCATGGCCTGACGCCCGGCCTTGCAGGGTACTGGGATTTCGACATCCCCGCCGAAGTGCAGGCACACAACGCGAACGAGCGCTCGCAGGACGGCGTGCTGAAGGGACGCCCCGCGTACATACGCTCCAGCGTTCCCTTGCGCGCGGCGCATCGCAAAGTGGGGGTGGTGAAGGGTCCGGGCGCCTCGTCCGCCGTCCGCACCCCCGCCGGCCTGTGGATGCAATGCGGCAGCGATCCGATACGGGCCTCACTCGAACGCAGTTACGCGTTGCGTTACTTCAACCATGGCGGCGTGGATGTTCCCGTTCTGCTCGTGATGAATCAGGAAGCCGGCATCGCTCTGTTCTCCGAAAGCTGGTACGTTTCCGGTCTTGCCAGCGTCCGCAACGGCAGCGTGCGGGGATGGAACAGCGTGGTGTTGCGCGTGGACCGCGGGCAGCATACCGAATTGTTCACCAACGGCAGGAAGGTGTCCACGCTCTGGCATGCCGAATTCGCCCGAGGTCCCGGCTACCGCTACGAGGGCTTGCAGTTGGGCATTCACAACGATAAATACAACAACTTCGGTCCGAAATATTACGATCGCTGCGTTCCACAGCTGCGTACGCGGAAAACGTTCACCGATTTCCGCGTTTTCAACAAGCGCATTTCCGATTCCGCCGTCGCGGCCTACACGCGTGGCGAAGCCACTCCCGACGGCCTCGTGGCGCATTGGCCGCTCGACGCCGGGCCCGACGCGAACTTCAACTACCACGACCGCATCGGCGGCCACATCATGCACGTGTGGCGGTATTACGGGTGGGATTGAAAGCGCCGCGCATGCGGTCAATCTGCAAACTGTTTCAACGAACCCCTGAATCGAACATACTGCTTCTTGTACTTACTATAGGCCTGCTTGTCACGGTAGCGAATACCTAAGATCGTACGCGTGTTTTCGGTACGGATTTCCCTGTATGATCGGCTATACGAACCATCCTTTGCCTGTATGGTCCATAGCGTGATGGTTTCGTCTCCTTTCTTGGAGGTGGATTTGTCGCCCATCGTTTCCGCGACCGGATCAAGCGCAATGTCATGCGCTTCCCCACTCCACTGCGGTGCGAACACATAGAATTCCACCTCGTTTCCCGGTGATCTGAAAAACACACTCTCCGCTCCATTATCTCCAGCCGAAGCGCTCCGCTGCGAAATTCTCACCGTGAAGTTCGCCGGATACCGTATGTTGAACCAGCCGCCGGAGAATGTTTTCTCCTTCACGGATGGCTGGCTGTACGATGACCATGCCGGAATGATGAGCAAGAATAGTGTGAAACACGTTATCAATGATCGACACATCGTGTTGTTCCTGCTTACTCCATGTGCATTGAATACTTTCGCGTTTGTCATCACATTCGCGGCAGCGGTGGCGGTGCCGAGGAGGAGACACCTCCCGGCCGCTGTGGGACACTTGGCCGTGCCGGCACTCGGGCATGTTGTGACAGCAGGATCCGCACTTCCTTCGAAACAGCGGCGATACGAAACGTGACAATGGCAACCTCGTGGATCAACCGCGAAACAAGAATGACGGCAAGCATCCCGAGCAACCCGCCGACGATAAACAATCCGCCGACCTCGCCTCCACGAAGGAGGAAAAACACACCCGCTCCAATGGATATAACGCCGGCAAGTATTGTAAGTATGATGACAAGCCCGTTTACAAGAGTCATCAATACCGGGGTTAATTGCTTTTCGAATTTCCAATCCAGAAAACTAGCCATGGTGCACCTCTGATTTCGCATACTCCGTGCCCGACATTGTCGAGTCAGACAACGTGTCCTTCATGGCGTGAAGATTGTTGTAGATGGCAAACACCACGACTATGGCCTCGAGGATGAGACGAACGATGAGTATTCCAATCAAATACAGCACGATGCTGAAAATAATCTGCATGGTCAACGATTGCTGGTCCACCCAGAATTCGCCGTACATCGAGGCGGACTGGACGATGCTGACAATCATACCGATTGCTCCACCGACAAGATACAAGATAAAGATGACCCGGATCAGAACTGGTGTGAGAAAGCGCTCGAAGCTGAATAAATCCGCAAATCGAAATTTCATGCTGCCCTCCGTTGTGAAATTGTCACTTCCATGTGCAGTATTCGCGTTACCACGCGCTTTGAACTTCTTGAATGATATCAAGTTCGGCGAGGGTCAAGTCCTCATATTTCGAACCTGGAATAACCGATAATATCTCCACTCTGACGCTTCCACTCGCTTCAAAGCCGGGCAATCGGATATATTGCCAATTCGGCGTATCGAGCAGGTCGACTTCCCAAATGCTCCCGCCGGATTGAATACGAATACGTTGAGCACGAGCATTTGCTTCCCATAGAGCAGTGGTTTTGCAATGTCCGTTGAGTATTGCCAATCCCCAACACTCGATCACTCCACTTTCTTCGGGAGTGAACTCAAGCGATTCTCCGACACCGAGGCCGATCGAATTTTCAGCCCACACAGTTCGGGCGTTCATATCATTGAGATGACGGGCGCCGTAGCTCTCTTCGTTTTCGTCCAATACGCTGCTCGCAGTCCAGCGACCCATCAATCCAAGAGTTTCTCCATCTATCTCCAGCGACGGCTCCACCTCGATGACATACTGCTCACTGCCATCCTGCTCATATAGTTCCACATCCGAGGACACGCTGATTTCCGCAATCTCATCACGCAATGCTGCATTGCCTGTGCGGGTATAGACATGGCTGAAGTCGACAAGATAGTCGAAGTTCTTATTGCTTCCTCTCTCTATGACTTCGATTCCGTTTTCAATCCCGCGAATCGATATTTGGTAATCGAAATCATCAGTGCCATGGAGTACACCATCCTTCAGCACCACCTCCATGTCGAGGGAACCTTTGTACGGGCCATCCTCATCCCGCAATCCCGTCGCCGCCTCTCCAGTGACGCGGTAGCGGGAATCATCAACACGTACTATCGAGATGAAGGCAAGCGCGTCGGATCCTCTAAACTCGAAGTTGCCCGAGTAGTCGTTCTCCGAACCATTCATGAGAAAAATCGCGATGAAAATCGCCACCGCAGTCAGAGCGCCCAATCCCGCCATGATGTACCGGCGATTGGGACGTGAAAGAGATGCAGATCGGGCCTCGGAGCGCTCGTGCTCCTTATGCGATGCTGCCGACGCGTTGTCTGCGTTCGGGGGCTTTGGCGCATCCAACCGTGCATCGGATTTCATCGAAGACGGAGTCGACACAGACTGAACGAGGGTGGAGTTGCTATTTGGAGCGGATAGGTCCAACATGTACGGGAATGCTTCTGTAACCGTTTTCCACTGCGGCCAGCCCTCCAACCACACGAGGTGGATGGAATTGACATCCTGATGAACGCGAGATTCAATTTCCCTCAGTGACATCGGGCCGTGATTGGTGTGTCCATCCGAGTAATGCACCGCCAGACGGTCACTACTGATGGGAAGTACCATTCGGGCATCTCGCCAGCTCGGCCAACCCTCGGTCCACACCAGATGCTTCTCAATTGGGTGGCATACGACTCGAGTTATGATATCGTCATCGGACATAATTCCGAATTGCGTAACTCCATCGGAGTAGTGATAGTGCATCAGCGCGCCTCCAGCATTCAATATGTTGTGCGTGTCAATTGTGTTCTATATCAGACCACTGCTTCCCTTGCATCAAGGAATCGGTGGCGGCGTAGTGGACGACGTGGCGACTTCTGTGGACAGTACTGCCTGATTTAGCGCACGTCGAAAAGTGATGACATAGCTTGTGACTGTGGCTGTCGAGGCACCGAACATACTTCCCAGACAACCGGGTTTCACCTGCACGCCAATTGTGTCGACGCGAAAAAATTCCCACCCATCCTGCGCGTTCTCCCTGACAATCGTCTGCAAATACACTGCCGCTTCCTGTCCCTTCGCTTCCTTCATTTTAATGGAAATTGTTGGTGGCACCTGCAGCATACGATATTCATAATGCATGGCAACTCCGAATGTGTTTGACGTTAGATCCTCCGAATCACTGTTTCATTTCGTTCATCAGTGATCCTTTGTAAACGTACCTCGAACATTGCCGTCACTTATCGTGAGTGGTGAAAAGTGCGAAAGCCAAATGCCATCTCGCGAATTGTTTAGCGATTACTTCCCGACGTTTCCGCAGCACGCGTTTGCGTATCTGTCTGCCCCGACGCATTGCGGCGTTACATTTGCTCATTCTAAAAACACCACGGCGGGGAGACGCGCCGCCGCATCTCCCCGCCGAGGGCCGAACGTGCCGCCGAAGTGCAGGCACACAACGCGAACGAGCGCTCGCAGGACGGCGTGCTGAAGGGACGCCCCGCGTACATACGCTCCAGCGTTCCCTTGCGCGCGGCGCATCGCAAAGTGGGGGTGGTGAAGGGTCCGGGCGCCTCGTCCGCCGTCCGCACCCCCGCCGGCCTGTGGATGCAATGCGGCAGCGATCCGATACGGGCCTCACTCGAACGCAGTTACGCGTTGCGTTACTTCAACCATGGCGGCGTGGATGTTCCCGTTCTGCTCGTGATGAATCAGGAAGCCGGCATCGCTCTGTTCTCCGAAAGCTGGTACGTTTCCGGTCTTGCCAGCGTCCGCAACGGCAGCGTGCGGGGATGGAACAGCGTGGTGTTGCGCGTGGACCGCGGGCAGCATACCGAATTGTTCACCAACGGCAGGAAGGTGTCCACGCTCTGGCATGCCGAATTCGCCCGAGGTCCCGGCTACCGCTACGAGGGCTTGCAGTTGGGCATTCACAACGATAAATACAACAACTTCGGTCCGAAATATTACGATCGCTGCGTTCCACAGCTGCGTACGCGGAAAACGTTCACCGATTTCCGCGTTTTCAACAAGCGCATTTCCGATTCCGCCGTCGCGGCCTACACGCGTGGCGAAGCCACTCCCGACGGCCTCGTGGCGCATTGGCCGCTCGACGCCGGGCCCGACGCGAACTTCAACTACCACGACCGCATCGGCGGCCACATCATGCACGTGTGGCGGTATTACGGGTGGGATTGAAGTCAGCGGAAACCGCACAGCGACTCCGTCAACCACGGATTACGCCGATTCTTATGGCCGTTCACACATTTCCAGCATTAATCTGTGATAATCTGTGTGAAATCTGTGCAATCTGTGGTTTTGAAATTCTGTTGATCCGCTCCGACAGTAATCAAGGCACCTGCACCATTTTCATTCTCCCGGGTGTGACGAATGAACATGAAAGACTGTGGTTTTGGACATGTAACGCGGAGGTGATCCCCCCGCGTCGTCGCTACCCGCGGACGATATTGAAATTGAACATCGGCGTCCCGAAGGTGCCGAAGAGGCGCACCCACAGCGGCAGCAGCATTTCGGTGCCGCGGGCTGTGGTGATATCACCCATGTCAATGACGTTCGAAGACTTCCAACCAAACCACTCGCCGAGCAGCGTTGTCACGCGGGCCTTCGCTTCCGCATCGTTGCCGTTGAGAAAAATGACATGGTCCGACGGCAGCAGCGCCGGATTCACCATCAGCGGTGCAGTCAGCGTGTTGAGCGTCTTCACCACGTGGAGGGCGGGAAAGGCACGCTGTATCTGCTCGCCCAACGAATCGGTGTTGCATACGGTGAGCGAAGGCGGGAACCCTTGGGAAAAATCCAGGGGATTCGAGATGTCGATCAGGATTTTCCCATCCAGATTCGACGCGCCAGCACTTTCGAGCGCTGGCAACGAACCGGCACCGGACGTGGCGTTGATCAGGATTTCAGCGCCGCGCGCCACCTCGGCATAGCTGCCGAGTATCGTGCCGGGGTGCTCCTTCAGCCATGCGGAAAATGGTGGATTGCCGAATGCGCCCGGTTCCGTGCGCGAAAGGGTTGCGCCAGGATCGCGCGTGCCGATCAGGACGGCGTTGCCTCTGGCCAGCAGCGAAGCTGCCAGCGCCTGCGCAACCATACCGGTACCGAATATGCCGATGGTCATGAATGCTCTCCTTTCGGGAATGACGGCGCCGCAGCGCCGGAGAAAATGTTGTGGACAGGCCAGCACAACATCCGCGCGGCACAGTGAAGTTCCCCCACTCCCCTCTTCGATGAGCCGCGAGTCTCCACAGCTTCGCCCGGGTTCTCACCGAGCGTATGTCCACAGGCCGCGATCAGTGGAGGCAGCTCGGGCTATTCGTCCGCGCTCGCCCCGAGGATACGCATCTGCTCGCGCACCAGCGCCCGCTCGCCCGCATCGTAGGCCACGGCGGTGAGCACCAATCCCTGCGGCGGAGCGAGCATCGGTGTGCGTGCTCTGTCCCGCGCGTTGAGAATCTGTTCGAAATCCGCTGGCGAGCTTTTCCCACGCCCCACAGCCACCAGACCTCCGACCAATGCGCGCACCATGCCATGCAGAAAGCGGTTGGCCCGAATGGTGAACACACTTGTCGCGCCGTCGCTCTCCCATCGCGCGTCGAACACATAACACCAGGCGTGCTCGAGTTCCGGAGAAAATTTGGAAAAACCCGTGAAGTCGTGCGCGCCGTTCAGTACCCGCACCGCCTGGGCAATGGCAGCATGATCCACGTTGCCGTACAGCATCCAGCGTGTGCTGCGCAGCAAAGCGCAGCGATGATGCGCGATGGTGTACCGGTACATGCGCGATGACGCCGAAAAGCGCGCATGGAAATCCTGCTCCACTTCCTCCACGGCGTGCAGCGCCACATCCTCCGGCAGCCGCGCGTTCAATGCGCGCAGCAAAGTGGAAGGGGGCAACGCGCTCGCGAGATCCACATGCGCCACCTGTCCCGAAGCATGTACACCTGTATCGGTGCGTCCCGCTCCATGTACACGCGCCGATACGCCGCACACGCTCTCCACCGCGTCTTCGAGCACGCCTTGCACCGAGCGCCCGTTGTTCTGCACTTGCCAGCCCACAAAGGCCGATCCGTCGTATTCGATAGTCAGTTTGTAGCGCATATCTGTGGTTTCGATGTCAATGTTTGCTTATCCCAGAGTATGAAGGAATCCGCTTGCTATGGTAAGGAGTGAGGAGTAAAGAGTAAAGCGGGGGCGCCGGTTGTGCGCACTTGCACGCATCGCAGCCCGGGATGATGCAGTGCACTCTTGGCGCAGATTCTGTGGTTTTGAAACTGAGTCGCAATGTGAAACGGGGCTGCCGGACACACGCACCGGCCACGACCAACTTCCAGGATTTCGGACACTCTCTTTACCCAAGCACCTCCAGCATCGCCCGCCTCATCTCCGCCATGCGCGCACGCACTTGCTCGAGCAGTGCATCGCCATGTGGCAGGCCCAGGCTGCGCGCGAGCACACTGCGCTTGTCCTCCTCTCGCGGGAACAGATCGGACGGTGTTTCAAGCAGCACACGCAAGCGCAGTTGCAGGACGCGCAACCAGCCGTGCCCGGCGATCATGTCGCGCAACCTTCGCGCCACCGCTTCATCGGCTTCATCTTCGACACGGTAGGCGCGCCCTTTGCCCGATGCGAGCTGGGCTACCTGCACGGCGAACTCCGCATCCACCAGCCCGCCCGCGGATTTTTTTATGTCAATGAAATCGTTGCGACGGAAGCGATTCTCCGGCTCCATGCTCACGCGCATGCGGAAAATCGCCTTCCGCTGTTCATCGCCGAATTCCATGTTCGCATGCAACGCATCGATGCACGACTCCACGGCCTCCCCCAACGCCGCGTCGCCCGCGGCCACGCGCGCGCGCAGCAGCGACTGCTTCTCCCACAGCGACGCCCGGCGCTCGAGATAGTCGCGCCACGCGCTCAGTGATACCGACAGCGGTGCGCTGCGACCCTCCGGCCGCAAGCGCGCATCCACAACGTACAGCGGCTGCAGCACCGTGCCCTGCATGCGGGCGATGATGTCGGCGGCCGCACGCTGCGGCGCGTCATCGCGAATGCCATCGTCATGGATGAACAGGACGTCCAGGTCCGATCCGGGAATCAGCTCGCGACCGCCGAATTTTCCCAACGCCACGACGACCATCGGCACATCGGTGGGCATGCCGCGACGGAGTATCAGCTCCGCCACCCGGGTGAATTCCTCGCAGCATTGCGCCAGCGTGCCCGCACCCGAAAGGTACGACGCGAGTGCCGCCGTCTCGCTCACGCGACGCAGCGTCGCATCCGGCAAACGCTCGTCCCAACCCGTAAGCAGAAGTTCCAGCGCGAGGGGATCCTGCTCGAGATTACGGAGTTGGGCGGGAGCCAGACTCGCAAGACGCAGCAGCATGCGCCGTACCTCCGCATGCTCCAGCAGCGCGATTATTGCTCCAGTGGCATCGGCCCGGTGGAGGAAGTGTTCGAGCGCGCGCAGGCAGTGCAGAGGCAATGGTTCGTCCAACACCTCCTCGATCAGTTGTCGCCGCACGACCTCCAGCCGTCGGCGATGTGAAGCGTCGCGGCTGCGTGTGGCGCGTCCTTCAACGAGATCGCGCACGATGTCCCGCGCCGCGCCCGCGTCTTCGAAGCCGTCGTAACACAGCGCCGCGCTTCCGTGAACTTCGTGGCCATGGTCGAGAATCTCGTCGCAGCTACTCGCCACTTCGGCGCGAAGCGCCGCCAGCCGCTCTTCGAATGCCACGCGTTCGTCGAAACCCAGCAACCAGGCCATGCGCGCGCGCGCCGCCTCCTGCTCGGGAAGTCGGTGGGTCTGTTTGAACTGGTCGATCTGGACGAGATGTTCGATACGCCGGAAAAACAGATAGGCGTGGCGCAGTCTCGCGCGTTGCTCGGGTGCGAGAATGTCCGCATCCGTCAGCGCGTCGAGCGTGCGCAGGGTGGACGCTGATCGCAGCCGCTCGTGTTCGGTGGCGTGAATGAGCTGCAAGGCCTGCACTGCGAATTCGATATGGCGAATCCCTCCCCGCATATGCTTCACGTTTCTCTCATCACTCCAGCGCTCGGCAAGGCGATCACGGATATCGCGCACGATATCCCCGGGCAAGCGACGCATGCTTCGCGGGAATATGAAGGGCAGGAGACTGTGCAGTGCCGTCGCGCCAAGCCGCGCATCGCCGGCGCACACCCGCGCACGCAGCAACATCTGACGCTCCCAATCGGCTCCTCGGGATTCGTAGTACGCGAGCATGGCCGACAGAGGCATGGCCAGTGCGCCCGCACGTCCGTCGGGACGCAGGCGCAAATCCACGCGATACATCGCACCTTCCGCACCGCCCGCACTCATGATGCGCACGAACTCCGACACCGCGGTACTCATAAGCTGCTGAGCGCTGTCGGCCGCGCAGGCGGCATGATCGCCGTCGTACAGCACCATCAGATCGATGTCCGAGCTGTAGTTCAGTTCACGACCACCCAGTTTTCCCAGAGCGATGATGACGGCGGGAATGGAATGGTCGATACGATGCCGCGCGTGGGCGTGCACGAGCGCTTCTTCCCAGACGATGGCGCAGAGCACATCCGCGAGCGCGCTCAGCTCGCGCAACACCGAGGGCAGGTCGCGAACGCCGAGCACATCTCCCGTGGCGATGCGCAACAGCGCGCGCCGCTGGAATCGGCGCAGGGCTTGCATGCGCCGCTCATGTCCGCCGAACCGTTGCAACATACCGCGCGCATCCGCATCGAGCGCGGCGGCCGCGCGCTCGTCGGAATGTTCGCGCGGATCCAGAAGCCAGCGCAACAGGCCGCTGTCGCGCACCAGCGCGTCGGTGATCCATTCCGATGCGCCGAGCAGCCGCGACATGCCGCGCAGCATCGCGGGATCGCGCAGCACATCCGCCAGCAGCGAGGCCGGGCTGAAACTGGCCTCGATCACGCGATCGAGATGCCGCAGTACGCGTCCCGGATCGGGGACGTGCCGGAGTTCCTCGTCGAGCATGCCCGCGAACAGCGCGGCACCTTGCTCGATAGCCTGCGCGGCACGCAGGAGCAAACCGCGATACAGTGCGATGCATTGCCTCGCATCGTCACAACGTGCCAGCACCTCCGCGGTCGGTTGCAACGCGGAGAGTGCGGCGAGCAGGACTTTTTCACTGTGCGTTCTCGGAATCACGCTGGGAAATTACACTTTTCGGCGATGTTTGACGAGCGCGCAGGCGGGATTTCCGCTGTCTCCGGGATTTCCGGTACCGCGGAGAATTCCAGCGGCACGCCGTTCGCGACGCGTACACCCCGACGTCGTGCGGCGCGCGATCGTTCACTCCCCGCTCCGCCCCGGCACGACGGCGATCTGGCGGCGGGCGTCGGTTTCAAACACGCAGAGATCGGCGTCCACATCCATGCGGGCGCGTTCGATGCCGATCACATGCACACCTGCGCCCCGCTGTTCGTCCAGCAGCACACCGCATTCGCTGCCATGCTCCGAAAACAGCCGCAGACGCACATGCGTGGTGAATGGCAGATGCACGGCCACCAGCAGCACTTCGTCGTTCAGGACAATAATCTCCGACATACCGGGCAACTGCATCGGGCCATGAGAGGCATCACGTTCCATTCCTTCCCGCTGTTCGGCGAGAGCTGCAACCCCTTCGCCCGCGGGCTCGCTCTCGTTGCGCGCACGATCCAGTGCCGTCACCCGCACGTCCCTCCACACACCGTTCAGTGTGGCTGCGGTACTGTCGCCAGGAAGCACGGCGAGCAAAGCAGGCGCCTGATCCTCGGTGGCGCGGCCGTACACGGCATAGAAGCGCACAGCCTCACCATCGCTTGCGGGCAGCGGCGCGTCCCAACCGATCCGTGTCAGGCCTTCGGTCGCGACAATCCGCACCGCGCGCGGCGGATTCGGCGCCACGTTGTCTTTCCACGGCAATGGAGGCGGCAGGCGATGCGAGGCGAAACGGCCGTTCATATCATTGCCGCGCACATGCGCGTAACGGAAAAACGCCACACCGTGCGCACCCGCATTGCGCAGCACATCGATATGCTCGTGCAACCAGGGCTGAATATCCTCCTTGTATGCGGCCACACCGGCCACCACCTGGCGTCCGGACGCACCGCGCACCCAGTCGCGCACCAGTGCTGCAAAATCAATACGACTGCCGCGCGATGGCAGACCCCAATAGATCTGCGGCGTCACATAGTCGTGATAGCCGCCCGCGAGCCATGCGCGGGAATCCTGGAAAATGGCGTTGCGCCCCTCCCAACCGCGCGCGCCCGGCAAACTGGTGTAAATGCCGATCGGCGCCGAACCCACGATAATGCCCGGTCGAAGCATCCCCAGCCGCTGGTACGCGTCGCGTACCAGTGCATTCACGTTGCCGCGGCGCCAGTCATCGCGCGCGCCCGTGCCGTGACGCTTCCAGGTTTCCTCATCGGCGAAGTCCCGCTCGGGATAGCGGCAATAGTCAAAGTGGATACCATCCACATCGTAGCGGCGCACCAGGTCCTCCATCACGCGCAAGGTGTACTCGCGCGCTTCGGGTATGCCCGGATCCAACCAGAGATCGTCGCCATGCCTTTTCACCCAGTCCGGATGCGCGTGAGCGAGATGCGCCGGTGTGGAACGCGGCGGCATGCCCGCACTCCACACGCGAAATACATTGAACCAGGCGTGCAACTCCATACCACGTGCATGCGCCTCTCGAATGGCGAAATCCAGTGGATCCCAGCCCGGATCGCGTCCCAATTCCCCTGTCAGCTCCGACGCCCAGGGCTCGATAGCCGAGCGATACATCGCATTGCCGCGTGAACGCACCTGGAAAAGCACCACGTTGTAATGGCGTTTCCGCATATCGTCCAGAATGTCCCGCAACGCCTGCTGCTGCGCGGCCACATTTCCCCGGAGCGACGACGCCGGCCAATCCAATCCCAACAGTGTGGTAAGCCACACCGCGCGCACTTCCCTGTCGCGCGGCAACGCCTCGCCACCGCCGGCTCGCAATGGAACGGCACAGAGCATCAGCGCGATCAACAGCGGCGCGCGCATCATGCCTCAGCGCGTGATGGTCAAGGTCTGAATGCCCCGCGCGCGCAGCGAATCCTCGCGATGCTTCTTCAGCGCATTGCGATACGACATGCGCGCCCGCGCGGAGAGCGGATTGCCCTCGTGCGCGCGCTGCAACAGGGGCAACGCGCCCCACATGTTGCCCTGCGCGGCGTACACATCACCCAAGGGCACCATGGCGGGTGCGTAGTCCGGATCGAAGTTCAACGCCTGCTGCAAGAATTCCACTGCACGCGACGTGTCTCCCATCTCCAGCAGGGACAGACCCAGCAGCGTGTTGGTGCGTGAGGATACCGGATCCTCTTTGAACGATTGCTCCAGAGTCTGATATGCCTCGCGGAAGCGCCGCTGTCCCATCAGCGCGGCCGCCTGCATGTTCAATGCGCTCGCCCGCTGCGACATGATGTGCGTTTTGCGTTCAGTGAAAGGAAACACTTCCGTCACCTGCGGTGCATTGGGGTCGCTGCGCCAACCGGCGGAGACGTTCACCACTTCAAAGCGGTCGCGCTGCGTGGCGATGTACGTCACCTGCGTTTGCTTCAACACCCCCACCAGTGCTGTGAGATTGCCTATGGCGGGAATCACCGCCGGCGATACCGAACCCGTCATGTCCACCACCGAGCGCTGCCCGAAAAAGCCCACCGCGCCGGGGAAATGCGTCGCGATGCGCGCATCCACGGGAGTGTTCGCCGCTATCCACTGCGCCGCCGCCACCGTGCGGTCGTTGCTGTCGCGCACCATGCGCAAATGCGCCGCACGCATCGGACCCCAATCCACCACCGCCATTACCACCGCTCCGCCCAGCACCAACACTGCCGCGATACCCAGCAGGACGCGGATGGGCGTCACCGACAGCAGCCAGCTCAACGAGCGCCAGGCGCTGTGTAGTCCCCATACCGCCAGCATGAGGAAAAATGGCAGCAAAGGGTACAGCGTATGCATGCTGCGGAGAAAGGGAAACAGCACGCCGTAGGCGAGAATCGCCCCCAGCATGTACGCCGCGGCCATCAACAGCGGCGCGGGCCGCCGCCGCCGCACCGCCGGCACGAGCAATGCCAAGCCATACACGGCGAACAGCAGCAGCACCGCGTGCATGGAGGAAATGAAGAAGCGCCACACATCCGCCACATAGGCGCTCTCCGCGCCGGCGTACCAGGCGAGATTGGCTGCCACGGGATGCGGCAGCATGCTTCCACCCGTGGCGAGATTGAACAGCACGTAGCCAACAAGCAACAGCACGTACAACACGCCACCAAGCACCGTGTCGCGACGCGATGCCGGAGCCGCCGCGGAGGCCTCGTCTCGCCGCATCATCGTATGATGGTACAACAGGTGCAGCACTGCGGCCAGGAAAAACACCAGCGCATCCACGCGCAGCCACAGCGCCAATCCGGCAAAGATGAAAAATCCCAGCGGCTTGCGCGAGAAATACGCCAGCATCGATGCCAGCAGCAGCGCCACATACGGCATGGTGGCCAGGCCCGCCACCGCGGCACTGGGCGAAAGCGGCGACAGCACAAACAGCGCCGCCACCACGATGGCGATGCGCTGCTCGTCCGCGAACACCAATAGACACAGCCGGAACAGCAGCACCGCGGCGGCAGCGAAGGACAGCATCCCGATCACCACGGCAACATCCGCCGTCACACCGAACAGCAAGCCCGGCAGCGCCGTCAGCAGCACCAGCAGCGGCGCCGTGCTTCCGGCTGAGGCGGGATCGGCGACATGCAGGCTGTACACGCCGTGTTCGACCAGTGTGCGCGCATAGGCGAGTACGACCCAGGCCTCGTCGAAAGGAAAGCCCGTTGCGCCCGCCTGCGTGGACATGGGCAGCCAGTATGCCGCGCCCGCCGCCAGCGCCGCCAGCGCAAGCAGCGCCGATACCACCGTGCGCTGTGTGGAAGTGCTTCGCCAGGGAGTGGGGCGGGGCCGCGTGGCCGCCGTCGTCGTCGTTTTTGCTGCCATGAATGCTTCGGATGTGAATTGCACAACACAATCAACCTTGAAATATACCATTGCGAAGCAGTTGCCTCCCAACGTTTCCGCCATGGCACCTGTTCCCGCCATGGCACCGGCGGCGTGCATTGCATCTCCCGAGCGCCCTGCGTAGTTTTCCCTCCGCACCATTCGGGGAATCACACGCTGTCCACCACCAACGATATAGCGCTGCACACACTGTCCATCACCACGCTTCCTGGCGTGGGCTCCCATCGCGCGCGCGTGTTGCATGAGCATGGTATCGACACGGTGTTCGATCTCCTGCACTATTATCCGCGACGCTATCTGGATCGCAGCACCATCGTCCGCATCGCCGATATACATGGCCATGCGGGCGACACGGTAACGGTGATCGGTGTGGTATCCGACACGGCCATGCTCACCGCACGGCGCAAGCGGCTGGTGGTGACGCTGCGCGATGGCCGGGGCAGCATGGAGGCGGTGTTTTTCCAGGGCTTGCAGTACTGGCAGGAGGCCTTTCGCGTGGGCGAAACCATCGCCATCTCGGGCGAGGTGCAGTTCTATGGCCGGCGCGCCAGCATGGTGCATCCCGACATCGATCGCTTGCAGGACGAGGAGTCGCTGGATTTTATCAACACCGGCGGCATCGTGCCCGTGTATCCTTCCAGCGCGGCATTGGAGAAGGTGGGGCTCAACCGCCACGGCGGCTTTCGCAAGCTGATGCAGCATGCGTTGAGGCAGCTCGACGCGGTGCGCGACCATTTTTCCGACGAGCAGTTGCGGGAACTGCGTCTGCCCGGCCTGCGCGACGCGCTCGAACATATTCACCGTCCCGCATCGGCCGAAGCCCTTGCAGCCGCGCGCGAACGGTTGATTTTCGACGAATTTTTCCTGCTTTCCCTGCGCCTGGCCTTGCGACGCCGCCGCGCGGACACCGTGTTGCCTGGTATCGCCTTCACCGGCGAAAGTCCCGCCGCCCGGCAGTTGCTCGCATCCCTCCCGTTCGAACTCACCGCGGCACAGCGGCGCGTGATTCGCGATATCGTGGGAGATATGCGTGCGGCACAGCCGATGAACCGATTGCTGCAAGGCGATGTGGGATCGGGCAAAACCATCGTCGCCCTGCTCGCCGCGCTGCTGGCGGTGGACAACGGCTATCAATGCGCGCTCATGGTGCCCACCGAGGTGCTGGCCGAGCAGCATTACCGCACACTTACCACGCTGGTCAACGACCTCCGCGTACGCATCGCGCTGCTCACCGGACAGCAGACGGCTTCGGAACGCGGCGCATTGCACGCCGCCATCGCGGGTGGCGCCGTGGATATTGTTGTGGGCACGCATGCGCTGATTCAGGATCAGGTGGATTTTCCCCGCCTCGGACTGGTGATTATCGACGAGCAGCACCGCTTCGGCGTCATGCAGCGCGCTTCGCTGCGGATGAAAGGCGCGACGCCGGACGTGCTGGTGATGACCGCCACGCCCATACCGCGCACCTTGTCGATGACGCTGTACGGCGATCTCGACGTTTCGGTCATCGATGAATTACCCGCGCATCGCAAACCCGTGCGGACAGCCATACGCTTCGAGGAGGATCGCGAGGCGGTGGAAAGTTTCGTTCTTGACGAGGTGCGGCGTGGCAGTCAGGCCTATATTGTATTGCCGTTGGTGAGCGAATCGGAGCATGTGGATCTCAAAGCCGCCACCATCGAGTACGAGCGCTTGACGACGACGGTATTTTCGTCGCTGCGTGTGGGTTTGCTGCACGGGCAAATGAAGGGCGACGAAAAGGACGAGGTGATGCAACGTTTCAAACGGCACGAGCTGGATGTGCTGGTATCCACCACGGTGATCGAGGTGGGCGTGGATGTACCCAATGCCACGGTGATGCTCATCGAGCATGCCGAGCGCTTCGGCCTGGCGCAGTTGCATCAGTTGCGAGGCCGCGTTGGCCGGGGCGACAAACAGTCGTGGTGCATTCTCATGACAGAGAAGCGCCTGTATTTCGCGGGCACCACATTCGCGGGCGATCAACGGCAGGTGTCGGATTTGCGGCGCCGCCTCGATACCATGCGCGAGAGCAACGACGGCTTCCACATCGCCGAGGTGGATATGCTGATTCGCGGACCGGGCGACCTCTGGGGCACACAGCAAAGCGGTTTTCCCGAATTTCGTATCGCGAATTTGCTCGAGCACGGACACATACTCACGCGCGCGCGCGATCTCGCGTTCGACATCATCGAGCGCGATCCGCAATTGCGGCTGCCCGCACACGCCGCGATACGCGAGCAGCTCGGACCCCGGCTGCGCGACGCCGAAGCACTGGCAGGCATTTCCTGACGACACATTATTGTTCGCGACACACCCGCAACGGAGCAGGCATGTACATTTACGGAAGAAATCCCATCGTCGAAGCCATACGCGCGGGTAAAACCATCGCGAAAATCTTCCTCCGCTTCGGTGTACACGGCAATGCCGTGGAAGAAGTGCGCCGTCACGCGCGCGAACATGGCATACAGATTCTGGAATTGCCCCGGCAGAAATTCGACCGTCTCGGCAACACCACGGATTCTCAAGGCATCGTGGCACTGATCGAGGAAGCGCTGCTGATCACGCTCGACGAGTTGCTTGCCTTGCGCCACGAACAGGATCCGCCGTTCTTCATCGCAGTGGACGGCGTGACCGATCCCCGCAATCTCGGCGCCATCCTGCGCTCGGCCGAATGCGCTGGTGCGCACGGCGTGATTCTGCCCCAGCGCGACTCCTCGCCCATCACCGACACCGTGATGAAAACCTCCGCCGGGGCCACCGCGCATCTCCCCATCGCGCGCGTGGGCAATCTGCATCAAGCCCTGCTGCGCCTGAAGGACGAGGACATCTGGATTGCCGGTCTCGACGCGGACGGCGATACCGATTTGCTGGCCTTGGACGGCTACCGGCCCCTCTGCCTCGTGGTGGGCAGCGAGGGCAAAGGCCTGCGCCGCCTGACGCGCGACACCTGCGACGCCCTGTTGCGCATTCCCATGTGGGGACGCATCTCCTCGCTCAACGCCTCCGTAGCCGCCGCGCTCGCCCTGTACGAAATCCGTCGCACCCGCCTCTGACGCGCCCGCACCCCGTCGCGAGCCACCTCCCCCTGCCCCCTCCACCAAGGCGCCCGGCGGGTGGTGGTGGGTGCGTGGAATCGCCGTCATGTATTTTCAAACAGAAAATGCGACGAAGTATTGTTCATCATTGCGAGATGCGAGTAGCCGGCATCGAAAATGTTGAGAGAAGGATATGAGCATATCCCGGTACTTGAAGGTCACGAAAACAGTCCTTCCTACGTGTTCCGCATAGTAGTGCCCGCATCGCGCTTCGCAGGGGGCAACCCCTTCCCTCCGCATCGAAACCTCGGCCCGCATTGACCATTGTCAATAGTTCCGTATCTTTATCGTCTGACCATTCGGTATCCAGAATGACGACCATGACTCATACACGACGGAACACCATACTCAGCGGCATGCGGCCCACCGGCAAACTGCACCTCGGACACTGGGCGGGCGCGCTCGAGAACTGGGTGCAACTGCAGGAACTGTACAACAACTACCATCTCGTGGCCGATTACCATGTGCTGACCACCACGCTGGAAACGTCTTCCATCGCGCAGGACACCGTGGACATGGTCATCGACTGGCTGGCCGCCGGCATCGATCCGCAGCGCAGTCCCATCTTCCGCCAGTCGCAGGTCAAGGAGCACACCGAGCTGCATCTGCTGTTCTCCATGCTCATCACCAAGAATCGTCTCGAACGCAATCCTTCCATCAAGGAGCAGGTGCGTGATCTCGAGATCGAGAACATCACCTACGGCCATCTGGGCTATCCCGTGCTGCAAGCGGCCGACATTCTGCTGTACCGCGCCGATCTCGTTCCCGTGGGCGAGGATCAGCTTTCGCATGTGGAAATCACACGCGAAATCGCGCGGCGCTTCAATGCGCAGTACGGCGAGGTCTTTCCCGAACCCAGCCACAAATTGACCAAATTCGCGCGGCTGCCGGGCCTGGATGGCAAGGACAGGAAAATGTCCAAATCCGCGGGCAACACCCTGCTGCTGCAGGACGAACCCGCCGAAGTGTGGGAAAAATTGCGCAAGGCTCCGACCGACACACAGAAAATCCGCCGCAACGATCCCGGCCGGCCCGATGTGTGTCTCGTGTTCACCTATCACGAGAAATTCAACGCCGAGGAAGTGCCTGAAATACGCTCGGGCTGCGAATCCGGCGCGCTCGGCTGTGTGGACTGCAAGAAGCGCTGCGCCGCGCGGCTGGATGCATTTCTCGCGCCGCATATCGCCAGGCGCAAGGAGTACGAAGCCCATCCGCAACGCGTGCTCGACATTCTCGACGATGGTGAAAGCCGCGCACGCGAAGTGGCGCGGGATACGATGCGCGCCGTGCGCGAGGCAATGAAGCTGGGTTGACCGTGAGCGGATTCAAGATCAGAATACCGGACTTCGAAGGTCCGCTCGACCTGTTGCTCTTCTTCATCAAGCGCGACGAACTCGACATTTACAACATTCCCATCGCCTACATCACGCAGGAATTCCTTTCCTACATCCGCGTGATGCAGATGCTGGATCTCGAACTCGCGGGCGATTTTATCGTGATGGCGGCCACACTCATGCAGGTCAAGGCCCGCATGCTGCTGCCGCGCGCCGAGGTGGAGGAAGGCGAGGAGGAAATCGATCCCCGCGCCGAACTCACCCAGCGCCTGCTCGAATACAAACGCTTCAAGGAAAGCGCCTTCGATTTGCAGAAACTCGAACTCGATCAGCGCGATCGCTATTTCCGCTCGCTGTTCAAGTTCGATGTGCGCAAGGCAGCGGTGAACGAGGACGAGGACATCCTCGAGGATGTCACCATGTTCCATCTGCTCCGCGCATTCCAGAAGGCCATCACCAACATTCCGGTGAAAACCGTGCACGAGGTGCAGGCCATTCCCTGGTCCATCGAGGCGCAGGCCGTGTGGCTCATGGATCGCTTCGGAAAACGCGCGCGCTTCCATTTCACCGAAATTCTGCTCGAAATGACGGAACGCGTGCAAGTGGTGGTGACCTTCATCGCCTTGCTCGAACTCATCCGCGCCCAGCGCGTGCGCGTGGTGATTCATGCGCAATTCAACGACTTCGACATCATCCGCAACGACGGCGACGCCGCGCCCGACGAGCCCCGCACCGAGAACACGGACATCGAAGAAGCCGACGCGCCGGACGACATCGCAGCCGCCACCGCGCACATGCAACGCGCGGACGAGAAACTTACGCCGGAGCGCCCGCACGCTCACGACGCAACGATTACCGCTTCTCCAGAGACGAACACCATGGCCGCACTTCCACCGGAAATTCACACGGGCTCGGCGCATCCCGAAGGCCGCGATCTGCCTATCCCCGATTTCGACCTCGATGCTCCCATCGACGACGTGCCCATCGACCTCCCCGGCGAGCAAATCCACGACACGCCGCGTAGCGCCGACGAAAGCATGCCCGACGGCAGCATCGTCGAAAGCGAAACAGGCGAAGCCGCCACGCGCGACTCCCTGGAGCAAACCATCGACGACACCGAACGCGACATACCGCACGGCGATCTCGACGCCCCCATCGCTCCCGCCGACACCGATGCCGGCAGTCTCGCCGATGAGCGGGGCCTTGCTGTGCGCGTGGAGTACGGCGACGAGGACATTCCCGTGATCGGCCTTGTCGAACACGATACTCCGAGCGACATCCCGGTCACCGAATTCATCGACGACGACCAGGATATTCCCGACACATCGAATCCCGCATAGCACGACGAACAGCATCCCACGCCATGAAGCAGACGGAACACGACATCGAACCCACGGAATCCCTTCCCGAACTGTCCGCAACCCCGGACGCCGACGCTACTCAGCCCGTGGACGACGCGCCGGTGACAAGCGACACTCCCGATGCCCCCGAGGGTACGGCCGACAGCATTGACGGGAACGTCATGTCATCAGAGACGGATGAGCGCGGCGCGGCCGAAGCGCGCGACGATGCGGGGGATGCCGAGGACGCGGTCGATCCCGAACAGGACGCGGAATTCGAGGGCATTCTCGAGGCATTGATTTTCGCTTCCGACGAACCGCTCACGTTCAAACAGATCAAGGAATTGCTGGCGCCGGAACAAGCCGACGAGGACGAAGGGCAGCAGCCGGGACGCGCATCGCGCCGTCGACCGCGTCTGACAATCACGCGTGTCAAACGCATCGTCGACACGCTCAACCTCCGCTACGAGGAGAGTGGCCGCGCCTTCCGCATCATCGAGGTGTCGGGGGGCTTCGCGTTCCAAACCACTGCCGAATACGGCGCATGGGTGGGGCGCCTTTTTGCCGAGCGCTCGCGCCGCCGTCTCACACAATCCGCCCTCGAGACGCTCGCCATCATCGCCTTCAAACAGCCCATCAGCAAGCCGGCCATCGAGGGCATCCGCGGCGTCAACGCCGACCATGTGGTGAAATCCCTGCTCGAACGCAACCTGATTTCCATCGTTGGCCGGGAAGACAGCCCCGGGCGCCCGCTGTTGTACGGCACCACCAAGACCTTCCTGAAACATTTCGGACTGAGCAGTATCAACGATTTGCCCAAACCGCGTGAAATCAGTGAACTGCTGTCTTCGGACGACGATCTTGCCTCCAATCCCATCGAGGAAATGGATCCCGAACAGGCGATGAAGCTGTCGGATATGTCCTCGCAAGAACTCGAGCGCCTCTTCGACACAGCGCGCATCAAGGGCGCCGAAAGCAACGCCGATGCGGACAGCGCAGCGGAAGACGACAACGCAGCGGATGCCGATGACACGCCGACCGACGACGACGCCAATGCCCGTCTGCGCGTGACACTCGATACCGGCGAGACGGAGGAACCTTCCCTCGACGGCGAACGCTCTGCCGAAATGGCTGGGACTGCCGTCGCCGCGGAAGATGATACTGTGATCGACACTGCTCCGGATGCATCCGCATTGGATGAAATTCCCGAGGAGTTGCGCCTCTACGAGCAACTCATGCGCGATGCCAATGGCGCGAGCAACGACGCGCACAGCCCTATCGACGACGGAGAGGGCGACCCCTTCGGCGAAGAGGAAGACGATAACGACGACAATCCGCTCGACCGTGTCGACGAGGATGAGGAAGATGACGAGAACGAGTTCGCGGACGATGACTCCGACATCGGCGGCGATCCCTTCGCCCGCGAAGAGGAAGAGTTCGCGAATGGAGACGTGGAAGCAGACATCGAGGTGGAAAATCCCTTCGATGAGGACGCACCGGATGAGGACGAGGAGCAGCGCTGATGGCCGAGCAGGGTGGAGACAATAAGGGAAAACGACGCGGTAAACCGCGCGGAAATGACAGAAATACATCCCGTCCCGGCGGTGCCCGCTCCGAAGGTCCACGTGCAGGTGGCGCTCGAGCTGGTGGATCGCGTCCCGGTGGCTCGCGCCCCGGTGGCTCGCGCCCCGGTGGCTCGCGCCCCGGTGGTGGCCGTCCTGGTGGCTCGCGCCCCGAGGGCTCACGGTCCGAAGGGTGGCGCTCCGAAGGTCCGCGTCCCGGCGGCGGGCGTCCTGGTGGTTCCCGCCCCGGCGGTGGTCGTCCCGGTGGCTCGCGCCCCGAGGGCTCACGGTCTGAAGGGTGGCGCTCCGAAGGTCCGCGTCCCGGTGGTGGACGTCCCGGTGGCTCGCGCCCCGAAGGCTCACGGTCTGAAGGTTGGCGCTCCGAAGGTCCGCGTCCCGGTGGTGGACGTCCCGGTGGCTCGCGCCCTGGTGGTGGACGTCCCGGTGGCTCGCGCCCCGAGGGTTCACGGTCTGAAGGCTGGCGCTCCGAAGGTTCGCGTCCCGGTGGTGGACGCCCCGGTGGCTCGCGCCCTGGTGGTGGTCGTCCTGGTGGCTCGCGTCCCGAGGGCTCACGGTCTGATGGGTGGCGCTCCGAAGGTTCGCGTCCCGGTGGTGGACGCCCCGGTGGCTCGCGCCCTGGTGGTGGTCGGCCCGGAGGATCACGACCTGGTGGCGGTCGTCCCGGCGGTGAGCGGCCCGGTGGCGGCCGTCCCGGCGGTGAGCGTTATGACGGCTCGCGTCCAGAAGGCACGCGCTCCGATAGTTGGCGTTATGAGGGTTCGAAGCCCGGTGGAGGAAAAGTCTACCGTCGTAAGCAAAGCGGCGACGAAGGATCAACACATCGATCACAGCGCGATGACCACAGCGATCGCGAGCTTCGCCGTGGCGGCGACGAGCATCGTGGCGACCGTGAACTTCGCCGTGGCGGCGACGGGCATCGTGGCGACCGTGAGCTTCGCCGTGGCGGCGACGAGCATCGTGGCGACCGTGAACTTCGCCGTGGCG